>JAVRBV020000177.1:0-87222 GCA_034531095.2 Nostoc sp. CreGUA01 | reverse complement strand
TCATCAATACGCCGAACCAGCCGATGTATAGGCGGTTGTTGGTGCTGGTTATCCAGTTGGCGAAGCGTTCCCAGACGTTGGCGCTTTGGCGCTGTTGAATGGTTGCGGTCATGATTTTATAAGTGCGGTTGTTTGTTTATGATTTCAGTAAGTAAACTTACTTACCTATGCTTACTACCTTAAAACTAAAATTAAGATTTGTAAAGTAACTTTAAATAAGTATTGATTATGATACTGATTTGTTTGAAAGATGAATCGCATTTCTGAATGCGATTCATTTGGTTTTATCAACCAGGAGGCCAATCTAACTGCCGTCCTCCCAGGATATGTATATGTAAGTGGTAGACTGTTTGGCCGCCATCATCACCACTATTGATGACAACTCGATAACCATTTTTCAGTCCTGCTTCTTGGGCAACGCGTTTGGCAGTTAATAGAAGATGCCCCAATAGTTCACGATCCTGAGATTCAGCATCAGCTAATGTGGGAATGGGTTTTTTGGGAATCACCAGGATGTGAATAGGGGCTTGGGGGTGGATGTCTTTAAATGCCAACGCCAAATCATCCTCATAAACAATTTCAGCCGGAATTTCCCGACTAATGACTTTACTGAAAATTGTTTCTGTATTTTCACTCATGTCAATATGCCTACTCATCTGCTAAAGATTTTAAAGGTTTAAGGTTATGTAAGTAATGCTTACAATAGGCTAGAGTTTAATTTTTAGTGTCATTTGACCACAGGTTATTCTTTTTAACAGAAGAATTAACACAAGAAAATACTCCTTCATATGATAAAGTCTTCCATTTACTCTTACACTAAAATAAAGCTATTTATCAAACAGAATTCAGGAGTCAGTCGTCAGAATTCAGTTGGGTATTTTGTACGACTGGCGGATGAATAATCGGCGTTTTTGCACCCCCACCAAATCGTAGATTTGGTGGTCAAAAAGAAAGCGGCGGGTCTGAATCCCCCACTGATAGCGTTCGCTTTTAGCGTCTCGTAGAGTAGCGATTCACCGAGTCTTCTCCCAAGGGTAGACGCACTCGCGTTCGATAGCGAAGCTAAGCCGAGTATTTTTGAGTCGCGTCTTGATTCTGAATTTTGTATTCTTCTTCAATTTCATATATTGCTCAAGTCTATATGGAATTTTCATAATTACAAAGTTCTATATTGTGTATATTAATTTAATGCTTTGGAGATGGACATGAAACAGTCTAAATCTTATTTAGTGCTTTTTACAGTTATTACAATTAGCATCTTTGCCCGTTTCTTTTTGTTGGAAAATCAAAGTCTTTGGTATGATGAAGGTTGGAGCTTATCTTTATCTGATTCTGCAAGTTTTCAAGAAAATCTCTATAGAATCGTAAATCGAGAAGCTGGTGATAAATACCAACCACTTTACTACTTGCTATTGTTCTATTGGCGTTCATTTTTTGGGGATAGTGAATTTGCCATTCGATCGCTCTCAGCTTTGTTTGGAGTGGGTTCAGTAATTATTATCTACTTTACTTGCCTAAGTATCTATGGCAAAAAACATGCATTTTGGTCGTCTTTAATCTTAGCGGTGAGTTCTTTTAGCGTATTCTATAGTCAAGATGCCAGACCGTATTCATTATTAATATTTATAGCTTCTGTTCAGGTATACTTCTTCAGTAATTCACTCCGAGAAGACCAAAATAATCAGATTATCTCACAAGTATTTTTTGGTATTTTTACTGCGATCGCAACTTTTGGCAGTGTCTTAACAATAATGTTTACATCAGCCCTTTATATATCTCATGCCATCGTTTATAGGAACTTCAAAGAATGGCTTAAATGGTTGATACCTTCAGTCATTTTTTCTTCACCAATGATTTGGTTCTATTTGTCTTCACCTGCTGCATCCGATCCAACAGCTACAGCAGTTACTCGTGCTGGATTACCTATAATTCAGAACATTATGTTTGTGTTCTACGGCATATTAGTCGGGACATCCTATGGACCACCACTGGAGGAATTACGTGGTGATAATAAAATAGATATTTTACTTGGTTTCTGGCCTCATTTTCTAATCTTTTTTATTGCGATCGCTGTAATTTCTATAGCTTTAGTGAGGAGTTTATTGAGCCATTCTCGGAAAAAAATATATCAACGTGCTGATTATTTATTTATATTGATTTTAGTAACATCATTTTTACTAAATTTTGTGTTTGCTATGGTAACTAAAATTAATTGGCTACCACGTCATTCATTTTATCTATGCATACCGATTTTCATTTTGATACCGTCAGCATTTTTGCATAACTACCAGCCTCAAAATCAACCTCAAGGTAAACTTGATCTATCTAAATTTGCCCAAATAGCTACTGCTTTTTTGGTAATTATGAATATTTATTCAAACTTTAATTACTATTTAGATCCAGTATATGGAAAAGATGACTATCGCTCAGCCGTTCAATATTTAGTAAACAATCGAGATGAATCCGCAAAATCTGTATTACTGTTGGGACAGAGGAGATTATTCAATTATTACGGAGATTCATCAACTTTGTATGTACCAGGATATATTCTCGAAAAAATAGATGGAAAAAATTTAGGAGAAAAAATTAATACAGTCACCAAAAATGCCAAGACAGTGTTACTGATAATTAATCGAGAGTTCTATTGGGGATTAAAGAATACTTTTAAAGCCGAAATGAGCGACTTATATAATTTAGAAAATGAAAAGAGTTGGCGCTATATTAAAATGTATAGATTTGTGAGCAAGAAATAATGTGCAGATCCTAACCTAATTAATTTGGGAAAATAAGGAATAGGGAATGGACAATAGGCATTGAAAAATAGAAGTTAAGTTTTTAAAACCAAGGTGACTAAAACATTCACAAGTAAGCCCCCAATTATCATTGCACATCGAGGCGCTAGCGGCTATCGTCCGGAACATACTTTGGCTGCTTATGAATTAGCGATCGCACTGAAGGCTGACTATATTGAACCAGATTTAGTTACCACAAAAGACGGTGTTTTAATTGCTCGTCACGAAAATGAAATTTCTGAAACTACAGATGTTGCTAAACATACAGAATTTGCTCACCTTCAAACCACCAAAATAATTGATGGAGAATCAAAAACAGGTTGGTTTACTGAAGACTTTACCCTTGCAGAACTAAAAACACTACGAGCCAAAGAGCGAATTCCTCAACTGCGCCCGCAAAATATCCTTTATAATGGACTATTTGAAATTCCCACATTCCAAGAAATTATCGATTTAGTCAAAAACAAAAGTGCCGAAATTAATCGTCAAATTGGAATTTATCCAGAAACTAAGCACCCGACTTACTTTAAATCTATTGGCTTAGACCTAGAAACACCCTTATTAGCCGCTTTAACCGTAAACGGTTATCAAGGAGCTAATGCACCTATTTTCATTCAGTCTTTTGAAGTGAGTAATTTACAATATTTATCTACAAAAACTGATTTACCTTTGGTGCAATTGTTGAATAATACTGGTAAACCTTATGATTTTGTAGTTAATGGCAATGATAGTACTTATGCAGATTTAGTAACTGCTTCCGGTTTCAAAGAAATTGCTAAATATGCACAGGCAATAGGAATTCATAAAAATCTGCTGGTTTCTAGAGACAGCACTGGTAAATTGCTTTCACCAACATCTTTGATTCTCGATGCTCATGCATCCGATTTACTGGTTCATGCTTGGACATTCCGCAATGAAGACCACTTTTTACCGTTGGATTTTCAAGGAAATCCCCAAGGGGAATATGAGCTATTTTTCAACTTAGGTATTGATGGCATATTTAGCGACTACCCGGATACAGCTTATGCCGTGAATAAAAACCTTGGGTTTAAGTTTTATTCCAACTTTTAACTCCCGCCTTGCCATTTCTACAAAAGCGATCGCACTGGTCACAATTGCGAGAAACTAAAAGCAGATCTATTAGGGAAGGAGAACCTAATGAGTTGGACTAAAGTTCTTGCAGCCGAAGCACTATCGCCAGGTGCGCGACAAGTGGTAAAAGTTGGTAACCGCAAAATCCTACTTTTAAATCACGAAAATCAGCTTTATGCCGTGGATAACACCTGTCCCCACTTAAAATTGCCTTTGAAAAGTGCAAAAATTACTGAAAATGGGGCGATTGTTTGCTCTTTCCATCGCAGTAGTTTTGACCTAAGTACTGGTGAGGTAAAAGATTGGTGTCCCTGGCCACCTGGGGTAGGTAAAGTACTCTCGCTAGTTTCACAAGAAAAACCACTACCAGTTTTTCCGATTCGTGTGGAAGAAGGTAGTATCTGGATTGATGTGCAAGAAGAATAAGTAGAAGGGACTGGGGACTGGGGACTGGGGACTGGGAGATGAGGAGATGGGGGCAGGGGGCAGGGGGGAAAATTTCTAACTCCTAACTCCTGTACGGGCGGGTTTACAAAAAGACTTTGTTGCTAAAAGAGATTCTGGCTCAACCCGCCCCTACTACTCCTAACTCCTAACTCCTAACTCCTCACTCAACAGCTTATTCCCGCCGTTGTCGATAATCTTCAGAAGACATCGGATCTAGCTCCCAGCGATCGTCGTCACGTTCCTCTAAAATATCGTTGGTACGCAAAAACGTAGAATCGTCCATTTCCAACCCTACTGCTGCTTCTATATCTTCAGTGACATTTTGATCGGGAGTTGCAGCAGTACCACCAACAGCTTCATCTCCAACTGCATCTGCATCCTGCCAATAAGCATCAACATCGCCACCAGTGAGTTTTGGGCTAGTTTGTGTGTACTCGCGTCTTTCGTCTTGCAGCGTTCGTCCGGCAATATTGTATCCTGGCAAGTCTTTCACACCAGTACCGTAAGATTCAGTAATTTCTTGCGGCAAATCATCAGTTTTTATTTCGTCATTGTGATTTTTTTCTGCCATATTAGTAGCTATTTTCTACATTCTTACAATAACGTTTTATCCTCAGCAAGTTGTCTTACTAAAGATGTATGGCTTTAGTCATAAAACAATCTATCCCCTTGGTACGAAGCTAAACTAGCGATCGCAGCGTAAATTGGAAATATCAATTCATGGTCAAGCAACTTGTAGTTGAAGTTATTAGTTATGAGTTAGGAGTTATCAAACCGAAATTACTCGATAGTCAACTTCTTAATTCATAACTATTTTTTATTAGCCAAAAAATAGAATTTAATTCACCGATTTTTGATTTGATTAACTACCTAAATACTCAGCAATAATACATTTCAATAATTTTGAACAGCGGAGGTAGGAAGTGGAATACAACGAGTTTATTACACATGTACAAACTCTCGCTCAATCAGATTCTCGTGAAGAAGCCGAACGCGCTACCCGTGCCACATTAGAAACTCTTAAAGAACGAATAGCAGGTGATGAGGCAGAAGAATTAGCTGCAAACTTACCTCAACAACTAGGTGATTGTTTGCGGGGGCAAAAAGCAAATGGCGATCGTTCTTTTAACTTGCAAGAATTTATCGCCCGTGCAAGTCAAAAAGAAAATATAGAACCAACTATTACTGCAATTCATGTCCGGGCTGTATTTGCTGTGTTGCAAAATGCTATAAAGCCAGAAACATTTGCTGCTTTTCACTCCCGTTTTTCTCACGATTATGAAGAATTGTTTGCTACTTCACCAACGGGTGAGGTGCCTGCATAGCAGAGAATTTAAACATTATATAAGGGAGACATCCTGGTTGTTTAATTGTTCTCGTTAATGAAAGCACTAGCCGATTTCAGAAATAAATAGGTAACACCATACTATGGCTCACAATAACAATCATTCTAGTAACAAAAAAGTTGCTATCCTCATTGAACAAGGAGTAGAAGATGTAGAATTTACAGTTCCTTATAATGGACTAAAACAAGCTGGAATGGAGGTAGTAGTCCTTGGTTCCCGGATGAATGAAAAATACAAGGGTAAACGCGGTAAGCTCAGCGTACAAGCTGATGGTACTACAACGGAAGCGATCGCAGCCGAATTCGATGCAGTAGTGATTCCTGGCGGTATGGCTCCCGATAAAATGCGACGCAACCCCAACACAGTTCGCTTTGTACAAGAAGCTGTACAACAAGGAAAATTGGTCGCTGCGGTTTGCCACGGGCCACAAATCTTGATCGAAGGCGATTTACTTACAGGTAAACAAGTAACTGGCTTTATCGCTATTAGTAAAGACATCACTAATGCAGGGGCAAAATATTCAGATGAACCCTTAATAGTAGATGCCAATTTAATTACATCTCGTGAACCCGGTGACTTGGCAATTTTCACTACAGCTATTTTGAGTCGCTTGGGTTATGGTGGCAAAGATGCTGCATTGCCAAATGAAAAAGATACAACTGCCGAATGGTGGAAACTAGCTGATGCTTGGGGTGGTTCAACAAAAAGTGAAATTGGCAGAGGTTTAAATACTGCCCTCACTGGTGAACGTTATTCACTGGAAGCTTTAGAAAAATACGCAGAAAAAGAATCTGACACCGAAATTAAATTAGTTTTTGAAGATATGATTGGCAACAAACAACGCCATATTCAAAAACTAGAAACATATTTGCAAAGATTAGGTGAAAAACCCTCGTTAGGAGCAAATATCGCTAATCAGTATGCCAAAGTGAAAAGTGCCTTAACAGGAAGTGACGACATATATCAATTACGTTCTGCTTTGGGAGATGTGCAAACTGGTATCGGCGATATTGGCAATTTATGTGCAATGTACACTGACCCAGTAGCAACTGCTCTTTTCAAAGAAATTTACCACGATTTATTGCAATACGAACAGCGATTAATAGAGATATATCGAGTGCGGACAGCTGCTCAAATTCAACCTCCTAAACCCACTACAGGTGCTGCTGTATCGATGTAAATAACCGTTAGTGGAGAAGCACAACTGTGCTTCACTACAAAAACAGACTTTCTTCAAATCTCATTTCTAGGAATAACCAGAAAATGCAGATATAGTGGCTTAGCCTTGAGAAAGAAAGACAACTTGATTAAAGTTGTTCTCGAACATTGAATGACTATTTGCCATTCAAATTTGTGAATTTGACACCCAATATAATGCAATTGAGGATTTTTATGAATCAACTGATTTCTTGGCTTAAAAATATTCGTATCCGTCAGACAATTGTGGTTTTTCTGGTAGGATTTATGTTTTTATTCGGTCAAGCTTTTAGTTACGATAATGTAGCACACGCTGATGTTGTAACTCCAGAAGGTACTTATTATAAACGCATACCAGACGGTCAAGGTGAAATTAGAAATGATACGCAAATCAGAAATGCCCAAAACAAATTAAAAGATACTGTTGATAATGTCCGCGAAAAGCTAAACTTGGATGAACAAACTCCTCGGGCTACAAAAGAGTTTTTTGATTCTACAAAGAATAGAGGCGCAGACAAAACTAGCCGATTACAGGGAGATACAGAAGGTTATTATCAATATCCTCCTAACACACCAGTCAGAAACAGAGATTAGAATTTTAGCAAATCTGAAGTCTAATTTTTGATTTACATATCAATCAATGTGATTTGATTGTGCGAACAAATTATAGCGGTTCCCAATCAAATGAGATACAGAAATTTGTAGGGGCGCAAAGCTTTGCGCCCCTACCAAGTACCTCACAAGAATGGCAAATGCTATATCTACACCTAAGCTAACGGAGAGAATAGGCAATAGGCAATTTTATATTGCCTATTGCCTACTTAATAAATTTACATATCGAAGGGAGAAAATATGTCTGATAAAACCGTTACAAAAATAGACTCTGCCTATTCTCCTAAAGGTCAACTAGGTCAAAAATATCTGGCATCTGGCAAAAGCATTTCGATGCGTTTGTGGGAGAATGAGCAACCGAACGAACCTAAAGAATTAACAGCGCGGGAATATGAAACTGTTGGTTATGTAATCAATGGCCGTGCAGAATTGCATATTGAAGGACAAAACATCTTACTAGAGCCAGGGAGTTCTTGGGTAGTACCAAAAGGAGCTAGCCACACATACAAAATTCTAGAACCATTCACTGCTGTTGAGGCAACAAGCCCCCCTGCTCAAGTTCACGGACGGGATGAAAATTAGAAACTGAAAATTAAACTTTTGATAAACACAGATGATTTTTCATCTGTGTTTATTTATATGTATCTATAGTTCTAAATTTGCTGAACTGAACGCACAACTATTGGCCAATACGCTTGGGTTAAGGTCAAAACTCTTTGTAAAAGTCAATTTTTTTAACGTAGACGCGCAGCGGCTTGCCACAGGCTACCGCCAAGGACGCAAAGAGAAGAAAGAAATGCTTAACTGAACTGTATTGAACTATTGGCGGCTAATTTTGGCAAGAGAATGTATTAGGGATATATTGAATGGGAACCGCCATATTTTATGTCGGGGAGTGTCAATTATTCTCATCACATTCTCTCTCCCCAATTCTCGCAATCAAGGAGGATTGGGGTCAGGTTACCTGAAAATTAGGTTAATTGCTGTTGATGTTGGTTTTTTGACCGTTGCTAACCATACCTAAGACATTCATTCGATAAGTCTTGAGATGCTCTAAAGTTCGCATAATCATTGATGAGTCTGTTTGATCAATTCTTACCACTAGCAATATGCCATCAGTATGGGGTGCCAGCAGGCTAACATCAGCTAGTTCCAACAAAGAGGGAGCGTCATAAATTACCAAGTCAAAGGTATTATGGAAATCTGTCATTAGTTGCTTCATCTTTTCAGATGAAAGCAGTTTTGCGGGATCGGCTGGTATGCTCCCAGCAGTGATTACAGATAGTTGATTCATTGAGGGTAGCTGTCGGATAACCTCAGTTGTTGGTAGGTTTGTGGAGATTAAATTACTTAATCCACGTGAGTTATTTAAGTTTGATAAGGTGTGAATATTGGGTTGGCGTAAATTAGCATCTACAAGTAGTACTCGTTGCCCCATATCTGTAGCTACTTGAGCTAGATGTAAAGCAATAGTAGATTTACCATCACCATCCATAGCTGAAGTAATAATTAGAGAAGTAATAGAGCGATCGCCACTGAGCAATTGGACATTTGTATAAAGCACCCGCAAAGATTCTAAAAATTTTGCCGAATAACTGCTATAATTTTTCTTTCTGAAAACATTCAAGCCAGCAATGCTTTTAAAAATGGGATTTGGTATTTTTATTATGGAAACTTTACCCTTGGGTATGTGGTTTTGAGTGGTTTCAACTTGTTTTTCAAAGGGAATATTTCCTAACAACGGCAGTTTAACTTCATTCTTGAGTGCCTGGACGCTATGATAAGTCTTATCAAGCTTTTCCAGTAGCAAGGCGACCCCAACTCCTAAGGCGATACTCCCCACTAATCCTGGTATTAAATAACGTTTGATGCTCGAATCAGAGATCGGAAACTTCGGCTCATTTGGTGCTTCAAGTAACTGCCAACCAAGTTCTGTCTGAGATATCTGAATTTGCAGATTTTCACGAGTTGATAAAAAACGATTCAGGCTCTCAGTTGCCACCTCTAATTTTCGCTGTAGTTCAGTGTATTGTCGTGCCAAAACTGGCCATTGCTTGCGCTGTAGTTCAAGTTTCTGTTCTACTTTAGCAAGCTCTTGGCTTTGGACTTCTAGAGTTTGCAGTTGAGTCGTTACTTCTGACACTTTTGTAGTCAAAAAGCGTTGTGCTTCCTTGTTGAGCAACGGTAACAGCCTTGCCCGTTTTTGCTTTAATGTTTGGATGGTTGGGTTAGTATCTTGCAAACGAGTTGACTCTGTAGCAATTTGAACATCTACTTCTTGTAATTGAGACAACAACTGTTGATACAAAGGAGCATCCTTGAGCGTTGCCACCTGACCATTTTTGTTCTGTAGAAAAGATAGATTGGCACGAGCCTCTGCCAATTGCCGATTCACCACTTGTCGTTCATTATACAAGTTACTAATTCGAGCAACAACTTGTGCCGACTGAACTTCTGGGTCAACAAAATCGTACTTTTGTCGGAAAGTTTGCAGTTCTTTCTGAAGCTGATCGACTCGATTTTGGATCGATGGCAGTTGTTTTTCTACAAACTGAATTCCTTGGCGTAGCTTGGTTTGTCGCCTTTCCCGGCTATAGTCTAGATAATCTTCAGCAATTTGGTCAAGTACAGTTTTAACTTGGTTTGGATTGTGATTTCGATAACGAACTTCGATAATCTTGGTTTGAGCTAACCGAGAAATCGTCAGATTTGTCATCAGGGAATTATAGCTGATGTCTCCATAAGTAGTTTGTAAGTGCTTGATAATCACTCCCATCAATTCCGGGCTTTTGAGAACCTCAATTTGACTGTCATAATCCAGACCAGATTTGTTTACATTCGGGTCTTTGATAATATCCACTACTTTGGAATCATCATTTACAGGTTCAACTAGCAGGCGAAAATTACCTTCATATACTGGTAACTCCCGGTTTAGTATCAAGCCGACAAAAACAACTGTCGCCAGAGTAATAGTTACCCCTGCAATAACTAGCGCTCGTCGTTGTACAACACTCAGAAATTGTGCGAAACTCGAATCATTTCCTTCCTCTTGTGACCACGACAAAGGTTGAGACTGAAGAAATGACGGTACAGAGTTTCTATTCTGTTCATAACTTGACGATTGAGAAGAATGATTCTCCATCTATTTAAAAATACTTATTAATTACGCTACAAAAAATGTGTGTAACAGCTTCAGTATTTCCGTGTTAAGGAAACAACTACACAAAGGTTATTATTAGTCATCAGATTTGCAGGCTGTTTAGCATGATGCATCATTAATAGGTGGCAAAAATCAAGATTTTGATATGTTGTAAGTATCAATGCATTCTTTAAGTTAGTTTTTAACTTCTATGATGGTAGCTCTTACTTAGTTTCAACTGTTATAATTGTACGCTTTTGAGTTTGTATCAGATTCTAGCCGAGTCAGCAACGATGAGAAAATCTTTGTTTTTAAGTATACATTCTTTTTAGTTCCATATCATAACCTCAAATCAAAATGAATCTCAATAGCGACAACGTGTCATTTGGATCAAGCAGATGATAAATCTTTTACATCAATTGTAGCCAGAGTAATTTAAATATCACTGGGTGAGTTGTTAATTCTTCTTCTCCAAACGTTTGCTAAGTTTTTTTATTGTAAAATTTAATACTATTTTTAGGTTCTTAGATGATTTTTGTGTATAAAATTGACACATGATTTCTGACTAATGTCACATAAGTAACTAATTTAAATTTAACAAAAATACAAATTTTCATTTATCAAAATTTGTTTACAAAAGAGTAAGTATTTTATGAAGTTTTCGTTTATGTGAATTCTCAAAAGATAAATTTTTCGTAAAGTGAATCAGTAAATTTGAAACATTGTTTTCTCATGGTATTCTTGTAATAAACCACATGTAAAATATGATATTGAATATAAACCAATACCCAATAGTTAGTTATGTAAAAAATATTGCTCACGAAGGTTCAAAATTAAGTAAGTCAAAACATCTGAAATTCAATGATCGTAGACTACCAATTTTTTAGCCGACACCAGTGTATAGTACCTATTAGAGTTGTTTAGACATCAAGTAAAGTTGGTTGAGAAAACTGTAAATGTCTAAAATCACGGTAGCCCTTTAGACTTTCGATTTTTCTTGTGTTCCCATGTCCGAAAAAGATAGCGTATACAAATTAAATGAGTATAAATATCTACATATATGCTGAAACGGCTAAATTAGCACTGTACTTAGCGTGTATATGTGCGATTTTGTAGAGACTCCATGTATACCAGTAAATTAATCAACTTGCTGCTGGCAAATTTAAAATATTTGTTAATTGAGACAAGTGTTTGTGTGTAATTAATGGCTTGAGCAGTTCAGTAGCGTATTGAACAACATTTCATTTTTAGAACAGGATACAACTAATGAGACTTAATAAATGGATTAATCAAAAGTTTTTACAATCCATTTCTACACGGATAGATGTTAAAAATGACTATTCTCCAAAAACTCAGCAATCGATTAAATTGTCTGCGATCACACAATTTTTCCCGCCAGACTATGCGCCTACGGGACAGCTGATTGAGGAACTGGTAAAACAGTTAGGTCAGCAAGGAGTCGATATTGAGGTTTTTACGAGTCAGCCAGGGTATGCGTTTGACTCTGATGCCCGTGCTTTAGCAGTTGAGCGTATGGGTAGAATCCGAGTGCAGCGATCGCGCACAGCCCAACTTTGGCCAGGGCGAATTCGTGGCAAAGCGATCAATGGTATCTTATACACCTTGCGTGCTGCCCTCCATCTCCTGAGAGCTTCACGGAGGAGTAATGTATTGTTGGTAACTACAGCTCCGCCATTTTTGCCCGTTCTGGGATATCTGGCTCACCTATTGTTTCGACTTCCTTATGTTTGCATTCTTTACGATTTGTATCCAGATATTGCGATCGCTCTGGGAGTAATCTCCAAACGTAGCTGGCTAGCAAGGTTATGGCGTGCTATTAACAGGCAGGTTTGGCTAAATGCCAAGGGAATCGTGGTTCTCAGTCCAGCCATGAAACAGCAAGTGGTAGCAAACTGCCCCCAAGTAGCCGATAAAATTTCAGTCATCCACAGTTGGGCGAACCCGGAATTGATTATGCCAATTCCCAAGGAAGAAAATTGGTTTGCCTTGAAGCATAACTTAGTAGACAAATTTACCGTACTCTACTCCGGGAATATGGGACGCTGCCATGATATGGCAACTATCCTCCAAGCTGCTCAAGAACTGCAAGATGAGCCAATTCATTTTGTCTGCATTGGTGGTGGAGCCAAACGCGATGAATTGATTCAACAAGTGAATCAATTAGAGTTGAGAAATTTTACATTTTTGCCATATCAAGACAAGCAGGTGCTTCCTTACTCATTAACGGCTTGCGATCTCTCGCTAGTGAGTGTGGATGCATCCACCGAGAGCTTAGTCGTTCCTAGCAAGATGTACTCAGCGTTAGCATCAGGAAGACCGATAGCGGTGATTTGTTCGCAGTATTCATACTTGAGAGAATTCATTGTTGAAGCCGAGTGCGGTGGCACTTTTGACAATGGAGACAGTCATGCTTTAGCTCAATTTATTCGCTTACTCAGCCGGGATCGCCAATTGGGAGAGCGTATGGGCAAAGCAGGCCGTCAGTACTTGCGATCGCACTTTACACCTAAGATTATTTCTCAACAATACCTTGATGTTTTGCAGCAAGCAATCTTAGAAGATAATGCGATCCCCATGTCTCAAAGCCCTAAAAAATAGTTCTTTGAGAACTAATCGACACAGATTGGTGTAGGCTGCAAAAACCCCTAGCCTCATACCAATCCTCAAAAATCCAGGGTACAAATTATTCACCTTTGCCCTTTGATCCTGCCTCTGCTTCTATAGGAATCCGGTTTGATTTTTGAAACGATTTACGTAGTCAGGGAACAGGGAACAGGGAATAGGGAACAGGAAAGAAGGCTTTCTAAGGTGTACTGAGTTTTTTCAGAAATCAAATATGAATCCTATAGTCAAATCCTATGAGCATAGTCAGTCGAAAGTCATGCAATGATAGTAAATATTTATTTACCGTCATCTTTTTAGTTTGGCAGTACTTTCTCAATATTCAAACATTGGTGCAACAGGCAAAATAAAAATCCTGTTTGTTCGGAAACATTTACCTTTTTCTTTAAGCTAGATTAACGCCTTGCTTAAAGAAAAATTCTTACCTATTCAATAAAAATTTAGTTTGTGGAGGGTTGTATTTAATCGTAATTTAATGACCTATAACAATAGCTAGCAGTTAGACTTATAGATGATAAATTTAGATGATAAATTGTTTATCAATCTTAGATTTTATCATGCTTAAACTCCTACAAATCAAGACAAAAAGAGTTTTATGTACCTATTGTAATGAGGTTGATTAAGATAATATAAAGTCCGTAGAATATGTTATGCTCTAAGACAGATTGACAGTGATAAATAACCACCTTAAAAAGAAAAAATTTAGGTAATATATTGTTTGATAACAAGGTAAACTTGTTGCCACATGAGAAAAATAAATTCCTGATTTAACAATCTTTGTCAATCAGCTTACTCTAATTAAATAGTATTTAGTTTTTAACTTTAGGAGACGAGCTTCGATGGTCTTTTGATCTCAGTTCCTCCAACGTAACCTTCCAGCATTTGCTGTCTATTTACTCAAGTGGGAGGTCGAATTGCAGAGAAGGTGTGACCGAAATCGGAAACGTTCAAAACGACGAGCTATTTACTGTCCAATTCATGGCTGCTACCTGGAAAGCAGGAGTCAAAAATATCAACTGTTTGCCGATCGAGCAGGACAGTTGCAGGAGAGGGGTATGAGTCGCCGTAGTGCATTGATGCTAGTAGCAAACCAAACCGCAGTTTCCCTAGAAGGAGAGTGGGTGGAGGCATTTTGGTGTGAACAGTGCCAGCAGACAAAGTGGTATCACGTCTGTAAGACAGACGAACGCACCTATAAAGTTGCTATAGCGCCACAAGAACTTTGGCAGCACGTAACAGGAGCGATCGATCCTCAGGGAAACCCTTCCGTGGGAGAATTTACTCGCAGGCAATCAAAAGTACTAAACTATCACAGCATCAAAGATTTTCAGTTTGTCAATTAACGCTCAAAAGCGTGGTCTTTAATCAATATTATGAGTAATAACAGAATTACGTCAAAGCCAGAGCTAATAATTGAAGCTGGACAAACAGAGCAGCAATATTGGAAAGACCTATGGCGCTATCGAGAGCTATTTTATTTTCTGTCCTGGCGTGATATTTTAGTGCGCTACAAGCAAACAGCAATTGGTATGCTCTGGGCACTGATTCGACCATTTTTAACGATGATTGTTTTCAGCGTCATCTTCGGAAACTTGGCAAAATTACCTTCCGAAGGCACAGCACCGTATCCAATATTAGTGTTTGCCGCCTTACTACCTTGGCAGTTTTTTTCCAGTGCCCTCAGCGAGTGCAGTAACAGCCTAATTAGTAATGCCAACTTGATTTCTAAAGTGTACTTTCCCCGCTTGATTGTGCCTGCTAGTTCAGTAATTGTTAGCTTTGTAGACTTTCTCGTTTCTGGGATGATCCTTTTAGGGCTAATGGCTTGGTATAACTTTGTTCCCAATTGGCGGATATTATCCTTACCGTTATTTATTGCCATTGCCTTTGCTGCTTCATTAGGAGTGGGGCTGTGGTTAGCAGCTTTGAATGTGGAATATCGAGACTTCCGTTATATTGTGCCGTTTATTGTGCAGTTTGGTTTATATATTTCACCCGTAGGTTTTAGTAGCAGCATTGTGCCAGAGCAATGGCGTTTGCTTTACTATTTAAACCCAATGGTGGGCGTGATTGATGGCTTTCGCTGGGCTATTTTAGGGGGAGAGTCCAAACTTTATTGGACTGGATTCTCCTTATCTTTGGGACTAGTTGCTCTGTTGTTGGTAAGTAGCATTTGGTACTTCCGCAAAGTGGAACGGACATTTGCTGATGTAATTTAGCAAGGATGCTGTGCAGATGTCTGAGAACATGATTAGTGTAGAAAATTTAAGCAAAAAATACATTATCGCTCACCAGCAGGAGGGAAGAAGTCGTTACAAAGCGCTGCGGGATGTGATTGCTGATGGTGCTAAATCTTTTGCCAAAACATTTATCAAACCCAGCGGCAAAAAAATGCCCAACCCAGCGCTGGAAGAATTTTGGGCTTTAAAAGATGTTTCCTTTGAGATTCAACAAGGTGAAGCAATTGGTGTTATTGGACGCAATGGTGCCGGTAAATCTACGCTGTTAAAAGTTCTCAGCCGAATTACCGAACCCACGAGGGGACGTATCGCCATCAAAGGGCGGGTAGCAAGCTTATTAGAAGTAGGTACAGGATTTCACCCAGAATTAACGGGACGCGAGAACATTTATCTCAACGGTTCCGTTCTGGGGATGAGTAGAGTCGAAATTAAAAAGAAATTTGATGAAATAGTTGCTTTTGCTGAGGTTGAGAAGTTTTTAGATACCCCAGTCAAACGCTATTCTTCCGGAATGTACGTGCGCCTTGCTTTTTCTGTGGCAGCCCATTTAGAGCCAGAAATTTTAATTGTCGATGAAGTTTTGGCTGTAGGTGATTCGGCATTTCAGAAAAAGTGCTTGGGCAAAATGGGTGATGTCGCTACCAAAGAAGGACGAACAGTCTTATTCGTCAGTCATAGTATGCCAGCGATCGCCCAACTCACCAAACGTTGCATACTACTTTCTAAGGGTAGCGTTCAGTTTGATGGTGATACTGGCAAAGCAGTGCAGTTATATATGGCTGGGCAGAAAGATGATTCTGTCTCCCAAGCATATTACCAAGCTCCTGTCAACAAAACTGGCAATCACGTAGCTTGGGTAAAAGCACACACCTCCGAAGGAGAAGGAATTCACTGTTGGGGAGAAACAATTACCTTTGAGTTTGCCTTACATGTGACTGAACCTCATGAAAGTCTGCGTTTCTCCTTTCAGATAGTTAATTTTTTACAACAACCGATTTGTATCTTCTGGTTTTTCAACTCTGATGCTCCCTTTTGCCGAGAGCCAGGGACATTTATTCTGCGATGTGAGATTCCCAAATTGAGACTATATATGGGTTCATACACCTTAACCACATGGTTCTCCAATCGTCGTAGCGACACTTTGATAGAAAACCTGAGAGAGATTTGCCCGTTTGAAGTGACTATGTACAATATCCAGCGTCCAGATTATCAATGGCAAGCTGATGAGTGTACTTATTTAGAAGATGCTATTTGGCAAACTGTAGAAAAGCATTAATTTGAAGGCAGATTAAGTAATGGCTGTAAATGATGATGTCAAGTTAGGCGCAAATGTCAAGATTTTTCATCCCCATCTCGTCAACCTGTACGGTTGCGTTATCGGCGATGATACGAAAATCGGAACATTTGTCGAGATTCAGAAAGATGTCACAGTCGGAAATCGCTGTAAAATTTCATCTCACAGTTTCTTATGTGAAGGTGTTGTTTTAGAAGACGAAGTGTTTATTGGTCATGGAGTCATGTTTACCAATGACCTTTATCCCCGTGCAACCAATGAAGATGGTAGTTTAAAAACAGATGATGACTGGTATACCATCAAAACTCTAGTCAAGCACCGTGCATCTATTGGTAGTAATGCTACCATCCTGCCGGGAGTAACGATTGGTGAAAAAGCGATCGTTGGTTCTGGAGCAACGGTAACTCACGATGTTCCTGACTATGCAATTGTAGTTGGCGTCCCTGCTCGTGTCATCGGGGATGTGCGCGATGGGCTACGGCCAAAATTTGCCAATGTCAGCTAGCAGTTTGTGAAATCCTCTAAGTTTTGTACATTGGTTAACTACTTGGTGAATTTTCCCATCTTGCAAAGATAAAACTTTTTTAGATCTAGTGATGAATGATTGCCACTCAAAGGTGGCAATTATTCATAGTGCATAAAAAATCAATTCTCATTAATTAAAAGCAACAAGAAACATGATTAATATCGGCGTCATCGGCTATGGTTATTGGGGACCAAATTTAGTCAGAAATTTTGTCGAAATGCCAGGTGTTCAGGTAAAAAAAGTCAGCGATTTTAAACCAGAACTATTGGCAAAAGTGCAAGCTCGCTATCCGACAATTGAAGTTACTCAAGATTGTCAAGACATTTTTACAGATCCTCAGATTGATGCCGTAGCGATCGCCACACCAGTATCCACTCATTTTGATTTGGCTTTGGCCGCATTGCAGGCTGGTAAACATGTGCTAGTAGAAAAGCCCATGACAACTACCTCCGAACAAGCAACGCGGTTGATTGAAGAGGCAGAAAAACGCAACCTAGTGTTAATGGTAGATCACACCTTTGTTTACACCGGTGCTGTCCGGAAAATGCACGATTTGATTGCCACTAATTCATTGGGTGACATTTACTACTATGATTCTGTGCGCGTTAACTTGGGACTTTTTCAGCATGATGTGAATGTCGTCTGGGATTTGGCAGTCCATGACCTATCAATTATGAACTACGTATTGCCATCCCAACCTTATGCTGTGTCGGCTACAGGCATCAGCCACGTTCCTGGAGAACCGGAAAATCTTGCCTACTTGACCTTATTCTTTGAAAAGAATCTCATCGCTCATATTAATGTCAATTGGTTAGCACCAGTGAAAATCCGCCGCACATTGATTGGTGGTAGCCAACGGATGATTGTTTACGATGACTTAGAACCAAGTGAAAAACTGAAGATTTACGACAAGGGTATTACAGTCAACGGCAATACTGAAAGCGTCTACCAAATGATGATTGGTTATCGCACAGGAGATATGTGGTCACCAAAGTTGGATGTCACAGAGGCATTGAAAACAGAAGGATTACACTTCATTGATTGTATTCAAAAAGGCGATCGCCCACTTACCGATGGAGAAGCAGGACTACGAGTAGTCAGAATTCTCGAAGCTGCAACCCAGTCTCTCAAAAAGCAAGGTCAATTAATTGAACTGAATCTGGCAGAGGTAGCAGCATGATTCCATTTGTAGATTTAAAAACTCAATATTCCAGTATTAAAGACGAAATTGATAGTGCCGTCTTAAAAGTCCTGGAAAGCACCCAATTTGTTTTGGGCAATGAAGTCAAAGCATTAGAAAAAGAATTTGCCGATTACTGCAATGCAGATTATGGCATTGCTGTCAATACAGGTACTAGTGCCCTGCACTTAGCATTATTAGCAGCGGGCATCGGCGCTGGTGACGAAGTAATTACAGTGCCTTTTACATTTGTGGCGACCACAGCAGCAATTTGTTACACCGGAGCCACACCGGTTTTTGTAGACATCAATCCTGTTTCCTACACCATAGATGTCAGCCAAATTGAAGCAGCGATAACTGAACGCACCAAAGCTATCCTACCCGTGCATTTGTACGGTCAACCAGCAGACATGGAGCCAATTTTGGATATTGCCCGTCGTCATGGTTTGGTGGTGATCGAAGATGCAGCCCAAGCCCACGGCGCTGAGTATAAAGGGCAGCGCGTCGGTAGTATTGGCGATATTGGTTGTTTCAGTTTTTACCCTGGTAAAAATTTAGGGGCTTACGGTGAAGGAGGCATGGTAGTCACCAACAATCCCGAATATGCCCGTACTATGGGAATGTTGCGCGACTGGGGTCAAGAAAGCAGGTATCACCATGTCCTCAAAGGTTACAACTATCGCATGGATGGCATCCAGGGAGCGATTTTACGGGTGAAATTACGCTACATCGAAGCCTGGACAGAAGCCAGAAGAAGCCACGCAGCATACTACGACGAACTTTTAAAAGACTCTGGTGTTAGTACGCCCACCGTGATGCCTTACAGTCGTCACGTTTACCATGTCTATGCAGTGCGATCGCCACAAAGAGACGCCTTGCAAAAAAGCCTGCAAGAGGTGGAAATTCAAACAGGCATTCATTACCCAATTCCAGTTCATCTCCAGCAAGCGTATGCTGAATTAGCTTATAAAGCTGGAGATTTTCCCCACTCAGAAGCCGCAGCCAAAGAAGTGTTATCTCTGCCGATGTATGCAGAACTCTCCCAAGCACAGATAAAGACTGTAAGCCAAAGCGTCAAACAGGCTATGCAAGTTCTATAGGTTTTGCTCAAAAGGCGTCGGCAAAACCCATTCCTTCTAGGAATGAGATGAAAGACACCCCGACGCCGTTGACGGTTAACAGTCAACAGTCAATTTTTGAGCAATGAATTTTTAGAAGTGATAGAGGCGTTTTATGCATGATGTTTTAGAAAAGTACCGCTATTTTTGGCCGCATACCAGCTTAGAAACCGCTGCTAATTGGCGAGTGGTAAAAGACAAATCTATTTATGTCCGCGATTTGCCAGAAACTCCAGAACAACTATCAAATGATAGTCGATGGCCGGCTTTTTTCCCTTCCCCAATTTGTTTAGTCACAACTGCTGATGGTTCGCAAATTGGCTTAGAAAAAGTTGTCGGAGCCTCAATAGTCAATAGGTTTCCTTATATTTTAGCTCTAAGCTTTTGTATTCAAGAGCTATCAGAACGACATCATGTCCGGGGCACCTTTACTGACATGCTAGAAAGCAGTGGTAGCGTTGCCGTACAATTTCTTCCTCCAGGGGAAGAACTTGACAAAGCGATGAATGCGATCGCTACCGTACCCGAAGAAAAGACTCACTCACGCATTGCTTATTCGGGATTATCAACACGCAAAGCCTTAACAAATGACACATTTGTTTTTGACTCTGCATACATGATTTATGAGGCCAAACTTGTTAAGCCTGGTAAAGATTTTGCAGGTCAATCAATTTATTCTCAACCTTGGGTTGATGTTGGTAGCCATAGAATTTATTTTCTGGAAATTAATGCCATCCAGCTGCGAGAAGATATAGCACAAGGACGTAGCCAAATCCTCTGGCGCAGCTTACCAGCTTGGGAACCACAAAACGAACTTCAAAAGCGTGTATCTGTAACTGAAGAAGTGATGGCAGATGGCAGTTACAAAAAAGGATATACACCCCACTACGCCTTTCCATCGCCAGGGACAATTGCCTTTGAAGCCGATGCTGTGGAAAATGGCATGGCAATTAAGTATCTTTCTCCTTTACCAGAAGATCAAGTACAAGTCGATAACGATAAAGCTCGTTGGCCTTGTTTCTTTCCATCATCAGCTGGCATGATTACCTGCTGGGCTGAAGATGGAACTCCCAACCTCATGCCTTGTGGCTCAACGACAATTGTCAGCCGACATCCATTAGTGATCACTCCTTGCATTTCTTACGCCAAAATTAATGAGCGTTATGCCCCGCGTGTAAGTTTGGACTTAATCCGCAAAACTGGCAAATTCGGCTGCGGCGTGCCGTTTATTAACGATGTTGTCATTGACGCCATCAAATATGCAGGTAACACTTCTCTTGCCAAAGATCCGCAAAAGGTCGCACGGGCGGGATTGCAGGTAGAAGCACATGACTGGGCACCTGTTTTACCCGCTTTGCCCATACACTTTGACTGTCAAATTATAGGTGAAGTCACTTTAGGAACACATATTATGTTCCTGGGAGAAGTCCGCCAGATCAGAGTTCGTGCAGATGTAACACCAGAAAATCCAATAGAATGGCTTCCTTGGGCGAATGTATTACCATCGAACACTTGACCCCAGCTAAAAGTTCCTCTGTTTTTTCACTGTAGTGGCGTGACAAGCCTTAAATGGTGCAAAAAATTTTCTTGTGGTGTGGACATCTTGTCCGCACTGGACGGGCGAGACGCCCATCCCACAAGAGTCAAGTTAATGCACTATTCTAGCTGTGTCAGTCCAGTAGTAGGGGTTTACATCTGTATGCAGATAAAAATTTCCAGGGTGGATCTATAGACGCTCAAAGCGTTGCAGTTTTGGAGGTGATGAATGTCTAATGTGCTAAATGGGAGAACACAGCTGATTAAGGCTGTCCACGGTTCCCAAGAACTCAAACCAGATCCTGACTTTGAAATCGGATTAACAGAGCATTTACGTAGCAAATACGATCGCGGCGGCTTACTTGATTTATACGGCCGCTTTGCAGTCGGTGATGGTGATTATGATATGTTAATGCGGCGAGTCATCTGGCGTGCAATGGCTCGCCAGTTTGGACATGGCGTGCAAATTAGTACTGGTGTTAGTTTTAAGCACTTAGAAACCTTTGAAATTGGTGACTCAGTATTCATCGGCGGACAAACCTGTATCCAGGGATGGTTTAAAGGTAGATGTATCATTGGCAACAATGTTTGGATTGGTCCCCAGAGCTATTTCGACGCCAGAGACTTGATCATCGAAGACTTTGTAGGCTGGGGTCCGGGTGCAAAAGTTTTATGCTCATCCCACACTGGATTACCGATAGAAACTCCGATCATCCAAACAGATTTTGAAGTCAATCCCGTAAGAATTGAATCAGGAGCTGACATTGGCGTGAACGCAATCATTTTACCAGGAGTCACCGTTGGTAAAAACAGCATCGTTGGCGCTGGGGCAGTTGTCACCAAAGATGTACCGCCATTTGCCATCGTCGCTGGTGTCCCTGCTAAGTTTTTGCGCTGGCGGCAAGGATATGAACCATCGGAGAATACAAAATAATAAATATGCAAAATCAGCGAATTTTAATTACAGGTGGTGCCGGTTTTATCGGCTCCGAACTAGTACATCAAATCATAACTAAAACAACAAATCAGGTTGTGGTTGTTGATAATTTGGTGAATGGAAAACGCCAAAACCTAGAAAATTTACCTAGCGATCGCTTGGAATTAGTTGTAGCAGACATTAGAGATGGCGATCGCATGACAAAATTAATGTCAGGCGTAGATATCGTATATCATCTAGCCTGCTTGGGTGTCCGGCATTCCATCCACTCGCCCCATGAAAATCATGAAGTTAATGCTACAGCAACTCTCCAACTATTAAGCGCCGCTAAAGCAACAGGAGTCAGTCGGTTTGTATATGTTTCCAGTTCCGAAGTTTATGGTACTGCCCGTTGGGTACCAATGACAGAAGAACACCCAACTTTTCCCATGACTGTTTATGGTGGTTCTAAGTTAGCTGGAGAATGTTATACCAGAGCATTCTACGAAACCTATGGCTACCCCACTGTTGTAGTGCGTCCTTTCAACGCCTACGGGCCGCGTTGTCACCATGAAGGAGATAGCGGAGAAGTCATACCCAAGTTTTTACTGCGTAGCATGGCTGGCAAGCCAATGGTAATTTTTGGCGATGGCACTCAAACTAGAGACTTTACTTACGTTGGCGATACAGCTAGGGGAATTATGTTGGCAGGATTTACAGACTCTGCCATCGGACAAACAATTAATTTGGGCAGTGGCTTTGAAATTGCCATTCAAGATTTGGCTAGGGAAATAGCATCAATCATGGAACCAGCAGACACAAGCGTGATTCACGATGAATCTCGTCCTGGTGATGTCTTGCGTTTATATGCTGAAACTACAAAAGCGTACAAACTTTTGGGATTCAAGCCAGAAATATCGCTACGCGAAGGTTTAATCAAACTCAGAGATTGGTATGTGAGTTTTGGAAAATCTCCAGAAGTCCTACTAGAAAACGAAATTGTCCGTAACTGGGATGTAGAGAGGAGCAAACAGCGTGTCTGAAGTCAAATCTTTTATCCCCATCGCCAAACCCTGGATGGGCGAAGCGGAAGCTGAAGCGGCTAAACGAGCGATTATGTCTGGCTGGGTAACACAAGGGCCAGAAGTCGCCGCTTTTGAACAAGAATTTGCCGCTTATGTCGGAGCAAATTACGCTTGTGCCGTCTCCAACTGTACCACAGCATTGCATTTAGCGCTTTTAGCTGTGGGGGTGCAACCAGGGGATGAAGTGATTACTGTGAGCCATTCTTATATTGCCACAGCCAACAGTATTCGCTACTGCGGGGGGATACCAGTATTTGTGGACATTGAACCACAGACATACAACATCAACCCAATGTTAATTGAGGATGTGATTAGCGATCGCTTACAGCGCGGCATAACCGAACGCACCCGTGCCATTCTAATAGTCCATCAAATCGGGATGCCTTGCAACCTCAAAGCCATCTTGGATGTTGCCCATCGCTATCAGTTACCAGTAGTTGAAGATGCGGCTTGTGCCATCGGCAGTGAAATCCTTTGGAATGGGCAGTGGGAGAAAATTGGCAAACCGCATGGCGATATCGCTTGCTTTTCTTTTCACCCCCGAAAAGTGATCAGCACTGGTGATGGTGGGATGGTGACTACAAATAATCCCCAATGGGATAAGCAGTTTCGCCTCTGGCGGCAACATGGCATGAGTGTCCCCGATACTGTGCGCCACGGTGCCAAGAAAGTAATATTTGAGACATACCCAATCATGGGTTACAACTATCGCATGACTGATATTCAAGCAGCAGTCGGGCGAGAACAACTCAAACGCTTGCCAGAGATAGTGGAACGTCGGCGTTATTTGGCACAGCGATATCAAGAAAAACTAGCAAATCTGCCGGGATTAAAGGTACCCACCGAGCCAAGCTGGGCTAAGAGTAACTGGCAGAGTTTTTGTGTCCGGCTCATAGATAAATGCGACCAGCTACAAGTAATGCAGCAAATGTTAGATGCTGGCATTGCCACACGACGCGGAGTGATGTGCGTTCACCGTGAAAGTGCTTATGAAAAAGAAGCTTGGTCGTGTGGAGTTGAGCCGAAAGCTTGTGAATGTGAAGTTGGAAAGTGCGATCGCCTTTCTGAAAGTGAGCAAGCACAAGACCACACAGTTCTCCTACCCCTGTTTCATCAGATGACTGAACAGGAACAGGACTATGTGGTGGAAGTTTTGAAAGTAGCTTGTCAGGTTTAAGGGACTTCCCAGAAATTAATTACCACTACTTGTGGGGTGGACATCTTGTCCGCCCTTGGCTTGGCCACCCCATAAGAAGTAGTTGATTATTTTTTTATTTGCAAGTCCCTAAGAGGATGTTTGAAAAGTCCTCTTGTCTGTAGCAAAAGTTTTAGATCCCCCTAAATCCACGCCATTTGCTTCTCCTGTGGTCGCCGCTACGCGAACAAGTCGGCAGAGCCGACGGCAGTTGCTCCACATTTGGAGACCAAATGACCGCACTGCCTCCCCAACGCAGTGGCTCCCCTTAAAAAGGGGGACTTTGATTCTTCCCCCCTCTTTTTAAGGGGTTAGGGGGGTCAAAAGTGCCTAAAGTTACAGAAAAATACTTTTCAAACAACCTCTAAAGAAGTTACTTTTTATCTTCCGTAATTATTAAACCTTATGGGAAACTAAGTATGGCTACCATCTTTAGCAATCAAGTTCCAAGCATTCCCAATAACAGCGATAGCTCTTACGAATTAGGGATGAAATTCCGCAGCACCGCGGCAGGAGAGATTTCCGCCGTTCGCTTTTGGAAAGCCCCCAGCGAAACAGGAACTCATGTTGGCAAGATCTGGTCAGCAACCGGAACTCTTTTAGCAAGCACTACTTTTACTAACGAGACGAGTTCTGGCTGGCAGCAACAAGCTCTGGACACGCCACTGATTATTCAAGCCGACACCACTTATGTAGTCTCTGTCAACGTCAACACCCATTACGTCGCCACTTACAATGAACTAAGCACCTCCATTATCAATGGGCCTCTGAGCTCAGTGGCAGACGGTAAGAACGGGATTTTTAATTTCACTCCGGGAGCTTTTCCAACTGGTTCTTACCAGAATACGAACTATTTTCGTGACATCGATTTTGTAGCTGTTCCCCAACCGACAATCACAAAGATCGGCGGCGATAATCAGACTGGTGCAGCCGCAACTTCGTTACCCAACCCATTGGTTGTTCAGGTCAAAGATGCAGCTGGCAATCCCATATCAGGGACTACGGTGACCTTTGCCGTTACCAGTGGCGGGGGATCGGTATCACCTTTAAGTGCATTAACTGATACAAATGGTCAGGCTAGTACCACCTTAACCCTTGGAGCGAATCCTGGCGCTACAAGTCCTGTGGTTAATAATGTGACTGCCACAGCAGACATAGGCAGCACTATCTTTTCTGCCAATGCCAGTCCTTCAGGACAGAGCCAAACTCTGTTTACAAATCAAGTCCCAGATTTGCCAGATTCTACAGATTATGACCCTACCTATGAATTAGGCATGAAATTCCGCAGCGCTCAAGGGGGACGAATTGCCACCATCCTCTTCTGGAAAGCTGCTAGCGAGACAGGAAGTCATGTCGGCAAAATCTGGACGGCAACCGGAACTCTATTAACAAGCGTGGTTTTTACTAACGAAACGGCTTCTGGCTGGCAGGAGCAGGTTCTAGAAACACCAATAAATATTCAAGCCAATACGACTTATGTCGTTTCTGTCAACATCAACACCCATTACGTTATTACTCAAGATGGACTGGCTAACCCCATAGTTAATGGCGATCTTAGCTCAGTAGCAGACGGCAGCAACGGGTTATATAATGTAAATCCCAATTCTTTCCCGACCAGCTCTTTCCGCAATGCTAACTATTTTTGCGACATTGGCTTTATCGCTGGCAGTGCCCTGGTAAAAGTCAGTGGAGACAATCAAAGTGCCACCACAGGAGCAGCTCTGCCCAACCCCCTAGTTGTACGAGTTCTAAACGCTCAAAACCTTCCTCAACCAGGGGTGACGGTGAACTTTGATATTATCAGTGGCGGGGGAGCGCTCTCGGCTGCTAGTGCAGTCACTAATGGCAGCGGTGAAGCAAGTACTACTGTCACAGTAGGGCAAGCTCCTACCGCACTTGGAGGACTGGCAGTCAGAGCGACGGCAATAGGTATTGGCACTACCAACTTTTCGGCTACGGCAATTCCGACGAACCCGAATCCCATCTATTTGGAAAATCTCAATCCAGGCACGACTAACTGGAAACTGGACAACCCTGGCAGTGGAGAGATCGCGGGTTATGCCTCAGCCACCAGTGTTAATAAAGGGGGATCGCTAGATATTAAGGTTTCTCTTGGACAACAAGGACAATATACCATCGATGTGTATCGCTTAGGCTACTACAGTGGTAAAGGAGGAAGGCTGATTGCCAGCAGCGGTCCCCTCACTGGCACGACTCAACCCGCCTGTAGTTTAGACTCTGATACCAGACTTGTTGAATGTAACTGGACCACTTCCTACGTTTTGCAGGTAGGTAGCAACTGGACTAGTGGTCTTTATGTAGCGAAGCTCACTGACCAGGCAACAGGCGTAGTAGCCCACGTGTGGTTTGTAGTCCGCGACGATAGCAGCACGGCTGATGTTTTATTCCAGAGTTCTGTTTCTACTGTCCTAGCCTATAGCTCCACGGGGGGCTACAGCTTGTACACTTCTAACAGCTATGAGGGTCAGCGGGCTTTCAAGGTTTCCTACGACCGGCCGTTCTTCCAAGCAACTTATCAAAATTCTAGCCAACCAGCCACACCTTTGCAGTGGGAATACAACATGGTGCGTTGGCTAGAATCTCAAGCTTACGATGTTACCTACACCGACAACATGCAGGTTCACACTAACCCACAAGAATTGTTCGGTCACAAAGTATTTTTGTCTGTAGGCCACGATGAGTACTGGTCTAAAGAAATCCGCGATCATGTGGAAGCTGGCCGCGACGCCGGAATTAATTTGGGAATTTTCTCCGCCAATAGTTGTTATTGGCGAGTCAGGTTTGAAAGTTCTACTACTGCTGCGGGACAAGTGAGACCTAACCGGGTGATGGCCTGTTACAAAGCGGATTGGGCATTAGATCCAGTTGTCCAACAGCAGGGACCATCAGCTGCAACTAATAAATTCCGCAGCTTCCAGAACCAGCGACCAGAAAATGCTTTGTTCGGAGTGATGTACGGTAGCGACCTGGATACCTACGGCGGTTTTAATTTTACTGTCAGCAACGCTAGCGATCCTTACTACGCAAATACAGGACTCCAAAATGGAGATCAGCTGGCGATGTTAGTGGGTTATGAATGGGATTTTACCGTTAATAATGGGTCTGCTCCTGCTGGAGTCGTCAAATTGTCTGAGTCTACAACCATACCCTCTACTATACTGCCTACCTTCGACGAACCAGATGGAGAAAAAGGACTTCCTGCTAACCAGGATTTTACCAAATCTCACTCAGCCCGCTACACAGCTAGTAGTGGAGCTAAAGTTTTTGCCTCCGGTACCATTCAGTGGGCATGGGGGTTAGATAGTGAGGGCATTAGCCCATTTCGGGAAGATATTCGCGCTAAGCAAATGACCGTCAACATCTTAGCAGACATGGAGGCGAAACCCCAGACACCAAATGCAAACCTGATTGTTCCTTAAAGCATCTCACAAGGAGTATCCTAATGCCATCATTAAAACGCCGACAATTTGGCCAGCTTGCTGCTGCCAGTTTGACTTCTACTGTTGTTGCTGGTCTGTCTAGTAAGGCCGTTGCTCAAAAGATTGAACTCAAGCAAGAAATTCTTTATGGAGTCAAACGCCTTGCTACACCCAACAATCAAAACCGGGAAGACCAAACTCCGTCAATAGAACTGAGTACTGCCGAATTCGCAACGGGAAAAGTTCTCTCTCGGCTCAATCGTCAATCTCTGTTTGTTGACAACCCCCTATCTGTACCGAAAAGATCGAGAGCTTTTTATATTGCTGAGTCGAATCGAGTTACAAAGGCGGTAGCACTTAAAGATGGGAGTCTTGTAATTTCTACTGTGTCTAGCACGAGAAATGGTTTTTTCAACCATCTGTTGTTTACTGTCGGTAATGCTGCTGTCCCTGTATTTAGAGCGAAAAAAGTACTAGGCTTTAAGAAATCCAATCAAACTGTTGAAAGTTTGCTGAGTCTTCCCAATAATCGACTTCTGTGTTTGGTAGCAACTGAGGGTGTCCCGCCTTTTAGTTTCAGAACCATCGATTTTACCACAGGTAAAGTTCTTGACCGCGACGATTTGGATCTACCTCCACTACCACTCACCCATCGATTCTCTAACCTGTGCCAAGATGCCAAGGGAAATATTTTTGCAACTGAAATCGGCTCAGAAGGTATCCCAATTTTAATTTCAATTAACTTGCAGGAGAAAGCCCTAGTTACTGGCAAGGTGATAATTAAGAGACTGATGCCACTAAAATTTGAAGGACGCCCTCTTTCCAACGATCTTAAAGACTTGGGCTTCTCTCGTTCTGGTGAATTGTATGCCCTTGCTGCTGACACTAATAGAAAAAACACTGCCCTGTTTACAGTGAACGTGAAATCTGGCAGGATGGGGCTTGTAAGGAACTTTGAATCTGAGAAGTTTACATTCACTCTCTAGTATTGCAATGACGTTTTATAAATTCAGATTGTATCTAGGTTTCAATGATTGAATGTGTTGCAGGATTTGAGAGGATTGGTATTAGTTATCAAAAAGCGATCGCATAAATCCAAATCTTTATGCGATCGTTTTGCTTGTTGTTTTTTCTTCCTAAAAAATTAAAGCTAAAAAAATAGATCAACCGATAGTTTTTATTAAAATTTTGTAATAGTATTCGCAATACATATAAAAGTAAAATTGAGCGACCGCACTTAATCAAATAAATAACTCTATATCAACAAAATCTTTATGAATGACATTAAAAAGCCAAGACTTGTTTTTTTTCAATGGAATAATCAAGGTTCAGCTAAGTTCTACAATGTTCATAAACAAGAACATGTTAAATGCCTATCCGAGTTTTTTGAAGTAATTGTCATTAGTGACGAAAGTGACTATCAACAAATTTGCGACGAATTTCAACCAGATATAGCTTTATTTGAAACTGGTAATGCTTCATCTGATAAACGACGGATTAAAAATACTCATTCTTATCCAGAAATACCAAAATTAGCTTTTTATAACGGAGATTCTTATTGTGGTTTTCATTCAGCTTTTCTTTCTGATATCGAACATTGGGGAATAGAGACAGTTTTTACAATATCCATTCCTTTTGCTGAGTATCTTCCAGAGATTGCCGACAATTTATTTATCTGGCCAAATTTTATAGATTCTGACGTATTTAAAGACTATAATCAGCCTAAAAATATCCCAGTGCTAATTACTGGA
The DNA here is from genome assembly GCA_034531095.2 of Nostoc sp. CreGUA01. GTDB lineage: Bacteria > Cyanobacteriota > Cyanobacteriia > Cyanobacteriales > Nostocaceae > Nostoc. The sequence goes on along the minus strand of JAVRBV020000177.1, from coordinate 57,673 downwards.
AGCCAAACATCACTATATCCTTGGCGGCAAAAAATTAATAAACTTGTTGCTAAATATTACCCCACTCTAATTTGTCCGCACTTAGGATACATGCAAAACCGAGAAACATCAAGAATGCTTTTTGGCGAGCAGTATGCGCGGATGCTCAATGCTTCTTTGTTTTCACCTACGTGCGGCACAATGGCAAGGGAATTTGTTCGCAAATTTCTGGAAATTCCTGGTTCTAAATCCTGCTTAATTACAGAAAAAAATCCAACTGTTGAAGCAGCAGGTTTTGTTGATATGCAAAATTGTGTATTTGCTGATGAAAATGACATATTAGATAAACTGGATTACCTGTTTCAAAACCGAGCAGAATTAGAGAAAATTACCGATGCTGGTTATCAATTAATTCATTCCCGACATACATTTAAGCAACGAGATCAAATTTTGCAATGGTTTCGTCTACACAAAACCCTGAAACCAAATCAAAGGATTGTTCAAAAAAGTCCTTTTGAGCCTTTGACGATTGTAGACAAATCATCAGAAATTAAAAATTCACATATTGTTGTGAATCCATCGGATATAGTGCTGCTGCGTCAAGGAGATGAAAAACTCTGGGCGGCAAAATATGATGAAGCAGAAGCTTTGTATCTCAAATGCTTAAACTTTGTAGACTCTCAAGCACAACCAAAACTGCGCTTGGCATTATGTAATCTCTACAAAGGAAATGCAGCAACGGCACATTACTGGATTGTTCAACCAATTGAATGGACTCTCGATTTACTAAAAGCTATAGATCCCGATCCATTAGAATGGGCTTATTTAATTATTACTCTCCTTTGCCAAGGAAAATTAAATGATGCTATCAACTATGCTAATAAGTTTCCCTCTCTTTGCCATCCCGAATTAGACCGCACTCGTTGGGTCGTTAATACTCTAATTAATAAAGACGCTTTACCGTACAGCGACTCGTTAAAATACCGTCATAGCGCTCATCAATTGCCTACTCGCAACTTCCAAGACTGGCTCAATCAAATCTGTATGATGCTTAGAGCATGTCAACAATTTGATTTTGCCAAATCGTTGAGCGATCCGGATTATTTCAAATCTCAATCATTAAACAAACCAGCTAAAAATTTCCTAAAATCATCTAATTTAGTTGCTAAAGCGATTGATTATTTAAATATTAAATCTTATAAAACAACGGTGAAGCAGTGGCTGATTTTAAATTTAAAAACATTGTTACGTCAGCCATTGTCTCGGTTAGAAACTAGATTTGGTTACTTTCTTCCCTATGAATTTTCAACTATAAAATCTGATGAATTTTTTCAGACAATCCGCAAAATGGTCAAGGAAGAAGATATCAAAACAGCTTTAGTCATTGGAGCCTCTAGCAAAGAAGTTATCACTGAGGCACTTTTAACAGGTATCAAAGAGAATCCAAAGGAGCCAATGGCTTTTTGTATCAACATTTCTAGTCCTCAATTTCATAAATTACAAAAGCGTTTTAGCAGTGAGTCTGTTGTCAAATTCTATGATATTCCAACCAGTTCTTTAGATGACTTACCTCAAGAAATAAGTAAAGTTATCAAAAATCTTAAACAAGAAAACAACGTTAATTTTTTCGATATTGTCTTAATTGATGGTTCTCAATTAAGTATAAGTATTGCAGAATTAGACAGTGAATTAGAAGATTATAAGTTTGTTTTACTTGATGATATAAACACATTTGAAAACTACAAAAATCATCAAAAATTACTTTCAGACTCCAATTATTTAGTGTTTACTCAAAATCCAGAGTTACGCAATGGATATGCGATTTTTGAGCAACTTACTTATACCAATTCTGTATGAAAATGTATACAAATAACCCCACAGTCTGGGGCACTTCTTTGGGAATCAGCTACGGTGTATACACAAGTCTGAAATAGCTAATTAACCAAGGTTTTACCCCACCCTAACCTCCCCTTGTCAAGGGGAGGGAACTGGATTTCTTGTTTCCCAGTAATTCATTGGGGGGATTAAAGGGAGGTAATTTCACTTGATACACGGTAGCTTTTTAAGGGGGGGTTGAAAAGAACTGGTTTTATTAGCCAAATTATTTTGAAAATAAAGATATTGATTTAGAACCAATTGATAAAATCAGATTTTGGGAGATTAAATAAAATGAAAATGAGTAACTTTTCTTACAAAGCATCACATCACTTGATTTGGCGAGCAGAACAATTGTTAGTTGATTTTCAAAGTTCTTCAATTAACAGGGAACTGAGCAAACTAAGTTGCTTAAATAAGAAACACATCAGCACACACATGACTGCTCGTGAGCTAAATACGCTCTACATGTTAGCTAAGGAGCTTGGAGAATCTGCAAAAGCTTTAGAAATTGGCTCTTATTTAGGAGCATCTAGTTGTTATATTGCTGCTGCTTTGGCTCCCAAAGATGGACACTTGTTTTGTGTTGATACTTGGGAAAATCAGACGATGCCGGAGGGTGAAAAAGATACACTAAATGAGTTTAAAAATAATACAAAAGCAGTAGCAGATCGCATCACTATGATCAGAAAGAATAGCCAGGAACTTGTACCTTCAGATTTTCTGGAATCTCCTCTAAGTCTGGTTTTTATTGATGGCGATCATAGTTACCAAGGAGCTAAAAATGATTACGAAAAAGCAAATCCTTGGATTGTAGGAGGCGGTATTCTGGCATTCCATGATTGTATTTGTTTTGAAGGTGTAACTATAACAATTGGTGAAGCTCTTGCTACTGGCAACTGGAAGTTTGGTGGACAAGTTGATAATCTTCTTTGGCTACGTAAAGTAGAAAAAGGTTGTTTAGAATTTGAACATTCAGCATTTTAAAACCAAGCTCAAAATCATTTTGTATGCAACTACCCCTTAGTATCATTATCTGTGCCCACAATCCTCGGCGGAATTATTTAGAGAGGGTTTTAGCAGCACTGAAATCTCAAACATTGTCCAAAGATTTTTGGGAACTGTTGTTAATTGATAATGCTAGCGATCGCGCTCTAGCTTCAGAAATTGATTTAAGTTGGCATCCCCAAGCTCGTCATATTCGAGAAGAAGAACTAGGATTGACTGCGGCTAGACTCAGAGGAATTCGAGAAGCGGTAGCTGGAGTAATAATATTTGTTGATGATGATAACGTTTTAGATTCAGATTACTTAGAAATCACATGGGGAATTAGTAAAGATTTTCCATTTATTGGTGCTTGGGGTGGACAAATTAAACCGGAATTTGAAGTACCACCTCCATCTTGGGCAAAACCTTATTTGGGGAATTTGGCAATTCGAGAATTTGAGGGCGATCGCTGGTCTAATTTAACACAGCAATATGAGACAACCCCATGCGGCGCTGGGCTTTGCATTCGTAAGGTTGTTGCACAAAAGTATAGCGAATTAGTTCGTGAACATCCTCAACGAGCAAGTATGGATCGCAAGGGTAAAATGCTTACCTCCTGTGGAGATTCGGACTTAGCATTTACAGCCTGTGATATCGGTTTAGGTACTGGGCTGTTTGCATCTTTAAAGCTAACTCATTTAATACCTGCTAATCGTTTACAAGAAGAATATCTGTTACGTTTAGTCGAAGGACTCGCTTATTCACAAATTATCCTGGCATATTTTCGAGGCGTTGTGATGCCTCAATCTTTTTGGAAAAGCTCGAAAATATATTCGCTATATTTATTTTTACGATATGGCTTCAAAACATACTCTTTCCATGAAGCAGAAAAAAAAGGTAAAAGTTTAGCTCTCAAAGAAATTAAAATTCGAGACGACGCTACTATCGCAATCCTAAATGATTTGTGAAATATTGCATTAAGGTTTGTTGACTGTTGACTGTTGACAGTGAAAAAAATCTAACTATATGTAGTAGCGTGGCAAGCCTAAAATGAGCAGAGCCAAACCCAACATCGATCGGAGTGTTGGGTTTCTACAATTTTTTTGCAACATTTTAGCTGTGTCACGCCAGTACCTTCAGCGGAAATATACCCTGAGTGCTTTTCTGAATTCTTAATTCTGTATTCTTCTTCAATGAGTTAAATTAATTCACTTATATGAATCTGATAATTAATTCGTCTTTAAATATCAGTAGATATTTAGTTTCCCGTAGGAAACCAGGGATTTCTGACAAAAATTTAGAAAAATGTCAAATACATTTTGATATCCAAGGTCAAGAGGCAGGAGATTATATCAAAAATATCTTATCCCAAGATCGACCATGTATGATTAGTAGACTAGGTTCTACTGAACTCGATACTATATTGGTATATTTAAATATCATTGATAAATCAAGTTTTCTGCTCAAAAGCATTAGATATATAAATGGTGATTGTGGTTGGTTTTGGTGGGATGAATTAGTCAAGAAAAAAATTACAAATTTATCTGGTTTTTTCCCATCTGATGAAACTAACTTGAATCGATTTTGCGAATTAATGATTCGTGACATCAAAAATATTGATGTCCTTGGTTCTTGGTTAGAAGCAGAGCAACAATTTAGCCAAATATTACCGAATACAATCAATGCCACAAGAGTATCACTAGCAGATTTAGAACCCTATCGCCACGAACGACCTTGGTCAGCAGCTCTTGAAGGAAAAACAGTTTTAGTGATACATCCTTTTGAAGAAAGTATCAAACAACAGTATAATAAAAGACATTTGTTATTTGCTGATAGCAAAGTTTTACCAGGATTTGAGTTAAAAACTATGCCAGCAGTTCAATCTATTGCCGGAAATAGTGTAGATTTTCCAACATGGTTTGATGCTCTGAATTTTATGTGCGATCGCATCTCGAATATTGATTTTGATGTAGCGATTATCGGCGCGGGAGCATATGGCTTGCCATTAGCTGCTTTTGTCAAAAATCTGGGCAAAAAAGCGATTCACCTTGGGGGAGGTACTCAAATTTTGTTTGGAATTCGTGGTGCAAGGTGGGATGAAAGACCTTATTATCAAGAATTATTCAACGAGCATTGGGTACATCCTCTTTCCTCTGAAAAGCCAGCAACAGTGAATAATTTTGTCCACTATCACGGAAGTGAAAATGGTTGCTACTGGTAAAATTTGAGAGGTTAGTATCGAAGTCAAACCAAAGGTTGAAATGGTAAGTAAATATGATGGATTCAAGGATTCTTCTTCCTTGAGAGATAAGTATCCCAAAATATCGGTAATTACAGTCAGTTTTAATCGACTGGAGGAGTTAGGTGAAACATTTTCTAGCATCATTTCCCAAACATACAAAAATGTTGAATATATCATCATTGATGGTGCTTCTGAGGATGGTACAATAGATTTCCTCCATCAAAATAGTGTAAATATATCCTATTGGATTAGTGAAAAAGATGCTGGAATTTATGATGCCATGAACAAAGGAGCCTTGGCGGCTACCGGCGACTGGATAATTTTTATGAATTGCGGCGATAAATTCTTTGCAGAAGATACCCTGGCTAAAGTAGCAGAATACCTTGATAATTCAGTTGATGTTGTTTACGGCAGAACTGAATATGTTGTTAATGATAAATATGGATATCATACCTATCAACGCCAGCCATATGACTTGTCTATAATCTGGCGGGAGATTCCTAGTTGTCATCAGAGCATTTTTGTTAAAAGAGAACTACAAGTTAAATATCCCTTTGATACGTTTTTTAATTGGTGTGCAGATCATGATTTTATTGCCAAAGTTTACGTTGCTGGCTATCAATTTCAGGAAGTTCCTCTAGTTATTTCTAGATTTGACGCTTCCGGAGGAGCATCTAGAGATTTATTGAGTTTTACTAAAGAACGTTGGTCAATTTGTAGAAAATACTTTGGCAAATCTTGGCAGCAAGAGTTGTATTTTATAAATGAATATAAAAATTTTTGGTTGCAAAAAAACATTGTTAGTAAAATCCGGGAAATGCTTCCTAGTGAGTGGATTCTTGCTTTCCGTAAATATCGCAAAATATATTGATTAATATGGCTGAGTCTGAGAATATTGGAGTTTATTTTTCAGCGAATGATGCAGTTTATGAGTGGACGATCGCTTTTCTCAACAGCTTCAGAACATTCAACCCAGATTTACGGCTGATTTTGATTCCTTTTAATGAGCAGTGCGATCGCCTGGTAAAATTAAGTGATATTTATAAATTTGAAATCTATACTGATGCATCTTTTTCGCGGTTAGAAACCATCGGTCAAGCATTTGAACTAGGTTATACCCCTACTGGCCCTCATTGGTTTAGACGCTATGCAGCTTTTTGGGGACCACTAGATTACTTTATGTACTTAGATGCTCGGCAAATTGTCTTAGCAGATATTAAACCGTTTATTGAAGCAATAGCAACTTTTGGGTTTGACTTTTTACATTATGACTGTGCGATCGACCAAGTTTACGAACAAGGAACATTTCGCCAAAAATTATTAAAGGAAAGACGAGGGCGTGGGTTTAACTCTGGTCGTTGGGCTTCTCAAAAAGGGCTATTTTCAATAGAAGAATTTGAGCAACTAACAGAAAGCGCCTTGAAAATACGTAACCAACTCAACCCCAGAAATACAGATCAAGCTTTTATTAACTATTGCTGCGATATGAAACCTGTGCGCTATGGGCATTTTGCAGAAGTAATCGGAGGCATTTGTCAAAATGGGTGGGCGCGTCAATCAGGTAACATTTTTGAGGATAGCGGTAAATATTTTCTGTGGAATTATGGCAGTTTAGACCATAAAAAACAAGTTATTCTGCTGCATTGGGCAGGATATAAACTTAATTCTTTGATGCCTTATAGAAATTTTTTTGATAAATTTTACTTAAAAAAACAACCTATTTTTCAATCTTGGACATCCTATTTATACACAAGTTTAGATTATCTATGGAGAAATCCCGTAGAAATGTTACGACAAAATCGTTTGATTAATAATACATATCATTCTTTGAGAAAAAATCATTAATTGTGAAATTAGTTGCTTATATTCATCCCATTCGCACATACCTACCTTGCACAGGAGTAGGGCGGCATATAAATCATATTTTGCTTGGACTTGCACAACAAAGTGGAGTTGAGTTAGATCTGCTGTTCTCAAAACAGTGGTTAGAGAGTGATGGTAAGCTTGACCCACGCTGTCCCTTGCGCGAACTACCCAAGCATACTTTTCCGGGACTAGAAAATCCCACTGAACGGACATGGAAACTATTTGGTTATCCGCGCATGGATAAATATTTGCCGGAACAGACAGACTGGCTTTACGCGCCAATGGAAACTTACATCCCGGTGTCTAAATGTTCTGTTGCTGTTACAATTCATGACGTACAAGCATTTGAAACAAATTTGCCTTGGTCGCACACTTGGCAGCATCAATGGTTTCGCTATAAGTGGGGACGTTGGGTGCGTCGTGCTTTGTCTGACTGTCGAATAGTTTTTACTGTGTCGGAATTTTCCAAGCAACGGATGGTGGAATTATTAGGAGCCGATCCCCAAAAAATTGTAGTTGTAGGAAATGGCATTGAGCAGTCTTTCTTTGATATTGCCTCAGTTAATTGTTTAGATTTAAAGCCACCCGTGGAAGCACCTTACACTTTAGTCATCGGGGGTTTGCGTCAAAAAAAAGGAGGTGATTATGTTCTTGGTGTTGCAAAAGCTCTCCTTGAGCGCAAAAGTAATTTAAAAATTCTTGTGGCTGGTGAATTAGAAGCTGATTACATGGAAGCAGCTAAAGCTCATTCTAATATCAGTTTGTTGGGTATGGTTTCTGACGAAGATCTACCCAGATTATTACGTCAAGCATCATCGCTTTTGTTTCTTTCCCTCTATGAAGGCTTTGGGATGCCGGCGCTAGAAGCAATGGCTGTAGGGACTCCAGCAATTGTTTCTAATCGAGCATCTCTTGTTGAAGTTGTTGGCGATGCTGGAATTGTTGTGAATCCAGAAGAAACTGATGCGATCGCCCAAATACTTCTAAACTTAGAAGCAGATCCTCGTCTTGCCGAAGAATATGTACAACGAGGGCGCAAACATGCAGCAGAACATACTTGGTTACGATGCGTAAACAGAGTAGTAACTGCTTTAGAGGAATTTGCTTAACATCAATCTTTATGGCTTTAAAAGTTGTTTTTTGCTGGTCTGATATCTCTGGTTACATGGCAGCCTGCTGGCGAGGTCTGCATCAAATACCAGAAATTGATCTATTTGTTATTGCCTTTCAAGCTCGGACTGAAACGGCATTTGCTGATGAATTAATGCAGGGTATTCCTTGCCGACTTTTGAATATAAAAGAAAGAGAAGATGCAAATTTAATCAAACGTTTGGTGTTGAAAGAATCTCCAGACGTAATTGTTCTTTGCGGTTGGTTACATAAACCTTATCGTCAGTTGGCGTTTGCTTCCGAATTATCTAAAACTGCCTTAGTAATGACAATGGATACTCCTTGGTGGGGTACCTGGAAACAACATTTAGCCCCTTGGTTTCTTCGCTCCTATTTGCAATCAATAAATACTGTTGTTGTTGCCGGAGAACGTAGTTGGCAATATGCTTCACGTTTAGGAATTGAAAGAGCAAATATAGCGCATGGGGTTTATGGTATTGATTATGATATTTGGTCTCCATTGTACGAACAACGCCTTAAGTCCCAATGGCCGCGTTCATTTTTATTTGTTGGTCGCTATGTTGAGGTTAAGGCAATTGATGTCCTGGTAGAAGCTTACGAAATTTACCGTTCTCAAGTATCTAATCCTTGGAATTTGGTATGTTGCGGACAAGGAGCATTGGCATCACATCTTGAGGGAAAACCAGGAATCGAAAATCGCGGATTTTTACAACCATCCCAAATGCAAGCCGTGTGGCGAACGGCAGGAGCTTTTCTTTTGCCCAGTCGATTCGATCCTTGGCCGCTAGCTTTAGTAGAAGCTGCTGCGGCTGGGTTACCAATTATTTGTACTGATGTTTGTGGTTCTGCGGTTGAAGTAATTCGACCTTGGTATAATGGTTTAACAGTACCCAAAGAAAACTCAAAAGCTTTAGCCAAAGCAATGTTGACTTTACACCAAAACTATGCTGAGTTACCAACTTGGGGAAAGCGATCGCAACAATTAGCAGCTCCTTACGCTGCCAATATCTGGGCAATTCGTTGGCAAGAATTATTACACAATTCACACCAGATGAAAACACTCAAGCAAAATATTACGAATATGGTAGCTGAAAATTTATGATGAAATTTTAAAATATTTAAAACATGTCTTCAGACTATATTAGTAAAGTTTTTGAACTTATCTTTAGCCCTTATGGCTTAATCGGTATTATCATCGGTCTAATAGTATTGAACAAAGCTACACATTCTCCTCGTATAGCTTGGCTATTATTCTCACTTTGCTGTTATGTAGCTTCACTAGGAAAATTTCAGGATGAATGGATACAAGAGCCTCCCCCTTTAGTTTTTCCATTACAGCAGCTACGCGATATGGGTCGGCCTCTAACCATTGTTCTACTTGGTTTGCTTCTAATCCTAGCACTACAGACAAAAAATGGATGGCGTAAAATATTAGTTCCGGAGCCTCTTAAATACCTAATAGCTGTTCAGACGGTAATTTTATTCAAAATATTCATATATGGTAATTCCGACTTTGCTCTGCAAGCAGCATTCTCATTTGGGGCAGTATTACTAATGATGAAACTAGGGCCTTCTAAGTGGTTACAGGATGAAAATAATTTCCACTTGGGTGTTTGGTCACTTGCAATAGTTGGTGTGATATTTGCTATAGTTTGCTCCTACCAAGGAGCCATTAATATGTATGCCATGACATTCCATCAAGGACGCTTTTTGGGAACTACTGGCAACCCAATACACGCCTCCATTTTATTATCACTGATAATTCCTTGCTTGATATTCTTAATTGAAAGCCGCAGACAGTGGGATTGGATAAAATTATTTTGGATAGCTTTTCTATTTGTTAATGCTTACTTTTTATTTTTAACAGGTTCTCGTACTGGTATGATCATGGGCGTAACCTCAATTCTACTTTTCTATCGCAATCGAGTAGGTATGTTGCTACGTTTTGGTTTATTGATTGGGCTAATTTTAGCAATTGCCTTGTCATTTATAAATCAAGATTCAGGAACTACTAATTACACTCTATTAAGTGATAGATTTGTCTCAGGTGGCAATACTCGAGAAGCTGCTTGGCAAGGGATGTGGAATGGTTTCATCAATAACCCATTTTTTGGTAGTCCATTATATGGCGATCGCTTAATTTTTGGTGAGAGTTCATGGTTAGCTACAGCCGATACCACTGGGTTGCTTGGATTAATACCTCTAATCATGATGGGATTAGGATGCCTAAAAATGATGTTTCAGCTTCACAAATTGAGTGTCAAAAAAACTCAGCTATTTTTACACACGAGTACAGTTATTGCTGGGTTATCATCAATTTTAATAGGAAGTTTTGGAGAGCCATTATTACTGGGAAATCTTTCTTTTCCTGTAATGTCACTTATAATATATTTATCTCTAGGACAGTATTTACTTGAATTAGATGAGGTGCAAAAAAAGTACTCATTATGGCAGCAAAATTGGTCTTAAAATATTAAGAATACAGTTAAATATGAGTAATTTTTAATATCAATTGTCACATTTATCTATTTTTTCAAAAACCTTTTCAGTTAGATTTGATATTGAAAATAATTTAACCAAAATTAAGTATATTTTTTTCATAAAACTGGTGAATTAAAATTGCCAAAACAACAGCATTTCATCAAAACACCTGAAGTTTGTCATGTTGTAGCAAGCGTTAATGAATATGTGGGAGGTGTTGGATGCACAGTCATCAGCCTTGCAGAAATACTTTTTGCTCAAGGAATTCCCTCTCATATATTCACACTTGACGATCAATATTTGGGCAAACAAAAAATACCCACATCTGTACAATTTCACAGCTATCCGGCACACTTCTTGGCTCGAAAAGTGCGAGGATTTCATCCCCAAGCATCTCAGGCTCTTTTGGAATTAGCTTCCAAAGAGGTAAATCTAATTCATAATCATGGATTGTGGATGTTTCCTAATCTTTATGCCCGACAAGCTGCATTAAAGAATCACTTACCTTTAGTTATTTCCCCTCATGGAATGCTTGAGTCTTGGTCTTTAAAACGTAGTGTTTTCAAAAAGCAGTTGGCATGGTTACTATACGAACAAAAAAATTTGAAGAGTGCTACTGTTTTTCATGCTACTTCTGCTCAAGAGGCTAGTTCTATTCGTAGTCTTGGTTTCAAGCAACCAATAGCATTGATTCCTATTGGTATTGATATTAATGAATTCAATGAGAAGGCTGAAAAAGAATTATTAACAAAATTATTTCCAGAACTTGGCGATAAAAAATGGTTACTTTTTCTTTCTAGACTTCACCCTAAAAAAGGTATAGATAATTTGCTCTATGTTTGGCAAAAAATACAAGCAAAATTTCCAGATTGGCATTTAATTATTGCTGGACCGGACTTAATTGGTTATCAGGCTAATTTAGAACAGTTAGTAGAACAGTTGAATCTGGGACAACGGGTGACATTTACTGGTATGCTTTCAGGACAGTATAAAGCTTCAGCATTTAGCAATGCTGATTTATTTGTCTTGCCAACCCATTCAGAAAATTTTGGAATTGCAATAGCGGAATCTCTTGCTTATAGTCTACCTGCGATCACTACCAAGTCTACTCCTTGGCAAGATTTAGAAACCTATAGTTGCGGTTGGTGGATTGAAGATAATCAGCAGGCACTAATGGATATTTTATTAGATGCTATGCAGTTGCCTGAAAGTAAGCGCCGAGAAATGGGATTAAAAGGACGAAATTTAATAGAAAGCAAATATTCTTGGAATGCGATCGCTACGGATATGGCAAGTGTTTACCACTGGATTCTTGGTGGTGGTGAAGTGCCTGATTGTGTGCAACTTTATGACTCTTAAGGAGACAAATTAGTGATTATTTCTATTTTTACAGGCCCTTGGCTGCCTGTTCCAGCAATTCAAGGAGGTTCTGTACCTCGGCTATGGCAAGGTTTAGCAGAGGAATTCGTCACGAAGGGTCATCAAGTCACCATTTTATGTCGTTCTTATCCTGGACAACCACAGCAAGAGGTAATCAATGGTGTAAATTATATCAGACGAGGTGGTTTTCCTCAGAGTACTAATATTTGGTGGGATCTCCTAAAAGACCTCGCTTATGCTTTGATGACATTGCCAACTTTGCCTGCTGCTGATATTTTGGTAATAAATGATTTTTGGTTACCTGTGTTCGCAAGCTTACGCCCTAGAGTAGGAAAAATCGTAATTAACGCTAATCGCTTTCCTAAAGGACAATATCGCTTGTATGCAAAAGCTGACTACATTGCTGCTGCATCAACAGCAATTAAAGAGGCGATCGCACAACAATATCCTACCGCAACTCCTCGAATCAAAGTTATTCCTAATCCTATTGATACTACAATATTCCATCCCTCAATTCACTCCATTCCAGATAAAAAAGAGCGAGTTATTTTATATGTAGGTAGACTTCATCCAGAAAAAGGAATTGATGTATTATTAAATGCATTTTCCATATTATCCCAACAAATTTCTCAGATAAAACTCAGGATTATTGGACCTTATAAAGAAAATCAAGGTGGCGGTGGTGAACAATATCTGCGTATTCTCCAATCAAAAGCAGAAGGATTAAATATTGAATTTGTATCACCAATTTTTGATATTAGTAAACTAGCTGAAGCTTATCGGCAAGCTGATATATTTTGCTATCCTTCCCTAGCTGAACAAGGCGAAGCTTTTCCAGTAGCTCCTCTAGAGGCAATGAGTACGGGTTTAATTCCCATAGTGTCCAATCTAGACTGTTTTAAGGATTTGATTGAAGAAGGAGTAACGGGATACTTTTTTAATCATCGTAGTTCTGATGCAGCAGACAATTTAGCAGTTAAACTCAAATCAGTTCTTCTTAATCCTGAGAAAATTCATCAAATTAGTATGAAAGCTACCCAGAAAGCATCAGAATTTAGTTATGAACAAATCGGACGTTCATACCTTTTTGATTTTGATAATTTACTCAAAAAGTAAAAACTGATAATAAACAACTTTATTCAGGAACAAAAAGATTTGTTATCTCGGTTTTTATACTCAAATATCCCATTTCAATAACTTGCAATCTCGTTTGAGAAAAATACAAACATAATAAATAAAATCAAGAGTCTAATGATGATTAAAAATTTTGGTAACGAAGATAATACGAAAGTTATTGAGTTGAGACAGGATCTAGATAGTTTTTATTCCAAGACACAAGAATATACGCCGTTTCACGAGGCCAACTCCAAACCAGAATTTTGGCAACCAATTAAAGCTAATGCACAAGAAATTCTAGAGAGAACTGGCTCATGTCGTATCCTTGAAATTGGTGCAGGATGCACAGGATTTGCTGATTATTTACAGGAGTTAAGGAAGCTTGTAATTTTCGATACTCAAGATGTTACTCCCAGCAATAAAGATTATTTATTAAACAAATCCGACAATATTTATATTGGTGATATATGTGCTATCCAAAATAAATACGACATCATTTTTTCTACTTTTGTGTGGGAACATATTAGCAATCCCAGAACTGTTATTAATCACCTACTGAACTTATTAAATCCTGGCGGTAGTTTATTTATTGTATCCCCTCGTTATGATTTTCCTTTTTATTTGAGTCCCTCAGCTAAACATTTATCGTTTTTTGAACGTTTGAGAATTAGTATTTGGTTACAGTGGCGTAGGTTATTAGTGCTAAGCGGAGGAAGTCCTGATTTCTTGCTTCACTTTGATCCGGCACTATTCCATTGTCCTTGGTTTCGAGATGCTGATGCAATACATTGGGTATCATTATGGGATTTGAAGAATTATTTACCCAAAAATATACAGCTAGAACGGTTACGCATACCAGTCACAGGTTTTCGTAGCAAAATCTGGGAAAATTTCCTTCTTCTTTTCGTGAAAATAAAAAAACCGTTGAATTGAATTTTAGACTCAAAAAGTTGGTTATTTAAGACCTAAACACTTTTAATGCCATTTTACTCAACTATGCTTCAAGAATTGACTCCCCTCATCCTCACCTATAACGAAGCACCTAATATTGCTCGCACTCTGCAAAGTCTATCTTGGGTAAAGACAATTGTAGTTGTTGATAGCTACAGCAATGATGAAACTTCAGAAATTTTGCATTCTTATCCACAGGTACAAGTTTTTCAAAGAAAATTTGATACTCATGCTAAACAATGGAATCATGGATTGGAACAAGTTAAATCTCAATGGGTGCTTTCTTTAGATGCAGATTACATTGTTACAGATGAGTTAATTGCTGAAATTGAAGCCTTACGAGATGATGGACAAATAAACGGATACTTTGCTAGGTTTAAATACTGCGTTTTTGGCAAACCACTTAAAGGAACAATACTTCCTCCCCGCCAAGTTCTTTTTCGTAAAGACAAAGCAATTTATGTAGATGATGGACACACTCAACTTTTGCAAGTTACTGGTAAATCCGCAGTACTCTCTGGATATATTTATCATGACGATCGCAAACCTCTAAGTCGTTGGTTATGGGCACAGGATCGCTACATGATGATTGAAGTCAAGAAGTTATTAGAAACTCCAGCCAAGGAACTGAGTTTCGGCGATCGCATTCGGAAACAAAAGATTTTTGCTCCCTTTATTATCCTATTTTATTGTTTAATTTTCAAAGGAGGAATTTTAGACGGATGGGCAGGTTGGTACTACGCATTTCAGCGAATGCTAGCCGAAATTTTATTATCAATACGCTTGATTGAATATGAAAAATTAGCTCAAAACGAGGTTCGCTGAAATTGATGAAGAAATTTTCTCGGAAATTTCGTAAATATAGAATACCTATTTATATAATAGTCGCCTTACTAATTACTGAAATTTCTTTAAGACTTCTACTAGGATTAGGCAATCCTGTATTGAGTCAAGCAGATGCTTATACAGGTTATCGTTTTCAAGCAAACCAAAAAGTATTTCGCTTTGGTAAAAGAATTGAATACAATCAGTATTCTCAGCGTTCAGAACCAATTACTCTAGAAAAGCCTGAGGGAGTACTGAGAATTATGGCGATCGGTGATTCCATTCTTAATGGTGGTAATCCTACCGATCAACAACAAATAATTACTGAGATTTTGAAATCTAAATTAATAACTGCTGGACATCTAGCGCAAGTACTCAATGCCTCTGCTGGTTCGTGGGGATTTGGTAACCATTTAGGATATCTACGGCAATTTGGCACTTTTAATAGTGATGCTGTTATTGTGGAAATTGGCACTAATGATTTAGCTCAACCTACAAGCACTAGTGCTGTTGTGGGAAACGACCCTAATTTCCCCAATCATCCTCCACTGTTGGCAATTCAAGAAGCTTGGACTCGCTATATTTGGCCAAGATTGTTACAAACTTTACAAATTGGCTCTGCCCCTTCTGATTTTCCCGTAACTCCTTCAGCTGCTGAACCCGATCGCCAGTTTCGGGAAAATATGCAGAACCTCAAAAATACTGTACAGCTAGTGCGTATTCAAAAAATTCCAATTTTTGTCCTGTTCGTACCCCAACTTTCTAACTTAGTTCCCTCCAACAACCAACCTAAGTATAAATTGGAGTTCATTGAACAGCTAAAGTCCTTACAAGTTCCTTTAATCGACGCCCAAATCGAGTGGTCAAGTTTGCCGAAGAAAAAACTGGAAACCTTCTTTCGAGATGACATACACCCAAATGAGGCAGGGAATCAAGCCTTAGCGAATTTACTGTTTCAGCAGCTATGCGTCACTGGACAATTGCCTGCGTGTTATAAAAAGATACCTCGATAAAGGGTGAGTATATTTGTGAATCACTTTCATTGCCGACTGAAAAAATATTGGATTTTTTTTCTCATAGGCTTGATCTTAATTTTGCTCAGTATCATTCCTGTGCATATAGCGATCGCCCTTTACCAAGCACCTCAACCCCAAGCGATCCTTACCCTTGGTGGTTGGACAGATCGAGAACAGACTGCTGCTGAAATTGCTCGTTGGTATCCTTCTTTAGAAGTTTGGGTTTCTTCAGGTACTCCACCTGAACTAGTGCGACCGATTTTTCGGGCTGCTGGTATATCCGATAACCGCCTTCACCTTGATTATCGTGCCGTTGATACTGTTACAAACTTTACGACAATTGTTCCTGAACTCAAGGGTAAACACATACAACATATTTACCTAATTACTTCTGATTATCATATGCCGAGAGCCAAGGCGATCGCCATCATGATTCTTGGTAGCCAAGGTATCGCCTTTACACCAATTTCTGTACCATCAGATCAATCAAAAAAAGAAACTATTTCTCCTATTATTCGCGATCTAGGGCGCTCCCTACTTTGGATTGTCACAGGTCGTACAGGAACCAGCCTTCAATCTGTTATTGATTTACCCTAATGGTCTGTCCCCTCATCCTCACATCCCCGCGTCCCCGCGTCCCCACGTCCCATCATAATGCGATGAACCACTAGTATGCGTCTAGATTCCTACAAAGTCGGTAATTATATTCCTGGCGCACCTTACTGGAAGCAACTTCTGTGGTACTTTTTAGGTTCACCCCTAGTACAAAGTCGCTTGCTTCCCATGTCAGGCTTAAAAGTTTTGCTACTTCGTACTTTTGGAGCAAAAATTGGTCAAGGTGTCCGTATCAAGCCAGGAGTTCGCATCAAATTCCCTTGGCGATTGATAGTTAGCGATTATGTATGGATCGGAGAAGATGCTTGGATTGATAACCTGGCTTTAGTCACCGTTGAAAGTCATGTATGTCTATCTCAAGGCGTTTATCTATGTACTGGTAATCATGATTGGAGCCATCCTGACTTTCAACTGCTTGCTGCACCTATCTATATTCAAGAGAGTAGTTGGATTGCAGCCAAAGCAGTAATTGGTCCAGGAGTTACAGTTGGTCGGGGAGCAGTGCTGACCTTAGGAGGAGTAGCTAGTAGTTCTCTAGAGCCAATGACAATTTATGCCGGCAATCCAGCTCAAGCCATAAAGCAACGGAAATTCTGAGTTACTTAACCAGGATTTAGATCCCCGACTTCTTCAAGAAGTCGGGGATCTGGGCGTGCCATTGAGATATAGAGAGTGTTATGGATTGATATCCTGCCGCACTGCATTGGGCATAAGAAGAGGCAGGGGAGAAAGACTGAATGCAACTTACCCTGTGCCCCCGATCTGCCCATCTCCCCACTCCCTACTCCCCATTTTGATCTTAAGGAGACAAGTTCTTAGTCGGATTCATGGCATCAGAGTCTATCAGAGTCAGTTGCGGCAGACCATTTACAAGTTTGACGACATACACAGACCCTGCCTTTCTAGCGCGTAAAGTCAGAGTTCCCAGTTTGTTATCAATTTTCACCCTCACGTCGCGGTCATTGCCCACATTCGCCCAAACAGTAACTAGCCAACGGTCTTCGCCCACTATTTTGCGTGCCAACACACGAGTTGTTGGGATTGTGATTAATCCCCAATTACCTTGTACTTGCTTTGTCTCACCTTCTGCGCGAAACTCCATTGCTGGCAATAGCTTAGTCCAACTTTGATAGGGATGCAGATTTGGACCTGGCAAAAGGTCGCCCTTACGCAAGTATTCTTCCAAATGCGAGAACAATGCATGGGTATGACCTTGGATTGTTAATTGCCGAATTAGTGTAGGAGTAGTAGAACCAATCGGCTTGTTGTACTTGAGTGCTTCAAACAATGACCCACTACATACGAAGTACCCGCCTACAGACCCGATTGCTCCTGCTGTGTAATAAGCTTTCATCATACCCATAAAGGTATCTGGACTGGAGATTGGTTGACCAGGGTAACCTTCCCAACCCATAGTTACCCAAGGATAAAGCGACTTCTGCCCCAGACTGATTCCCCCAGAGGCGTTATTCAATGCTTGTGTCAATGCATCCCAAGGCACCGAGTGTTCTGCTCGGACACCAGTCCAACCAGAGTTACCGTGTAAGTAATACATTTCCGGCGAACTATAGTCAGAAACGATGGGCTTTTTAGTAGAGTCTATGAAATGTTCGTATAAGAACATATACCAAGACCATCCAGCCCATCGCCCACGTTCAGTACCATAGCCTTCTTGATACAATGAGTAGAATGGTCTAGTTTGCAAGTTCTTAAAAACAGCCTCTTTGAGCGCTCCTTCCTGTCGTGCTTTATTGCGAGACCCATAGGCAAACCAGCTGTTGAGACCTGAGTTCTTAAAATCTGTCATAACTGTAGGGTCTTGTCCCCACAACTGCTGAGGATCGTTATCGAGGGGAATCCAAAAACCAGATTCACCCTCGTTAATTATCATCTTGATAGGCACTCCAGTAGATTTCTCTAATCCAGAGAAATATTTACCATAATAATTACCGATGATTTGAAATGCCTCATTTGGTGCAGCAGGGCTAACTAGTGGTCGGCCACCCTTGAGAATGATGTTTCCATTTTTGTCACGTAACCAAGTGTTCGGTGGTAGGCTCGGAAGATCGGAGTTGCGCCCATCGTAGTTATCATAAAATCTATACACTCCTCCGATCATCACTACAGGTTGATAGCGACCAGGATTAGCTTGGACGACTGGTGCATAATTATCCTTCTCTATTGGTAGTCCATACCCCCAATTGTTAGCTAATTCAATGTAAGTTTCTTTCGATAGCCCACAATGCGCTTGACCCAAAGGTAATAGAGTATTGCCTTTTTTAAATACCGGTCGAGGTGCGGCTTTCAGATGATCTAGTGGAGTTGATTGTGAAGTGATGGTTTGAGCATGTAGTGGCGTACTGACAACCATACCGAGAGTCATGGCAAAGCTAAGCGCCGAAGAGATGGTCGAGCGCATCGAACGTAGATGAAGTTTTTTCATTGAGTTTCCTTAGCACCACACAGGGAACAACAAATTACTGTGTGACAATATATTTGCACACGAATAATTAAGGAATTTTACTACTATAAAAAATAGTAAAATTCACTCGCTTTTTCGTTTTTTTATAAGCGAGTACAGTTTATTAATTTTTGGTAAAAATAGTCAAGGGTAGTTTCTTTGACTAAATATCTTCAATAAAATCAAAACTACTCTGTGACTAGGTTAGAGCGTTTGATTTTTTTTTCTTATTAGCCGAATTTACGCCAATATGCGTCCACTCAGTAGTGTAACAAGCTTTATTTTCTGAGCAACTAGGTAAAAACAAAGATAGCTTCGGTGTATCTACTAGTTCAGCTCCTACTATTAAAGTAAGCTGCTAATTGCTGTCTATTAATTGTATCTCATTGATACAAAAACTTGATTTTTAAGTACTGCTAAATACCAAATAATTAAATTTCGTACTGAAAATAAGGCAGTTGTCGATCAATAGCAATTTGGGTTATTACATACCTAAGTCTGTTGTCTCAGATAGCTTTGTGTTTGGTAGCCCAAGAATTACTTTTATTCACCGCTTCATGTCATTGAAAGTAATGAAAAGAATTCATTCTTAACGCTTAATTTATAAAACTATTTACTTGTTTATTTATATAGTTTAAAACTATATAAATATAGCGATCAGCTTTGATTTTTGAACATATCAGCTATCGCTATCATTTCGATACTCAATGGTCTTCAAATACTATCAGTGCAGAGTTATTAAGACCTAACTGAAGACAATGGGCATGTGAAAAAAGTGTTGCTCATCACTAATCATCACTAACTTGTTAACAACTTTATCTTCCTTATAGCAAATGGTTCACCCGATTGGGTGAATGCGATCGCCTGCTCACGAACTACTCTGAAAGAAGGTGCAGTTTTGATTCTGCAAGGATCATCGCTAACAGAATCAAAACTGCTCTGTTGGCTATTGTAGCTTTTGATTATACATCAATAACTTGTTTATAAAGGGTCAAAGAGTGGATGAAACTGTTGTAAAGTCTCCTTATACACCAAATAGCCAGCAAGAGGTTATTAACCTGCTACCAAAAATTGCTGTTAATTTCCCAGGAACGATTTTCCAAGTTCTGCAACGGCAGGATGGTTCTGTTTGTGTACTTTATATCAGTTCTGGTTGTGAAGATTTGTATGAAATAGAATCAAAAGTTATACAAGCAGACTTTGGCGTGTTAGGTAAACTGATTCATCCACAGGATATAAAAGCCTTTGCAGAATCCATAACTCTTTGTAGCACCAGCTTTACACCTTGGCATTGGCAAGGGCGGATCGTCACCCCTAGTGGCAAACTAAAGTGGATTCAAGGTACTTCTAGTGCAGAACCACAAGGGAATGGCGATTGGCTTTGGAATGGCTTGGTTATCGATATTACAGAGCAAAAGCAAGCCCAAGAAAAATTCCAAGAAAGTGAAGCGCGGTATAAAGCAATTTTGTCTGCTATTCCCGATTTGATGTTTCGCATTAGCCGCGATGGCGAGTATCTCGATTTAAAAAGTGAGGGCGCAAATGTCATACTCGATCGCGCAGAAATAGTAGGAAAAAATTTGCAGGAATTATTGCCGAGTGATGTCGCCGCCATTAGCCAAGAAGCGATCGCTAAAACTTTAGACTCTGGAACTTTGCAAACTTGCGAATATCAGCTAGCAACGCCTTTGGGAATTAGAGATTATGAAGCGCGGTTGGTAGTGAGTGGTCAAGACGAAATCTTAGCAATCGTTCGAGATATCACAGAAGGCAAACAAGCAGAAATCGCTCTGCAAAATATTGCCCAAAAATTTGCTAAAGCTTTTAGTTGTAGTCCCGATTCAATTACCATTAGTACTCTCAAAGAAGGACGCTTCATAGAAGTTAACGACACTTTTGTAAAACTTTCAGGCTATGAGCGAGGTGAAGCAATTGGTAAAACTTCTTTTGATTTAAATCTGTGGGTGAATGCAGGCGATCGCTTGAAATTAATACAAGAATTACAAGCTACAGGAGTCATCCGCAATTTAGAAATAGAATTTCGGCAAAAATCTGGAAGGTTAATTACAACCTTGCTTTCTGCGGAAGTCATTGATTTGGATGGTACTCCTTGCCTACTAGCAGTTCATCACGACATTACAGAACGCAAGCAGGTAGAAGCCAAATTACGTCTATCAGCACAACGCGATCGCTTGTTGGCAGAAACCCTAGTGCGAATTCGGTCTTCTTTGAAATTAGAAGAAATTCTGCAAACCACAGTCACAGAAGTTAGGCAATTTCTCAAAGCAGATCGAGTTTTTATTGCTCTCTATAATGCAAATTTAGGAGTGAGAACTCTTGCCGAATCAGTAGACCCGAAATATCCATCAGTTTCTGGTTGGTCTACTAATGATGAAGCTTATTTACAAGAATTAAGAAACTTTTTAAAAGATAATGTTGTGCGTGTCGTTGAAGATATAACGCAAATGCCAGGATCTTCCAAAGTCACAACACACTGTCAAAAATTTGAAACCAGGGCTGCTTTGGCAGTGCCAATTATGTTAGATGAAGAATTATTTGGGGCGTTAATTGCCAATCAATGCTCAGCGCCGCGTCATTGGGAATTTATAGAAATGGATTTGCTACAACAAATGTCAGAACAAGTAGCGATCGCCATTCACCAAAGTCGGATTTACCAAGAACTAGCAGAACTCAACATTAATTTAGAACACCAAGTACAAGAACGTACAGCGCAATTACAGCAAAAAATCCAAGAAGTTGAAGAATTACACCGCATCAAAGATGTAGTTTTACACACAGTAGCCCATGATTTACGAACTTCTGTCATGGGTAATTTAATGGTGTTAAAGAATTTGTTAAATCAGGGAGTGGGGACTGGGGACTGGGGACGCGGGGACGCGGGGACGCGGGGAGACGGGGACGCACAGAAGTCTTTACCCACCTCAGAGCATCTTCCTATTTTCGCATCTTCATCTTTCCCCACGTCTCCCACTCCCAGCGTCCCCGCGTCTTCTTCATCCCCAATTCCTGTATCTCGCTCAATCATCGAGCGAATGATTCAAGGTAACGATCGCCAACTGACGATGATTAACTCATTGTTAGAAATTAATTCTTGTGAAAAAGAAGGTCTGGAAATCAAACCCGAACTTGTGCAGTTTAGCACTTTATTAGCAGGAATGTTTGCTCAGTTGGAACCGATGTTGGCACAAAATCAAGCGACTCTGAAAAACTTGCTTGACGCAGATTTGCCATTAGTAATGGCTGATGCAACTCGATTGCAGAAAGTTGTGGCGCATTTAGTCACACATAGATTGCAAAATAATCTGCCGGGATTAAAGTTTACCCTGAGTGCTAACGTTGCAGCGGGAATGATTCGGACTCAGATTCAAGATGACGGCGTAGGAATGAGTAAACTAGAGTGCGATCGCCTTTTCGATCTCCATGTCCGCGATCCTCAAGATTCTTGTTCCACAAGCATTGGCTTAAAAATGTATCTTTGTCGGCAAGTCATTAAGGCACATGGCGGCGAAATTGGTGTGATTAATAACCGCAAGCGTGGGTTAACTTTTTGGTTTACATTGCCTTTAGCAACTTCATCCGCAACAAATCGCCCATAAATTCTCAAAAAATGAGAAAGTAAATACTAGCTAATTATATGCTAAGTATTACTAAATACTGCTAAGCAATGCCAGATGGCTACCCCATTTATAAAAGTGCGAAGCTGGTGGAGAAAAAACTTTTCTGCACCAAAAACAGATGAAATCGCTATTCTTTACATAGCTTGGCGCAACCGATTTTTGTGGCAGAGATTACGTTTATGGTTGTGGTTGGCGCTGATTTGTCTGTTATCTTTTACTTTGCGAGATATTTATGGCTTGTTTTTCCCTTTCCAGGAGTTCAAAAAACTGCCAGAATTACTTCAACCAAAAAGCCTTGTAATTAATTTTGCAATGCTCGTAAATATACTTGTCTGCTTTGCATTACATAAAACTCAATTCGGTCGCCATCGCCCAGATTTATTATTTTTGGGTTCTTCTTGGTCAATTGGTTTAGCATCACAGTTGTTTGCAACCCTCAGAGGTTTCGCACTACCTGACAGCATTGGTTGGTCGTTGCTGTTCTTAAGTCAAGCTATATTAATGCCAGTCTGTTGGATTCTTCACTTATTGTCTCAAGCCGCTGTGCTGATTTACTATTTTGGTGTCAACACAATACTTGGACTAAAAACACTGATCCCAGAACACCCAGAAATATATAATGTAACGTTTATTTTATACATTTTCTGGTTTTGCACGATATGTGATATTGGTGTTTATTTGTACGATCGCCTGCAACGTTCTGAGTTTTTTGCCCGTCAAGAACTCGAATCTGCCTACCAAAAACTCAAAGTTGCAGAAGCGAAATATCGTACCATTTTTGAAAATGCCGTTGAAGGTATTTTTCAAAGCACTCCCGATGGACGTTATATTACAGCAAACCCGGCTTTAGCGCGTATTTATGGCTACTCACTAGCAGAAGAAGTGACAGCCAATTTCACAGATATAGAAAAGCAATTATATGTCGATCCCAACCGCCGAGCAGAATTTGTCCGCTTGATGGAAAAGTATGGCAAGGTTTCCGAATTCGAGTCCCAAATTTATCGCCGAGATGGCACTATAGTCTGGATTTCCGAAAAAGCCTATGCAGTCCGGGACGAGCAGGGAAAATTGCTGTATTACGAAGGTTTAATCGAAGATATTACACAGCGCAAACAAACAGAAGAAGAACTGCGAGTGTTTTTTCATGCAGTTTCCCACGACTTACGCAACCCAGTGCTGGGTACTTTGATGGTGCTGAAGAATTTGTTAAATCAGGGAGTAGGGAGATGGGGAGATGGGGAGATGGGGGGAGAAATAACCAATGCCCCATGCCCCATGCCCCATGCCCAATCCCCAATTCCAGTGCCACGCTCAATTTTAGAGCGTATGATTCAAAGTAGCGATCGCCAACTTAACTTAATTAATTCCTTGATGGAAGCTCATGTCAGCGAAGTACAAGGTATGATTTTACAACGTCAGACAGTACAATTACTGTCAGTTGTGGAAGCAGCGATCGTAGATTTAGAGCCATTACTGGTACAAAATCAAGCTATTCTGACGAATTTAGTAATCGCAGATTTGCCATTAGTGAATGGCGATCCGACTCAACTATGGCGAGTTTTTTCTAATTTAATTGTCAATGCCCTCAAACACAATCCCCCTGGATTGCTTTTGACAATTAACGCCACTCCTGAAGATGACAAACTTTATTGTACCGTTAGCGATAACGGCGTGGGCATTAGTAAAAAACAAAGCGATCGGCTTTTTGAGCTTTACTTTCGAGCCAGTAACACCCGCAATTCTGTAGGTTTGGGATTGGGTTTATATCTATGTAAACAAATCATCAATGCTCATGGCGGCGAAATTGGTATTAATACCACTTCCGAAACAGGCGCGACTTTCTGGTTTACATTACCCATTTTTTCAAGTTCAGGACAACACTTATAATTGTCATTGGTCATTGCTCATTTGCTTTGAACAAAGACCAAATGATTAATTACAAAAACTAAATGATATCATGTATTGTATGCTTAAATACTGACAACAGATTTCAAATTTCGGAGATTTTACAGCAATTTTTAGGCAAATAGACCACGCGTTAGGGGCGCAAAGCTTTGTGCCCCTACGAGAGATGTGGTTTAAATAGATGAAAACTGCTGTAACAATCGGTGATTTGCCAAACTCGATCTGACAAATGACTAAGAACAAATAACAAAGGACAAATTTTATGGTGAGAGGATTGAGAGTTAGTATACTGCTGTTGGCAGTGTTAGGAAATTGGGCATGGTCATTTACTGCCAAGGCAAATTATAACGGCAAACTCACCGTAGAAATTGATGGATTAAAGAATCAAGAAGGACAAGTTTGTGCGAGTATATTTGCTAACAGTCAAGGATTTCCCAACCAACGCGATCGCATTTTACAAAAACAGTGTATTAAGATTACTGATACTCCCTTGCTGGTTACGTTTGAGAACTTAAAAGCAGGTAATTATGCCGTCGCTGTCATGCACGATCAAAATAACGATGGCACTCTCAATCGTAATATTTTTGGTATGCCCACCGAAGGCTTTGGATTTTCCAGTAACCCAGAAGTTAGAACAAGTGCGCCCAAATTTAGCGAAGCAGCATTTTTCTTAGCAGGGCCGAACACTAATATCCAAGTCCAATTGAAATATTTTTAGAAGATTGGGGAATAGGGAACAGTTTTATATCAAGTTCGGATAATTACTTATTATTAAAATCTCTCCGCGTCCCCGTGTCCCCGTGTCCCCGCGTCAGTCTTAATGATAAGTCTTCAACCGAACATGATATTATCCCTATTTTTTCCATTTCTTGTGGTACCAGAAATTGAAAATCCAAGGCTTTTAAGCCTCATACACTTATTTGTTTGTACTTTTTGGTAAGGTGATAGCCTGAAAAGTTTGCAATACAAGCATCTTACCTTTATTCAGCAAGCCCTAATTTGCCCGACATCACAATTACTCCTGAATTCTGAATTCTGAATTCACTAATTACTCTGTGAATCTTCTGGTATATTTTGTTGTTCCGGCAAGGCACGTATTCTATTCATTTGACTTAAAGCGTATCGTGCTGTTGCTTGCACTTCAGCATCTGGGTCTTGTAGGGCATGACACAATATTTGACTCATTTGATTCATCATGTCATAAACACGGGTCAAGTCACGGATGGCATTTTGTCGCACTTGTGGATTTTCGTCTTGCATGGACATTGCCAAAGCACGGTTCATTGGTTTAAGTGTCCGGGCACCAATTTCGGCTAAAGCTGCCAAAATTAAACTACTTTCTTGAGAATCAGCATCAATAATCAGGTCAACCATTGGCTGAATTGCCCGAGAATCTCCCTGTTGACCCAAATTCCAAATCGCTTTACGCCGCTTCACCGAGTCAGGACTGCGTAAGTCTTGAATTAATTCATCAACGATATTGAATTTAGCAAGACGAGAAGTTTTTTCTGGTAACAGCAATTTTGTAGTCTGTGGTAGGTTAGCTTTCTGTGAACTAGTGACATTCTCTGATAGAGGTGCTGTAATTGGGTCTTTTTTCACTTCACTCAAACTTTTAGTATTTGATGTTTGAGATTTCTGCACTTGTTTAACTTGACGAAACCACCTTACCAGGAAAAGAAATGCCCCAACACTTCCTAAAACACCAACAGCAAGTATTAACCACCAGAGAAAACCTTTCTCACTTGGCTGGGGTTTTGCAGTTGGCTTAGGAGTAGGGGTTACAGCACTAGAGGTAACAATTGGAGACTTCACAATTGGAGACTTCACAATTGGAGAACGAAACAACTGATTTTTAGCTGCTAAGGCCGCTTGCAGTCTTCTTCTTGTTTCTAAACCAACGATGCCATCTACTTTTAGACCCTTGACCTTTTGGAATTTAGCTACACCGATTTCGGTAGTAACGCTATACTTTCCATCTATTGCGCCACTGTAGTATCCTAACTTCTTTAATTGGATTTGTAGTCTCTGTACATCTGACCCTTTGCTACCGGGTCTTAAAACATCTGGACTAGCAGCAACCCTCGAATTGGCTTGTGCAAGTTCTAAAACTTCAGGTAGCGAGTTAGATGTAGCTGTGCTTGGGGTATTTGCATAAAAACCCAGGCAAGAAAAACAGGTAAATACCAGGATTGAGGAACGGCATAGCCTCATATTGCAAGTTTCAGCCTGAACGTGCTTTTGAAGTCATCGATATTACAATACCTTCAAGACGCCTAAATGTTAACTGTTATTTGTTATTTGTTATTTGTTATGGGGCATTGGCCAAACAGGGCATTGGCCAAACAGGGCATGGGCCAAACAGGGCATGGAAAGAGGACACGGGGACACGGAGACACGGGGAAGGAAGAGGATAGAGGAACAAACGAAAAGACTTGTTGCAAGTTGTCCCCTCATCCCCCTCATCTCCCTCATCCCCCTCATCCCCCTCATCTCCCTCATCCCCCATGCCCCATGCCCCATGCCCTACTCCCTAGTCCCCACAGGGTTAAATTTTTTAGCAGATGCTTCTAAAATTGGTTGTTGTATTGCTTGTTCGTCGGCGTTAATTGTGTTCTTGTGCCCTGCTAAAGTATCGCGTTGGTTAATCAGGTAGATACTGATTAAAGTTAGGAAAACACCTAGCCATTGTAACGGACTGAGGACTTCTCTTAAAAAGAGGTTACCAAATAGTAAGGCAAAGATGGGTGTAAGAAAGGTGAGGGAACTCAGACTGGTGAGACTGCCACTGGAGGCAAAGTAGAAGAATAATCCGTAAGCGATCGCACTGCCGAATACGGTAGCATAACTCAAAGCCGCTAAATCAGATACTCCTAAATTCTGCCATTGTTGGGATTCGACGACTGATGAAACTCCCCACAGTGGCAATCCTCCCAAAATCATATGCCATCCTGTGGCGGTTACTGGGTCAGTATGTCGGCAGACAAACCGAATCAACACTGTTCCTACCGCCATTGATAAAGCTGCTAGCAACATCAACCACTCACCACTAGCAAACAAATCTTGCCAGTTACCAATTGTAATATTTGCACCTGAGTCCAGAAGATGGAAAATCCACTCGTCTGGTAAGCCTATTAAACTAATACCGATGACTCCCAACCCTAACCCCAGCCATCCCCAAAAACCAATGCGTTCCTGGAATAACCACAGTGACAACAACGCCACAGCCAAGGGTTGGGAGTCAATCATCACAGACCCTAACCCAGCACTGGTTCTGACTAAACCCTCTGCTAAAAAGCCTTGAAAAAGTGTTCCATCTATCAAGGCAAATAAGGCTATCCATAGCCATGCAGTCCAAGTTTTTGGCTGGGGTCTACCCATAAATGCTGCTGCGATCAAAATTAACACCCCTGCTGGTAACAGACGCACACCCGCCATGAATAAAGGTGTCGTATGGGGTATCACTCCCTTCATTGCCACCATTGCTGTCCCCCATAGGAAAAAGGGAGCAACTAAAAAAATAGGAGCAAATGTCAGTCGGAATGCACTGAGTTTCAGTTGCATGGGTTTGCAGCCGCCTTTGTTTAACAAGCGTAAAAATTGCTTTACCCAATTTTACCTAATTATGTCGTTTTGTGAAGCAAAAGTACTTATTTGTAGCTTCAAACACCTGATGCTAGTTGCTGGATGCCTTATTTTGAAGCAGCGATCGCAATTACAAAATTGCTGAATTGATCGACAGTTCACCTTGGGAGAAGGGGAGACGCACTCGCCCTCGATAGCGTTCGATAGCGTTAGCGACGTAGGAGCGTCAGCGTTAGCGAGTCTGCGTTCGCTTTTAGCGTCTCGTAGAGAGCGTCGCGTCAAGATTGCTGAATTCAGAATTCTGTATTCTGTATTCTTCTTCAATATTAGGTTTCATTTCTTAACAAACCAACGCGCTGTCAACGAGAACAGTAAAAGAATGACTTTTGCGAGTATTCTAACCCAACTGAGTGTTAGTCAAGAACTTAGGTAAATCAGTTGAGCTTTCTTAAATATGGAAAAACTAAATACGCTGAAATTTGAATATTGTTTTGAGTATTGTTAAGTGCAGAATATCGACAAATTTATATTTATATAAGAATGAGGATACCTCGGTTTCTCAAGCCTAGATATCCCCTTGCAACATAACCTAACAGTAATTAAACTGTTAACTACATTCTAATAGCTAATTTTGTTTATTTAAATACTTCTTAAGGAGATTTATATATTCTTTCTTAAGTAGGATGAAAATGTAATGGAATTGTAAAGACAGCTATCTGAATACAACTTAATAGATATTAATGCACAGCTGTCCGCTTATACTCTGTTAAACAGGTGCATAAACGTTGTGTAATACACCTGTTTAGTAGCTTCTAGGAGAAATGAGCAACAGTGGACTGTTCTAAAGTCGCTACTAATTTGACGCGAAATTCTTCCTCAAATACTCCTTTTTTATAATCTAAACTCCAGAGTTCTAAAGCACAATCATCATCAGATTGAGATGGGAAAATCAAGAGATTGACTTGCCGAAATTGTGGATAATACTCACATTGCACTTGGGATATAGCGCCGATTTGTCTTCTATCTAATGCCACAGCTAATCTTAGGATGGCGCTCAATTGGCTGACTATTTGTCGTTGATGTTTAGTCAGCAAACTTTGGTAATTTTCATGTTTTTTCTTGGGTGGTGATTTGCGATGATAGCGCGCCAAATTGGCAATAATTTCAATCTCAGTTTCTGTATAACCGAGTAATTCACCATTGCGAATTAGATAGTAGGAGTGCTTGTGGTGAGAGGAATGGCTAATGTAATGACCGCAATTGTGTAGTATTGCCGCTGCCCAGAGTAATTGTCGCTCATCGGCTCCCCAGTGGTGTAGGGTACCTTGCATTTGGTCAAATAAACTCTGAGCAAATTTAGCCACGCGATCGCTATGTTCTAAATTAATGTGGTACTTATTAGCAAGCTTAAGAACATTGCGTTCCCGAACTGAACTTTGATAGCGGAGTTTATCTTCAATTAAACCGTGGGAAAGCATCCAGTCTACAATTACACCTTCTCTCAAAGAACGTTCGCAGACTGTCACTGACTCAAGGCCCAAAAGAGTCATCGCTTCCTGTAAAATTACTGCTCCTGCCAGTATCACTTCTGACCGTCTTTCCGACATCCCTGGTATAGTAGCTCTTTCTGCATTACTCAGTTTCCGCAACCGATTTACCAACTCGCGTAAGTCTTTGAGACTGAATTGGTAGCCATTGAGAGTAGAGGGAATACCACCAGACTTTTCCCGTGCATGAATCATCGCCAGGGTTTCAATGGTGCCAGCCGTACCCACCAAACGCACAGATTCTCCCAAGTCCAGATTTGCTAACACCTCTTCTACAGAACGTTCCAACATTCCGCGTGCATAAGCTTGGAGATATTGAAACTCAGCGTTGCTAATGGGGTCGGTAGTAATTAACTCGCTAGTGAGTCGCACTGCACCAACTTTGGTACTGGTGAGACTACGGGGTTCGTGGCTGTCCCCTAAAATTAT
This sequence comes from Nostoc sp. CreGUA01, assembly GCA_034531095.2. Taxonomy (GTDB): domain Bacteria; phylum Cyanobacteriota; class Cyanobacteriia; order Cyanobacteriales; family Nostocaceae; genus Nostoc. Next base: position 27,644 of record JAVRBV020000177.1, on the reverse strand, counting down.
TTCTGTCGAACCACCACCGATATCAATAATCATGTGGGGCTGGTTGTGAAATTCCATCCCCGACAGTACACCAAGGTAGATTCGTCGCGCTTCTTCTTGACCAGAAATCAAGTCAACGTTTAAACCCAACTCCGCTTCTATGGCGTGCAAAAAATCTTTACCATTGGGGGCTTCGCGCACAGCACTAGTCGCCACAGCAATGATTGTTTCAGCATTGATAGTTTTAGCAACTTCTTGAAAGCGTGCTAAAGCAGCGATCGCCTTTTTAACGATCTCTGGTTTGAGTTCTCCTGTAGCAAGATGGCGATCGCCTAGTCTGACGGTTTCTTTTTCTCTGGCAATAATGCTGAAAGCTGGTAGCTGGGGATCAATCCTTACCACTACCATGTGTAGAGAATTTGTTCCCAAGTCAATGGCAGCAATAATCCGGTGTTGGTCAACTGGTTGAGTTGGAACACTCTCCCAGCTAGCCGAAACTAAATTCTGCATCTAGTTTTCTCTCTATATTTAAGAAGTGATGGCAAACGGTGGTATGTCGGGGTAGCTGGCACTGATATTTATGACAACACACTTGCTCAAATTCAGTACTGAGTTTTGAGTTCCCAGTTTTGAGTAAATAAGTAATACTACTTACTTCGCACTGGATACTCAACGAGAAGTCACAACTGCGGCCATCCTTCGCAAACGCCAAAGGCGAACCGCCGTAGACGCTTTTGGCGGCTTGTCATTCGCCTTTGGCGTCTCCTAGAGAAGAATCTGAACTCCGGTAACTCAGTACTGGGTACTCAGTTTGGTCGAGATAAACTGAGCTAGGTATATTCACCCTACTGCTTACAACTCCAGTGACTATTTAAAGGACTTTAAAGTTGCCACTTGGGGTTATGTTTTTACAAATAACAAATAACGTTATTCTATAGATGTAAAGATGTGTGAATTTGGGTATGGGGGATGAGTGAGATGAGGGGGATGAGGGGGATGAGGGGGATGAGGGAGATGGGGAGACAAGGGGACAAGGGGACAACTTGCAACAAGTCTTTTCGTTTGTTCCTCTATGCTCTTCCTTCCCCGTGTCTCCGTGTCCCCGTGTCCTCTTTCCATGCCCCATGCCCAATGCCCCATGCCCAATAGTAGTATGTTAACGACACCAGAATGCGACGAAAAGCCGATTTGGCTTGTGATTATCCGCCTTTTGCGCTGGCATAAACCCGAAGGACGATTAATATTGATGATTCCTGCCTTGTGGGCTGTGTTTTTGGCAGCTGCGGGGAAACCGCCTTTACCTCTAGTTGGTGTGATTGTGTTGGGTACTCTAGCCACAAGTGCGACTGGGTGTGTTGTCAATGATTTGTGGGATAAAGATATCGATCCAGAAGTTGAGAGAACACGCGATCGCCCTTTGGCTTCTCGTGCTTTGTCTGTGAAAGTTGGAATTGTCGTCGCTATAGTAGCGCTCTTTTGTGCAGCAGTTCTAGCTTTTTATCTCAATTCCTTGAGTTTCTGGTTGTCTGTGGCAGCGGTACCAGTAATTCTACTGTATCCAGGGGCAAAGCGGGTGTTTCCGATTCCTCAACTAGTGCTTTCCATCGCCTGGGGTTTTGCGGTGTTGATTAGCTGGAGTGCAGTAACACAGAGTATTTCCCAGCCAACTTGGCTACTTTGGGGCGCAACTGTATTGTGGACATTGGGATTTGATACAGTTTATGCCATGAGCGACAAGGAAGACGATCGCCGCATTGGTGTTAATTCTAGCGCTTTATTTTTTGGTGATTATGCCCCTGTAGCTATTGGAATTTTCTTTGCTGGCACAATCTTGTTATTAGCTTGGTTAGGCATAGTCATAAACCTTCACCTACCTTTCTGGATTAGCCTTGCACTAGCTACTATCGGCTGGATTTGGCAATATTTCCGATTAAAAGAGCAAAACTTACCTAACCCTGTTTATGGTGAGATGTTTCGACAAAACGTGTGGATTGGTTTTATCTTACTTGCTGGGATGATTGTTGGCTCTTTAGATTTTAGATTTTAGATTTTGGATTTTGGATTTTGCTAAATGTGGGTTTGAACGCCGGAAATCCGCACTGACGCCTGGAGTTTTCATGGTATGAAGGACGTAATATCATATCCGGTTAATCAAACTGAATAAAAATGTTTGCTCGTAGTGAGGACTAAAGTCCTTACTACAACAGAGTTTATTATGGGTGATTTGGCGGACATCAACTAACACTCTGAAATCTTTTTTGCTTTCAGGGTGTTAGTTGTGCGGTTTCTACTTCAAAACCTCCTGGACTAGCGTGGCGACTCTTTACTGGGAACTGGGGACTGAGGATCGGGGAAAGAAGAATTCCTGTCTCCCTCATCTCCCTCATCTCCCTCATCTCCCTCATCTCCCTCATCTCCCTCATCTCCCCATCTCCCCAAGCTAAAATATCTTGTATCTGTCGCTACTAACAAATCAGAAAAAACTTTTTCAGCACTTCAATCAAATCGATAAATATGGATCGTCGGAAATTTCTCAACTATGTTACTTTAGCAGGATCTAGCTTTGCCTTAACTAGTTGTATTCAAGGCAGAAATTCCAATTCATCGGGTGAAGTATCTCCTTTGGCATCACCTGTGGTAGTAAATGAACCTTTGAAAGTAGGATTTGTTTATGTAGGGCCTGTGGGTGATTTTGGCTGGACTTATGCTCATGATTTAGGCCGCAGACACATGGAAGCCAATCTTCAAGATAAGGTAAAAACTACCTTTGTGGAAAATGTGAATGAAGGTGCTGATGCTGAAAGAGTAATTCGCCAACTTGCATTAGATGGTAACAAATTAATTTTCACAACTTCTTTTGGCTACATGAACCCAACAATGAAGGTTGCCAAAGAGTTTTCTGATATTTTCTTTGAACACTGTACTGGTTACAAACGTGCGGCGAATGTTGGCACTTATTTAGGACGTTTTGAAGAACCCCGTTATTTAACCGGCATGATTGCTGGCAAAATGACAAAATCAAATGTAATTGGTTTTATTGGGGCATACCCAATTCCGGAAGTAATTCGGGGAATCAGCGCATTTGCTCAAGGAATGCGGGTAACAAATCCCCAGGCAAAAGTTAAGGTACTTTGGGCGCAAACTTGGTACGATCCAGCTAAAGAAAGAGAAGCGGCACAAGCTTTAGTTAATTTGGGTGCGGATGTACTGACTCAGCATACCGACTCCGGTGCTGTTGTACAATTTGCCCAGGAAAAAGGCATTTATGCTTTCGGCTATAACACTGATATGAGTAAATTTGGTCAAAAAGCTCACCTGACATCAGCTATTAACAAATGGGGCAAATTCTATACAGATAAAGCTTTGGCTGTAATGACTAATACTTGGAAATCTCAAGAAGTTTGGGATGGTATTGGTCAAGGAATGGTGGATATTTCTCCAATGAATCAAGTGATTCCAACTGATGTGCAAGAATTAATCAATGCTAAACGCGACCAGTTTATTCAAGGTACTGCACATCCTTTTGATGGCCCAGTGAAAGACCAAAACGGTGTAGTGCGAGTTCCTAAAGGTAAAGTATTAGATGATAAACAACAACTAGAAATGGATTGGTATGTTGAAGGCATTGAAGGGTCAATTCCGAAAGAAAAATCTTAGTAAAAAAAGTAATCAATAAAAATTAAGAATAATTGACTTTATTTGACAATAAAATGAATAATTCAGTTTCTCGGTTAGAAGTGATAAATATTAGTAAATCCTATTCTAGCTGTGTGGCAAATCATCAGGTAAACTTGGCAATTCAGCCAGGAGAAATTCATGCTCTTTTGGGGGAAAATGGAGCAGGTAAGAGTACCTTAATGAAAATTATCTATGGTTTGGTGCGTCCGGATGCTGGTGAAATTTTTTGGGAAGGGCGACAGGTTAATATTAATAGCCCATCTCAGGCCATATCTCTGTTAATTGGAATGGTATTTCAGCACTTTAATTTATTTGAAACGCTGACTGTTACAGAAAATATAGCTTTGACGCTGCCTCCTAGCGAAAAATGGGATTTATCACGAGTTGCTAAAAGAATTATTACTTTATCAGCAGTATACGAGCTAAATATAGACTGCGATCGCCCTGTTCATACTCTTTCAGTTGGTGAAAAACAGCGCCTAGAAATTCTCCGGTGTTTGTACCAACGTGCAAAATTGCTAATTTTAGATGAACCAACGGCAGTTCTGACTCCTCAAGAAACAGAAACACTCTTTGCTACTTTACGCCAACTCGCCTCTGATGGTTGCAGTATTCTATTCAGTAGTCACAAGTTATTAGAAGTACAATCTCTGTGCAATCATGCTACAGTTTTGCGTCAAGGTAAAGTCGTTGCTAATTGTAACCCGCAAGCAGAAACACCAGCGAATCTAGTCAGGATGATGATTGGTGCTGATGTACTGGGGCATGGGGCATTGGGCATTGGGCATGGGGCAGGGAAAGAGGATGGGGGGATAAGGGGATGGGGAGATGGGGGGAAAGAAGAATTACTTTCTCCCTCATTTGGTCACCTCCCCATCTCTCCATCCCCCTCATCTCCCTCATCTCCCTCATCTCCCTCACACCAACCACCAAAACCAATTTGCTTGCTGGTTAAGGATTTAAATCTCAAACCCCAAGATCCTTTCGGTACAAGCTTACACAACATTAATTTAGAAATTCACACTGGCGAAATCGTTGGTATTGCCGGAGTTGCCGGGAACGGACAGACAGAATTGATATCAGCTTTGAGTGGTGAAATCATCTCTCCCCAGGCAGAAATGATTATGTTGGGTGAAATGCCCATAGGCAAAAGTAGTGTTACTCAACGTCGGCGTCTGGGATTGGGATATGTTCCAGAAGAACGTTTAGAAAAAAGTGTGGTGCCAAATTTAAGTTTACTAGAAAATGCTTTGCTTACAGCCCACGGGCAAGGGTTGTTAAAGCGGGGGATGATTCGCTTTGGTAAGTTAAAAACTTGGACTCAAAGAATTTGTGATGCTTTCAATGTCAATCAAGCGGGTGTAAATTCTGTTGCTGCTAGTTTATCGGGGGGCAACTTGCAAAAGTTTATTATGGGACGAGAGATATCCCAAAATCCAGCAGTATTGATTGCAGCGCATCCAAGTTGGGGCGTCGATGTGAATGCTACTGCCAGAATTCATGAAGCATTGATTGAAATGCGAGATACGGGTGCAGCAGTACTGGTGATTTCTGAAGATTTGGATGAATTGTTTGCATTGTGCGATCGCATTGGTGCAATCTATAAAGGACAAGTTTCTGAACTCAAGCCAATTGCCCATACGAACCTGGATGAAATTGGTAGTTGGATGGGAGGAATTGGCTTTAATGGGATAATAATATGTGTGTGAGTCTATATAGTGGTTTTAGAATTTATAGGAGATAACAAATGAATATATTTGGTATTGGTCTACCGGAAATGGCTGTAATTATGGTAGTGGCGCTGTTAATCTTTGGCCCAAAGAAGCTACCAGAGATTGGTCGCAGTGTAGGCAAAACAATTCGCAGCTTTCAAGAAGCTTCTAAGGAGTTTCAAAGTGAGTTTCAAAGAGAAGCCGAACAGTTAGAAGAAGCTGTGAAAACTACCGCTGAATTGGAACCTAAGCAAATCGAGTCTGCTAAATCACAGCACGATACTGCTAATTCTTCCCAAGTTGGCTAGGAAAACATACCAATTTTGAATTGGGCATTGGCCAAACAGGGCATTGGGCATTGGTTATTCTCCCCCTGCCTCCCCTGCTCCCTCATCCCCCTCATCTCCCTCATCTCCCTCATCTCCCCATGCCCCATGCCCCATGCCCAATGCCCAATGAGTAATCTAAAATTGATTCGCTGTAGCAAAATGACAGAAGCTGTTACGCAACCAGCTTTGGTGATTCCCCAGCTAATTGTCGGGTTGGGGAATCCAGAAAGCAAGTACGACCAAACACGCCATAATATTGGCTTTGCTGCTGTGGAAGCTCTCTGTAGTGCTTGGCGCATTACCCTGGCGGAAAATCGCAAGTTTCAAGGAGAGTATGGTGAGGGTATGGCACCAGGTGGAGGTAAAATTCGCTTGCTCAAGCCCTTAACTTATATGAATCGCTCTGGACAAGCGATACAAGCGGTGACGAGTTGGTATAAATTACCACCTGAATCGGTGTTGATCGTTTATGACGATATGGATTTACCTTTGGGAAAGACTCGTCTGCGCTTGTCTGGTTCCGCTGGGGGGCATAATGGAATGAAAAGTGCGATCGCACATCTGAATACTCAAAATTTTCCCCGTTTGCGAATCGGTATTGGGAAACCCAAAGGTGCAGTTAATGATGATGATTCAGATACTATTTCCCATGTGCTAGGACGATTTTCTGCTGGCGAAAATCAGCTGATGTCTCTTGTACTTCAGTTCGTGGTCGAATGTGTAGAACTAAGCCTGAAGCAGGGAGTAGAAAAAGCGATGAATCTTTGTAATAGCCGCACTATTAATAATTCTGAGTCTTAAGATGAGTGCTGAGTTAGGAGTTAGGAGTTAGGAGTTACGATTTATTCTCTCCATCTCCCCAGTCCCCAGTCCCCAGTCCCTTATATTGGTTGATGGGCAGCCATTTTAGCTTGCTCCATGCAACCAATATAAAGCCCTATACACTCTGTGCATAAGTAAATTCACTCATCGACACCCTAATCAGGGTGCAGCGCATCTTGCTTAATTTTTGTAAGAATAATGGCGATGTCTACGAAGGGCTATACCTACGGTTAGTTGCCTGTTGTAGGTATTACCTCAAGCAACGTCAGTACTAAAGCAAATAGGTTTATTTAAAACGTCTTTTGCGTCTAGCTGCCACTGCCTTACGTTTGCGTTTTTCCAACGGTGTTTCAAAGTGCCGATGATATTTTACGTCAGCCAATATGCCAGCTTTGGAAACCTGGCGTTTAAACCGACGTAAAGCTGAATCTATTCCTTCGTTCTCTCCTAGAACAACCTGAGTCATTCTTGCCTTGTCCTCATAATCAATAGTCTCCATTGTAATAGTAGCCTCAACCTTAGTAAAACCCCCTGAACAAAGCCATTCATTGAGAGACCATTGGTCTGGTTGACATCGGTTATGGGTGCTTCACACTTGTGGAAATCAGCATTTGGGTACGATTTTAATGCAAGTGCCCTAATGTACTCTCAGCAGTAGTAGAGAAGATGGAAAAATTATTATGTTAAATTTTCCTGACGGTACTTTTTTTAATTTTGACTTCTGACTTCTGACTTCTGAATTCTAACTTTAAAAATTGATTCTACCCTGATTGAATAATTTATATCCGACTGTTAATGCAGTGAAAGCAACCAATAAATTCCATAAGCTAGTCGATCTAAAAATTACTCCACCACTCAAGAAAACTAGTACTATTCCAATACCTAACAAAATCCATCCCAAATTCCTAGCCTCTCTATGAAAAAACACCAGTGTAAAGGCACCCGCCATGATTGCTAAAACTGAGGCAGTAGCAGGTAAGCTACGGGAAAAAGAATAGTAACCACTCACAAATATGATGTTTTGAGCAAAAAAATATAAGCCTGTAAAAAGTAAGATTAAACCTATCAGTTTGATTAATAGCCTGTCCATAGTATTTGTATATTATTTTTAGTAGGTAAACCTAATTTTAATCCGATTATACTGAAGTTTTTAAATAACTAATAAATTTTACGTAAAATTATTTTAACTTTGATTAAGTAAGTATACGTAAATAATTTTGACTCTGTGGAGGTGTTGGTGTAAGTAAAGCGGATTACAGAAAGTACTTCTTGCCAGGGTGCGATCGAGGTGCTTTAATAGCGATCGCATTCCGCAAAAGTTTCCTACATACAGCACACACAGCTACTCGATATTAGACATCGCTAGCGGTGTTCATAAAATTACAGACTCAAAACATTTAACTCAAAGGTATGACAAGCTAGTAGCATATCCTTGACACTAAATTCTCCCAAACAGCTAAATAGGAGCATATATGGAGCCAATCATTGCTATAGTCTTAGCCCTTATAGGTTATGCCTTAGGTTCTGCAAAACTGATTAATCAAGGTAATGAAGCTTTAGTGGAACGCCTGGGACGGTATCATCGGAAACTTAAGCCAGGGCTGAACTTTATTGTTCCCTTGGTGGATCAAATTGTTATGGAAGATACCACGCGAGAGCAGTTTATCGACATTAAACCCCAGAATGTAATTACCAAAGATAATATTTACGTAGAAGTAGACGCAATTGTATACTGGCGGATTATAGATATTGAGAAAAGCTTTTACGCTATTGAAGATCTTCAAGGAGCATTGGTGCAGCTGGCCACAACCACGTTGCGGGAAATCATTGCTCAAAACACCCTTGAGCAAACCAACGTCTCTAGGGCGGAGATGGACAAAGCTATCTTAGACCAATTAAATGAAATTACGGCAGATTGGGGAGTGCAAATTCTCAGGTTAGATATTCAAAGCATCACTCTACCTGAGAGTGTACGCAAGTCCAGAGAAGATGAGCAAGCTGCGGAAATCAAAAAACGGGCATTGATTACCGAAGCCGAAGGACAAAAGGAAGCCGCCATTCGTAAGGCAGAAGGAACTATGACTTCAGTTGAAATCATTGCTAAAGCCTTACGTTCCAATCCCGAAAGTAAGGAAATTCTCCGGTATCTGGTGGCTCAAGATTATGTCAAGGCTAGTCAACAACTCGGCGAGAGCAATAATGCCAAAATTGTGTTTGTAGACCCCGCTAACTCCACTGAAATGTTTCAAGAATTGATTGCTGAGTCAGTGGCTAACGAAGATCGCCCCAAAAACTCAGAAAATGGAACAATTTAACAGCAGTCGCACCGACGAAATACCAGCCGCACAAATGAAATAAAAATTTTCTTGCCCTACTTCCTACTTTCCATATTTCCTAATCGAAATATTGCATCGGCTACCAGGGAAACATCGCGCATTTCTTGGACATCGTGAACTCTCAAGATATCAGCACCATTCACGATCGCAGCACAACAAGCTGCTGCGGTTCCCCAAACTCGTGCTTTGGGATCTGGTTGATTGAGAATCCGACCAATGAAACTTTTACGAGATGCTCCTACTAAAATAGGACAATTGAGTGGTTTTAGCGATCGCAATCGCTGAAAAATTTCTAAATTTTGCTCATAATTCTTCGCAAAACCAATACCAGGATCGATAATCACTCGATCTGGGTCAACGCCAACAGCAGTTGCAGCCGCGATTTGCTGTTGCAAAAAACTAAAAATCTCTGCCATCAAATCCTGATAATCAGTCATTTGTTGCATGGTTTGTGGCGTTCCCCGGATATGCATTAAAATAATCGGCACACCTAAACTGGCGACGGTTGGCAACATTTCCGAATCAAAGCTACCCCCAGAAATATCATTAATCATATCTGCCCCAGCTTCTATTGATGCCCTGGCTACAGCAGCACGGGTGGTATCTACAGAGATGGGTACTGAAATTTCCGGTCTGAGTACCTGTAACACCGATAGCACCCGGTCAAGTTCCTCTTGGAGAGTTATTTGCTTTGCTCCTGGTCGAGTTGATTGACCACCCACATCGATAATGTCAGCACCAGCAGCCACCAATGCTTGCGCCTGAACTAAAGCCGCAGAGGCCGTGTTAAACTCGCCCCCATCGCTAAAACTATCAGGCGTTACATTTAAAATGCCCATCAAATAAGTCCGCTGTCCCCACTCGAAACAGCGTCCCCGGATTATCAAGTTACTTGGCATAAAACAGGAGTCAGAATGGGCTACGCCCCGCTGCGCTAACAGAATTCACCAATTGTGAATACTCTACCCACAAGGGGATAGAGTTTTAATTACGAAAAATATTTATTTTACTTTCGCTTAACTTCGGGCGAGGTTTTAACCAATATTCAGACGCTCCTCTCTTACAAAGTTCAGATCGCCGGAAGCCGGCGCTCTGACTTTGCGCTGCGTCGCTCTAAGCGTACCCCTACGGGGAAGCAAGCTACGCGTAGCGTCTCTAAGAGTTGCCATGCCGCAGGCTTTACGCTCCGCTATCACCCACTCGTACAGAATTCTTGGCTTTATTCTGACTCCTGAGTTCTGAATTCTTCTCATAAAAAGCAGTCACCAAATAAGGTAAAAGTAAAACGTTTTATGGCGATCGCATCTGCTATCAATGCGATCGCTTTTTATTATTGCTATGCTCTACCTATTCGTTTCCGCAATTCGGCTTCAAATTCTTCATCTGTTGTGCAAAGCACACCGGGGCGAACGCTTAGTCTGTCCATGTATTTGTGAAAAGCAGCTGTGTCCTGTGGGTGAGTTCTCACATACGCTAGCAACTCTTTATCTGACATCTGCTCAAAATCAGGCTGGGTCATTTGATGAATACCTCCCCGTTTGGAAATATTTCTACTTCGATTGTCTCCCCAATCAACACGAAAAGTCTTCTGTTTCGCTCGTCTAAACGAACTAGATTGATTGACTGCATTAAATTACTCGCTGCTACGCATCTTCGATATAACGCTTTCAACTGCTCCACCGTTGGCTCCAATTAATCCCCTCCTTTCCAGTCAATATCTGTTTCTTGGTGCGGTCGGTTGTTCGCCTCGTTGCAGAGCATGGGAACGATAAAAGGCACATCAGAGTAACTTATAATTCACAATCCGAGCAAAACTCTCAGCTTCCAGACTTGCTCCTCCCACTAAAACGCCATCAATTTCTGGTTGAGCCATGATTTCATCAATATTATTTGGCTTGACTGAGCCACCATATTGAATTGATACATTGGGATTACTCAATTGACTACGAATTAAGCCAATTATGCGATTAGCTTCTACAGCTTCACAAGTATCACCAGTGCCAATAGCCCAAATCGGTTCATAGGCTATCACCAAATTTTCTTGGTCGATATCTACCAAGCCTTTGTCGAGTTGGAGACTAATCAGTGATTCTGTTTCTCCCTTGTCTCGTTGTTCTTTGGTTTCGCCAACGCAGAGAATTGGGGTCAAACCAAACCTTTGAGCTGTTCTCAGGCGCAAATTAACAGTGGCGTCCGTTTCACCAAAGTATTGGCGTCGTTCGCTATGACCGACAATCACAAAGCGTGCGCCAATTTCTGTCAGCATAGGGGCAGAAATTTCACCCGTGTAGGCTCCATATTCTTCCCAATGAACATTTTGCGCCCCCAGTTGTACGCGACTACCATGTAAATTCCTGGACAAAGCGCTGAGGTCAGTGAAAGGAGGGCACAATAGTATTTCACGTTCTTCAGGCGTTTCCTGTAGGTAGGGCAGAAATCCTCGTAAAAAGTCTTCGGATTCTGCCTGGGTTTTGTACATTTTCCAGTTACCGGCAATAACTATTTTTCGCACAGGTAATTTAGTCAAGATCCTAACGCTACTAGATGCATTTTTCACTGTACTACTTTTTCGTACACTCCTCGCCGCTTAAGGATTGAAACTGGCTCTGGTTATTACTCAACTACAATAAATTTAAAATCGTCACCAGGAGTTGATTCAAATGGGTAAGCTATTACTGCCAAATCTTCAGGGTAAGCAAATGGGGCAGGTAATAGTTACCTTCACTGTCACAAATCGAATCGACCGAGTTCTGGCTGAGCGAGGCTTCATTTCTTCGGAGGAAGTGCGCTCTTGTACGCTGGATGATGTTTTAGTTGATACAGGTGCAACATTACTGTGTTTACCTGCTAGCGTCATTAGTCAACTAGGTTTAGTTCAAGGTGGAGAAGCTCAAGTAGAAACTGCGGCTGGAGTGCAGCAAGGGCGAATTTTTCGAGATGTGGAATTAAGTATTGGCGAAAGGCAAGGAACTTTTGATTGTTTGGAACTTACAGAAGTACCCTATGCGCTTTTAGGTGTCACGCCAATGGAAGTTTTAGGCTTAGAACCAGACTTGAAAAATCGGAAATTACGGATTTTACCGATGAATTCTGAGCAAACTTACCTAAGTGTATTGTAGGCGATCGCTTCACAGCTTAGATAAAAGAGCGTTAAGTACGACCTAACAAAGGTTTTAGTTTCAGTATGCTTTAAAAAACTAGAATAAGTTTAGGATGCTGGGCAGGAGAGGAAAATGGACACATCTAATGAAAAAGCTTTTATTTATTTGTAGCCAAAATAGATTGCGAAGTCCTACCGCCGAAGCTGTGTTTTCTGAATATGAAGGGTTAGAAACAGACTCCGCAGGTTTAGATCGCTACGCCGAAGTCCCACTTTCAACAGAAGCGATCGCCTGGGCTGATACGATCTTTGTTATGGAAAAATCCCATAAAAATAAGCTGTCAAAAAATTTTCAGCACTGCCTTAAAGATAAAAAAATTATATGTTTAGATATACCCGATGAATATGAGTATATGGAACCAGCTTTAATTGAGTTGTTAAAACAAAAAGTGCTACCTTTATTAAAAATAAAACAATGAATTTTTGGAAAGCGTTTGATTTTTAGGTTTATCGTCCCATCCTAAAATTCAAAATTATCATTTATCAGTTACCAATATTTCCTGATAACTGTTAACAGCTTTGATTTGGTAATATCTGAATTTTTATCTCAGGATGGACATAGCACTTCTATGTTCCTAGTTCTTCTAAGGAGTTTGTTGTTGCAGGATTAATAAGGTATTATATACTTCCTTTTTTAAGTTGTTGTTATTTTGCAGTTCTACAGTAATTTTGTTGAAGCGATCGATGCTTAGACCATTATCTTCGACAATTTTTTGAGAGCGAGTGCAATAATTGACTGCGATATCTTGAGCTTTTCGGGGAAGACCATTAATGCTGTTAGAATCATTACAAACAATCTTGGGAATTTCTCCACTGCCAATAAGTTTTTTAATTTCTTCAAATGCGTTTTGACGCGCTGGTTCCATTGCTAACACCGCTTGGGCATAGCTTTTGATTTCTGTATTGTTAACTGGTGGAGTTTGACCATAAGCTTTTGAACTTGATGAAAAACCGTTGGAAATCAAACCCACAGTGGCTATCATACCGAAAAAGAATGATTGGTAAAGGATTCGCTTTCGGGTAGGTTGAGAAAAGAAATGGGAAATTTTCTTCATATTGTGTGTCATACAGAACTACATCAGGGATTTTATAAGAACTTTGAATTATTTTCGGAGTCGGAAGTTCCAGTAACTGTCCAATATATCAAGGTTTTATATTTATTGGGAACTTCCTCTACATACTTGACACAGTTTAATTACTTGAGTTTGGAGTGCTGACGTTTCTGATGCTCCTTGTTTCAGGCTCACTTCTAATTCCAGCAGTAACGGCAAGCAAGAAGTTAACTGCTCTATAGAAAGTAGCTTGATTTCTTGCTGTAAGAAGTAGATGCGTTTGGGGTTCCCGATATCAGCTGCTTGAGCGATCGCTTGTTGATTTCGCTCACCACCTTCCATCATAATCTTTACCCATAGCCAGGTGCGAAATTGTCCAATTAATGTAGCCACTATCCGTAATCCCGGCTCAGAAGCATTGATGAGATCGGCTAGGGTAATCAAAGCTTTTGCAGTGTCTCCGGTTCTAATTGCTGCTGCTAATTGTAAACTATTTTGGGTAGTATTTCTTACTAACTTTCTAACGATATCTACGTCTAAAGGTTTATTGCTACCTTGGGCATAGAGACGCAGCTTTTCCATTTCATTGTAGAGAAGGCGTGTATCATTTCCTACAGATTTAGCCAATAACTCAGCAGTTTTGGCAGTCAGTTTTACGCCCAGAGTTTGAGCTGCTTGGTTAACAGATTGTATCAGTAACTCTGTTTTCCAAGGGGGAATCAGTGGAAATTCTCGGAACTCGGTAGCAAATTGTTTTAACAATTTCGTAGACTTGAGGCGTTCATCCGGTTTGTTACGGCTGGTGAGCAATAAAAAAGAGTTTTCGGGAATCACTGATAGCGATCGCCCTAATTCTGCCAACACATTCTCTGGACAGTGCTGACAAAGAGTGGTGTTGATTAGCCAAACCAAACGCCCACCAGCCCCAAAAGTTGGCGTCATCACCTGATTTAAGGCTTGGATTGCAGCATCAGCTTGATCCGGCAAAAAAGAAGTGTAGTTAAAACTAACCCATAGAGGATCGACGACGCGATCGCGCAGCATAGCGATCGCTTTTTCCATCGCAAAATCATCCTCACCCCAGTAAACGTAGATTGGCATAGATTAATCTCCTAATTGATCTGGGGCATAGGGCATGGGAAGAAGGGGGATGAGGGAGATGAGGGAGATGAGGGAGATGGGGGAGTGTGGGGGGAAAGATTTCTTCCCCATCCTCCCACACCGGACAGACTTCCTGGAAAGCCCAATGCCCAATGCCCCATGCCCCATGCCCCAATCATAAAAAACTAAATACTTTTGAAATCATTCTCTTAATCTGGATAATTTTCCCTAAAATCTATCAAGTGAGAGCGTGAGGCTATGAAGATTGGACGACAATTATCAAACTTACTTAAATCGGTTAGCACGGCTGACGTTGCCAGAAGCTTACAGATCCCAAGCCCAGCATATCCAGGAATCTTCTAAATTTCAGGCAAACTCTGGGGTGAGAGAAGCAGCGTCCTTTCCTGGCTATACGTTAATTACACCGCCTGCTGAAGAAGAATCAGAAAACTCTGCTTTCTATGCCAAATTACAGATTTACCAACAGGAACTTTTGCAGTTACCTGTAAACCGTAATTTGATTGTGCCCTTACCTCCTGCTAGTTTCCATCTGACTTTAGCGGATTTAATTTGGGACAATGCTTTTCTTGATGCCTGCGAAAAAAATCCCAAATTCGATGAAGAGTTACACTCTTGTGTAGCGGAAATATTCCAGCAATATCAACAATTGATGACAAACAGGAATCATCCGATCAAATGGCAAATGCTGGGACTGATACTGATGCCAAGAGCTGTAGCTGTTTGTTTAGTGCCTCAGGATGAACGCTGCTATGAGGAAATTATTCAATTTCGCCGAACAATTTATCAAAACCCGAAGTTAATCGCTTTGGGTATCGAGCAGCACTATCACCTGACAGCGCATATTACATTAGCCTATTTTGGGGAAATTCCATCTGATTTAGACCGTACAAAATTCAGTACGCTACTTTCTGAGTTGAATCAACAATGGTTGTTGAATTTGCCAGAATTTTTGATCGATCGCGTTGAATTGCGTAAGTTTAACGACATGACACGCTATTATCGTGAACCAGACTGGCCGGTTTTAGATTTTTGACCCCAGACAAGTATTTTTCAACAAATAAACTTGTCTTGAAAATAGGGTATCGGGCATCGGACATTGGGTATTGCAAGAAAGATTTTCATCTTTCATTGTAAGTTTTTTGGTAGTAGCGTGACAAAACTAAAATATTGCAATAATTTTTCTTGTGGGGCGGGTATCTTACCCGCCACGGATGGGCGAGACGCCCATCCCACAAGAGTCAAGTTAATGCACTATTTTAAGCTTGCTAGGCTAGTAGGGTGCGTTATGCCAAAAGCTAACGCACCGCTTTATTTAACTTCTATAGCAGTCCGTTTTAATTTGGAGAACTTATTTGTGTGGTACGCTTCGCGCAGTACAAGGGCGTAATTTTCGGAATAACTGCTCATTTCACGCCGATTTAGACTGTCGAATGGGAATCTGAATAACAAATTCTGCTCCGGCTTTGGGTGCTGAATGGCACTCTAATTTTCCACCGTGCATTTCTACAATAATTCGGTAACTAATTGATAAGCCTAAGCCTGTTCCTTTACCAACAACTTTAGTTGTAAAAAACGGATCGAATAATTTTGCTTGAACTTTTTCATCCATTCCTAAACCGTTATCAGCAATACGAATTTCTACCCAGTTATGATTAATGAGGCTTGTAGTAATGTGAATTTGCGGTTTATTACCGATTAATTCTATTTTATTATTAACCCATGACAATTGAGTATTTAGTAATGAATCTTCTAAAGTATCAATTGCATTCGCTAAAATATTCATAAATACCTGATTGATGTGTCCAGCATAACATTCTATTAATGGTAAATCTCCATAATTTTTAATTACTTCAATGCCTTGTGGATTATTTTGAGCCTTTTTGAGACGGTTGTTTAAAATAATCAGTGTACTATCAATTCCATCATGAATATTTACTGCTTTATACTCTGCTTCATCTAAACGAGAAAAGGTACGGAGCGACTTGACAATCTCAGTAATTCGCTCTGCTCCTATACTCATGGACTCAAATAGTTTGGGAGAATCTTGCTTAATAAATTCGAGTTCGATTACTTCAATTTCTCGTTTAATTGCAGATACGGGTTCGGGATAATAGCACTGATAAAGTTCTACTAACCTTAGCAAGTCTTGAAAATATTCATGAGCATAATTTAAATTTCCATAGATAAAGCTAACTGGATTATTAATTTCATGAGCAATTCCAGCTACCATAACTCCAAGAGCAGACATTTTCTCAGATTCTACGAGTTTTATCTGCAATGCTTGGAGATTTGTTAATGCACTTTCTAATTCCTTGCCTCGTTTTTCTAGAGCAATTTGCGATTCTTCTAATCCTCGAATCACACTTTTGAGAACTGATTCTCTGAGTTCGCTGGCATTCTCAAGTTGTTGCCGATCTGCTTCGGAACGGTCGAGTTTTTTTTGCAGAATCCGAAGATTTTTTTCTAATAGTTTTATTCTGCTTTCGTAGTCTGTAGGTTCCATAAATCTCTACTTTGTTCCCAGAAGTAGAGTCACAAAAGTTTCTTGGTGATAGTAAGTCGAACCCTGATGTTCTAATGGTGCAAATTCACCATAGGTATAAAATCCACAAACAGGTACTTCTTCGGAGAGTAAATTTTTGACGAGTTGATACTCTTCCTTTGCCCTTGTACCTAAAAGCCAACGCCGACAGCAACAAGAAAATAACAAAACGGCTTGTGGTTGTGTTCCCGGATAATTTTCTAAGGCATTTTTCAATGAAACTTCAGCTGCGGCAACAACTTCGTCTCGGCTGATATCTGTAACTTGAACTGTGGCTTGTTCTGGAACATCTCCTAGAAAATTGATGCTACCGATTTCAAGATTGTAAGTATTAGGCACTCGCATATAGTAGCGATCGCTATTTCCTTCATACACCGCTAACGGATTCTCCGCAGTTGGCGGGCGATCGCCCAAATACCGGGCATAAAATTCCAATGCTGATTTACCATCAATCTCATAAAGAACGGTTCCCTCGGACTTAGTGATAATGCTTTTGTCCCCAATTGGTTGCCAACCACAGGCAATTCCATAGGAAAATTGAATATCTCCCGAAAAAATCAGAACTGGTAGGGAATCTGTCAGCACCTCGCTACCGAAAAATTGGTACGTTTTTTTAAATCTAAACTGATCTCCAGCAGTACCACCCAAAATAGGGATTTGGGAACCCAATGCTAGTTTTAATCCCTTAAGAATTAACTCTCCATTAGTAGTGGAACCATCTGCTATGTAGCTAGCAGGTATAGAAATACATAATTTTGCCGCATTAGTACTTTTGTCCATTGCTTGTTGCACTGCTTGATGAGCAGCCGTCAAAGGATTATCCTTTGTTCCATACCCCACACCAGCACGGATTTCTATACTGTCAGAGCAAAATAGCATCAGCGTCAACGAATCTTGTTGAAACCCTAATCTTGAAGAAATTTCACCATCTGTAGTGCAACCAATTAAATCAATTTCAGGAAACACTAGGTTAATTTCTTTCAGAATCAGAGCATGATCGAAATCAATAGCTGCAAATAAAATACCCGCCTGAGGTATGACACCTGCTAAATCTTGAGAACATTGTTCCAAAACTTCTATAATTGCATCTTGAGACTCTGGATCTTCGCTGTGACCAACAACAACCTTAAGCATTTTTATATTCCTATTCTGAGTTAAGTTTGCCCACTTAACAGTTGCGAATCACATAAAACAGATGCCTAAATTAGCTAGGGCGATCGCGCTGGGCAATGCGATACTGTTTTAGAAGAACAATCCCTTCTCAATTTCTGAAAAATCCAGGCTCAACATTCCGCTTTTGAGATAAATTCCTTATTCTATAAAATAGAAGGCTGGGATGATACAACCCGAAAGTCAAAAGAGTATCACCTACACACGTGTTATCCACTTAAGTCATGTCATTGACTTGGATATTCCCCAATGGCCTGGCGACCCCCCAGTAGAATTTGAAACCGTTGCTGAATCCAACAACGATGGCTATTATCTGCGGCGTTTTTCCTTGGGCGAACATAGCGCCACCCATATCAACGCCCCCAATAGTTTTTATAGTCATAGTATCGGAATTGACCAATACCCAGCCCAGTCCTTAATCGTACCTGCGGTAGTCATAGATATCCGTGAAGCGGTCAAAGTTAATTTTGATTATGCCTTAGCGATCGCTGATGTTCTAGCTTGGGAAAAACAATACGGTGAAATTTCTCCCGGCTGCGTAGTTATACTGAATACTGGTTGGCAAAAAAAGTGGTTTGATAAAAACGCATTCTTCAATCAGGATGCTCAAGGAATCAGCCACTTTCCAGGCTTTGGCAGTGATGCCACCCAATTTTTACTTGAGCAACGACAAATCGCTGGGGTAGGAATTGATACTCATGGCGTAGACCCAGGGCAGGATAACAGCTTTGCGACTAACCGCTTGGTGTTAGAACAACCGCGCATTGTCCTAGAAAATCTCACCAATTTGGATCAGCTGCCACCTAAAGGTACCACGCTAGCGATCGGAGTTCTGAGGTTGCGTGGTGGTTCTGGTTCTCCTGTGGGGGTTTTGGCGTTCGTGCCTTAATTTTTATAGGGTCAAGCCTGCTGTTCAATTAAGGCAAGAGACGGCGATTTATCGCGTCTTTGTGAGTCAAAAACTTTTAGATGCCGAACTTTGGACTCTTGACTTTTGACCCCTGTTAAGGCAATTTCCCAGACTTGACGATAACGTAGAAAGCAAGCAAACTTAGTACCAAAATCCACTGAATTATCAGTTGGAGGTCTTTGTGATCATAACTCCACTATCTTGCCGCAATTTCATAGATGGTCAATGGTTGACTGCTGTAGACGAAGCAATTCTCGAAAGCCGCAACCCTGCCGACAGAACCGAACTTGTTGCCACATTTCCCCGTTCCCAAGCCCAGGATGTAGATACAGCGGTAGCCGCCGCCCGTAAAGCCTACCAGAGTTGGCGCAAAGTCCCAGCCCCAGCTAGGGCAGAATACATTTTTCGCGTCGGGGAAATATTACTCGAACATAAAGAAGAACTTGCCCAGTTAATCAGTCGAGAAATGGGTAAACCCCTAACAGAAGCTAGGGGAGATGTCCAAGAAGGTATTGACTGCGCCTTTTATACTGCTGGCGAAGGACGGCGACTTTTTGGGCAAACCACACCCTCGGAAATGCCGAATAAATTCGCCATGACGGTGCGAATGCCCATTGGTGTCTGTGCCTTAATTACTCCTTGGAACTTCCCAGTGGCCATTCCTTGCTGGAAAGCTATGCCAGCATTAGTTTGTGGCAATACAGTCATTCTCAAACCTGCTGAAGATACGTCTGCTTGTGCAACTAAATTAATTGAAATTTTCCAACAAGCAGGTTTACCGCCAGGAGTAATTAATCTGGTGCATGGTGTGGGGGAAGAAGCTGGGAAAGCTTTAGTCGAACATCCCCATGTTGATTTAGTGTCCTTTACTGGTTCTTCCCAAACCGGCGCTTTTGTAGGCGCGACTTGCGGACGCACGATGAAGCGCGTCTGTCTGGAAATGGGCGGCAAAAATGCCCAAGTGGTAATGGAAGATGCCGATTTAGAACTGGCTTTAGATGGTGCGGTGTGGGGTGCTTTTGGCACAACCGGTCAACGCTGTACCGCTACCAGTCGCCTGATTTTGCATCGGGACATCAAAGAAAAATTTACTGCTATGCTTTATGAGCGTG
Organism: Nostoc sp. CreGUA01; assembly: GCA_034531095.2. Classification (GTDB taxonomy): domain Bacteria; phylum Cyanobacteriota; class Cyanobacteriia; order Cyanobacteriales; family Nostocaceae; genus Nostoc. The sequence goes on along the minus strand of JAVRBV020000177.1, from coordinate 7,720 downwards.
CCAGTAAATTACGCTTGGGTGCTGGCTATGACCCCGATACAGATATCGGGCCGATAATTAATGAAAAGCAACTCCTACAGGTAAGCAAATATTTAGATATTGCCCGTGAAGAAGGAGCAAAAGTTTTAATTGGTGGGGAAATTGCAGCTGTTGGCGAGTTAAAAAACGGTTACTTCTTTCAACCGACTATTTTGGATGATGTAACTCCCGATATGCGCGTTGCCCGTGAAGAGATATTCGGCCCCGTGGTGGCATTAATTGAGGTGAGTTCTTTTGAAGAAGCGATCGCCATTCTCAATGATACCAATTATGGTCTTTCTTCTTCAGTTTACACCCGCGATATCAACCGCGCTTTTACTGCCATGCGCGACATCGAAGCAGGTATCACCTATATTAATGGCCCCACCATTGGTGCAGAAGTACACTTACCTTTTGGTGGTGTCAAACAAACCGGCAACGGACACCGCGAAGCCGGCACCACTGCTTTAGATGTGTTCACAGAATGGAAAAGCGTTTATGTTGACTTTTCCGGAAGTTTGCAACGTGCCCAAATAGATAACAGAAATTCGTAATGGGGCATGGGGAGATGGGGAGATGGGGAGATGGAGAGATGGGGAGAATAATAACTCTTAACTCCTAACTCCTAACTCCTAACTCCTAACTCCTAACTCCTAACTCCTAACTCCTAATTCCTACTAAAAAACTATGTTAAGTATTCCTGTTAACTTAAATTTACCTCGGACACCGCGCCTAATAACTTCGTTACCTGGGGTTCGCGCTCAAGCAATTATACAACGCGATCGCGCCGTTACTTCTCCTTCTTATACCCGTGATTACCCGTTAGTTGTGGCTCGCGGTGAAGGCTGTATGGTGGAAGATGTAGACGGCAATGTGTTTCTGGATATGACCGCAGGTATCGCCGTCACCGCCACCGGACACGCCCACCCCCAAGTAGTCAAGGCAATTCAAGAACAGTCGGCGCGTTTGTTGCACATGTCGGGGACGGATTTTTATTATGAACCGATGGTAGAATTGGCAGAAAAATTGGCTGTTCGCGCCCCCTTTCCTCAGCCAGAGAATAACGCTGGATTTCCTGCCAAAGTATTTTTTACCAATTCTGGGGCAGAGTCTAACGAAGGAGCGATTAAACTAGCTCGATATTACACCAAGCGATCGCTCATCGTCGCATTTTTAGGCGCATTCCACGGACGCACCTATGGCGCAATGTCTCTGACTGGTTCCAAAGCCGTGCAGCGAGCAAATTTTGGCCCTTTAGTTCCAGGGGTAACTCATATCCCCTACGGCACTCACGCTAGCTTAGATTACTTAGAAAAACAGCTATTTGGCACAATTTTACCACCCCAAGAAGTAGCGGCAATTGTAGTCGAAGCGATTCAAGGAGAAGGTGGTTATATAGTACCAGAAGATGGTTTTTTAAAACGGATTCGGGAAATTTGCGATCGCCACGGTATCTTAATGGTAGTGGATGAAGTGCAAGCCGGCATGGGGCGGACAGGTCGCTTATTTGCGATCGAACATTGGGGAGTCATGCCTGATATTATTACTACTGCCAAAGGTATCGCCAGCGGTCTACCCTTAGGGGCGATCCTTGCTAGACCAGAGTTAATGACTTGGCCTCCTGGCTCCCACGCTACCACATTCGGGGGTAATCCCGTAGCTTGTGCCGCTGGTATTGCCACCCTGGAACTGCTGGAAAGTGGGTTAATGACCAACGCTACCCAAATGGGAGAATTATTACAAATAGGACTTACCGAATTACATCAAAAATTTCCCAGAGTATCGCCACCACGGGGTAAAGGTTTAATGGTTGCGGTGGATTTATTCGATGAAGCAGGTAACTTGGATTATAAATTGCGCGATCGTATTATCCAAGAATCTTTTTTGCGAGGTTTATTATTGCTAGGTTGTGGCAAAGCAGCAATTCGTTTTTGTCCACCTCTAGTTATCGACAGCAACCAAATTCAAATCGCCCTTCAGATTATCAGCGAGGTGTTACAGCAGATTGCAAGTTGGTGAGGTACAGATAATTGTAGGGGCACAATATATTGTGCCCCAAAGAGTGTACTTCATGTACCTGAAATAGGCTGTAATTTTTGGGGGAAAGTGTTGATTGTTGACTGTTGACTGTTAACAAATGACAAATTACTAATGAATAATAAAATTGCCTTTGATTTGTGGAAATTACTTTGGCAAGAATACAGCGCCAGAGTAAATCATGCCCGTACTTACCAGCAAATGATTACTGTTGCGGGTGGAAATGTCGCCAATGACCACATTGCTTTTCGGTCTTTGCGTCTATTTATAGATAGTCCACAGGGTAAAGTTAACCTGGGGATTAATTACCTAGAACAAATTGCAGAAGCTTTAGGTTACGTAGCGGCTGGAGAATATACTTTTGCTCAAACTCATCTCTATGCCCGTCATTATCATCATCCACAGCAAGAGGAATTTAACTTACCCAAACTGTTTATCAGTGAATTGATTGTTGATGAATTGCCTAGCAATATTGCTCAAATAATTTCTCAAACAGTATCTTCAATTGAAGATAAACTCACCTCATCTGTTAATTCTCTTCTCGAAAAAGAAGAAAATACTGAAACCATCGCCAAACAACTCCAACAAATATTTACCCGTCCTTGGCTACCTCCCCGGCGTTCAGTTGTTGAACAGGTGAATCAAGTTACTCAGTATGGCGCTTGGGTATTGCTGCACGGATATGCTGTCAACCACTTCACAGGCTACGTTAACGCCCAAAACACTGCCAAATATCCAGACATAGACACTACAGCCAGTAGTCTCGCTAACTTGGGCGTACCAATGAAAGCAGAGATAGAAGGAAATATTGCTTGTGGTTTGCGGCAAACTGCAACTCAAGCAGTAACCGAAATGGTAACAGTATTAGATGATAACAGTGGCGCAGAAATTCAGATTCCTTGGACTTACGCCTACTATGAAATTGCCCAGCGCTATCCAGTGGAAGTAGAACCAGGAAAGCAAGTACTTTTTGATGCTTTTTTAGGTAGTAATGCCCAGCAATTGTTTGAAATGACTCGTTTATAAACTCTCAATCATCTTTTCTCTGTGTTCTCTGTGCCTCTGCGGTTTAATAATGTATTATTTTAAGGCGATCGCGCTACTACAGGAGAAGAATTAGTCACTCCAGAACGTGCCAGAGTAACTAAAATATGTTTGTTAGTTACTCCAGAACGTCTCGGACTGACAAAAACATCTTCGTTAGTTACTCCAGAACGTCTCGGACTGACAAAAACATCTTCGTTAGTTACTCCAGAACGTCTCGGACTGACAAAAACGTGTTAATTAATAAATTAAAAACAAATTTATTGAGGATCACTTATTTTTTACTTATCATTCAATGACTTTGTATAATTAAAAAAATAATTTTTCTAGAACCACTTTAGTTTTACTAATTTAAAAACCCAAATTTCGAGCAAAACATGTCCATGTATAAACTCAGCTTAAGTTGTATTAGCTTCGATTCTTCTGGACTTATCAAAAGATGAATTTTTGTAATAAAAGCAATACCTTTGCCATTTTTTGTAGGTTGGGTTAAGCGTACCACTTCGTGGAAGCAAGCTACGCGTAGCGTCTCGTAGAGAAGCGAAACCCAACCTACAAATCAGGATATTTTTCGATTTGGCGAACGCGAGTGCGTCTTGCAGAGAAGGTATTGATATTATGTAACGATTATTTTGGTGTGAAATAGGGAGTAAATTGTGAGTTTTGATAACGTTTGTAAGGTTTTAGCGGAAAAATACCCAAGAGAATTTGTTAGTTGGTTACTAGGCCAAGCACCAACAAAAGTTGAGGTGCTAAAGACCGAATTGAGTTTAGAACCAATCCGTGCAGATTCTGTGATTTTTCTGCAAACAGTCAATCGAATTTTACACATCGAATTTCAAACTCGCACCATCTCAAATCCACCGCTTCCATTCAGGATGCTGGATTATGCGGTGAGGTTAATACGTCAATATAACCTCCCTGTCACCCAAATAGTAATTTTTTTACAAGAGACAAATAACGAAATTGCTTTTACCGAAGAATATGTAAATGAGACGACGACTCACCGTTATCGAGTTCTGCGGATGTGGGAACAAGATTCAGCACTATTTCTTGATAACCCTGCATTATTACCTTTAGCACCATTAACACGAACAACCTCACCCGAAAGGTTACTATCCCAGGTTGCCCAGAGTGTTGTTAGAATTCCTGATAGGAATACTAGGCAAGATATTGCAGCTTACGCAGAAATTTTAGCTGGTTTAAAGTTTGAAAAGGAATTGATTCGTCAATTTTTCAGGGAGGATGTGATGCAAGAGTCAGTAATTTATCAGGATATTTTACAAAAGGGACAACAACAGGGACAACAACAGGGACAACAACAAGAAGCCTTTCGTTTTTTCATGCGTCTATTAACTCGGCGGTTTGGTGAGATAGATTCGTCGATAATTGAACGTATTCGAGGATTGTCTACTGAACAATTGGAAGTATTAGGAGAGGAATTGATAGATTTTTCTGAAATATCTGATTTAGTAGTTTTACTAGAACAGCAAGAGAATAGTTAAAAATTTACAGCTATTTTCAGGTAAATAGACCACGCGGTAGGGAACAAAGCTCATGCGTGTCAACTTAAGCCTTGGCGAATGGAATTCGCGGCTACACAGGCTTTCGTCCGCCTGCCTTGTCCTAAAACCGCCCGTTTCGCGTTAAGTTGACTGTGCCCCTACGACAGATCTGGTTCAAATACATGAAAACTGCTGTAAACACTCAGGAATTGATTCGTCAATCTGTTTATCTCCCTCATCTCCCTCATCTCCCTCATCTCCCTCATCTCCCCATGCCCCATTTTCACTTAACAAATTCCGGTAGTTCTATCCAAAAGCGACTACCTTGAGAGACTTCTGACTCCATACCTACCTGTCCGCCCATGCGTTCAATGCCTTTACGGACGATCGCTAGCCCAATTCCAGTACCAGGGTAGGCTTCTATGCTGTGTAAACGCTCGAAAACACCAAAAATCCTCTCCCCATGCTGCGATGAGATGCCTATGCCATTGTCTTCTACCCACAAACGCACGCAGTGTCCGCGGAGTTCTGTCGAGATTCTGATTTGGGGTTGAATTCCAAAAGAGACAAATTTGATGGCGTTGGTTATCAGATTGGTGATTACTTGCTCGACGGTACGGTAGTTTCCCACCACTTCCAACAGAGGTTCAGCAATTGTCACTTGGGCTTGCTTTTGTTGCAGGGATACTTCTAATTGCGTCAGTACTTGTTTGACTAATGAGTTGAGGTTAATTGGTTGGAGGGGCAAATCAATTCGACTCAAGCGGCTGTATTCTAATAAATCTATCAACAGGTTGTCCATGCGCTCCACATTACTGGCGATGCGGTGGAGTAAATCTTGCCCGCCGGAATTCAATAGGGTATCGTAGTCTTCTAAAAGAATAGTGGCGAATCCCCGAATGGCACGCAGAGGTTCTTGTAAGTCGTGGGAGATGGAATAGGCAAAAGCTTCTAGGGCACTGTTGGCTTCTTCAAGTTGTTGTGTGCGGTTGTGAACTAGTTGTTCGAGTTGTTCGGTGTAGCGCTGCAATTGTTCGCGCAAGCGGGATTGCTGAATGGCGATCGCTAATTGATTTGCCACTTCACGGGCAATTTCTACGTCTTCTTCAGTTAATGACCACGGTTGAATTACTCCCACGTTCAAGGAACCGATGAGCTGTTGTTGAGCAATCACTGGCACATTCATAATTAAACGAATGCCTTGGTCAAACAGCCGTTGTTGAACGCGATCGGGTCTGGGATGTTCAGCCAGGTTTTCAATCATCATCACTTGGTTTTGTTGCAAGTTTTCAATGTTGCCAAAATCATGTAACGAGAAAGTTTCACCTATGGCAAAGCCGATGCGATCGCTCGATTGCACAGCCAATACAGTGGCTTGTTGCTGTTCCCAATCAAACAACGTCACATCTATTAATTGGCAGGGAAGCAAGGGATAAGTCGCAGCCAAAGCCGCTTGGGCAATTCCTTGGGGAGAAATTGCCCCCAAAATCGACCGATCTAATTCTTGGAGAGTTTGTAATCTTGTGGCATAGCGCTTCAGTGCTTCTTCTGAGCGTTTGCGCCCGGTAATATCTTCCACTAATCCATCAATCACCTCCTCTCCATTAGTAATATTGAGAGTTTCATTCACTGATACCCATATATAGCTACCATCTGTTCTACGTATCCTTAATTCCCGTTCTCTTCTTTTGTGTGGTGTAATATCTCCAACTCTAGAAAAAATCTCATTAAAGCTACTATTAGACTGAATTTCTTCTAAAGAATCAAGTCTCAAAAGTCTGAGAAATGCACTGTTAACTTCTAATAAGCGTCCGTCTGGAATTGCTCGAAACACGCCGACATTCAATTGGTTGAGTAAAGATTGTAGGCGGTTCTCCAAAAAACTAGCTCTTTGGCGAGTTTCATTGCGTTCTAAGACAGACCTCACTGTTGCCGACAACCGAACTAAGTGCCTGGGTGATTTGAGAATATAATCATCGAGTCCGCTTTTCATGGACTCAACGGCGATTTCTTGATTGCCTGTGTTGGTAAACATAATCACCGGGCGATCGGGGTAGCGGTCCTTCAGAAGATGTAATATTTCCAAACCATTGTTCCAACGGAGTTGATAATCGGTGATTGTCAGGTCAAAGCGACCTGCTACCAGTGCTTGCTCAAACTTTTCTGGTTCACCCACTTCCTCGATTTCTACATCAGGAAATTCTCGCCGCATCTCCCGGATAATCATGAAACGGTCGTTTGGATTGTCGTCAATAATCAGAATGTACATGAGAAGCCAAAATTGATGCTTGAGAAGCTCTAGGTGCAGAATAGTTCCAAGTTTTATAGTCAGCGAATCAACTTGTCTAACTGAGATAAACCAAGGGCTGTTGATTTAAGTTTAGCCAATAGGCATCAAGCAACTTTATCATTGCAGTCAAGTCACTAAACGCCACCGGTTTAACTAAATAAGAATTAACACCCAAGTCATAAGCTTTATGAACATCGGTTGTTTCTTTAGAAGTTGTCAGTACAATGACTGGTAGGCGTCTGAGTTCGGGTTGTTGTTTGAGCCACTCCAAAACCTCAAACCCAGATTTGCGGGGCATTTTTAAGTCTAACAAAACCAATATCGGCAGCGGGTAGCGTTCTCGGTCAGCATATTCTCCTTCACCACAGAGGTAAGAAATGGCGGCTTCTCCATTGCTGACAACTTGTAGTGTTTGCATCAGATTAGCTTTGCGTAAAGCGCGACGAATTAACAGGACTTGATCTGAGTCGTCTTCTGCCAGTAAGATTGTCTGCTGCTCTGGGTTCATCTTTCCATCGAAAATTTTTGTAGTTCAATCCAAAAGCGACTGCCTTTACCTACTATTGACTCTACACCGACTTGTCCCCCCATACGTTCAACACCTTTGCGGACAATGGCTAAACCAATGCCAGAACCAGGATAACTTTCTTGAGTATGTAATCTTTCAAATACGTTAAAAATTCGCTGTTGATGTTCTGGTGCAAAGATAGCTCACAAAACAGGAACTTTACGTTTTGTATTGGGTGACGCGGGTATTATTCAAACGTCTTCAGGCAAGCGTTATTTAGCAGGAATTTTGGTGAGAAGACCAAATCATGATAAGAGA
>JAVRBV020000176.1:0-24410 GCA_034531095.2 Nostoc sp. CreGUA01 | reverse complement strand
AAGTCATCTAAAGATGACTAAAATATAGCCAAAAATCTTTAGTCTACTTCAGTAGACTTTAGCTATAAGAGAGGGAATTCATTCCCAGGCGGGTGAGGAAGCCAACAGATAAGCCATTTCTAGCTTAAGTTGACACTAATGGCAAGATGCCCACCCCACAAGAGTTATGTTTAATTTAATTATGCAAATTAAACGTTTTTTACCTTACTAGTTTTGTGGGATGGGCATCTTGCCCGTCCCTTGGATTTCTGGGCGGGCAGGAAAGCCCGCCCCACAAGAATCATCACTTGATTCAGCAACACCCTGGAGTCAATCTAAAATCTAAAATTTAAAATCCAAAATTGATCGAATGACTAAACCAATTGTTTGGGTACATGGAGACTGTCTGAGTCCATATAATCCCGCGCTACAAGAATACTCTGATGGTGCTGCTATTTGGGTTTGGGACGATGCTTTGATAGAAGAATGGCAACTCAGTCTTAAACGTTTGACGTTTATTTATGAATGTTTGTTAGAGTTACCTGTAGTCATTCGTCGTGGGAATGTGGTAGAAGAAATTTTGGCTTTTGCTAAAGAAAACAAAGCAGACTTAGTGGTGACAGTGGATAGTCCGAGTCCCCGATTTGATGATATCTGCAATCAAATTGAGCGTTCCATAAAAGTTGAAGTGTTAGAGGTGGAACCATTCTTTGATTATGATGGTTATATTGATTTGAAAAGGTTTTCGCGTTATTGGAAAGTGGCTCAAAATTATGTTTTTGAGTAGGTTACAGCTATTTTCATGTATTTGAACCACATCTGTCGTAGGGAACATTGCTCATAGGTGTCAACTTAAGCTAGAAATGGCTTATCTGTTGGCTTTCTCACCCGCTTGGGAATAAATTCCCAGGCTAACAGCTAAAGTCATCTTTTAGATGACTAAAGATTTTTGGCTATATTTATAGGACTTACGCATTGACGGAAAATCTAAAATATGCATGGATAAAAAACCATCGGTCGTAGGGAACACTGCTGTGCCCTGCTACGAGTTTGTTAACAATCAAAGAACAATTACAGCGGGTTGCAACTATCGTTAGGTACAGATGATCTTCAGGGCACAACAATGTTGTGCCCCTACCTAGTGGTCTGTCCCAAATATGGAACAGCTTACGATGATTAATTTGTACAGTGCGTAAGTCCTAATTTAGTCATCTTTAGATGACTTTTGCTATTAGCAAGGAACTTTAGTTCCTTGCGGTTTCAGAGAGTTCTTACGTAAGTCCTGCTGAATTCTGAATTCTGAATTCTCTTTTACTTACAAGACTGACTCAAACTTTTGTAATCTTCTGGATGGGTGAGAAAATAGTCTTTGAGCCATCGACATCCTCGTGAGAGTAAATCATCTAATTGCAAACTCCACAAAATTACTCTATCATCCTGACTACCAGAGGCAATAATTTTTCCATCGGCACTAAAACTGACGCTTCTGACTGAACCTTTATGTCCAAGCAATGTAGTGATGGGAATTCCATCTTTGCTCCAAAGTTTGATAGTTTGGTCATCACTACCAGAAGCGATAATTTCGCTATTGGGGCTGAAACTGACGCTATTTACCGAATCACTATGTCCAGTCAGAGTAGTAATTAAAGTACCATTTAACTGCCAAAGTTTGATAGTTTGATCTTTACTTCCGGAAGCAATAATTTTACCATCAGGACTAAAACTAATAGTATTAATACCCTTTCTATGTCCAATTAGAGTACTAATTAAAGTTCCATCTAGCCGCCGAAGTTCAATAGTTCCATCATCATCACCACCAGAAGCAATTATTTTACCATCAGGGCTGAAACTGACACTTGTTACCCAATTTTTATGCTTAGTGAAGAATTTAGTAGAGTGTTTAATTAGAGTTTTATCCAACTTCCAAAGTTCAATAAATCCTTCATCATTACCAAAAGCAATTATTTTTTCATTGGGGCTGAAACTAAAGCTGGTTACATTTTTATGCTCGCTCAGAGGATAAATTCGAGTTCCATCTTTCTGCCATAGCTTAGCAATTAATTGATTAGTACCAACGGCAATAGTTTTATTATCGAGGCTGAAACTGATATTATTCACCCAATCTTGATTTCCTGTGAGATTAGCAATTAAAGTTCCATTTCGTTGCCATAGTTTCACGGTACCATCGTTACCACCAGAGGCTATTATTTTACTATCGCGGCTAAAACTTAGGTTAGTGATACCGCCTTGATGCCCAGTTAATGTAGTCATCATATCTGCGTTCAACTTCCAGAGTTTCACAATTCCATCAGCGCTACCAGAAGCAATGATGTTTTTATCTTGACTCCAACTTACGCTAACTACTGAATCACCATGCCCAACGAAGGTATTAATTAGAGTACCATTTCGTTGCCAGATTTTTACAGTTTGGTCACTACTACCAGAAGCAATTATTTTACCATCTCGGCTGAAATTAACAGCATTTATTCTACCTGTATGTCCGTTGAAAGTTTTAATTAAAGTACCGTCATTTTTCCAAAGTTTAATAGTTTGGTCATCGCTACCAGAAGCAATATTTTCTCCATCAGGACTAAAACTAATACTTGTCACCCAACCTTCATGTCCAAGAAGACGTATAATTAAAGTACCATCAATTTTGTATAGTTCAATATTTCCCTCTTCATTCCCAACGGCAATAATTTTACCATTAGGGCTGATATTGGCGCTGGTGATTGCATTACTTTTGAGTAAGATATTGTTAATCAAAGTTCCATCTAGCTGCCAAAACTTTACAGTGCCATCTTTGCTGACATAAACAAGAGTGTTATTAGAAATAAAAGTAGTACTAACTACCCAACTTTCATGACCAAACAAACTTTGTATGAAACTACCATCTCGGTTCCAGAGTTGAATAGTTCCGTCTTTGCTAGCCGCAGCAATAATTTTACTATCAGGACTAAAACTAATACTGATTAATTCTTTTCTGTGACTAGAAATAGTAGCGATCGCAGTTCCATTTTCATGCCATAATTTAATAATCCCATCATCACTAGCAGAAGCAATTATTTGACCATCAGGACTGAAAGTTAGATTTTTAAGCGTTGTTTGTTGGCTATCAAATTGACTATATTCGTGAATATTGACGAGAATATTCATTAAAGCAGATAAAGGAGCGATCGTTTGATATTGTCCCAAAGAAGATTGATTTTTTCCCAGAGATTTTAAATCTTGTCCAGCCTGCATCGCTAAAAGTAAAGCTTCCAGTTGTTTAGATTCAAATTGTTGTGTAGCGTTATAGCCATTTTGTGTAAGTATTGTCGCTTTCTTAGCGATGTCTAGTTGATGTAGTTGATTTTGTACCACAATTACACTAATTAAAATCAGGAGAGTTGCGATACTTCCCCCAACCCAAACTATGTATTTTGCTTTTTTATTCGCCTGAGCTAATTTTTGTTTAGCGACTTGACTAGCTTGGGCTAATTGTTGGTTGACTTCAATTTGTAATTCTGTGGCTGCTTTTTGACTTTCTTGTAGAAACTCATAATCTAAATTACTTAAACTTTTGCCAACCGCCCATGCTAAAGCTTCATCCAAAGCTTTTCCTCGTAATAACCAGGATGAATCTTGTTGAGAATGAAACCAGTTATTAATTGCTTGACTATAAGGACGAAGTTTATCTAATTCTTGCCTGAGCCAGGTGGGATTAAAAATTGCTTCATAAATAGGATTATATACTTTTAAATAACCGTCTTGTTTGACTACTAAACCGGATAACCTTAATTCTGTTTGTTCTGGACTGTGATCTATGAAAACTTTCTTGCTTGTGTCTAAAACTTGCTGATATAATCCGAGTAATCTGCTAGCTTTGTGTTCATTTCGTAAAAGGCGATCGCGGATTGTTCTTAAATGCTCTGGTTCATCTTGAGCTTCCCAATTATCGATGATATAACTTTGAACTAATTCATCAACATTCAGATAATTATTTGTTGCTTCTTGTACAATTAAATTGCATAACTTTTGAGTTAAAAACGGTTGTCCAGCAGTCCAGTTTAGCACATCTTGTAGCACCTTTTCTGGATGCTCCACCTTATCTGTCAACCCTGGAATTAATGCATTTTTCGCTTCTGCAAAACTAAACCCAGTTAATTCAATAGAACTACCAATATTAAACGGCGTCCGTTCTCTTTCTTGAATCAAATCTCCTGGTGTAGCTACACCGAGCAGACAAAAAGTTAAACGTTCATATTTTGGAGATTCAGCGCGGAGATTATAGCAAGCGCGAATCAAAGCAAAAAAATCATCCTTAAACTTACTCTTAATTAAACTATCAATTTCATCAATAAAAATGATAACATGACAATCAAACCTATTTAACACCAACGATTCTAAAAGTAAATTTAACTTCTGTATATCCGTCCAAGAATCATGCTCTAGCCACCAGCCATTAAAATCTACATCATCGATTTCAAAACTAGATAACAACTGATTAGCAAAACCCTTATACCATTTTTCTGGACTAGAATGACTACCAAGAATAGTTAAATCAATAGAAGCACATTTAATTCCTATCCCCTTAAGTTTTTTAATTGCTTGAACTCGCAAACTAGATTTACCCATCTGACGCGAGTTAAACACAAAACAATATTCCCCACCTTTCAGCAACTCAAAAACTTGCCCATCTGCCTTCCTAACCACATAAGTCCGATGACTAGCATTTAAACTCCCACCAACCTTATAATAATTACTAAACTCCATTCCTCCCCTTTGCGCCTTTGCGCCTACTCTTCGAGAACGGCTTCGCCGAATGCGTGAGATTATTCTTTAAATAAAAATTACAAATAACTACCAAAATACTCCTGATACAATCTACACCTAGACACCACACAATTATTCCTAAACTTAATCACCCCCATACTATCCAACTGATAAATTTGTCTATTTTTTCGCTCCACCTTAATTCCTTGAACATCACACACTATCTCCTTAAACACCCTCCCCAACTCTGGATTTTCTTGAAAAGCCTCCAAATGTCGGCGTAAATGTTCAGTAAAAATCCCTGCATCTGTACTAGCCTCTTCCAACAATTCCCCAATACTGACATCCTGACAAACCAAATAATAAAGTGCTAACCGCACCAAATAAGGATGTCCCCCCACCAAAGACATAATCGCAAAAATATTGTTACTATCTAATCCATGTCGGATAGCTAAACTCTTCACCTGTTCTTCAGTAAACTCCTCCAATTTAATTGGTAACCCCACATTAAAAGGAGATTGATTAATATCTAAACGTCCATAATCTTCCGTAGAATGTGCTACCAATAGTCGTAACTTTTCCCAAGTTTCCGACTCATTAGCATTTTCATTCCAGTTACGTAACATGGGAAAAAAGTTTTGATAAATTTCTGGATACTCAAATAATTTATCGACTTCATCTAAAGCTAAAACTAAAACACCATCCAACTGTTTAAGCAAACTTTGAAACGTCCGAGTGCAGTTCACCATACTGGGAATATCCGTATCCCAAACTGTTAGCGCAGGTGCTGAAGATAATTGGTTAATCACATAAGCATAAAAACTGCGAAGAAAATCATGAGCGTTAGCAAATTTATTTGTTTCGATTAAACTAAAATTCAAATAAACCGTACTATAACTACTTTTCTTCGCTTCAGCCATAATTCTCTTCAGCAGCGAAGTTTTCCCCATCTGCTTAGGTGCTTTAATCCGAATGAGTGCGCCTGGTTCTTTAATAGCAGTAAAACAACGAGATTCAACTGGAGAACGTTCTTGATAAAAAGCAGAATTTAGTGGTTCTGCTCCTTCTGGAAAGCGGATATTTTGGATAATATGCCCACATTTTTCTAAAGCTTTCACACTAACTAACTCAGGCTTATATTTAGCAAACATCTCAATCAAATTACAACGATAATCTGGTTCAGTTTCCGGAGGAAATCCAAATTTGGTAGATATATTTCTGAGTTGATGGCTAGCTGTAGAACGATGGGTAGCGCCAAGTTCTTTCGCTATCTGTTCATCGGTTTGTCCAGCTAAAAACAAAGGCAATACTTTCTTTTGTTTCGGCGTTAATTCATATTGATATATTTTTTCAAATTTTTCTTGATTTATCAACATTTTTCTAGTTATAGTCCTTCTTTTTTAAACTCCAGTAAATTTTAAGTAGGGTGCGTTACGCTATCGCTAACGCACCATTCTTAAGGATTTGGTGCGTTACGGAAGCCGTAACACACCCTACAATACATATGGGAACCGCCATATCATATTTTTTATTACAAATAATATTGAAAATTACTTAACATATCTACAAATATTTAAACCGTTTTAGTTAGATATCATAAAAAAATTAATATTTCCTGCTTGAATTACGTTGTAACTTGTAGTTTATCAAGTTTTTGCTACACACTAAAAATGGTGAAGAAAACTTCACCTCAACGGCTGTGTGACTCAAATAGATGAATTTTTGCTCAAATATGGAGTTGCATGTAAATCTGATTTTAAGATGAATCTCAACAATCAAATTAGATTTTGATCTAGACCAATTGTGCTGGTTTTGAGAAAATATCTGATTCCCAATTATTCCCAAAGTCTTGTTTTTCAGCATTGAACGAGAAAAATTATGCAACTCAAACCAATCATTTCTCTATTCACTGGCTTTGCTTTGACCGCTGTTTGCATCACTTCTATAGTTAGTCAAGCCAAAGCTGATGATGAAGTTCGTTTTATCTGCGCTTCAGGTTACGACCAAGCAACAAATCTACGCTTCCCTACTACTTACGCTTGGACATCAGATGGTAAAAGACCAGTTATACGTTGGAAATATGCCTGGTTTAATAGTAAAACTGTAACCCCACAAGTGCGGTGCGAACAAGTATCTTCTCGATTTCAAACTGCTTACAACAAACAAAGTCTAGCTTATATTACTAACAGTATAGTCAAGAATCAAGAAGTGATTTGCACAGCCAAAGAAGTAGACGCACCTTGCGACACAATACTCCTAACTCTACGACCTGAAGACAATGCTTTAGAGATTCTTTATGAACTCAAAGAAATTCTGAGAGGGCGTGCTACTAAACCGATAGAACATAGTTCTAAAGAAGAACAAGTTTACTACAAAATTGATATTAAAAAATTTCTGCAAACAGTCCCCGTTGAAAAAGAATAATATCAATTTCGCCTCTGCGTTAACTCTGCGCTGACCTTTGCGTTACTCTGCGTTTCAAATGGCGTTGCTGGTTGATGAAAAAATCACGCAGAGGCGCAAAGACGCAAAGAATAACTTTTTAAACAACGCCTGAATTTTATCAAACTCAAAAAATGAACAAACTGAATTCGTTGCTCATCGCCATTTTAACTTCTTCTTTAGTACTCCCTACTGTCTACGCCGGGACATTGCAGCAAGTATCTAATCAACCAACTTCTATACTTGCAAATAATACCTTATCATCAGAACAAATTCGTCAACTAGCTCAATCTGTTACTGTTAAAGTCTTAAGTCAAAAAAAAGGTGGGAGTGGAGTATTAATTAGCAAACAAGGAAAAACTTACACCATCCTCACCAATGCTCATGTTATTAGTAGCAAAGGAACCCATAGCATTCAAACATTTGATGGTAAAACTCATACAGCTACAGTTATTAGTCGTGGAGATTCTTTAACAGGTAATGATTTAGCTGTGTTACAGTTTGAATCTCAAGAAAACTACCAAATTGTTTCTTTAGCAAGCACCTCTAATTTATCAGAAAATCAAGAAGTATTCGCTGCTGGCTTTCCCGATGATAGTAAAGAATTAGTTATCACCAATGGCAAAATATCTCTGTTATCTTCACAACCATTAATTGGGGGTTATCAGATTGGTTATACCAACAAAATTAGGCAAGGAATGAGTGGGGGAGCGTTATTAAATCAGTCAGGACAATTAATTGGGGTGAATGGATTATTGAACAATGCGATTTTAAATGAAGCTTATTTTTATCAAGATGGAACTCAACCCAATGCAGAACAACTTCAGCAGTTGAAAAAATTTAGTTTTGCTGTTCCTATTCAAACTTTAGCAAAAGTTAGTCCTAACTTAGCAATTATTCCTCCAGAATGGCGCAATCAGCAGCAAGTTGAAAAACCGTCGGGAGGTAATACATTAGCGGATAAAGTCAATAATATTGCTCAACAAATTACCGTGCGAATTGACTCTAAAAATCATGGTAATGGTTCAGGAGTAATCATTGCTAAACAAGGACAAACTTACTATGTAGTTACTGCGGCTCACGTGGTAGAAAATCCAGATAATTACGAAATTATTACCCCAGATGGCAAGCCATATATAGTGCAACCAGAGAATATTGCCAAAGCACAGGGATTAGACATAGCGCTTGTGAAATTTACTAGCAATCAAACTTACTCAATTGCAACTATTGCCAAATATAATCTATATTACTCGTCGTCAGACAAAAAGCCGTGGATATTTGTATCTGGGTTTCCGGAAAAAGAAGGCGGAAAACGGAAGTTAACAGCAGGTTTACTTTCCAAACCAGAAACAGTATTTTCTCGTGCAGAAAACCTGGATGTTTTAAATTTTGTAATTAATGTGGGCTATGGGCTGACTTACTCAAATCTGACACAACCCGGAATGAGTGGGGGAGCAGTGCTAGATGCAACGGGACAAATAATTGGAATTAATACGGGTATTGAAGATAAAGGAAGTAATCAAGTTGAACTAGGATTAGGTTTAGGAGTGCCAAGTGATAGCATTTTGGGTCTAGCCAAAAAATCGGGGTTGAAGCCAGAACTGTTGAAAATAGTGACTACAGCACCCCCGAAACTTACAGAAGCAGAAATTAATTCGCTCCAAAATAATTCGTTATTTACCGTCCAAAAGCCGTCAGAAAATGCTAGTGAGTACGATTGGCTGAATTATGCTAATCAACTATGGCGATTAAATAAATATTCAGAAGCAGTGGAAGCTTTCCAAGAAGCTATTAAGCTCAAACCAAGTTTTTATCAAGCCTATTATGCTCTTGGTGTAGCACTATTGTCTCAGAAAAAATATCCAGAAGCCCTGGCAGCTAGTGAGCAAGCAATCAAAATTAAACCAGACTATGAAGTTTGGGCATTAAAATCTGTTTCGCTGATCCAATTAAAAAAATACTCAGAGGCGCTAGCAGCAATTGAAAAGGCAATTGAATACAACGATAGTAATGTTTTCTTTTATGTACTACGCGGTCAGTTATTATCGAGCTTAAAACGCTACCCAGAGGCTCTAGTGGCGGTGACTAAAGCTATTGAGATGAAGCCACTATCTAACTACTACACATCACGGGGTGATATCCGCTATCTGTCAAATGATTATCAGGGGGCATTGGCTGATTACAATCAAGCAATTCAACTTGACCCTGACTCTCCCGAAAATTACTTATGGCGGGCTAATGTCCGCTCTCTGTTAAAAGATAATCAAGGAGCCTTGGCTGATTGCAATCAAGCTATTAAATCCCAGCCTGATAATGGAGATGGCTATAGTTGTAGAGGTAGCGTCCGTTTTGATTTGAAAGATTATCAGGGGGCGCTGGTTGATTTAAATCAAGCTATCAAATTCAACCCTGATGATATTACTTACTACTTTGATAGAGCTAAAGTGCGCGAGATTTTGCAAGATTATAAGGCGGCATTGGCTGATTACAATCAAGCTATTAAAATCCAACCTGAGTTGCCTATTGTCTACACCCATAGGGGTAGTATGTACTGGAAATTGAAAGATTATAAGGCGGCATTGGCTGATTATAATCAAGCAATTCAACTCGACCCTAACGATGCTGTAGCCTACAGCTATAGGGGTAATGTCTACGGAAAGATCAAAGATTATCAAAGGGCGCTAGCAGATTTAGCTCATGCTCTTCAACTTCAGCCTCAATTGCCAGGAGCCTATTTCATCTACTTAACTCGAAGTAATATCTATAAGAATTTGAAAGATTATCAAGCAGCATTAGCAGATGCAAATAAATTGATTCAACTTCAGCCCAATAATGTAAGTGGCTACTCAACCCGAAGTATTATCTACATTGAGTTGAAAGATTATCAAGCAGCACTAGCGGATGCAAATCAATGGATTAAACTTGAGCCAAAGGATGCAAATGCTTACTTATCCCGAAGCATTATCTACGACGATTTGAAAGATTATCAAGCAGCATTAGCGGATGCAAATCAAGGGATTCAACTCCAGCCTGATTTGGCACAAGCCTACTCATTCAGAAGTGGTGTCCACCAGAATTTAAAAGATTACCAAGCAGCCCTAGCAGATTTAGATCAGCTTATTAAACTTGAGCCAAACGATGGACTATCTTACGCTCTCCGAGGTATTCTTCACTATCGGTTGAAAGATTACCAGAGGGCGCTAGTAGATTTTGATCGTGCAATAATACTCCAGCAAAACAATGCAATGGCCTATTTAGTGCGGGGAGATATCCACAAGGAGTTAAAAGATTATCAAGCAGCACTAACAGATTATAATCAAGCGATTAAACTTCAGCCTGATAACGCAAGAGGTTACTTAAAGCTGGCTGGTATTCACTCTCAGTTAAAAGATTATCAAGCAGCACTAACAGATTATAATCAAGTGATTAAACTTCAGCCAGATAATGCCAACGCCTACTTTTCGCGGGGTGTCGTCTATCAAAAGCAAGGAAACAATAACGCCGCCCTATCAGATTACAATCAAGCGCTTACTAAAGATGCAAAATTAGCACCAGCTATCATCAATATTGGCTACATCAAATACGAAAACGGGGATGTAGAAGGGGCAATACAGCAGTGGGAAAAAGCTGTTCAGATTAATAGTACCTTAGCAGAACCACAAATGGCATTGGCTGTTGCTTTATATGCCAAAGGTGAGCAACAAAAAGCTCTCAAGATGGCACAAGCAGCTTTGCGTTTAGATAAAAGCTTTGCGGATGTCGAAGTTCTCAAACGAAATCTTTGGAGGACGCGCTTGGTTGCAGAAGCACAAAAACTGTTTTCTCATCCTAGTATCCAAGCATGGCGAACAAAGCAGTAGTTTGTGTTTCTAGCTAAACCAATTTAACTTTAAACTTCACTTTTTTGTCGAGGGTCTTCATCTGGTGGATGCCAACCACCTTTCATCCACAGACGACGCGCTTTAATGATAGAACCTTCATTGTGACGTTCATCATTAAAGTCTAAACGATTACAAGTAGCCCTTCCTATGGAAGTAATGCCAATGATTTTTAAACCGTCTGCTGACCAAATAAAATGATCTGACCACTTTTGCTTACGAGGATGAAACAATGCGATAATTTCTCTAGTATCTGGATCAATGCCAGTTGTGAAGTTATAGCGATATCCATTGCAACGTTGACAAGCTAATGCTAAATTATCCGGTTCATCTGAACCATTAACAGAGCGTGGGAGGATATGGTCAATAGAAAATTGAGCCGCACTCGCTTCTTCTAAGGAATGACAGTATTCACAAAGAAACTTTGCCCGTTCTCTGACTAATTTTTTGATAGTACTATTAATTGTCACGATTCAGCAATTATTCTGGCATTAAGTAAGGTAAAAATTCTGTCAAGTTCCAATATGCCTGTCAACTCAGCTTCTTCCTCTGAGGTGAGAAATTCAGCTTTTCTCTTCAGAGAAAGTTCTTCGAGTCGAGACTGTAATTCATCAGTAAATTTAAACAAATGTAGGTTTCTAACTTTACTGATTTTGATTCCAGACTCTACCCAAAATGAGGGTTGAACCATCATTTGAGTAATCATAAGCTGTGTGTATTGCTTAATTTAGTGGACTAGTTTTATTGTAACAGCGAATTTTACTTGCTTTGCTTTTTCTGCATCTGTTTACACCCGACACCCAAAAGCCCTTAGCTCAAAGATTTAAGCTTATCTTAGAGGTTGTTTTAAAAGTGTTTGACTGTGATTTTAGGCTCTTATCGATCCCCCATAACCCCCCTTAAAAAGGGGGGAACCGGAATTCAAGTTCCTCTTAAAAATGGGGGAACCGGAATTCAAGTCCCCCTTTTTAAGGGGGATTTAGGGGGATCTAAAACGTTTTGCTACCAATAAGAGGACTTTTAAAACATCCTCTTAGTATTATTCCTTATCCAACTACAAAAATGAATTACTTAAATCAGTTTATCATTCCCATCTTAAGTACTTATTTAATAGTCACTATGCCATATATAGCGGCATCTCAGGAAGTATCTAATCAATCTAATTATAGTTCGGTAAATAAGACATTAACCCCAGAACAAATACGTCAAATCGCCCAAGCTGTTACTGTTAAAGTATTGAGTAATAGCAAAGGTGGAAGCGGAGTATTAATTAGCAAACAAGGGCAAACTTATACTGTCCTAACTAATGCCCATGTTATCAGTAAAAAGGGAAATCATAGAATCAAAACACCAGACGGTAAAATCTACACAGCTACAGTTATTAATCAAGGTGATTCTTTAAAAAGTAATGATTTAGCTGTTTTACAATTCAAATCACAAGAAAATTATCAGTTTGCGCCTTTAAGCAATACCTTAGAAGTCTCAGAAAATCAAGAAGTATTCGCTGCTGGTTTTGCCGATGATAGTAAAGAATTAGTTATCACCAATGGCAAAATATCTCTGTTATCTTCACAACCATTAATTGGCGGTTATCAAATCGGTTATACGAACAAAATTAGACCAGGAATGAGTGGGGGAGCGTTATTAAATCAGTCAGGGCAATTAATTGGAGTGAATGGATTAACAAGCAATGCAATTTTAAATGAGGCTTATTTTTATCAGGATGGAACTCGACCCAGTGCAGAACAACTTCAGCAATTAAGAAAACTCAGCTTTGCTGTTCCCATTCAAACTTTAGCGAAAGTTGCACCCAATTTAGCAAATATTCCTCCAGAATGGCGCAATCAGCAACAAGCTCAAAAACCGCCAGTAGGGAATACTTTTGTTGATAATATTAATCAGATTGCTGAAGAAATTACCGTGCGAATTGACTCGAAAAATAACGGAAATGGTTCAGGAGTTATTATTGCTAAACAAGATGACACTTATTATGTAATTACGGCTGGTCATGTGTTCAAAGAACCAGACAATTACACAATTATTACTCCAGATGGTCAGCAGTATGTAGTGCAGCCAGAAAATATTGTCAAGTCAGAAGGATTAGATGCAGCGCTTCTTAAATTTACTAGTAAACAAACTTATTCAGTCGCCACTATTGCTAAATATAACCTATATTATTCATCAACTAAAAATAGGTGGGTATTTGTATCTGGTTTTCCGGGAGAATCAGGTGGAAAACGAAAATTTACAGCAGGTTTGCTTCTCAGACCAGAAAAAGTATTTAGCCGTGCAGATAACCCTGATTATTTAAATCATGTAATTGATGTCGGCTATGGGCTGACTTACTCGAATTTAACGCAACGAGGAATGAGTGGGGGAGCAGTATTAGATTCAATGGGGCGAATAATTGGAATTAATACAGGTAGTGAAGGAAAAACAAGTCGTCAAGTTGAACTAGGATTAGGTCTAGGAGTACCAAGTAATAGCATTTTGGGTTTAGCTACAAAATCAGGTTTGAAGCCAGAACTTTTAAAAATAGTAAATGTAGCGCCGCCACAACTCACAGAAGCAGAAATTAATTTGCTCCAAAATCATCTGTTATTTACTGCCCAAAAGCCGTCACAAAATGCTACTGAGTACGATTGGTTAAGTTATGCGAATCAGCTATGGCGTGTAAATAAATATGCGGAATCTGTGGCAGCTTTGCAACAAGCAATTAAGCTCAAACCAGATTTTTATGAAGCTTATTTTGCTCTTGGGTTAACGCAATCTTCCCAGAAAAAATATGCAGAAGCCTTAGCAGCTTACGACCAAGCAATCAAAATTAAACCAGATGATTATGAAGTTTGGGCATTCAAATATTCAACGTTAGATGATTTAAAAAAATACCCGGAAGCACTAGCAGCGATTGACAAAGCAATTGAAAATAATAATAGCGATGTTAGTCTTTATGTACAGCGCGGTGCGGCACTTAATCAATTAAAACGCTACCCGGAAGCTCTAGCGGCGCTAACTAAAGCAATTGAGATGAAACCGCTATCTTTATACTACGGAATACGGGCATTTACCCGCATGGAATCTAGAGATTATCAGGGAGCATTAGCAGATGTGAATCAAGCTATCCAACTCCAGCCTGAAAATGCAGGAAATTACAGAATACGGAGTACTATTCGCTTGTTATCTAATGATGTTGAAGGAGCGCTAGCTGATGCAAATCAGGCGATTAAACTCCAGCCTGACGATGCACAAAATTATACAACTCGGAGTAGCGTCCGGATGGAATCTCAAGATTATCAGGGAGCTTTGGCAGATGCAAATCAAGCAATTGAACTCCAGTCTGATGATGCAAATAATTACTACTATCGCAGTAATATCCGCAAGCAATTTCAAGATTCCCAAGGAGCATTAGTAGATATAAATCAAGCGATTAAACTCCAGCCTGATGATGTTAATTACTACATGGCTAGAGCTGGGATTCGGTTTGATTTGAAAGATTATCAAGCTAGCTTGGTTGATTGCAATCAAGGAATTAAACTTGAGCCTAATAATGCAGATGGCTATCATTGCAGAGGTACTGCTCGTGCTTTATTGTTCCAAGACCCTGAAAAAGCACTTTCTGATTACGATCGCGCAGTTGAATTGGGGGTTAAATTCGATGCTCACAAAAAAGAGCTTTATTACATTGCAAGAGGTGAAACTCGCCGTCTTCTCAAGAATTATCAAGGAGCGATCGCAGATTACAATGAAGCCATTAAACTGCTGTCTAGCTCGAATTCACACTTTCTATTTGATTCATCTGACCTGGCTTCAGCTTACAGTAAAAGGGGTATTGTCCGCTATCAGTTGAAAGATTATCAAGGAGCGATCGCTGATTACAATGAAGCAATTAAACTTCAACCTGACAATATACAACTCTATTTTACACGAGGTAATATTTACTTTCAGTTAAAAGATTACAAAGTAGCATTAGCAGATTTTGATCGAGCAATTAAACTTCAGCCTGATAATGCCAACGCTTATTTTGTACGTGCTGCTGTTTACACTGAATTAAAAAATTACCAATTAGCATTAGCAGATTACAATCAAGTGATTAAACTTCAGCCTGATAATGCACAAGTTTACGCTGCACGTGGTATTATTTACCAGATACAACGCAACGATCGCGCCGCATTATCAGATTACAATCAAGCCCTTACTAAAGATGGAAAATTAGCACTAGCTATCATCAATATTGGCTACATTAAATACGAAAAAGGAGATATAGAAGGGGCAATTCAACAGTGGGAAAAAGCGGTGGAAATTAATAGCAAATTAGCAGAACCACAAATGGCATTGGCTGTTGCTTTATATGCCAAAGGTGAGCAACAAAAAGCCCTAAATATGGCACAAGCAGCTTTGCGTTTAGATAAAAGCTGGGCTGATGTCGAAGTTCTCAAACAAAATCTTTGGGGCACGCGCTTAATTGATGAGGCGCGAAAGCTTTTGGTAAATCCTAGTATCCAGGCTTTCGTTAAGCAGTAGTGAGAAAAATTTCACCTCAATGGTGCTTTTTGTGATGTTGGTGAATTTATTTTCAAATTCGGAGGGGTTTGGGGAATTGGAATATGATGCTTATTAGTTAAATGTTTTATGTCTCACGCATTCGGCGAAGCCGTTCTCGAAGAGTAGGCGCATTCGCGTAGCGTCTCGTAGAGAAGGCGCAAAGAAGAGATTATAAGTAGAGTTGACGCGTATTTGTATGATTATTTCATTTATGAAGGATGATTGGAAAATGAATAGGAAAGTTTTAACAACTGCGATCGCGGGCATTTTTGTTGGTAGTTTATTCAGTTTTCAATTACCTGCTATTGCTAATAAATCTCAGATAAATGAGAAAAACTTGCTAGGTGCAAGTGTTATTATAGCAGATAATTCTGAAGAACAAAAACGAATTCAGCTATATGAAAAAGCTAGTCAATCTGTAGTGGCGATCGCTACTACTTTTGGACACGGTAGTGGTTTTATTGTCAGTGCAGATGGTCTGGTTTTAACTAATGCTCACGTTGTCCAAGATAGTGCTAAAACTGTTGCAATCGTATTGGCTGATGGGAAACAAGTTTTAGCTGATGTGGTTGGTTTTGCACCTGACGGTTTAGATTTAGCCGCACTCAAAATTCGCAATCAAAAAAATCTGCCCTACCTGCGTTTGGGTTCACCCAGTTCAGCACGAGTCGGTCAATCTGTCTATGCTATTGGTACTCCCCTAAGTCTAGAATTACAAAATACTTTGACCTATGGAATTATCAGTCGCATTGATACAAAATCCGGCTTAATTCAACATGATGCAGCTGTGAATCCTGGCAATTCTGGAGGGCCACTGCTCAATTCTAATGGGCAAGTAATTGGTGTGAATAGTGCGATCTTTAATGATACGGAAGTTAAAAGATTTATTGGTATTAGTTTGGCAATTCCTACAGAATTAATTCAGCCTTTTTTGGTAGCTGTAGAACAAGGTAATGCTCAATTAGCAAGTGGGCGTCAACAACCTCGTAATAGTCAAGAGACAGATTTACCTTTGAATGGTCAAGTTTTGGAAGCAAGTTTAAAAAATGGCGATCGCACTTTACCAAACAACAGCTATTTTCACACTTATGTGTTTGAAGGTAAAGCAGGTCAACAGATAACTATTGAGATGGATAGTCAGCAAATAGACCCTCATTTGTACCTGCTACTTCCCGCTAAAGAAAAGTTAATAGCGGCAAATGATGATATTTCCCCACAGGATTTTAATGCTCGATTAACTGTTACTTTACCAGAAGATGGTGTCTATTATCTCTTGGCTAACACTTTTGAAGGCGGAGAATCCGGTAGTTACAGCTTACGAGCCGCCACATCTCAATAGCAGAATTCAGAATTCAGGAGTCAGAATTAGAATACTTTCTCTGCCTAGCTTTAAAACCTACATAGCGTACCTCATCAAGCTGTAATCTGCTGTATCTCTTGAAGAAAGCAATAAATCAGCTTTTGCGACTCCTATTTGATTGCGTGAAAAAACTCGCCCTCACCTCAAAAAGCCTGATTCCCTACTCCTCACTCCCCATTCCTCATATCAAGTTCGCATAATCACTTATTATTAAAATTTCTCCGCGTCCCCGCGTCCTCGCGTCCCCGCGTCAGTCCTAATGATAAGTCTTCACCCGAACATGATATCACCTCCCCACCCACCTTAATGCAAAATATGAAGTCTTCAGCTCAGTAACCGCCTTCTCATGCTAAATTACTAAAGCTTGGGGTTGGGAAACTCCGGTGAAATTCCGGGACTGTGCCGCAACTGTGATCAAGTCAGAATGCCAACTCTCAAGACACACTCACCATATACTCCCTGCGTTGCACGGGGAAGGAGTTCTAAATTTGCTGTCTTTCTTTGCCACTTGTCCCGGCTTGTTTTATGCTACACCCGCTGAAGATGGTATACTATCTCGCATAAGAATTCCAGGCGGGATTATCAATAGCGAACAGTGCCGTGCCATCGCAGATATAGCAGACCACTATGGCGGCGGCTATGTAGATGTGACTAATCGAGCTAATTTGCAACTCCGCGAAATTCGCACTGCGATAAATTCTCAAGTTCTCCAGCACCTACAGAATATCGGACTAGGTTCTGGCAATAGCGATGTAGACCATATCCGCAATATTATGACCAGCCCAACAGCTGGTATCGACCGGCAAGAATTAATTGACACTCGTCCTTTTGTTCAAGCTTGGGATAATTATCTTGCTACACATCCAACTTTATCGTCACTGTCAGCAAAATTTAGTGTTTGCTTTGATGGTGGTGGAATAGTTCAAGTTAGCGATCGCCTCAATGATATCCTATTTGCTGCTGTCTTAGTTGATGGTAATGTTTACTTTCGCCTCCATCTGTGTGCAGGCGCGAAAGGACAACCACCAAGCGATATGAAAATTTTGTTAACACCAGATGATTGTTTACCTGTCTTGGCAGCTTTAGCAAATGTCTATCTAAATCATACTGATATTAATAATCAGCGTCGGCTACGTTTGAGAGATTTATTAAATACTTTAGGTTGCGAAAATTATCTTCAGCAAGTTCAGCAACTTCTACCTTGTCCTCTTAACCGCAGTGAAATATGCCCAGTTGCACAGAAAATAGATACTAACTATCAGCATCTTGGCATCCATCCCCAACGCCAGCAAGGATTATTTTACATTGGTGTCGTCTTACCTCTTGGACGTTTAGATAGTCAGCAAATGCGGGGTTTAGCAGATTTAGCAGCCAAATATGGTAGTGGAACTCTCCGGTTAACCCCTTGGCAGAATTTACTTTTAACAGATATTTCTCAACAAAAGCTTAGCGAAGTCCAAAATGAAATTACTCTCTTAAAATTAAACACCTCAGCAACCAACATCAAAAGTTCATTAGTTGCTTGTTCCGGTAATAAAGGTTGTGCCGCTTCCGCCACCGACACCAAAAATCATGCCTTGGCATTAGCAGAATATCTTCAAACTCGCGTCACTCTCGAACACCCAATTAATATCCATTTTACAGGCTGCCAAAAATCCTGCGCCCAACACAACCAAAGTGACATCACCTTACTCGGCGTCAACTTTGAAGCAGACAATCAAACAATTGAAGCCTATCACGTTTATCTCGGTGACAGCAACAGTACCCAGAAATTCGGCCGAGAACTATACAAATATGTCACCTTCTCCGAACTACCTCTATTAATAGAACAAATCCTACAAGTCTATAAAATTCAACGCCAAAATTTTCATGAGTCCTTTCAAGAATTTGCCAATCGATATCCACTTTCCCAATTACATAACTAATGACTCCCTTCAATCGAATTTCTCTGCGTTCTCTGCGCCTCTGTGGTTAATTAAATTAAATATCTATTAACAAATCAATCCCAAATCCCAAATCCCAAATCCAAAATCCAAAATCCAAAATTGAATGCCCGACTACATCCGAGACGCCAACGAAATTTACCGCAATTCCTTTGCCATCATCCGTTCAGAAGCCAACTTAGATGCGCTACCACCGGATGTAGCAAAAGTAGCAGTACGTCTCATCCATGCCTGTGGAATGACGGATATCGTCACCGACTTGGCATATTCACCAACAGCAGTGCAATCTGCAAGAACAGCCCTAGCCGCAGGAGCAACCATTCTCTGCGATTGCCGGATGGTGGCTGATGGTGTCACCAGGCGACGCTTATCTGCAAACAATCAAGTTATCTGTACCCTCAACGAGCCGGAAGTACCAGATATTGCCAAAAATCTTAATACTACAAGGTCAGCAGCCGCTTTAGAATTATGGCGATCGCACCTCGAAAACTCAGTAGTAGCAATTGGCAATGCCCCCACCGCCCTATTTAGATTATTAGAAATGCTCGATGAAGGAGCGCCAAAACCTGCTATAATATTAGGCTTTCCAGTAGGATTTGTCGGTGCAGCCGAATCAAAAGCCGCACTGGCAGCAGACAGCAGAAATGTACCATTTTTAACATTACATGGTCGGCGCGGTGGTAGTGCGATCGCCGCCGCCGCAGTTAACGCCTTGGCAACGGAGGAAGAATGATGAATACCAAAGGTCGTCTTTATGGAATTGGTGTCGGCCCTGGAGATCCAGAATTATTGACCCTCAAGGCGCTACGGTTATTACGTGCGGCTCCTGTGGTAGCCTATCAATCAGCCACAGATAAAGAGAGTATTGCCAGAGCGATCGTCGCCCAATATCTGACTGGGGATCAAATCGAGGTATCATATCACCTCCCCCGCGCTTTGGAACCAGAAAAAGCCAAGTCAATTTACGACAAAGAAGTTGAACCAATCGCCGCCCATTTAGCAGCCGGTCGAGATGTGGTGGTGCTGTGTGAAGGTGACCCCTTTTTCTATGGTTCCTTCATGTACGTCTTCACGCGGTTATGTGACGACTACCAAATAGAAGTTGTCCCTGGAGTTTCCTCACTGATGGCTTGTCCAGTCGCCTTGGGTGTACCTTTCACTTACTACAATGATATTCTCACCGTTCTACCTGCCCCAATGCCAGCAGAAGAACTAACTACACAACTATTAATGACCGATGCGGCGGCAATCATGAAACTAGGTCGTCATTTTACCAAAGTGCGTGACGTTCTGCATAAATTAGGGCTAGCATCGCGGGCAAGATATATTGAACGGGCAACAACGACACAGCAACGCATTATACCCTTAGATGAAGTCGATCCCGCAGAAGTGCCGTATTTTGCAATGATTGTAATTCCGACCAAAAATCGACTATAGACAAGTCGAATAAGCTCCTGGCAAGCTGGAACCAGGAGTGTTAAAAACATAAATTCATCTTTATAAGCGTTGTAGCAGATTCAATCCGTGGGTATCAGTACCGCAGGTATTGAAAAGAACATATTCATCAGCCAACTTTTGCACTTGTTCTGATTCCAAAGCGCTGGGTTTCCAGGGATTCGGGTTATTGTAAGCGTAGAAAGCTTCTACACCATCGATACCCTTGTCAGCCGCAGCTGGAATCAAGTCAAAAAGCGATCGCTTGTAACGCGCCGGATGAGCTAAAACTGCCAATCCCCCTGCTTCATGAATCGCAGCAATCACGTTACTTGCTTGATATTCTTTGCCTGTAGTCGGCCTTCTTTGCAGATAAGGTTTAATACTGGGGTGTTCTAGCTCGAAAGCATAACCCAAAATGTGAACTTCTATGTCTAAAAGGTTGGCATTGATTTCCACACCACTCCACAATAGAGGAGTGCAACCACCAGGATTATTCCACTTCCAGTCCTGTAACCAAGCTTGTGCTGCTAAATAGCCACCAATACCATGATGATCGGTAATTGCTAATCCTTTTAGCCCAATTGCGATCGCCTGCTCCATCAATCCACTAGGCTGTAACCTGCCATCCGAATGAACGGTGTGCATGTGAAAATTGAATAACGTAGGACAACTATGTGCATCAATGTTCTGAAATACTTGCCTCAACAGTTCCACCGAAGCAGTAGTGCGGGCGAAATTTACAACCATAACCCCTCTAAACAAAAATATATATTCCTAACACACTAAAACGCCACACCTACAGATGAGAAATACTCAAGACTGTAAATTAGTGTTGACAGCTAATTTCTCAGCTTTATTAGCAAATTTTTCGATATGTTAAGACTACGTTAGCAAATCTCAAGGTCAGTAGTCAGGGATAGTTAGAATTACCTCGAAAATTCAGTAGTAAGAAATATTGCATATCAAATTTCATCATCTAAAAGACGCGATTGTTCGCGTCTCTTCCTCTCAGGTAAAAATGAAATTTATATAATGTATAAAAGATATCTATTAAAAAGGTAATCCCACTAACTCTCCCGAACCAGTAACGACTTCACCGATCGCAAAAGCTGGAATTTGATGTAATTGAAAATGGCTAATTGTCTGCTCCACCGCATCAGGTGACACCAGCAATACAAAACCAATTCCCATATTGAATGTATTGTACATGGCTTGGGGACTGACTTCTCCAACTTCAGCTAGCCACTGAAAAACAGGGGGAATATTCCAACTGTTGGTGTCAATTTTAATTGCTTGACCTTTTGCCAAACATCTAGGCAGATTTTCTGGTAAACCACCACCTGTGATATGAGCCATACCATGAATTGACAAACCTGCTTTTAGTGCTGCTAAAACCTGTTTGACATAAATGCGCGTGGGTTTAAGGAAAGTTTCGCCGATGGTTTCGCCACCTAAAAATTCTGGACTATCGTTCCAAGCAAAGTTGCCATCGCTAATAATCTTTCGTACTAAACTGAAACCATTACTGTGTACGCCAGTGCTGGAAAGAGCGATCGCTACATCTCCTACTTGTACTCGAGAACCGTCCAACATCTGACTTTTTTCGACAATTCCCACACAAAACCCAGCCAAATCATACTCACCCACTTGATAAAAACCGGGCATTTCTGCCGTTTCTCCCCCCAATAAAGCGCAACCAGCTTCCTTACATCCAGAACTGATACCCGCAACCACATCAGTTAATTGCTCTTTGTCCAACTTCCCAGTTGCTACATAATCTAAAAAAAACAGCGGTTCCGCGCCAGATGTCAACACATCATTAACGCACATCGCCACCAAATCAATCCCGACAGTATCATGGCGGTTGAGAATGTGAGCGATTTTCAGCTTAGTACCCACACCATCTGTTCCAGAAACCAAAACCGGTTCCTTAAAACCGGCTGGTAGTTGAAAGCAACCACCAAAGCCACCCAACCCGCCAATTACTTCCGGCCTGAAAGTACTGTGAACCAAATTACGAATTTGATTTACAAAGCCTCGACCAGCCTCAACATCAACTCCTGCATCCCGATAATCCATTCCCTGCTACACCCTTATTAATTTAAGTTAGAAATCAGAAATTACCAAAACTCTTAACTCTCAACTCCCAACTCCCAACTCCCAACTCCCAACTCCTAACTCTCAACTCCTAACTCTCAACTTTTAACTCCTAACTCCTAACTCCCAACTCCTAACTCTCAACTTTTAACTCCTAACTCCTAACTCCTGACTCCTAACTCCCAACTCCTAACTCTCAACTTTTAACTCCTAACTCCTAACTCCTAACTCCTAACTCCCAACTCCTAACTCTCAACTTTTAACTCCTAACTCCTAACTCCTAACTTTAAAATACCTCATCTTCAATACCCCGCCACCATTCCCCCAAATTCATCAAGTCTTGGTAAATATCTGCTAATTCTTTGTTATAAACATCGTCTGTCAGCGTAGCTCGACGCTCTTGCAGTTTTTTAAGACGCAGTTGCACCAATAGCCAAGGTTTACTGATGCTATTCGTTGCTTCGATATATTGTGCTAATTCTTTACTATCCATATATTTATTTTGATTTTAATCTTACTACTTTTAAGATACAGCAGGCAGCACCTTTCTAGTTCCCGTAAAAACTGCCTCTTTCTGCCTGAAATTATCTATGTGTTGCATTGTTTTTTCAAATTGGTAAGTAGATAGCCATGATTAAATCTAAGATGTCATTGCCAGCGTTGCGATTGCTTCGCAACGCTGGCAATGACATCTTAGAATCAAATCGGATTGCTATATATACCCAGCAAATTAAAAAGAGCCACGATAGAGGATCGTGACTGCTGGTAATTTATTGATAACTTTAAAAAGCTAGTGTCACAGCCAGTTGACAACTAATTGTTGATTAAGCTTTGGCAAGGTTTTCAGCAGCGAAGTCCCAGTTAACTAAGTTATCTAGGAAATTCTTGATGAACGCCGGACGGGCGTTTTTGTAATCAATGTAGTAAGCGTGTTCCCAAACATCCAAGGTTAAGAGTGCCTTCTGACCATGAGCTAGAGGGTTCTCTGCATTTGGTGTCTTAATCACTTTCAGCGTACCACCATCATCAATCAGCCAAGACCATCCACTACCGAACTGAGTTGCAGCCGCGTTAGAGAACTCTTCCTTGAATTTGTCGAAACTACCGAAATCTTTCTCAATCTTGGTTGCGAGGTCACCGGTGGGTGTACCACCACCTGCTGGTTTCAAGGAATTCCAAAAGAAGGTGTGGTTCCAAACTTGGGCAGCGTTGTTAAAGATTCCCACTTTCGAGGAGTCTTTGAAGGAAATTTTGATCACCTCTTCCAGGGACTTATCAGCAAGTTCCGTACCTTCAGTCAGCTTGTTGAGGTTATCTACATAGGCTTTGTGATGTTTGCCATAGTGGTACTCGAAAGTTTCAGCTTTCATGCCATATGGCTCTAGAGCATTAATCTCGAAGGGTAGGGGGGGCTGTACAAATGCCATTGTGTGAAATCCTCTCTTTAGCGGTTTCCGGTTTTAAGCTATTGCAGAAGCTTAGAAAATTAGCAGCTTTTATTTTTGGCAGTTTTATGTCTTTTATGATGAAACATAAAACTTAACATCGTCATTTTACTACCAAAGTGAAGAGAAAAACAAAGTACTCCTCATAATAAGTAGAATAAGTCAAATCGCTAGGGAATAACGACTATAAATAAAAATGGCTAATATTTCATACCTAAAGACACATATTGCAATCTGATTTAAAACACATCAATCGCAAGGCTTATATTTCAATACCTTGGGTTAAGCATTTTTTTCTTTTCTCTGTGCCCTCTGCGTCTGGAGTGATTCGTTAAATATAGCGGTTCTTAATTGCATAGAATACAGACAATTCGTAGGGGCACAGCATTGCTCATTGGTGTCAACTTAACGTAAAATTGATTTCCCGCAAGGAACTGAAGTTCCTTGCTCATAGCTCAAGTCATCTAAAGATGACTAAAATATAGCCAAAAATCTTTAGTCTACTTCAGTAGACTTTAGCTATAAGAGAGGG
>JAVRBV020000175.1:0-40677 GCA_034531095.2 Nostoc sp. CreGUA01 | reverse complement strand
CAACTTAAGCTAAAAATAGCGTACTCGTTGGGTGTTGCGCGTCCGCCCACCGTTAAAACGGCGGTCTCATAGCTGAAGTCCATTGAAATGGACTGTAATTTTCAGTCCTCTAAAGAGGACTTTCGCTATTAGCCAGGAATTTCAATTCCTGGCGGACGGGGGGTTTGACGTTAAGTTGACACCAATGAGCAATGCGCTTTACCCCTACGACAGATATGGTTTTTAAATGACCCATATTTGGTATTTTCTGTCAATACGTAAGTCCTAATATTGCTTTTATTATCCGTGCCAGAGTAGAAGGGTTAAGGGATTTTGGCCCCTCATTGAGTCCATTTAACGCCTTTCTGTTATTACAGGGATTAGAAACTTTGTCTTTACGTGTAGACCGCCATGTGAGCAACGCTCTAGAATTAGCTAAGTGGTTAGAGCAGCAATCACAAGTAGCATGGGTTAATTATCCAGGACTTCCGCATCACCCTTATCATGAACGAGCCAAAAAATATCTCAGACACGGATTTGGCGGTGTCTTAAATTTTGGTATCAAGGTACGATAAGGACTAGCATAAGCGTAGCCGACAACCTCATCATTAATTTCGCAAACAAGCCAAGGCATCTGCTGTTGATAGCTGTTGATCCGCTTTTGAAACTCCGTTTCACCGGGCGGTTCTAGCTCAAAGAAAATTGTAGTTTCGCGGACAATTGGTGCATAAATTGCCAGCATTTGTGATGCGTCGTTTACAGTAGCTAGTCTAATTGTCGCTTTCACTGCAATACTTGTCTTCTAGCAAACCAACTGAACAATAAAGCGGTTCCTACTCCCCAAGCACCGTTGACTAATAAAGCTGTAATCATCCCTGGTGCTTGCCTACCTCCGGCTAGGGGTAAACCTTTCAATGGTGCAATTACAAACCAAGCCACCAATGTCGGTGCAACAGCACCAAAAAGCAGCGCCGCTATCCAATAATTTCTATTTACTTGCCAACGTAATGTCACAGTAGCCCAAACTAAACCCCAAATTCCTCCCCAGAAAGCCGCCGAAAGAAATTGTGGTATCCCAAAGGGCGGTGTCGGTGTGGTTTGGTAAGGTTCGCGGGGTGCAAAGTTAATTGCATGAAGCAGCGCCAACAAGCCTTGATGAAATATTAACACAGCAATAAATCCAGCCACAAAAGCCAGGGTAAATCGAGGATAATCTCTTTTTTGACTCATAGGATAGCTTGCTTTGTGGGAATTTGGGACAGTTTTTTATATTAAAAGTATGGTAATTCTATCGGATTGTGGTATTTTATCAGAGAACTCACCAAAATCAGCGAATTAGTGAAAAGTTGAATATAGCTAAAATCAGGCTTTCCATGCAAATTAAAATCGTGGATAGCTTGCTTTCTAGCGCAGAACTGATTAACCCAGAAAAACTACGAGCAGTTGGTGCATCTGTCGTATTTAATGACATGAAATTATTACCAAAACTGCTAGATCAGCAAAATCAACCTTTTATTAACAGTGGAAAGTAAAAGCATGATATCTAATCGCTATTGATGTTTTATTCGTACTGTAATGACAGACAGCAATGAATTCTGGCACAAACTAGATCGGCTAGTAGCCACTAGCAATCTTAAAATTGAGCGTCCAAGAGGAACCCCACACCCCAGATATCCATCCTTGATTTACCCTTTGGACTATGGATATTTGCAAGATACCCAAGCTGGAGATAGGTCTAATATTGATGTTTGGATCGGAAGTTTATCTGGTAAAAAAATAACTGCCATTATTTGTAGTGTGGATTTAGAAAAGCGTGATACAGAAATCAAGATACTTTTAGACTGCACATCTGGTGAGAGTCAAAGTATCTTGAACATCCACAATACAGGTTCTCAATCAGCAATATTATTAATTCGCGCTGAGTCTAATTTGATTTGAGTCTGAAATTCAAACAATTAATATTTTCAACACAGGTAAATAATTATGAGCTTAGATCTACAACTATCAGGTAAAACAGCAATTGTTACAGGTGGAAGTGCAGGTATTGGATTAGCCACGGCAAAAGCTCTCTACACTGAAGGTGTGAATGTAGTGATAGCTGCTCGTAATCAAGAAAAACTAGAGAAAGCAGTAGCCGATATCCAATCCTTACCGACTCCAGGGGCTAAAGTGATTTCTGTCAGTGCCGACCTAACTCAAGCAGAAAGTATTGATCGGGTTGTCTCTACAACCCTGGCACAATTTGGTCAGATTGATATTCTAATTAACAATGCTGGTTCAGCGCGTGCAGGATCTTTCTTAGAGTTGGGTGATGATGCTTTTTTAGATGCTTGGAATCTGAAATTGTTGGGCTACATCCGATTAGTTAGAGCCTTATTAACCGCCGTCGGTACGCCGGAGGTTATAAAAAGCGCCTGTGGAGAAATTGTAAGTCCTGAAGTAATTCAGGCAGAGTTCGTTGAAGCAGGAATCACGCGACTTTCAGTCGGGTGAGGTTCAATATTGGCTTCTACAGGCAAGAATCCACCTGCCTGCATTTTCCATAACCTGTAGTAAGCACCACGGCGTGCCAGCAGCTTGGCGTGAGTGCCATCTTCGATAATGCGCCCTTGGTCAAATACCAAAATGCGGTCTAAATGGGCAATGGTAGAAAGTCGATGAGCCACCACGATGACTGTTTTTCCATCCATCGCTAAATCTAGAGTATCTTGGATCGCTTTTTCGGTAATGGAATCGAGGCTGGAGGTAGCTTCATCTAGAATCAGAATTGGTGAGTCTTTGAGGATTACCCGCGCGATCGCAATCCTTTGTCTTTGCCCTCCAGAAAGTTTGACACCACGTTCGCCCACCAGAGAATCATACCCTTCCTGAATCTGCGCGATAAAATCGTGAGCATAGGCCTGACGTGCTGCCTCGATCACTTCCTCGTTGGTGGCATCCAGTCGTCCATAACGAATATTTTCTATTAATGTCCGATGGAACAGAGACGGATCTTGAGGAATCAAGCTGATCTGGGAGTGTAGGGCATCTTGCGTCATGTCTCGAATATCCACCCCATCAATAAGAATCTGTCCAGATTGGGGGTCGAATTGACGCAAAATCAGATTCACGAAACTGGATTTCCCAGAGCCAGAAAAGCCAACCAGTCCGACACGCTGGCCTGGTTGGATAGTTATAGACAGGTTGTCGAATACTTTTTTCCCAAGGGAGTAGCTAAAATTTACTTGGCGAAACTCAATCTGTCCCTGAGTAATTGAATGGGCGATCGCACTATCCCGATCAATGATCTCGTGGGGTTGAACAATAGTAAAGACACCATTGGCAATATTGCCGATATGTTCAAAAAATTCTAGAAACCGTTTACTTAAATTGCGGGCTTCACTGATGATCAACAGTGACAAACTGGTAGCAACCACGAAGTCAGCAGTTGCGATCGTTCCCTGACTCCAAAGCGAGAGTGAGTAATACAAAGTGCCAATTTTCAGGACTGCTGCTGAGATAAACTGAAACCAACGGATTCGCTCCGAGTACCAATTGGATTTTCTCACCTCTTTGAGTTCGTCCCTTAATTGCTCATTCAAATAGCGTCGTTCAAAACCCAGGCGAGCAAACAGTCGGCTACTATTGAGGTTTGTTACTGAGTCTACGATAATGCCAGTTGTCTCACTTCTTGCGGCTGCGGCTTTTCGGGAGTAAATTCGGCAGCGAGTTGCTAGCCAGAACGAAATACTGATGAAAAGAACTGCCCACAACCCCACGAATCCAGCAAGTGGAGGATAGACGCGATACAGTAATATCGTCGTGACACTATACACGATGATTACTGGCATAAATTCAGTAATCAGCATTTGCATTGTCTGAGTTACACCTAAAGAAGTTTCGCTAATCCGATGTGCCAATGCCCCGGAAAAACTGCTGCTGAGGTAACGATGAGAATGATGCTGCAAGTAGGCATATAGCGATCGGACGATGTGCTGTCGGTGGATCGGATGGAGGATTGTCTGTAAGAGTCCAGCCGATCGCCCGAATACCACTTCACCCAAACTCAAGGCGGTGAAAAGCATCAGGGGTTGGCTCACGGCATCAAAAATCTGCTTACTCTCCCCTGGCGATCGCGTCACGCCCCGGATGATCTCACCAATGGCATAAGGTAACATGATGCCACAGGTTGCGTGTATTACCTCCAGAATCACCATTGCCACATACCACCAGCGAAACTGGTTAACGAAATAGCAAATGAACCTAAAGGTCGTCGCTGGCAAGTTGGGCGCGTCGGCAGCACGTTGAAAGGATTTCGATTGTTTAGACTTTTTCTTCATGAGAGTCGATCTCTTAGCATCTTTTTAGCCTTTTCTTTAACAACTCGATTCAGTGGGGACAAATAACATTGAAATAAAGCTAGAAGACTTTGTTCACGACGCTAAAGCTTTCTTAAGTAGCAATATTCAAACGATAAATATCCATCTCAACTCCATGAAATATCGTTCTTCTTTCGTGTTTCATACCCAACTTCCCAAGCACTCTGATCGATGCTGTGTTTGCTCGTTCGACAATGCCGAGGATATATGGAAATTTGAGTTGCTCAAATCCGTATTGAATTGTTGCTAACGCGGCTTCACTTGCTAATCCTTTACCCCAAAATTCTGGATCTAGTCTATATCCAATCTCTGGCTCGTTTACATTTTCAATTTGTTCTATTGCGATTCCACAGTAACCAATCAATTGGTTGCTTTCTTTTAAAATGACAGCCCACTTTCCAAATCCAAACGCTTTATAAGAAATCATGAAACTAACTATTTTAGCCTGCGTTTGGGAAGCAGAGAGAATTCCAGTAGGAGAAAATTTCATTACTCTTGGATTTGCAAGTATTGGCGCAAGTTGAGACACGTCTTGTTCTTGGAATTCTCGAAGCATTAGGCGTTGTGTTTCTAAGCAAAACATTCTTTTTGAAGGAGCTTAAGGGTGACAAAAATAAAACAATAAGCTGCTAAAGCAACCGTCTGATGATATTACACCTTAGCTCCTCATAACTAATGAAACAAAGTACTAGACCATAATTTCTGGCGGTGTGATCGCAGCATACAAATCAGGCGGAAGTAACGCATCTCGAATGTTGATTTTCTTCGGTATGACACCCTCTTTAAAGAATAAATCTGCTACACGCTGTTGTTCCGCTATCAGTTCAGGACTTAGGCCTCTGCGTCCTGCGAAAGTGCGACGAGACATTACCTTGTCGGCCACATCCTCATCGAGCTTTTGTGTGGCGATCATCAACTTTTTCACTTCATTTCGATTCGCCTCTGCCCACTTATCAAGGGCATGAAGTTCTTCAATGATAATTTTGAGCAAGCCAGGGTTTTCTTGGGCAAACTTCCTATCAGCAATATAATAGCCCCCAGGAGAATCTAGTCCAACAGAATTTCTGAGAACGCGAATTCGACCCATCTTTTGAGCGATCGCATAGTGGGGATCTCCAGTCATCCAAACGGGAATTCTCCCTTCGAGAAATGCACCCCGCGCCTCGATGGTCGCCATACTTTTGATTTTAATATCTTTGATGGTCAAGCCGATTGACTGCAAAGCCCTGAGCATAAAATAGTGCGATGCCGAGCCTTTTTGAAAATAAACTTCTTGCCCCTTGATATCCTCAAATTTCTGAAGGGGAGACTCTGGAGGTACAGCAATTACACTACTTGTTCCTGTTCTTGCGGTTCTTTGTGTACCGACGACATAAACAAGGTCTGAACCAGCGACTTGGGCAAAAATTGGCGGCGTTTCTCCTACTGATCCTACGTCAACTCTTTTCGCAGCCATACCTTCCATGAGTTGTGGCCCTTGGACAAATTGCGCCCATTCCACCTTGATTCCCAGTGGCTCCAAGCGTTTCTCTAAAACTTGCCGATTTCTGAAAAGATCCCCTGCACTCTGATAACCCATGCGGAGAACCTTAGTTTTTATCCCAAGGGAAATTGAATTGCCACTAGTACTTGCTACATTCTGTTGGCCTTGTTGGCTACAACTTCCCAACAAATATGCCATAGAAAAACCGCCCAGACTAGATGTAGCAACATTTAGAAAACGACGGCGTTTAATCATAGTTGTTTGATAGATAAAATAGTTTGGATTGGAAAGGTTAAAAGAAAGCAAAACTAACGCAGAGAATCTCCCCTGCGATATTCAGCGGTGATATCGTCGAGTTTTTGTTTCAAATTGTCGTCGAGTTTTAGTTCTACAGCTTTGAGGGTGTCAGCAAGTTGTTCTGGACGACTAGCACCAATAATAGGGGCAGTAATAATCGGATTAGCCAGCACCCAAGCTACAGCTAAGGTAGTGAGCGACAATCCAGCAAATTCCGCCACTGTGCGTAATTCTTCCACAGTATTGAACTCGCGATCGCGCCAGTATCGTTCTTGATAACGTTCTGCGGCAGCACCCAGAGTAAAACGAGTCCCTGCGGTGGGGCCTTGAGTAAGATTGTGTTTGCCAGTGAGTAGACCACCTGCTAAGGGATTGTAAGGAATTACACCTAATCCTTCTTCTTTCGCCAAGGGCAAAAGTTCTCGCTCAATTTCGCGGAACAACAAATTATAGCGGGGTTGAATCGAGACGAAGCGAGTTAAATTTCGCACTTCGGCGCGACCCAAGGCGCGGGCGAGTCGGTAAGCTAAGAAGTTAGAAACCCCAATGTAGCGTACCTTGCCAGCACGAACTACTGTATCTAATGCTTCTAAGGTTTCATCAAGAGGAGTTGAGGCATCATCAGAGTGCAATTGGTACAGGTCAACATAATCAGTTCCCAGTCGTCTGAGGGAAGCATCGATCGCATCCAAAATGTGTTTGCGCGAAGCACCCTGATCCCAAGGTGCAGGGCCAACTTTACCTACAGCTTTGGTAGCCAAAATAAAATGTTCGCGTTTGCCTTTGAGCCAGCGCCCAATGATTTCTTCGGTACTTCCAGCTGTAGCTAGCCCACCCCCAAGAGGATAAACATCGGCTGTATCTAGAAAGTTGATTCCCGCATCGG
Organism: Nostoc sp. CreGUA01; assembly: GCA_034531095.2. Lineage (GTDB taxonomy): Bacteria > Cyanobacteriota > Cyanobacteriia > Cyanobacteriales > Nostocaceae > Nostoc. The sequence continues at coordinate 33,674 of JAVRBV020000175.1, read as the reverse complement.
CGGCAGTGTCAAGGATTTGTCTGGAAGTTTCTTCATCTGTCTGCAATCCGAAGGTCATTGTACCGAGACAGAGGCGAGAAACAGTCAATCCAGTTTGACCAAGTTTGGTAGTTGGTAAGGTCATGGAAACGTTTTTTATGTCGTTAAATTTTGATAAGAAAACGAACCGCAAAGGCGCAAAGGACGCAAAGAAAGAAGAAAAATTCTCTGCGTTCCCATGTCACCGAGTCTTTGCGTCAGCTTTAACCCAAGAGAAGTTTTTCTTTTTTGTATTCTTCAGACAGCTACAGAAGTACGACGACTTTGTGAAATTAGCCATTGTTGCAATTTCGAGTCACTGTAGACTTCATCGGCAATAAAATGATCGCCTTCAGGTAGTACAGTAAAATCTACGGTTCCCCCGACACCACGTAAGCTATCGACAATAGACTGTGTATTTTCAACAGAGAGCTTTTCGTCTTTTGCGCCTTGGAATATTTGGATAGGAATGTTTTTTAGGGCAGCTAGTTGGCTTGCTTCTAATGTCGTAGGTACACGACCAGACACCGCTACCAAACCAGCAAAGCGAGTAGGATGAGAAGCAGCGATATGCCATGCCCCAGCTGTACCTAAGCTGAATCCAGATAAAATCACACGGGACGGATCTATGGGTTGGGAGGTGATGAGATTATCCAACAAAGCAATTACGTCAGATTCTCGATCTACCCAGGTTTGTCCTTCAGGAAGTTGGGGGGCTGCAAAGACATAAGGTAAGGGGCTGGATTCATCTACAAAACGAGGTAAACCCCATTTGAGTAGCACATTTATATCTGTACCGCGATCGCGTGCGCCATGCAAAAACAATACAAGGGGTGCGGGTTTCTTGGTATCTTCAGAGACAGGCGAGAAAAGATAAGGCAGTGAAGCGGAACGGTGTTCGATAGGCATAGCTATAATTCCTCTGTATGGTTGGTGGTCAGATACCCGACTTCTTAAAGAAGTCGGGTATCTCGTAACATCTCAATGCCTTGACAAAGATTTAAGCTACTACAAGGTTCTTATCTACTTGGGGAGTAGATACTTTCGATTCAACTACCGTACCCTTGAAGAAGTCAGGATTGGCTTGGGTATAGAACTTGTAAGGATTATTGAATACATAAGCCTTAAAGTCCGCTTCAGAAATCACACCTTCTTGTACCAAATCCCAGCTTTCCGCTAGTGGATCGGTCAAATCTGGTACATCCCAGTGACCAACATCTGAGGAATAAATGGCGTTGATTTTCACACCCAAGGGATTGGCTTTGTCGTTGAATGCTGCTGCGATGGTGCGATCGTCAGACTCGGAACCAAAGAAGAAACTGTTCACCCAGCGATCGCGGATGTCTTCAATGGTTTCAATTCCAGCTGCGGCAAAGTCTTCCAATTCACTACCAACGGGTGAACGGCTATGACGGTTGAAAGAAGAACCCAAGACACTCTTTTTCAGTTCCTCTTTATTCAGAGGATGTTCTTGCAGGAATTCGCTACCAAAACGCTCAAACAATACGAACAATTCATCAGAATTGGCGTTATCTGGGTTGTAGTTTTGTAGTCCTTTTAGACTGCGCTTGGAGAAACGATCTACTAAATGAATGTAGACGTGTGCGCCCCAATCTGCACCGCCTTCAAGCATAGCTACACGCAACTGTGGGAAACGTTTGGTAACGCCACCAAAGAACAACGCCTTGGCGAATGCTTGTGAGCCATCGGCAAAGTGACCGATGTGGTTGTTCATGTAGTTGCTGATGGAGGAGCGTCCAGTCCAACCTTGACTGCCGTAATGGGTAGTAATGGGTACACCTAATTCAACTGCTTTTGCCCAGAATGGATCGTAGTCGTATTCACTATCCAATCCGTAAAAGTCAATGTAAGAGGCATACTTGGCGATTTCAGGATATTGATCTGCTGGATATTTATCAGCGATCGCTTTAATTGGCCGTTTCACACCACCAGTAATATTTGCTACTTTTAATCCTAGTGTTTTTACGGCAAATTCCAACTCCTCAACGGCTTCTTGAGGATTACCCATTGGGATACCAGCGACAGGTGTCAGGCGATCGCTATATTTCCGATATAAGTCAGCATGATAGTGATTAACTGCCCGTTGCAGTGCTTGACGGTTCTCTTTACTAGCTCCAGCTGGTGCAAGAACATTGTTAGGAAACAACACCGAATAATCTGATCCTTGCTCCGCTTGACGCTCATAGAAGAGTTCAGGAAGAGTGTAAGTAGCAAGATCCAAAGTATTGCGGGTTACTCTCGCCCACCAAGGCGATCGAATTGTGCGGTTGTACTGGCGTTCTTCTGGAGTTTGTTGATACCAGTCTTTACCATTGCTCTTAGAATTGAGACGAGAAGCTTCCGCCTTGCGTAATTCATCTACAAGTTTCGAGCCACCGTATTTAGCAATGTAATCCTCAAGCGCTGGAGTGAAATCATTAGTGTGAACATCAGTGTCAATTATCGGATAATCAAGCTTTGCTTTGATTGCGGCGGAACGAGAAGTTTTTAATCTGCTATATTCAGTCATGTTTTTTTCCTTGAATAAATGACAGAAGTAGTGCTGAGAAATGAGTTATGAGTGCTGAGTACAACAAATACAGACGAGAGTTAGTTGATATTTATCGCGCACTGACTCACCACAAGAGCATCTACAGCACTCGAAACTCACTACTCTTTTTGCTTGTAGTAAGGACTTTAGTCCTGAGTTCACCTAGTGGTTCGCCAAGTTTCCTTGGCGGGGTAAAGGGCAAGGGGGAAAGGGAAAATATGTTTATTCCTTTAACCTTTAACCTTTCCCCTTTTCCCAGCCCTCACCTAACAATTTTGGGTTGGCAGACTACTAGTGTCTGCAAGAGAGAACTAAAGTTCTTACTACGAACGAATCCTATTTATTTACGCCAAAACCAATCTCTCATTCGCTTGTTTGACAACGAATTGATTACCCGGACGACGCAGCCCCAAGTTTTCCCGCAAAGTACTACCTTCATATTCAGTACGGAACAGTCCGCGTTTCTGCAAAATGGGAACGACCAAGTTAATGAAGTCATCCAACCCTGTAGGCAAAATGGGCGGCATGATATTAAAACCATCTGCTGCACCGTTGTTGAACCATTCCTCTAGTTGATCGGCAATACTTTCGGGAGTACCAAGAATAGTGCGATGTCCTCGTGCAGTAGCCAGAGACAGATACAACTGACGCAGTGTCAGAGTCCCACGAGTAGCTAAATCCCTGACTAATTTCAGACGACTCTTATTATTGTTGGTGTCGCTTGGTAGTTCAGGAGCTACATCATCTAAAGAATATTTCGACAGATCCACACCCTTGTAATAGTTCTTTAAAATACCCCAAGCTACATCAGGATGAATCAACGATTGCAGAAATTCGTATTTCTCTTGAGCTTCTTCTTCAGTACGCCCAATAATGGGGAAAGCCCCAGGCATAATTTTCAGATCCTCTGGAGAACGCCCATATTGCGCCAGCCTCCCTTTGACATCAGCATAAAATTCCTGGGCATCGGCTAGGGTTTGATTGGCAGTGAAGATTACCTCAGCAGTACGCGCAGCTAAATCCCGTCCGGCTTCCGATGCTCCAGCTTGTACAATCACTGGGTAGCCTTGGGGCGGACGACCGACGTTTAAGGGGCCTTTGACAGAAAAATGTTTACCCTTGTGGTTGAGTATGTGCAGTTTGTCCGGCTCGAAATAGATACCAGATTCTCTGTCACGGATGAAAGCATCATCTTCCCAACTATCCCACAGTCCTTTGACCACTTTCACAAACTCTTCCGCACGTTCATAACGCTGGCTATGTTCCGGGTGATGCTCAAGACCGAAATTTAGTGCGGCATTCTCGTTACCCGTGGTGACTACATTCCACCCCGCCCGGCCTTTACTCAAGTGATCCAAAGAAGCAAACTTACGTGCCAGGGTGTAGGGTTCTTCGTAGGTAGTCGAGGCGGTGGCAATGAAGCCGATATTTTGGGTTACAGAGGACAAGGCCGAAAAGAGTGTCACTGGCTCGAAATGGACAAGTTTACCATTGCGTTTTTGAGTTTCTGGTTCGCCGCCCCAAACTCCTGGACTGTCCGCCAGAAAAACTGCATCGAACAAGCCGCGTTGGGCAGTCTGGGTAATTTCTTTGTAATGCTCAAAATTGAATCCAGCGTCTATCTGTGCATCGGGATGTCGCCAAGCAGAAACATGATGTCCAGTGGCTTGAATGAATGCACCTAAACGAAACTTGCGTGTTCTACTCATCTGCTTTTTTGTGTATAGATAGCTAAATAGCATCCAAATTAATGCTTCCAAACGACTTCGATTGTTGCTGTGAGTTCTTCTGTAAAGTGTCCAGAAGGCTCAACTGCTAGTAATGCTTCTTTGATATCTGCTTCAAATTCTTCGGCTTTATCGCCATAGAAAATTTTCAAAGAGAAGGCTGTGGTGTATAAGTAGCCAAGATAGCTGGAGACTGTCCAAGATTTTTCAAATGGCACTTCATACACTTCTTGGCGAGCAAATTTTGAATTGGCAATTACAACTTCGTGGGGAGGATCAACTGATTTACGAATACCTTGTCCTCGTTGTCCAGTTCGCCGTTCTTCACCTAACCATTTTTTTACTACTTCTATGGCAGCCTGTTTCCAGGGTAGAGAACTTATCCAAGGATTATCACCTGTATTGAGCAGTGCTACAGCACCATCATTTGCCAACAATTCATAAAGGCGTTCTAGTACGAGTTCCCGTTCCATCCAGTGAAAGGCTCTGCCAATGGTAGCTAATTTAAATACCCCTAAACTAGGGTTAATCAGTTCTGCGCCTTGTTCTAGCCAAGTAATATTATTTGCCCCTACAACTGCTGCTTGCCGTTGCGCTTCCTTGAGCATTTCCGGATCAGGATCGATCGCAACTACGTCCTGAAATTTAGTGCTGAGGGGAATGGCAATTAAACCTGGCCCAGTACCCAAATCAAGCAGTCGTCCCTGACCATTAAGATCAAAAATTTCGGTTAGTTTGTCGAATACAGCCGATGGATATTTAGTTCTGTATTGAGCGTAAACCTCAGCAGCACCCTCAAATAAGGTTGGGTCGTAAGTAGGAAGTGTTTTCAGTTGGGTCATAAGTTGGTTTTTTGGTGAATCAATTTCTATTCAGGGATTGGGGATTAGGCATTGGGAAAATTATTCTGAATATTTCCCTAGTAGTTCGCCAAGTGAACTTGGCGGGGTAAAGGGGAAGGTGGGGCCCCCTCTGGGGATAAGGGGCAGGGGGAATGGGTAAAGGGTTTAAATCCCTTACCCTTTTCCCTTTCCCCAGTCCTCACTTAGCATTTTTGGGTTGGCGAACTACTAGTCTCTGTTGACAGAACAAATCTATAAAGGAGGACTTGTAGTATGAGAATGCTGAGGTTCTTACCAAGTTTGTTTGAACCACTTAGAACATTGATAGGGCGTTTCACTACTACTTGCATCAGGTACACGATTAAAACAATTCGCAATTATGTTTTGTAACGGGGATTTAACCCCGACACAAAACGTGCTGCCTATCTTGCTGGGGACTCAAACCCCCAAAGTTCGTTGAAATGCTGTAGTCTATTCTTTGCAAAATACTAAAACTTGATCGATTTGTCGTAGTTTGTGTATTTAACAGAGTTTTTCACACTTATGAGAAAAAGGCAAGTACTGCTTAATACAAGTTTGCTAATATTTTTCTTTTTAAAAAATATATCTTAAGAGGCTTGTTTTTTTTATTTTTTTATGCAAATATCCAATGTGAACAGTAAACTACTAAATCTCGATAAAGTTTTAGTAGTTTAATAAAAGCCACAAATTAGGCTAATTCAAATTCTTTCTTCTCAAGAGAGCATCCCACTTTTGCATCTCTTCCTTTGTGTGTAATCTGGATGTGAAAATCCTGTCGGGTGCTAGCAAGCAAAGATTTGTTAATTTTCTGTGCATAACCCAATAGCCGATGTTTAAAGTTTTGTGGAATTATGGGCTAGTTATCCCAGGTCTTTTTAATGTATTTTTAATCCTTTCTCCAGCCGCACTTGCTGCTGAAGCACCGGACTTATCCGAGCTAAAATCAGGGGTTGAGGAACTTTCGCCAAGTATTGCAACTCAGCCTGAATCGAATCAAACTGCCAACCCAGAAGTAACTGAAACACCAGACTATTTACTATTCCAAGAAGCAAGCCTACTTTCTCAGGAGACTTTCACAGAGCAAGATGACTCCCTAGCGCAAGTTAATTCTGTTTCTGAATTATCAGATGTTCAGCCTACAGATTGGGCATTTCAAGCATTGCAATCTTTAGTGGAACGCTATGGTGCGATCGCAGGTTATACAGATGGGACATTCAAAGGCGATCGCGCCCTGACACGCTATGAATTTGCTGCTGGTCTAAATACCGCTTTAGACCGAATCAATCAAATAATCGCCAGTTCTACAGCCGACTTAGTTAAACAAGAAGACTTAGACACAATCAAGAAGCTAAGAGAGGAATTTTCCACAGAATTAGCTACACTGCAAGGACGAGTTGATGCAGCAGAGGCAAAACTGGGAGTCATTGAATCACAACAATTTTCTACTACAGTTAAACTCACAGGTAGAGCGCAGATTGTTCTTGGCTCACTTTTTTCAGGTAATAATGTTGTCACTGGAAGGCCAGCACCCCGCGTGGTAACACAGCAAGGATCAGTGTCTTTGCGATTAAATGCCAGCTTTACAGGTAAAGATTCACTGGGTATAACGCTGGGGGGCGGAAATATCCAATCATTAGGACAAACAAGAGCTGGATTATTAGGTACTTTTGATGGCAGAACTGCTGATAACTCCAGTATTACAAGACCACCCAATGATATATCTGTTAGTGGTGTACGTTATCGGTTTCCATTTGGTTCAAATACCCAAGTCAACATTTATGCTTTATCCGATGGAGCTAATGAGCTAGGTTTTACAGTTCCGATTAATCCATACTTTGAAAGTAGTCTAGCAACTGGTTCTAATGGGATTTCCCGATTCTCACGACGAGCTTTAGTCTATCAATATGGAGATGCTGGCGGTGGAATAGCGGTACTCCACAGATTAAATCAACAGTTCCAACTCGGAGTAGCTTATAGCGCACCTAACGCTAGTAACCCTGGAGAAAATAATGGCTTCTTCACAGGCCGATATTTAGCTTTAGGACAGATACTATATACCAGTCCTCAGAAGAATTTTCGCGCGGCTCTAACTTACGTCAATACTTATAGTCCACCTAACGCCAGAGGTTTAAGTGGAACTAACTTTGGCCCAGCAGCAGGAAGTAACTTGGTCAATAGCACCGTAGCGGGAACGGGGACACTTGCGAATCTTTATGGTATACAAGCTTTTTATCAATTTAGTCCCAAGTTTGCTATGAATGGTTGGGTAAGTTATGGCGCACATCGCTATTTAGGGCGTGGTGATGGTAATGCTATGGATTGGGCTGTAGGAATGTCGTTCCCGGATCTTGGAAAAAAGGGAAGTCTAGGGGGATTGTTTGTGGGTATGGCACCAACACTTACCCGTCTCAGCAGTAATGTAGACTTGGGAGCAGGCTTAGGACAAGCAGACAAAGACCTTTCCTTACATATTGAAGGATTCTATCAATATAGAATTAACGATAGGATTGACATTACGCCTGGTTTTATCTGGGTGACTGCACCAGATTCAAATGCCAACAATCCTGATAGTCTATATGCTTGGATTCGTACTGTCTACAGGTTTTAGGGATTATTAATAGATGTGGGGTGGGTTATTCTGTCCCTAACCCACCGTTATTTCAGGACTGATAGTGCGTCATAGACTATCAGTCCTAAATCCCTACAAATTGGAGATTTTTTGAATTGGAAGCCTCTTCGATATAGAAAATAGGTAGGCTCGCTAATACTCGGTTCGTGCCAAAAGCTTAGTTGGGGTTGCTTTTTACATAATTTCGTGTAAGATTGTCTTTAATCTACGGTAATTCTCTCGATATATAGTAAATTAAAAAGAAATACTCAAACGGCAAGATAATTTTTCGATTTTGTTCTCCTTTCTTTCCCTGTCTCAGTAAAACAAACATACATAACATCAAACCTATTCAGTCCTATTGACGAAATAGGCGTTAATGAGAACTTCATAAAACAACTAATTGGTAGCTTATGACTATTACTCTGAAAAAGACTAAAAGCAGCGAAAAATCCCTAGAAGCAATATTCAACAACAAATCCGCCGATAAAATCATCCCTTGGATAGTGCCTTTTATAGTGCTACTACTTTGGGAAATTGCTTCCAGAACTGGTTTACTCTCCAGCAGAATTCTTCCAGCACCTAGTAGCGTAGTTTTTACAGCATTTAAGTTAGCCTCAACTGGAGAGCTTTTCCAACATATGGGAATCAGTGCTGCACGCGCTATATCTGGTTTTGTAGTTGGCGGCGGAATTGGCTTTATTTTAGGATTACTTACTGGGTTTTCTCGCATTGGAGAACAATTGTTAGATAGTTCCTTGCAAATGCTGCGTACTATTCCCAACTTGGCATTAATTCCCCTAGTAATTTTATGGTTTGGGATTGGCGATCAAGCTAGATTGTTTTTAGTTTCTATAGGTGTATTTTTCCCAATTTATCTTAATACCTATCATGGAATTCGTAGTGTAGATCCTGAGCTTATTGAAATGGGCAGAGTTTATGGTTTAAAAACATCTCAACTCTTGTGGCAAATCGTTTTTCCAGGAGCTTTATCTTCGATTTTAATTGGTGTCAGATTTTCCTTGGGTATTATGTGGCTGTCGTTGATTGTTGCTGAACAAATTGCAGCCGATTCCGGCATTGGTTATATGGCAATGAACGCCCGTGAGTTTATGCAAACGGATGTTGTGGTGTTAAGTATTGTTATCTATGCATTACTAGGTAAACTAGCAAACTCTATCGCTAAAACTCTAGAAAACAAGTTTTTATCATGGAATCCTAATTACACATCTGCTGGGTAAAAAATCCAAATACTCAATAACTGAATCGCTCAATAATCTCTAAAAAAAGGAAAAATCAAAATGGTTTCAAATATACAAGGTTCACAACTTACAATTTTGGGTTTAAGCAAAGTTTTTGGAAATAAAACTGTCTTAAACTCATTAAATCTAGAAGTAGCACCAGGAGAGTTTATTGCTATTGTAGGGCGCAGTGGTTGCGGTAAAAGTACTTTACTACGCCTTGTATCAGGGTTAGATAAACCCACGACAGGCGGCATATTGCTAGATGGAGAACCGCTACGTAAGCTCAGTCATTCTGTAAGAGTGATGTTTCAAGACCCCCGGTTACTACCTTGGAAACGTGTAATAGATAATGTGGGTCTGGGTTTGCAAGAAAATTGGCGTGCAAAAGCTGCGTGGGTATTAGAACAAGTAGGACTCAAAGATAGAGCTGGTGAATGGCCTTACGTCTTATCTGGAGGGCAACGACAACGAGTAGCATTAGCCAGAGCCTTGGTGAGTCAACCACAACTATTACTACTTGATGAGCCTTTAGGAGCATTAGATGCGTTAACTCGCCTAGAAATGCAATATTTAATTGAAGATTTGTGGCAACAGAGAGGTTTTACGGCGTTTTTAGTCACTCATGATGTAGAAGAAGCTGTGGCGCTAGCAGACAGAGTGATAGTAATTGAAGAAGGACGAGTTGCGTTAGATTTACCTGTAAGATTGTCGCGTCCACGAGACAGAGCTAGTGAAGTATTTGTAAATATTAGGGAAGCAGTACTAGAACAAGTTATGAATAATGAAGGCACTCATGCACATCAATTATTGCAAATGAGTCATTAATACTCTACTTTTAAGTGGATATCTCAACATTAAATCAAGGATTTGAGGTTGATTCTGGTAGCCAATAGTACTCAACATTAGGTTGACCATTGATTTTGTTGGTTGACAGTTTACTAAATTGGAACTCATGTTTTTCGTAAAATGCACAAGCTCGAATATTTTCTTGCAAAGTGTGAAGCTTCAATCCGGCGGGTCCAAAAAGATGCGATCGGCTCCATTGGTTTCTGCTTTGGTGGTCATGTTGTCTATTTAGCAGCCACTCTGCCAGACATTAAAGTGACAGCTTCTTTCTATGGTGGCGGGATTACTAACTCCTTCTTTTGCTTCAGCAACTTGAGCCAAACGACCTCTTAATTGTTCTTCAGCATTAATAGCAGTTGTTGTTAGTTGTATTTTAGCTGCTAATAGCTTTGGAATTAGAATGGGGTGATTTCTTCCATAAAGACTCAAGTGGTCTGTATCTAAAATATAAATCGTCATCACTCATCTATCGTTGCATTTGATTCTTTGCGAATAGCAGCTAGTTTATCCATAAAATCGTCAAATGTTGGGTCGTTTGCAAATATTCCTGCATACTTCATCTGAGTTGTTTCTTGATGAAGAATTTCTTGTGGATTAACTTCAATAGTTACAAACTTACTTGTCGCTAATTGCGCTTGTAACGCAGATTTCGCCTTGGAAATTGCTTCTTCTTCTGTATTCGCTTCTACCATTACATTTGGCATTCCAACCACTGATGCAATAAAGTTATCTTTTTGATTTTGGATAAAAATTTGATACTGCATAATTATGTATATTTTTCGTCAATAAAAAATATCTACAACTTACATTATAATCAATTGCGATTAATAATTATGACACAGTTTGAAAAACTTCTAGACTCTGTTCGAGCTATAGCAGTCTAAGCGATCGCGCTTTTAATTCAACCCGTACCGTAATGCGATCGCTCATCGCATTTTTGTTTCAAATCCTCTGCGTCGGTCTAAGCGTACCCCTACGGGGAAGCAAGCTACGCGTAGCGTCTCTAAGAGTTGCCATGCCGCAGGCTTTACGCTGCGCTATCACCCACTCGTACATAATTCTTGGCTTTATTCTGACTCCTGAGTTCTGAATTCTTCTCATAAAAAGATTCAGAATTCACCAATTCAGAATTGGTGAATTCTCTTTCAAACGCTTACTTTGGTTAATTCCACTTCGCGCCGCCTGGGTACTTCATGAATCATGAAATCATAAGCCATGTCAGTACGAGGAAAAATCGCACGGGCTTCCTGAAGCAGATCTTTTAACTCTAAGTTATTTCCAGGAGCATAGCGGGGACTAAAATGGGTCATAATCAGCCGATGTGCGCCAGCAGCTAAAGCTGTTTGGGCTGCCATTGTGCTTGTGGAATGCAATCGTTGGAAAGCCATGTCTGCATCTTGATGGGCAAAGGTGGCTTCGTGAATTAATACATCTGCATCCTTCGCCAATTTCACTGCGTCTTCACAAAAAATTGTGTCTGTACAATAGGCAATCTTGCGACCAATTTCTGTAGGGCCGCACAATTGGGCACCATGAATCACCCGTCCATCCTCAAGGGTTACTGTTTCACCACGCTTGAGTTGACCGTAAATGGGACCAGAAGGAATTTCTAAGGCTTTGGCTTTTTCGATATCAAAGCGTCCTGTGCGGTCTTTTTCGGCTACGCGATAGCCGAAAGCTGTAATTCGGTGATGTAAATTACCACAGCTAACAGTAAAATCATCGTCTTGATAAATTATCCCTGGACGGATGGCATGGACTTTTATGGGGTAAGAAAAGTGTGTGTGGGAATAACGCGAGGCGGCTTGAATGTATTCATTTAATCCAGGTGGTCCGTAGATGTCAATTCGCTGTACATTGCCAGCCAAGCCGCAAGTAGCAAGAAGTCCCATCAAGCCAAAAATATGGTCGCCATGCATGTGAGTGATAAAAATTCGGGAGAGTTGGCTGATTTTTAGTTCACTCCGCAAAATTTGATGCTGAGTACCTTCGCCACAGTCAAATAACCACAGTTCTGCCCTTTGTGGTAATCTCAGGGCAACGCTGGAAACATTGCGCGATCGCGTGGGTACACCGGAACTCGTCCCTAAGAATGTTATCTGCACAGCGTTCTTTAGTCTTCCTATTGCTCAAGTTGCAGCTCTATGTTTCTATAGTGACACGGTTAATGAGCAAAATATTTTTTCTATTGGCCAAACAGGGCATGGGGCATGGGGCATGGGGCATGGGGCATGGGGCATTGGGAAAGGCGTAAGGGGAAAAGGGGAAAGATTAAATTTATTCCTTTTCCCTTTAACCTTTTCCCCATCTCCCCAGTCCCCAGCCCCCAGCCCCCAGTCCCCAGTCCCTAACTATGAGCATAAATTCAATAGATAATCGCAAAAAATTGGTTGCTCTGAGACATACTAATTTTCAAAAAAATTTACCTCTAAATCACCAGCTGATGGATTTAGTAAAAGATATAGATAGCCACGCGTTTTTAACAAACTCTGCCTCCCAGAATATTTTCCTCTATCTCACAGAATACGTGAGGGCTGTTTTAGAGTATTGGTTTGGGACAAGTTTGGATAAAGTACGCGTTCTTGATTGGGGATGTGGGAAAGGACATATTTCTTTTTTAATGCGTGAAATGGGTGTTCAAATTACTAGTTGTGATGTGCGCGGTGGTGGTGATTCAGCTTTCGATCAAATTACACCAATCATTGAAAAAGCATCTCTAAAAGTTGTACCTCTAGAACATCCCTATTTACTTCCCTTCAGGGATGCCAGCTTCGATGTTGTCTTAAGTTTTGGAGTTCTTGAACACGTTTCTAATGACCTTGCTTCTCTTGCTGAAATTCATCGAGTGTTAAAACCATCAGGTCTTTTCTTTTGTTTTTTCCTTCCTTATTATCTTTCTTGGACTCAGCATTTAGCCCATTTGCGTGGAAATTTTTACCACAATCGCTTGTATTCCCAAAAAATGGTAAAACACCTCCTCAAGCAAACTAATTTTGAACTCATTGACCTTTGGCATAGACAACTTTTGCCTAAAAATAGTGTTTCATATCCTAAATATCACTTTTTTGAATCTCTAGACCAATGGTTAACTCAAAATACACCACTCAAATATACTGCAACTAATATTGAGTTTGTTGCTGTTAAACGTTAGGTTCATTAATTAGTGACTATTTTTATAGTTGATTTTGCCAATAAGTCAGTCGGGTTTCAAGAGTGCTGACATGAATAATATGGCGTTCGACTAAAGTTTTTAGTTCTCGCGCTCTGGCAGTACAATTTTGTTTATAGACTAATGCCTGACGAACTCGCTCTTTAGAAGAGTTTTTCAAGGCAATTTGCATTTCTTTTTCCCACGCGATCGCCAAGGCTTGGACGCGATCGTAATCTTTTTGAATAATTTCTTTTGCTGTATTAGACTCAGCAATAGCTTCTTGTAAACTTTGAAGATAATTACCCCAGGTATCTGCTAGCGGTTCCGAGTTTTTGTTGTCTTTTTGGCTAGTTTTGGGATATGAAGGTGATTTGATTTGGGTAAATAATTGATTTAATTCTACCATATTTTTACCCCAATTAATAGTTAGTTGATTCAGATTAACCACTTTGAATAAGGCACTTACAGATAAAAAATATTCAATTTTTATTGTGGGGCGGACAGGATGTTTGTCCTGTGGAATGGGCGGGCGAGACGCCCACCCCACAAAATTGGATAATTTATTTGTTGGTAATCCATAATGTGGAAATCTTGTTTTTCAGTATATAAAAAATTCATTAGCCAAGTCATTAGCTTTTGAGGAAAACTTAATTACAGTATTAAGAATCTAAAATGATATGTTTGTGAAACGAGTTGTTTCTATAAAATACATACTTTTAGATTTCTATATCATGATTCAGAATTATTTATTACAGTACCAAAATTTAGTTACAGGCCAAGACAATTCACAAATTGTTCCTCTAGAACAAAGAGGTACTCGTTGAAATTTACCTTTGAGTTGCTTTGCTAAATTTCTAAACTGTTGGGTACCGCGACCTTCTCGATATGAATTAACACCCAAACCATCATCTATAATGCTCAAAGTGTACCAGCCTTCAGATGAAAAGCAAGTGACTTCGAGGCGAGTTACTCCTGTGGCATGTTTACCGACATTGCACAAAGCTTCTTCGAGAAATCGGCAAAGTCCTTGCTTTTGTTCTATGCTTAAGTGTTGCTCATCTATAGGTTCAAAATTACGGATTTTAACTTTGATAGTTCTAAAGCAAGGAAAGTCTCGCGCTAAGGTATAGCTATAAACTTGATAAAGAATTTCGTGTAATGGATCTTGTAAATTTAAGACTAAAGTATTTCCTAAATAAAGACTACTGTCTTTATTTGGTGGTTCTCGTTGTAAAAAATCGTAAATTCCTCTGAGTTCGTGGTTGAGTTTTTCCAGTTCTTTTTCGAGTTCTGGGAGTAATTCTTTGATTGAAAAATCTTGACCTTTAACCATTTTTAAAACTTTAGCTAGACTTTGCAATGGGCCATTGTGAATTGTTTCAAATGTGCGTTCAATAATATCTTGTCTAGCTTTAATTCCCGATCGCAACGCTTTATCACATTGATATAAAGCAGTGAGTTCTATACCATTGAGAGTTAAAACGATAATTGTAGGAATTACTGGAACCCACCAGCCCCAAGTTAGGAGAAAATAACAAGTAACCAGTAAGGTAGAAGTTGTAGTAATCACAATTATGATATTTGCTAGAGGAGATTTACTCAATCGAGCGATCGCAATTCCTAAAAGCCCCCAGACAAAAATCCATAAATATTCCCATCCATCTGACCAAGTATCTAAAAGTGGTCTGTCATCAAGGACAGCGCTGACAATTTGGCTAACAGCATGTGCTTGAATTTCTACCCCATGAACTGGTCTGTTTATAGATTGCTTAGATGTAATTGTCGGAGTAGTTATTAAGTCTTTGCGGCTAGGGGAAGTTATGCCGATAATTACAATGCGATCGCGTAACCATTGAGAATTGAATTTGTTGTTTTTAATATCGTTTAAAGATATGGTTCTAAATCGTTTTTGACCGCTACGAAAATTCAGCAGTACTTGAACTCCGGTGACATCAGTTCGGACATAGCCACCAGAGTTAGGAAAAAGTTTTGGTAGTGGAGTATTCCCAAACTGAATTGTAGTGCGATCGCTAATACTATTTTGGAAGCTAATATTTTCGTGAGCTAAATAAACTTCTGCTAAACGTAAGGATAAAGATAATTTTTCTCCTTGAGATGTTGGTGTTATTAATAAGCTTCGTCTTAATTTGCCGTCACCATCCGTAACTTGATCGCCAAAACCAATTTGTTCCAAAGAAAAATTGGGTGGCGGCGCAATTTCCTTGGGCAATACTTTTTGAATAACGATTAAATTTTTGATATTTTTAAAAGCTGCTAACAGTTCTGTATGACTAGGATCGACCGGAAAATCTCTATAGATATCAAGACCAATAACTCTAGGTTGACACCTGTGCAGTTTCCATAATAGTGCTGCTAAATCTCTATCTGAGATTGAAGAATCTATGAAGCGATCGTCTTGATTAATGCCCACAATTATAATTCGTTCATCTATAGGTTCCTCAGGGCGTATACGCAGAAAACTATCAAAAGCTAGCCATTCTAAAGATTGCATTGAACCACTAAGACGAGCAATTATCACCAGTGAAATGACTACAATTCCTGGAAATAAGCCGACCCGCCAAATACGAATTTCTTCTTTAATTATTTTCCAGAGTTTAGGCTGCATAAACTTTCCTCCTAGCCTTTTTTAAAAATAAGAATTTAGAATTCAGGAGTTAGAATGGGCTATGCCCCGCTACGCTAACAGAATTTAGAATAAAATTGAGTCATTATCAAAAATAATGATTTTTTACGGAGATAATTTCACTACGGATATACTTCATTTGAGAGTAGAAATAGTATTAACTAGTTCTCATACCTCAAACTTAATTACTGCCTTAAAAAATGAACTTTTGAATAAAAAAATCTCAAAAAAAGCCCAAATTATTGCCTTTATGTCTAAAATATTCTCACCCCTGACCCCTGAATTCTGACTCCTGAATTCTGAATTCTGACTCCTAACTCAATCAATTAACCCTTCTTCTCTAGCGCGGATTTCAGTTTGAATACGAATATTTTTCCCCTCATCAGGATAAACATTTAAAGCATCCTGTAGCTTACTCCAGTAATGACGCACCATGCGTTCAGATATACACATTCGTTCAGCGATAGTTTTATCTTGTAATCCTTCTTCAAATGCTAAAGTCAATACTCTAAGCCACTCCGGTTTAAACTCTAATCCCGAATAGATTCCTTTAATATCTTTTGTATGAGTTAATCCCTGTAATGCCCAATCAACTCTAGTTAACATTTCTTGGGTGGAAAGACTTTTATCCGCGACTGTAAAACCTCCTTTATGACTATCAATATCAGGTCTAATTCTCACTAGTGTTCTAACATGAGCAGTTTGGACAAGAATATTCAAGTTGGGATAGTGTTTCATCAAAATTCTGAGTAATTGAACACCCGTATCAGGTCGTGCTGTGATTCCATAATTTTCTGGAATTGAAAGATCCATAACTACAAGATCTAGCTGTAAACTACTAACTTGATTGAGAGCATTATTAGCATTTATGGCAGTGACAATTTCAGCACCAGGATAATGTTTTTGTAAAATGTCTACTGTTCCACTTAAAACTGATTCATGGTCATCAATTACTAAAATTTTCAGCAACGTCTTTTCAGACATTTCTTGTTTCATAATTCACAGCCTGCTGATTAGGTACATAATTAAAGATTATTGATAATTATCTACAATAACTAATTATCTTTGTCGAAATATAAAGAAATATGTGAATTAATCAATATAATAATTACCAATAAAAATGCCAAGAAATCCTCAAGTTATTAGTTCGAGTAAAACATTTACCTGAGGTTAGTAATCGAAAACTTTCACAAAGATAATTTAATTCTGGTAGCGTAGAATGCAGGAAAAATGTAGACACATTAGAATAGGTGACTTCTACAATTAATGTTCCCATAGTCTTCTGTTGTTTTAAATTGATATAAATTGATGTTAAAGCCAAAACTTCTGTTAAAGTTATGGTCAGTAACTCATTTAAAGCAGTTAATACAACCAGACTACGTTCTGCTGGCTCATGCCGCCAATAAAGGGGCAAATCGATTTGAAAGTATAACTGGGGATTGGATACCAGCCAAGGTTCTAATAAATACTCAATAGCTAGCGGAAAACTGTCTTGAAGGGATGCTGGAAATAAGCGATCGCTCAATTGCACTAAAGAGTGATGAAAATTGTCAATTTGTTTTAAGCTTTCTTGAATTTTATTATCTGATAAATTCAGATTATCTACTGTCAACAAATCTAAATTGCGACGTATTGTAAAAGATTCCTGTAACAAATCATCACGAATTTTCTCTGCTTCTATAAAGAGTTTCATCGACTGTTTAGAAGACCACCATTGCAATGCTCGTTGAATTCTCTGATAAGATGTCAGAAACCGCACTAGGGACATAACGTAGACAATTCAAAGTATAATTTGCGTACACATTTTAACGCTCACATAATATTGTTATGTCAGCTATTTTAGTAGCATAAGAAAAAAGTTTTATGCAACCCACGGCATATTTATGCCAAAAAAAATGCCAACGTGTACAAAATAATTGCCAGAAAGTACCACGAGAATTCATCAAGTCTCTATAATGTATAATTAACAGATTTCAGATGAACTTTCTCGCAGTTACTACATTTAAAAAAGACAAAACTCTCTTCCCTGTTTACGGCAGGGAAGAAGGAATTATCATGCAATACGCTTGGTGTTAAGGCTAAAAATTAAAACTGGCGTAGGTTGGGCAGCCACTCACGTGGGCGGGTTTCCCGACTTGAGTGAAGTGGCCTTTGAGAAACGTAGATCCAACATTATCTGGATTTTGTTGGGTAACGCTTACGCTCAACCCAACCTACTGTTCAATCACTGATTGATTCAGAATTCTGAATTCTGAATTCTGAATTCTGTATTCTTCTTCAATAATTCTAAATTCTTCATTTTAAATATCCGTAATTAATCTGGCTTTTCTGAGCATAAATTGTAATGCTGTCTCTTCTTGGGAGATAATATTAGCTTTTGCATTCATCCCTGATTGGATGTGACATTGAAGCTTACCGTTGCCAAATTTAAGCATTTCTGGTTGAATTGTGGCTTCAAAATAACCAGTATTAGTATTGGTATCCACAGGTGTAATTACATCTGGAGAAATGCTACTGACAACAGCGTTGAGAGTACCATAATCAGGATATGGACAGGCGTCAATTCGTAATTGCACTTTGTGACCGACTGCAACTTTTTGAATTTCTGCGGTGGGAATCATCGCTTTAATCACCAAAGCAGCGTCCTGAGGAACAATTTCAGCAATAGATTCGCTAACACCAACAACTTGACCAGGGTTTCGCAAATTGAGCTTAAGAACCGTACCATCACTAGTAGCACGAATAATGCTGTTTTGCAGTTGAGTTTCAATTTGTTGAAGTTCTTTTTGATATTGCTTGAGTTGGGTTTCCATGTCCACTCGCCGCTGCATCAAAGCTTGTTTTTCTTTGTCTAAAGTAGCGATGGTTGCTTCACCTCTAGCAATTTCTTGGGAAATGCGTTCTTCGGCGATCGCAATTTTTGCCATCGTGGGATTGACTACAGCTTGTGCTGATTGTACTTTAGCTTGAGCAATTTTAATCGATATTTTTTCGGATTCAAGTATTAATTTAGTTTGTTCAACAACTAGTTTTTTCTGCTCAAATTCCCGCCGACCAATTGCTCCCAGTTCTGCTAATTGTTCATAGCGATCGCTATCCATTTTAGCAAAGTCTAAATCTGCTTGAGCTTTTTGCAAATTTGCCTTAGCTTTTTGCAAGCTGGCTTCTGAAACTAACAATTCAGTTTGAGTTGCAACTTTTCGGTCTTGATACTCTCGTTCGTTGCGTGTTAAATCTGCTTTTGCAGAAGAAATACTTCGTTCTATAAATCTTTTTTCAGCCAATATCTGAGTTTCTAAAATAGCAACTTGCGAATCAATTTGAATTACTTGTAATCTACTTTGTTCGATATTGCCCTGGAGTTGGCTTTTTTTGATTTGCAATTGTCGCGTATCCAGACGAGCAATAACTTCTCCTTTTTTGACAATTTGGTTTTCTTTCACAAAAATACTTTCAACAGTTCCCTCCATTTCTGGTTGCACTAGCTTAGTATCACCTATTGGACGAACAGTTGCAGCAGTTTCCACCATGACATTGTATTTAATCCATGAAGAAAGAGCGATCGCAGAACCAATAGTTCCAACAAGTAATACTCCAACTAGAGATGTCCAAGGACTAATAGGAGGAAGAAATTCATCCTTTTCAAGTGAGGGTATAAACTTTTGATTGTGGGTGTAAAGCATATTTCTCCTAATAATTGAAAAAGTAGTTAGGGATCAGAATTCAGAATTCAGAATTCAGAATAAATTTTGTATAATTCTCCAATTTAAGACAAGATGTATGAATAATTCACTATCACACCAAATCTAAAATTTATTATTAAAGAAAACTGTAATTAGGAATTCTAACTCCCAACTCCTAACTCCTAACTCCCAACTCCTAATTCCCAACTCCCAACTCCAACTCCCAACTCCCAAATTCTTCTTCAAGTCATTAAAAAGTCTATATGGTCTCCTGGTTTTGTTCGCAGATCGTCCAAAGAACCTTGAAGCTTTAACTTGCCTTGATCTAGCAATACAATCCAATCAGCCCGATTAACTACCTTCGGACGGTGAGTAATTAAAATCGTAGTTTTACCCCGGCGATGTTGAAACAATTTATCTAAAACTTGTGCTTCACTGACTGGATCTAATCCGCCCGTAGATTCATCCAAAATCAAAACCGAGGGATCTGTAACAATAGCTCTTGCTATTGCCAGTCTTTGACGTTGCCCACCAGAAAGATTTGCACCAAATTCACCTAAAACAGTTTGATATTTTTCAGGTAAATTATTAATAAATTCATCAGCTTCAGCTACTTGACAAGCTCTCACAATTTGTTCAAACGTAACATGGGGTGCCCCTAAACGAAAGTTTTCCACAATTGAACGACTCCAAAAATGAGGCTCTTGGGGAACAAGAACAACCTGCTGACGCAGACAATCAAGAGAAAGGTCTTGAATGTTATAAAGTCCAATACGAATATTCCCAGATTGCAGTGGATATAACCCAGCAATCAATTTTGCTAAAGTACTTTTACCACAACCAGATTTGCCGATAATTGCAACAACTTTCCCACCAGGAATTGCTAAAGAAAAATTATCGATTAAATCCAGGCGACCGGCATAGTGAAAGTTAATATTTGTACAAACTATATCAGTATCACTGCGAATTTCAGCAAAAGGCTTTATCTCATCACCCTCATTTTCGGCAGTGGCGTCTATAACTTCTGTGAGGCGTTGTGTAGCTGTTTTTGCCCGCGTAAATTCCTCTACAAAACTAATTAAAGTGCCGATTAACCCCAAGAAGTTACCATTCATTGAGTTGAAAGCCAGCAGTTGACCAATGCTGAGGTTTTCTACTGGATTAATCACTAAATTACCGCCAAACCAAAGCAGAATCACGCCACCAATACCCGCAACAAAGCCAGAAAAAGTATTATTGATAATTCCAATTTGAATTGTAGTAAATGTTACGTTGGCTAAACGATTAAATCTACTTTGAAATTCGTCCCAAAATTGTGGTCTAGATGTGGTAGTTTTGAGAGTTAGAGCGCCTTTAAATGTTTCTACTAAAACCCCTTGGACTTCTGCTTCTTGAACTAACAGTTCACGAGTTTTTTGCCGCAAAGTCGGCTGGAATACTATGGTAGATATGCTCATCATCACAGCAATAAATACGGCAACTACCGTGAGTTTCCAGCTATAAAAAACCATGAAGCTAAAAGAAATAAGAGCAATAAAAAATTGACTTGGTAGAGTGATAATTAAGTTAGCAACTAATTGATTAATCTGGCTAATATCTCGAAGACGACTGACAATTTCACCGCTACGTCTAGCTTCGTAATAAGACAAGGGTAATCGTAAAATCTGCCGTCCGAATTCCAAAACTAAACCTAATTGCAGACGTTGGGCAAAGTGAGCAATTAAGTTAGATTGTACAAACGAAAGACTACGAGAAACAACATTCATTACTACCACAGCGATCGCTACAGTAGTTAGTAATTTTGTATCACCTCGAACTAACACATCATCAGTGAGAATTTGCAACAGAAAAGGAGAAGCCAAAGATAACAAACCCAACGTTAAATTCAAAGGCAAAACTTGAGCTAAAATCCCGCGATAAATCCAAACACGTTTGAAAAAACGCCAAAATCCTCCAACTTTATCATCCTCTTGGGCAAAAAAGCGTATTGGATCGGGTTCCAACAAAAGTATTAACCAATCTGTCCAGCCTTCTGCTATCTCTTTTGGAGAAAGATAACGCACACCTACCGCTGGATCTGCAACTAAACATTTTTTGCCTTTCTTACCATATAAAACAACCCAATGATTCCCTTTCCAATGAATAATTGCCGGTAGCGGTGCTTCATTCATTCTATTAAGAAGTTCCGGCGAAGTTTTCACGGGACGAGCATTAAACCCGAGTGTTTCTGCTCCACGTTTCAACCCCAATAAAGTAGTTCCAAATTGTCCAGTGCCTACCGCCTCCCGAATGCGGCTGAGAGTAAAACTACGTCCGTAATATTTAGCGATCGCAGCAAGACAAGCAGCTCCACAGTCTTCTTTGCTATGCTGTTTCACAAACTCGTATTTCATAGGTAAATTACTCTACATCAGTTTCTGGAATTACTAAAACTTACTTTTTACAGCCTATTTCAGGTAAATGAAGTACACTCTTTGGGGCACAATATATTGTGCCCCTACGATTATCTGTACCTCACCAACTTCCAATTTGCTGTAAGTTTAAATTCTTGTTTGAAAATCCTGAATAAAAGATGACCCATATCATCCTATTATTATGGGTCACCTGTAAAAAATTTCGGATCAATTTTTGTTCAAGTCTACCGATAATCTCATGTCAATAATGCTGATGTTTTAGCCACACTTCCGGTAGATTATTTTTATCAAACAGAATTCACCCCCACCAAATCTACGATTTTGTGGTCTTCAAGACGCTACGCGAACGATAGCGCAGCGGTAGCGAGTATTCGTTCGCTTTTAGCGTCTCGTAGAGAGCGTCGCGCCTTGATTCTGAGTTCTGTTAGCGCAGCGGGGCGTAGCCCATTCTGAATTCTGTATTCTTCTTCAATGATATTTGAAAAGATCGGCAAGGTGATTCACATCTAAAGCCAAAAAAGCTAACCCACCAGTTGCAATTTCTGTAGAACTACCATAAGAACTAGCAACGCTACCATTTGGCCCAGAAGAACTACTACCGCTGAGAATGTTTTCGCTGGCTTTGTAAAAAGTAGCATTTATCGCCAAATCCGCACCACCAGTTACAACTTCTAGTTGTTCATCAGATAAATCTCTAAACAATTCGCCAGACATAGACGCAAACCTCGTAATTTGAATCCTATAAAATTTTACGATTAGTTACGTGAGTTCGTATTACTAACAAAAATATAGAAATCAAATTTTTGTTACTAAACTCTTGATATGAAACTCACGTATTAGTTGATTGCTGTTTTTAGTTGCTCAACTTAATGGTCGTATTCTTTTGAAAGCTTAAGAATTTCATGAGAATCCAAGGCTAAAAAAGCTATCCCAGCAGTTGAAATTTCTGTAGAGCTACCGTTGGAGCTAGCAGCACTACCATGAGGATCGGAACTGCTTTCACCATTGAGAATGTTTTCCTTACCCGCGAAAAAAGTTGCATCTAATTGAAAATCAACACCACCAGTTACAACTTCTAGTTGCTCGTTAGATAAATCTGTAAACAATACGTTGGACATAGCTAGAAACCTCGTCACTTTGATTTCAAAAGTTTGAATTAGGAGTAACGTGAGTTCCTGATTGTGAAGGATAAATTTGATTTTTTAGTCTGAGAGTTTTTCTCTCTACACTCTTTTTATCAAACTATTTTCAGCGAACTCACGTATTAGTTTATTGCCTTTGTTAGCTACTTAATCTAATAGCTGTATCTTTTTAAATCTCAGGAAGCTCTTGAGAACCCAAGGCTAAGAAAGCTAGTCCAGCAGTTTCAACTTCTGTAGAACTACCGTTGGAGCTAGCAGTGCTACCATTGGGGTCAGAACTACTTTCGCCATTGAGAACGTTTTCTTTACCTGCGTAAAAAGTTGCATCGATTTGGAAATCAACACCACCAGCTACAACTTCTAGTTGTTCGTTAGACAAATCTGTAAACAATACGTGAGACATAGTTAGAAACCTCGTAGTTTTGTTTTGAAAAATTTGAACTGTTAGTAACGTGAGTTCGTGATTGAGAAGTGTAAATTTGATTTTGTAGTATTAGAGATAAAATCTCTAAGTTATTGTCATCAAACTATTTTCAGCGAACTCACGTATTATTTCATTGCCTTTTTTAGCTGCTTAACTTTAAAGCCGTATCCTTTTTAAATCTTAGGAATCTCAGGAATTTCATGAGAACCCAAGGCTAAGAAAGCTAGTCCAGCAGTTTCAACTTCTGTAGAACTACCGTTGGAGCTAGCAGTGCTACCACTAGGATCGGAACTGCTTTCGCCATTGAGAACGTTTTCTTTACCTGCGTAAAAAGTTGCATCGATTTGGAAATCAACACCACCAGCTACAACTTCTAGTTGCTCGTTAGACAAATCTGTAAACAATACGTGAGACATGGTTAGAAACCTCGTAATTTTGATTTGATGAAATGTGAGTTAGCTATTAGTTGATTGCCTTTTGATTGGCTGCTCAACTCGCCGCTTGTTTAATACGATATAGGTTAGTAACGATGGGAGTCATTTGTATTTCCAGCACAGTTAATTACCATGCCCAGAAAGACTTGTTGCACGATTAAGCGATTAGCCTGTCTGAAAAATACGCCTATATAAAACTTCTATTTTTAGATTCTGCCTTGAGGATGATTATTCACAAAAGGCGTTGAGTCGCAAAGCTATACACCCCTAACGCCTGTTGGATCTTTGTGCTTGCTGATTATTCGTTGAATGTTAAAGCCGCTTGTGTAACTAAAATCACCTGTGACATCAGATATACTCTGGCCAAGGTCACAATTTTAGTTACAATACTCAATGAAATTAGTTTAGCGATCGCCTTATATAAAACTTCTATTTGATTTGTTAATTGCTCTACTTATGTTCAAGCCTCGTTTCGTCCGCTTTTTCCGTCACCTCAATTGGCGCACACTCAAAAAAACTTTCGCCAGAACAATTGAAAGACGACTTTTAGGACTAGCTTCGGAAATTGCTTTCAATGCCATGTTATCTTTGTTTCCAGCGATTCTTGCTTTAGTCGCAGCTATCGGCTTATTGGCAGAATCTTTACAAAACACTTTTAAACAATTAGCAACGCAACTTAGTCAAGTTTTACCTGAAGAAGCATTGATTCTGATTCGTGATTTTGCCACTACAGAAATTACCAATTCTAAAAACAGCGGTTTATTTTCTCTCAGCTTTTTATTAGCAATTTGGACTGCTTCTGGCGCAGTGAGTACTGCAATGACAGCCCTAGACCAAATCCATCAAATTCCTCCGGAAAAAATACGCCCTTTTTGGAAAGCCAAGCTCATTTCTGTGGGATTAACAATCGGTACCATGTTGCTTTTGGTATTAGCTTCTTTTTTAGTGTTTACCAGCGATTGGCTGTTGGGAATGGTAGCACGTGAAAATTCTTCTTTAATCTTCTTGTTCGATATTTGGCAACTGCTACGCTGGCCTTTAGCTTTAAGTATTGTTGCTTACGCTTTTGGCTTCCTCTATCGCTACGGACCGAGTGTGTGGAACCCAGGCACACCAATGATGCCTGGAGCGATTTTAGCAGCTGTTTTCTGGGCTATGTTATCTGCCCTATTTCGGCTTTATGTAGCGAACTTTGGGAATTATAATAAAGTCTATGGCGCAGTTGGAGCTGTTATAGTTTTAATGCTCTGGCTGTCCATGAGCGCTGCTGTGATGTTAATCGGCGACCAGTTGAACGTCATTGTCGGGGAAAATATGCGTTCAAAAGTACAGTCACAATCTGCCGAAAAATATTAAAAAATATTAATTATTAAATCTTGAAAGAAACTTTTGCAAAAGCTCAACAGAAGAGTAAAATGTCTAACGATTGAATATAAATAGCGATCGCTTTCATGCCTGATTCTTCTTCTCGATTTTCCATGATTGAACCTGATGCCAAAGCACCTACCTTAAAGCGCCTCCGTCAGTTCAGTCGTCTATTGGACAATGCTATCACTATTCCTGGAACCCAAGTTGGCATTGGTATCGATCCAATTTTAGGATTAATACCTATTGGTGGTGATTTTTTGGGAGTCATGTTTTCTTGCTATATTATTTTAGAAGCAGCACGGCTGGGTGTATCCAAAGCCTCTTTAGGCAGAATGATTTTGAATGTAATTATTGATGGCTTAATAGGCGCTGTCCCAATTATTGGAGACTTTTTTGATATTGCTTGGACAGCTAATAATTATAATCTCAAGTTATTGGAAGAACACTTAAAATTCCCCAGCCAGCAAAAGAGTGCAGACAAGTGGTTTATCATTGCCGTTTTCGCTGGATTGTTGCTAATCTCCATTGCCTTAGTAGCATTACCCGTATTTTTAATTAGAATCCTGTGGAACGCCTTGACTGGCAGTTAAATTCAGAATTCAGAATTCAGAATCCAGAATTCAGAAAACTTTGAGACTCAAGCTGAATAATTTGAATAATATTGAGAAGCCATAGCACAGCAGATTTAAAGTTATTGAAATACACTATCTATAATCTCAAAGCTAGGCATAGAGACCATTCTAATTCTGACTCCTGAATTCTGACTCCTGACTCCTGAATTCTGACTTCTGAATTCTGATTCCTGAATTCTGACTCCTGACTCCTGACTCCTGAATTCCCTATCAATTAATAAACGAATGAAAGATTGGTGGCAAGCCACTTTTCCCAAAGGGCGGCAAAATTTAGTTATTACTGATACTCATGGATATCCTGTACAAATTGCATACGGCGAAAAAGGTAGAGGAAAACCGCTAATTCTCTTACATGGTATGGGCAGTTGGAGCTATAATTGGCGCCACATAATAGCACCATTATCTAAATATTTCCGGGTAATTTGTTTTGATGCCAAAGGGTTTGGTTTTTCCGAAAAACCATTGTCTCGTAGAGAAGGCAACGGTCATCAAGTTATTGAATTTCAAAGAATTATTCAGGCATTATGTGATGAACCAGCAGTAATTGTGGCTGAATCTCTGGGGGGATTAATTGCCCTTGCCCTTGCTCAAGAACATCCCGAATTAATCGGACGGTTAGTAGTAGTAAACGTGCCTATATTTACTGAACGTTTGCCCCATTGGGCTATGTGGTTACTTGCCCAAACACCTCTAGAAATCATGCAAACAATAGATTCTTTGCGTTTAGCATATCTGTTTGCACCTGTATTTCGAGAAATTATGGCAATAGAAAGACGTGCAGTATTATTCGATCCTTCAATTTTGACACAGGAAGATATCTATTGGATAACTTACCCCTTTATTGAACTACCAGGTACCATCGCTAAAGTTGCCGAAGAGTTACAAATAGCAGCCAGGGAAATAGAGAATTGCCAAGCAAATAAGCCAAATATGCTGACTAAAATTCAAAATAATTTACATAAAATTCAGTGTCCTACACTAGTTTTGTGGGGTGAGCAAGATAGTTGGTTTCCTGCTAGTCATGGTGAAAAACTACATCAGCATATCTCAAATTCCAAATTTCAAATTTTGTCTAACTGCTGTCATGATGCCTCAACTGGTGCTTCTGAAGTATTGAATGCAGCAATTCTAGAATTTATGCAAGATACTGAGTTTTGCTAAATATAAAGAATTATGAATTCTGAATTCTTCTTCATAAAAAGAGAGTGGGAGGAAGCATATCAATTAGCTTTCAAACTCCCACTCTACCATTTGCTACTGAAGTGAACAGGAATGTATACAGACGTTGCTTGTGATTTGGGGGCTAATGCGTAGTTCAAGAACAATGCCCATACACATTTAATATTCCTGTTGTAGCAAATGTCAAACCTAATTCTTGATATTGATTCCAAAAAAATCTTCTCATAATAATTATTCGAGATAGTTTTTTTGGTGAGAATCATTTAGTAAATAGTGTTTTGACAAAAAACATTTGCTTACTTGGTAGTCCCTGATAACAACACCCTTGAAGTCGTTTATCTTCTATAATTTAACTTGGTTAATCAAAATCTAGTTGCCATTTTGGCAGGTTTTTAACTTTTTAAAAGCAGTTAAATCTCTATATAGGAGCCTAAAAAATAAGATTCCTGATTTCTTTTAGAAGTCAGGAATCTTAGTCACCTTAATTAACAAAAAATATTAATCTGACAGGTTTTTACTTTACAGTCTTTTAATACTGGCGTAAAATCGCAGACAATGAACTATCTTTTCGGAGATCCATCAAGTCTGCCAATGATTCTTTGCGCGTATCTAAGTGATGCCTGTGTTCTGGTGGTAGAACCGTCACTAGCTGCTTGGTCTTAGGTGCTGTGTGCATCACAGGAACTAGTTGTCGCTGGGGCACAAAAATTGGCTGGTTTTTGGGAAGACGCGGTTCCAATCTTGTGTAGCGGGCTTCTGCCATGCGTGCATGATGCCGATTAACCTGTTTTGGGACTTTTTGCGGTTGGGTTTTCCGGTTAAGCATTCGGAAAATAATCCAGCAACCACTACCACAACTCAGGGCGATCGCCGCCACCATCCATAAAGGTGTAGGATTAGTATTCTCAGAGGGCGTATATATTGGTTGTTCTACGATCGCTGGAATTTCTTCTGGTTCTTCTGATGATACCTGGCCAGGATTACCCAAGCTATACAAGGCGAAGGCACCACCTCCGATAAACATAGCTAAAGACCCAGTTAACAATAGCCAAGGATGATTTACAACCAAATATATCAGACCATTTGAGCTTTTTCTTAATCTCGATTTTCTGTTTGTCAGCTCTGGAGTGGCCCCTATTAGTTGGGTTGGCTCGTGCTGTACACTCTGACTTTTTTCCATGATTACTTTCAGATTTGTACCCCTCTAGTCAATAAATTGTACTGGAGGAGTCAAGCATCAGGTATCCGTAACAAAAGTACAGATTCAAGTAACTTTTTTGTATAACAAAGGCTACTAAATCCGGCTAACTTTTGCCGAAATTCTGTATTGGTTGCTACTTTTTGCCGTAATGATCTGGAAATCTGTTCGCTAATTTTTTTGTTAGCTAGGAGAATGTCTTTCCATCGCCAATTGAATTAATCGATCGACTAATTCTGGAAAAGCAACTCCACTATGTGCCCAGAGTTGAGGATACATACTAGTTGCAGTAAAGCCTGGTAAGGTGTTGATTTCGTTAATCAAAACTTCTTGTGTCGCTTCCACATAGAAAAAATCTACCCTTGCCAAACCTGCGGCATCAACAGCAGCAAAGGCTTGCAAGGCCATGTCCTGAATTTGACGGGCGATGATATCGGGAATCAATGCGGGTATCAGTAAATCTGCCCTACCTTCAGTATATTTGGTTTCATAATCATAAAAATCGCTGTCGTATGTAATCTCTCCAACGACAGAGGCTTGGGGTTGGTCATTACCCAAAATGGCGCACTCTACCTCCCTGGCTACCACACCAGCTTCTACCACAAGCCGTCGGTCGTAACTAGCGGCATTATCTAAAGCAGCTTCTAATTCTGGGCGCGATCGCACTTTGGCGATACCCACTGAGGAACCTAAATTAGCAGGTTTAACAAAAGCAGGATAACCCAATGTTGCCTCAATTTCATCACACAGTTTCGGAAATACACAAGGATTAGACCACACTTGCGCCCTAGTTATCGCCTTATATTTCACCTGCGGTAATCCCGCTTGCTCAAACGCCATTTTCATGGCAATTTTATCCATCCCCATAGCCGAACCTAACACCCCAGAACCCACAAAAGGCACTTGCATCAAAGTGAGTAAGCCTTGAATTGTTCCATCTTCACCATTGGGGCCGTGGAGAATGGGAAACCAAACATCCACATCCGCAACTTGAGAGGGTGATTGCCATTGGTTGAGAATTTGAGTCTGAGGGTTGGATGTCAGTCCCCCGGATGTTGATTCTTGGGATTCCAGTAATGGGACACCACTTCCTAAAACCTTTTGGGGTGCTTCCCCCCCTAACCAGCGTCCATCTTTTTGGATGTAAAAAGGCAGTATTTCGTACTTACTAATATTTTGCTCTGCACTTAAGGCTTTAGCGATCGCCCGTGCTGAGTTGATCGAAACTTCATGCTCTCCCGAACGACCGCCAAACAATAACCCCACGCGCAGCTTAGTCATCTTGAGTACCTCGAAACTCCTCAAGCAGATAGCGTATCACAACCTACAAAAGTTGCCATATTTTTCTATATTTATTGTTAGTCCAAACTCCTGTTGACGGTTAACAGTCAATCTGTCAAGGGACTTCCAAGCAAAAAAATATTCCTTTGTAGGGGCGCACAGCTGTGCGCCCCTAGAAATGTACAAATAATTTTGGATAGTTTATTTTCTGGAAGTCCCCAACAATTAACGGCGGCTATCCCTCTCACCCCTTGAAGGAGTCGGTTTACCGCCGCTTTTGATGAATTAACTCTAATCGCAGCAGTCAGTGGATGCGTAGCGATCGCTGAGAGAATATATTTAGTAGCGACAAAATTCGCTACGTTGTTTAATTTATTCCTCAAGCAGCGAACACTTTTAGGTTTTGCTGCCACGGTAAAGGATTGTTTGACCTTTACCAATCCTGTTAAAATGCATCGATGTCAAAAAAGCAACATCTCTTAAACAAAAAACCCGGTTGGTCTTTGGATGAGCGAGATCCAAAGTTCATCGAATCTCTGATGCCCCTATTTGGCTTTTTGTATCAGTACTACTTCCGAGTTCAAACTAGTGGCTGGGAGAATATTCGACCAGAAGAAAAAGTCCTGTTTGTCGGTTCCCATAATGGAGGACTCGCGGCTCCAGATATGACAATGATGATGTACGACTGGTTCCGACGCTTTGGTGTAGAGCAACCCGTGTATGGTTTGATGCATCCCAAAGCCTGGGAGGTTAGCCCACCACTAGCGCGATTAGTTGCCAAAGCTGGAGCAATCATGGCTCATCCGAAAATGGCTTACGCTGCCTTGCGTTCTGGAGCAAGCGTACTAGTTTACCCAGGCGGAGCCGAAGATGTTTTTCGACCACATCATTTGCGTAACAAAATTTATTTTTCCGGACGAAAAGGATTTATCAAGTTAGCCTTGCGCGAAAATGTGCCAATTGTGCCTGTAATTTCCTGGGGTGCCCACGATACGCTAATTGTGCTTGCTGACTGCTACAAAATTGTGCAGCAACTCCACAAATTGGGGATGCCTTGGCTACTAGGAATTGACCCGGAAGTTTTTCCTATTTATCTGGGGTTACCTTGGGGATTAGCAATTGGCCCCTTGCCCAACATTCCCTTACCTGTGACCTTGCACACGCGGGTTTGTCCTCCCATTGTGTTTGAAGGGTATGGTCGGCAAGCAGCTTGCGATCGCCACTATGTCAATGCATGTTATGAATTAGTTGTTAGTCAGATGCAGCAAGAGTTAGACAATCTAGTAAAGCTCTGTGCCAAGTCATAAGGGCACAATATTTGGGAGCATCCCAATTTTCCACAATTGAGATCCTCCCAACTAATCAACCGCAAATTATTGCAGCTTTAAGCAAAGGCGATGGAATCGAAACTGTTCCTAAATTCAGAAAACGACTTAAGTTCAAATCTCCTACGACGCTAGTTTTTATCCAGCTTTTTTGGGCTGGCTCTTACTTTTATACATATATAGGGCTTGCTGAAAAAGACCTTTGGTGAGAGCAAGGACTAGAGAACAGTTTTATCCCTACGGCTTGAATTTAGTTACTGGTCAATTCGTCATCGCCAAAAAATCCGTCTCATCGCCTCCCTTTCGGTAGACGATAGGTTTCTTTTTGGCTAGGCTAAATTTATATATTCACTGGTATCTTTTTAACTCCCCAGACTGGATTCGAACCAGTGACCAATCGATTAACAGTCGATCGCTCTACCGCTGAGCTACTGAGGAACGCTCACAGTTTATAATATTAAAGCTAAAGGATAGACTTTGGCAAGTACTTTAGCTAATTTTTTTTTGTTAGATGTTTAAACATAGATTTTTGCAGCCAAAACCGACTCTAGAAGCTCAGCAAAGACTTTTGGATACTAAGCTCTACTGTAATCCCATTCGTAATTCAGCCAGACGCTGCCGTGCTTTAGCGTCGATCGCATTGGCTAAAAATCTACTCTTTGATTGTTTGCGTGTATGATACTTTTGTCGCATCCGACAAACGGTAGTTTCCACCTCGCCACAGAGTTGTTGTGCCGACAACCATTCAGCCCCATACCCCTGCACCATCAACTGCTGCGCCCTATCTGATGTGGCAACAATCACACGAGAAATCAAAGATTGAGCTATTTGCTGGCGAAAAGACGCACAAGATTTTTCAATATAAGTATCTGCTGTTTGCCCAAAATCAGTGTAATAAACAGATAAAAGCTCTGTAATAATTTCTTTACTACTAGAGGAATTTTGATATTGGGCATCAAAAATTATTTGAGTTGCATAACCTTGAAACGCACTATAACCAGTCATTGCTTCCACAAGTTCGTTACGTGCGGCCTCTAGTCCAACACTATCACGGGTTTTTTTCAAGCAAGGCCAAGCGCCTATTATATTGTAGCCGTCCACTAACAAAACGGCTTGGAGTAACGAACGGGGCATGGTTTTTAATCACAATTTTCTAGAGTTAGCAAAATTCATTCATAATTTTTATAATAATTGATGCACCTTCTGTAACACTATGTTACATAACCCAAAAAATACTCTAGCTTTATAAAACTGACCTTAAGACAGAGGTAAAAACATAAAACGCGCCTTTATTAAAAAGGCGCGTTTTATAGTGGGGAGATGAGGGAGATGAGGAGGTGGGGAGGTGGGGAGATGGGGAGGTGGGGAGGTGGGGAAAAAGTAATTCTTCTTTCCCCCCATCTCCCCATCCCCTTATCTCCCCATCCTCTTCTCATGCCCCATGCCCATTCCTTAATCAAGAGGCTTGGCTTTGTACTTGCATCAAACGTTGTTTCAAGCGTTGGGCTTCACCCCTATCCACAACAGAACCTTTTTCTAGTAAAAAAGCACCGTCACAATAATTTAACTCATCTAATCGATGGGTTACCCACAGGGCTGTAATACCTCGACTTTTAACCAAGCGACGGACACCAGCGACTAAATCTAGCTGGCTATCTGGATCTAGTAAAGCAGTGGGTTCATCTAATAATAGAACCTCACAGCGACGTGCGATCGCACCAGCGATCGCCACTCGCTGTTTCTGTCCCCCAGAAAGCGCATATATTGGGCGTCGTTGTAGGGCTAGTAAATTCACCGCCCCTAGCGCCTCCTCAACTCTTACTCTCACAGCAGCAGGTGGCAACTTTTCTTCCACCAATCCAAAAGCCACATCAGCACCAACTGTTGGCATAACCAGTTGATGATCCGGATTTTGAAAGACAAAGCCAACGGGGTGCAAAATCCGAATTTCGCCAGATTTCGGAGCTAATAACCCCGCCAGCAACCTCAACAACGTTGATTTCCCGCTGCCGTTTGTACCCAAAAGCATCCAAAACTCACCCTTGGGAATTTCTAAAGAGCAAGATTTGATAACTTTCTCTCCATTAGGCCAACTGAAATTTAAATCCTTGACCTCGATGCCCACTTGAGACATTTGTCAACCTTGGTTACTCAGCAGCTACAGCAAAAAAGCCAGGTGGTCTGCCACTAGCGGTGGTTACACCATCTTTCTGAACAATCTGCACCCCAGAAATTTCACTAGCACGAACAGCGATTTTCTTCTCTGTTTTGCCTTCGCACTTTAGTTCCACTATGTCAGGATTGCCAGAACGCATCGCTGCCAAAATTAACTGATATACAGCCTCAGCATCCTCGGCTGACTTACGTTGTACTGAGATCGGAAAAGCAGTGTTTCTGATGCTTAAGTCGATGGTAAACATTTAGCATTAATCAAAATTTAACTGTAGCACTCATTTTAGCGTCAGCTGACTGATTCTAGGGAAAAGGGCATGGGGAGTGGGGAGTGGGGAGTTAGGAGTTAGGAGTTATTCTCCCTCATCTCCCTCATCCCCCTCATCTCCCGATGCCCTATGCCCCATCTCTATCAATAGTTAAGTTTTATGACAAATCCTCTAGAAAAATTAGAGATTTTCACTTAATATGATTAAAGGTTAGTAAAAAATTGTAAACTAGGTTAACGACTTGGTTAACTTTCTGCATTGTAGAGAAGCTTCTGCATAGCTATCTATAATACAGATACAACCTGTACTTATAAGATTTGGAGATTTGCTCTAATGACCATCGCAGTTGGACGCGCCCCAAGTACAAGAGGGTGGTTTGACGTAGTAGACGACTGGCTCAAGCGCGATCGCTTTGTGTTTGTAGGTTGGTCAGGACTACTACTATTCCCCTGTGCATACCTAGCACTAGGCGGTTGGCTGACAGGCACAACCTTCGTCACC
>JAVRBV020000174.1:0-17885 GCA_034531095.2 Nostoc sp. CreGUA01 | reverse complement strand
TGTTACTGGCGTGTCGATGAAACCAACTATTTTACTGATATTTCAGTGCTTAAATGTTCATCTTTTCGTCACGCTTACTTACAATTTTCTCTTCTTACATCTTGACAAATCCTGTTTGAAATGGAATGAAACAGCCCTGCTGTAGAGGTAGGGGTCTTAAACCCTCAAATGTACGATAAAAAGTCTCTGAGGAATCAGTCATGGCAAATATCACTCTTTCTGAACTATATATTTCTGGTTCTGAATTGTTTGAGGGAACCGAAAGTTTTCTCACTGATTTAAGTGATGTTGATTCCATCTCTGGTGGCAATAGCTGGAGTGGATTTAGCGATCTTTCAACTTTGATAAAACTAGCTGAAGCATATGTTGATGTCTATGCTATTGCTCAGATTGCCTTTATAGCTACATCATACAGCAATAACAATGTTGCCTGATAATTAATTTGTAAGTAGAACGACTTGAAAAAAACCAAACTATGTCAAGTAATGTGAAAATAATAAAATTCAGTTCGTAGTAAGGACTTTAGTCCTTTTTTAGAGAACTAAAGTTCTCACTACAAACCTTTGATTATTTACCCTGTTCTACTTAGTTCATGACTCAGCTATAGCAATTCTATTGAGTTTTAAAATTACTCGTGGAAACAGGCAATATATTTTTTCACGAATGGTTTAGGATTGCTATGTAATAATCTGCTTTCAGGAAATATCTGACACTATGCCATTTTTATTAAGTTCTCAAAATGTCTTTGATTACTTAATTCCTCTGGGATTATGTACTCAAGAAGAACAATCATTGAGCAAAATTGAGCTAAAGCCTGCGAAAAATTTTAATTTATTAATCACCTTACCAGCAGGTCAGCAACTTTTAGTTAAACAAGAGCGTCACAACCGAGAAGGAAAAACTGCTGGTGAGTTTCTTGACGAATGGAGAATTCATAATTTATTTCGCAGATTTCCAGAAATCGATCGCATTCGCTCCTATTGTTCGGAAGTACTGCATTTTGATTCAGAAAATTCTATCATTGTTTTTAATTATCTCAGCAACTATCGTGATTTGGCAGATTTCTACATCAAGGAGAATTTTTTCCCAACTGAGATTCCCAAGGTAATTGGCACTATTTTGGCATCAATTCATCGTGTAAGTCTTAGCCGTCCAGAATATCGAGAATTTTTTCAAAATGGCGAGAATACATCTAGTCAAGAACCTCCAAACTTATATCAAGGACTGGATAGAATTACACCAGAAATTTATGGTAGAGTTCCTGGGGATGGACTGAAATTTTTCACCCTTTATCAACGTTACGATAGTTTAGGACAAGCGATCGCGGATTTGGCTAGTGCTTTTAGTGCCTATTGTTTGACTCATAACGATCTCAAGTTGAATAATATTCTGATTGCTCTCAATTGGGAACCAGCAATTTCTCAGGAATCACTTTCAGGTGAGAGTGTGATTCGGTTGATTGACTGGGAACGTTGCGATTGGGGAGATCCAGCAAATGATTTGGGCAATCTGCTAGCCAGCTATCTGCAAATGTGGCTGTATAGTATTGTTATTGGTAAAGATATAGCGATCGAAGAATCATTACGTCTAGCTACAACTCCTTTGCAACTTCTCCAGCCATCAATGGCGGCGTTAGTAGCTGCTTATTTAGCTGAATTTCCTCAAGTACTAGAACATCGTCCTGATTTTTTGCCGCGAGTTATGCAATTTTCTGGTTTAGCCTTGATTAGATCGATTCAGGCAATACTTCAGTACGAAAAGAGATTTGGTAATTCAGGTATCTGTATGCTTCAGGTTGCTAAGAGTTTATTGTGCCGTCCAGAAGCATCTATACCAACGATTTTTGGCGTGCAAGCATCAGATCTTTACCCAACAAACTTGTCTCGTGTATAAAAGTATCGTAGGGAACAGGGAATAGTCAACAGGCTTACAGCAGTTTTCATCTATTTGAACCACATCTGTCGTAGGGGCGCAAGGCCTTGCGCCCCTACTGCATGGTCTATTTACCTGAAAATTGCTATAAAAGTCTCTCTTATTTACACAGCAACCATTATGCAACTATTAGATTCGCTACAAACTCAACTATCAGAAGTTCCAGAGCCATTGCAGACATCATTGCAAGACATCATTCATAAAGTTGAAATCCAATCTCATTATTGCATTCAGCACCCAGACTACAAACCAATGGAATTACCAGAGTCAGCAATTCCAGGCTTTCAGCAATTACCTTTAGATTTGCAAAATAAATTTTTAAGTCTGCAATTGCGTAGTTTTCTGTACGGTATCTATTACAACGGTTCTCTGAAATCAGCTCTTGCTCCTGATGCAGACACAACCAATTTGGCACTCAACCAAAATTTAGAAAATAACACTCTTTTAGGTGTAGATGTAGCTTTTTATGAACGTTTGCATGAAAGTAACAGAGGTCAGGGCTACTTCAGCAACGATTGGCTGGTAATTCAAGAAGAAGATGATATTTTGATGGTGTATAAAAATGGTTTAAAACTACATATACAACGTCAGATTCATTTACAACTAATGCAGCGAAATGCCACAGTTGGTGACTTAGTTGCAATTAAAATGCCCAAGAATTTAGTACAAAATGCATTCTATATGGCAATTGGTAATGCAGCTTCTCATGGCAATCAAAATATTGTGCGCGTTTATTTTAATTTAACCGCAGAAGGAGCAGTTGCAATTATGGATGGTTTGACTACCCAACTCAACTTGATAGATATACCTTTTTCATTTAAAGCACTCTACAATCCTTCGGATTATGAACGTTGCGATTCAGCGGTGCTTTATTTTGACAAAAACAAATATGAAGTTGTTCACCCAGTATTAGAAAGAGTGTATTTAGAAAACCAATCTTATTTTGAGAAAGAAGTTCCCTTATTTACCAAATTAATCGCACCAGGGTTGGCGATCGCAGAAGAACCAGACCAAAAATTTAGCAATCATGAAAGCTTCGGTACAAACCGCTGCCAAATTATTGCTAATGG
Organism: Nostoc sp. CreGUA01; assembly: GCA_034531095.2. GTDB lineage: Bacteria > Cyanobacteriota > Cyanobacteriia > Cyanobacteriales > Nostocaceae > Nostoc. Next base: position 14,883 of record JAVRBV020000174.1, on the reverse strand, counting down.
TTTGCTTGATAGTTGGCGTCAGGGAAATGATACACCCGCAGAGCGCATAACAGCAATTCTGCAACATTTTTCTTTATATAAAGTTGAATTGCACCGCCCTTACCTCAATGCAAATTCTGAGGATATATACACTTCCTTGAATCTTTAATAATTTTAGATTTTAGATTTTGGATTTAACTTACACCTATTCCTTGCTTTTTATCGCTCTTTAGGCAGGGAATTCAAGGAAAAAAATAAGTTTTTAATCCAAAATCTCAAATCACAACCAACGACTTTGGAAATAACCCCGCAATCTGCATTTTAATCATCAGGTAATTATATGAATCAAGATTTTCCCGATTCCCATGAAGCGTCGAATAAAAAATTTAATTTTAATCATGAGGAATCAGAAGAAATAATTAAAGCTGTGAGAGATGGTAAATACTCTTGGGCTTGCCTTTTAATGCTACGTTTTAGTGGCTACAATCCTCTGGAATATATACCTTCACGCACTTACATTAGATTAATGAAAAATAATTGGCTATTTGGCAAAGCAAATCGTCATCTAACTAATAATCAAAATGTAGGCTTTTTTCAACTAGAATCAACATGGTTTCAACAAAGTAGCGATAAGCATGGATTAAACTGAATAAAATTCAGGATTTAGAAGCAATTATTCCGGGATTTAGACACACGCCTGTAAGGGCACGGCATTGCCGTGCCCTTACACCTCGCTTAAGCACAAAATTTGTTTTACTTCTGAATTCTGACTCCTGAATTCTGACTCCTGAATTCTGACTCCTTGATTACCATATCTTTTGATGTTTCCGAAGTGACAAGTTTTGTGAGATCTGCCACTATTTCCATAGAGGCAATTTGTGTTTTTAACCAATTAGCAAATAATTCTCCTATAATTTCTAGTTGTCGCTGTTCGTCCAATTGAGGTTTAATAATTTCCTCAACTGCAATTATATGTACTCCTTTGGGAGTAGTAATTGGCTTGAGAATTTGTGGAGGATTAGCAGCAAATACCGCTGCTGCAATTTCTGGTCTAAAATCCTTGCGGAGACGCATTCCTTGATAGCCTCCAGCCCGTCGGATTTCAATATTTTCGATGTATTGGCGGGCAATTTCTTGGAAACTAATTTCGCCTTCTTGCAAAGCATAAAACAATTCTAGTGCTAAATCTTCGTCATCTAAGATGACTTCATAAGTCACTGCTCCGACATAATCAAGTTGGTGTGCGTAAAAAAATGCTTCGACTTTATTTGCAAATAAATGATTTGCTAATTTGGTAGATAATAGAGTAGTTTCGACTATTTTTTCAAAGTCATCGAGAGAAATGTAATGTTTTTCTAACCACGCCCAGGTATCTTCTGCTTTGAGAAGTTGGTTTGCTAAACGCAGTTGATCTGCTGCTCTTTGTAATTCTTCTAACCCAATTTCGATCGCTGCCTGTTTAGCTTCATTTTCAACAATTTTTCGAGTGGCGATCGCCTCCAATATACTGGGAATTTGACAAGACATTTTAATGTGGTCAAGAAGCTCGTCAGGAGAAACAGTCAATACCTTTGACATCATCTAATTCCTCCAATTATTAACCTAATTTAATAGGGTGTTTTGATTGTAATTCCAACTCTATTAATTATAGCCTTACTAATTTTTTTGAATACATTTTTTTAGGACTTTTTATTTAAAATCAAATCTATTATTTGTTCACTTAAAATATAAAATGTTTTTGATAAGTAGATTAAGCTGTTGTGCTTTTAATTTGCACAAACAGCATTTCCCTTATTTTTTATTTTTCTTCCCCATTTAATAATAAGCTCTCCATCATTTAAGAGTTTATTTAACGTAGATTTTAGTTCACATACTGATTGAAACAGTCTATGAGCTATATATTCTTTACATGAATGCCAAACTAATTCAATTAGATTAAAATCAGGGCTATAAGCAGAGAGATATTCAAGAATAATATTCGGTAGATTCTTTTCTATTTCGGCGCATATATCTTTACGTTTATGGTAACTTGCATTATCTAAAAATATAATTATTTTTGGGCCATGTTCGTGAAAGCATTCTTGACTATTCCCTAAAGCCAACCATTCTTTTAATACGAATTCGTGTAGTTGTTTGAGCTGCTCATAAAAGGTTTCTGAATTTCCTCTTTCAATAAAATAACATACCCGCTTTTTATCAGATAACCTTAAACCTCCCATCATGTTTACCCGACCTCTACTACGTTTCCCAGTAACTTTTTTTCTTTTTCCTTTTTTACCCCAAGTTTTCCTTCTTAACACTCGTAAACTAAAACCACTCTCATCCCAAAACCATATCTGATAAAGCTTTGGTTTCTCTTTTACTATTGATAAATAATTTTGAAACTTTTCTTTAAATTCTTTTCTTTTCTCTGCATTTTGTCTGTCCTCTAGACTATACTTTGCCCAAAGGTAAGCATACTTTTTTCTTTTTAATATCTTCCTTACTTGTGAACTGCTTATTTTTAATCCTGTTTCTTTCTCTAAATATGTTGATAATCTTTCTGCTGTCCATCGACCAAATTCATAACCTAATTCACTTGGTTCTTTCTCTACTATCTCTAATAGTTTATCTATGTAAACTTGATTAACTTTTCTGTATTCTCTTTTTCTTCTACCGTCTTCTAAGCTTTCTATCGTATCTGGATCTCCATGCACACACCAATATGCTACTGTTCTACGAGAACAACCGATTAATGCTGCTATTTCTTCTTGTGTTCTACCATCATTCATCAATAATAGTATCAAAACTCGCTCTCTCATTTCAGAGCGTTCGCTCTGTTTTAAGAATTTTTGTAGATGCTGCTTTTGTTCCAAGCTTAGAAAGCCAATAGCCGGCATAGCAACCTGTACCTGAACTTATATTCATATCTATTATATGCAAATTGTAAGCGCAACAGCTTAACATATAGCAGTTCCCAATCAAATGAGGTACAGAAATTTGTAGGGGCGCAAAGCTTTGCGCCCTTAGCAAGTACCTCACGCTTATTGGGAAATGCTATGGCAAATTGATGAATTCTTAGAGATCTAAACCACCTTGTTGCAACTTTTTAAATGGATCTAAAATAAAGTCCATCACCCGACGTTGACGGATAACCACCTCTGCGGTTGCTGTTTGGCCTGGTGTTATGGGAATACGTTTGTTACCAGTTTGGATATAAGGCTCAGCTAAGGAGATTTCTAATTCATAGGTTTCGGCGTTACCTTGATTATTTGTCTGAATTTTGGAATCAGGTGAAATCCAGTTGACGCGTCCTTGCACTACTCCATAGTCTTGGAAAGGATAGGCATCAAATTTGACTTTAACCGGCATTCCCACTTTCAAAAAACCACTTTGTTGGTTAGGTATCTGTGCCTTGAGAATTAAGGGAGTACCCTTGGGTGCAATTTGGGCAATCAATTGTCCCGGTTCTACTACTGAGCCTGGTTTTTGGATAGGCAATTCAAAAATTACTCCATCAACAGGCGATCGCACTATTCGTTGTTGTAATTGTAGTTTTAAGGATGTAATCTGGCTGCCAGTTTGAGCAATTTCCGATTGGACGCTGGTAATTTGGCTTTGTAAGTCTTTAAACTGTTCCTGATTTTTCAGCACCGCCAGTTTCCCTGCTTGCACTAAACTGCGATAGCCACTTTGCTGTTCTTGCAGGCGAAGTTTGAAAAGTTGAATATCTGAATGAGCTTGACTCATCAGCGAGTGATAGCGGTTGAGTTCTTCTTTTAACCGCAACTGGGCTTGGGTAATATCAGATTTTGCTTGTTCTTGGAGGCGTTGGCTTTCTTCTGCTGTCTTTTCGAGTTCCACAAGTTTGGTTTGGGGAACCGCCCCCTCTTGCAAAAGTTGGCGATAGCGTTCAACTTCTGTGAAATCTCGGCTTAAACGACTTTGAGCTAATTTCTGGGCAATTTGCGTAGAACTGATATTTTGACTAGCCTGTTCTACTAAAGCCAGTTTTTCCAGTCGTTGTAAGTTATAAGTACTTTGCTGAGCATCAAGGTTTTGCCGTGCTTGACTAATTTGGGCGATTTTTTCCAACTCTTGGGATTTATTTTGCTGTTCTTGGATATTAATCGTCAGTAAAATTTGGCTTTTGAGGAGATCGAGTTGCGATCGCCGATTTAATAAACCTTCTAGTTTTGTCTGCACTTGTTGTAATTCCGCTTGCAGCACATCAGACTCCAGTTGCACTAAAACCTGTCCTGCTTGTACTGTCGAGCCTTCCTTAACATTAACAGCCGTCACACTACCACTCACAGGACTATCTAATGTTTGCGTTGCTCCCTCAGGTTCCATGCGTCCTCTAGCACTTCCCGTTTCATCAACTTTAGAAAGCATCGCCCAAGGTATAGCGATCGCGGCAAAGCCAATCAGTAAATACAACAGTGAGCGCGTCCAAATTCTTGGTAAAGCATCTAACAGTTCCTCAGTACCATAAAACCAATCATTTGTCTCGGATGTTTCCTGTGCTTGAGGATTAACAACAGTACTTGTGTCCTCACGTAGGTAAAATTTAGCGTCCTTTTCTATAGCGAACGCCGATGATAAATTATTAGATGAGTTTGGCATAGGAATTGGGGATGGGGCATGGGGCATGGGGCATGGGGCATGGGGATTGAGGTTCTGAACTCCATTAATCTTGCAAAAGTCCTTCTTTTCCTCCTCTTCTTTGCGCCTACTCTTCGAGATCGCTAAGAGCGATTGCGCCTTTGCGTGAGACAAAAAATTATTTATGCAAGAGGTCTAATGAGGCTTTGAACTCCATTAATGAGTCTTGGAACTCCGTTAATGAGTCTTGGAACTCCATTAATGAGGCTTTGAACTCCATTAATGAGGCTTTGAACTCCATTAATGAGGCTTTGAACTCCATTAATGAGTCTTGGAACTCCATTAATGAGGCTTTGAACTCCATTAATGAGGCTTTGAACTCCATTAATGAGGCTTTGAACTCCGTTAATGAGGCTTTGAACTCCATTAATGAGGCTTTGAGAGAAATCAACGAGTCTCTAATTCTCCTTGCGTCTCAATCTTCAATGCCTAATGCCCCATGCCAATTTCCTTTTAAGCTGTTTGCGCTAGTTGTTGCTGGTTGAGATAGAAATAATGACCTTTTTTGACGATTAATTGCTCGTGAGTACCGCTTTCGACTAAAATTCCCCTGTCTAAAACTAAAATCTGGTCGGCATGACGCACGGTAGAAAGACGATGAGCAATAATTAAACTTGTGCGTCCTTTAAGAATTTTTTTGAGGTTGTTCTGAATAATTCGTTCGGATTCAGCATCTAGATGACTGGTTGCTTCATCGAATACTAAGAAAGGGGGATTTCCTAGCAAAGCACGAGCGATGGCTAGGCGTTGGCGTTGTCCACCAGATAACATACCGCCGCTTTCGCCAATTTGGGTTTCGTAGCCCATTGGCATTTGCTGAATAAATTCATCTGCTCCTGCTAAACGTGCTGCTTCGATTACCTCTTCTTGGGAGGCTTCTGGATGAGCAATGCTGATGTTTTCCCGAATTGTACCGCCAAATAAAAATGTATCTTGGTCAACAACACCAATTTGAGAACGCAGCGATCGCAGGGAAATATTAGTTACATCTTGAGCGTCAATCAGCACTTTACCATCTGTCGGCGGGTATAGTCCCAAAATCAGTTTTGAGAGAGTTGTTTTGCCAGAACCGCTACGCCCTACGACTGCGATGGTTTGCTCTGGTTTGATTTCAAAATTGAGATTTTCTAAAACATTAATGTCGCTTTCTGGATGATAACGAAAAGTCACGTTTTCAAAGATGACATGACCGCGTAAATTACTTAAAATTTGCCGGGGTTGATATTGTAAATCTTCCTCTGGTTCTGCTTCTAAGACATCATTAATCCGTTCTGTGGAAATAATCACTTCTTGTAATTGATTCCACAGCACAACGAGCCTTTGGAATGGTCTAATGATGTTGCCCAACAACATATTAAATGCCACTAATTGTCCAATGGTCAGTTGGTTTTGAATTACTTGCCATGCACCAAACCAAAGTAATCCTGTGGTTACCAGAGCTTCGATACCGGAACTAAAAATTTGTAGTTGATTACCAATGATCTGTCCGCTAAAAGTCTTTTTAATGACGTTATTTAGCAGTTCTTCCCAACGCCAGCGTACTGTTTGCTCAATTGCCATCGAGCGAACTGAGCGAATACCAGTGAGAGATTGAATTAAATAACTGTTCTCGTTGGCTGAAGCATTAAAAACTTCCCGGCTGATGCGGCGCAAGAAAGGTGTAGCGATGAGCGCCAATAATACAAATGGCGGTATAATTGCTAAGCATAATAATGCCATTTGCCAACTATACCAAAACATCAATCCTACATAGATAAATACTGTTAGCAAATCCAAGCCAATGGAAAGGGCTTCTCCAGTTAAAAACCGTTGAATTTTTTGATTTTCTTGGACGCGAGAGACAATATCGCCAACATAACGCGACTCAAAAAAAGCTAAGGGCAAGCGAAAAGTATGTTTAATAAAACCGACCATCAGCGATAGTCCCAAGCGGTTTGCTGTGTGGTCTAGGAGATATTGCCGTAGTCCAATAATCGCAACCCGAAAAAAGCTAAAAATTAGTAATCCTAAACCAACGGCATTTAAAGTTAAGGTGCTACCCTGGACAATTACTCGGTCTAAAATTAATTGAGTAAATAAAGGTGTAACAAGTCCAAGTAGTTGAATTAATACCGAAGCGATAAAGACTTCTATCAATACTTGGGAATGAGGTTTTACTAAATCAAAAAACTGCCAAAATGGTGTAATTGCTTCGTCGGTTTCTCTGAGTAAATTTGTAGGTTGTAATAATAAAGCATAACCAGTCCAACTCCTTTTAAATTCGCTCTGAGTAAGGGTACGTTGACCGATGGCGGGGTCGCCAATAATCACACGCTTTTGATTAATTTCATAGACAACAACATAATGCTTGCCTTCCCAGTGAGCGATCGCTGGTAAAGGTTGTTGTGCTAATTTATCTAAGCTAGCTTTTACCGGACGGGTAGCAAAGCCAATACTTTCTGCGGCGGCTGTCAAACCCCGCATCGATGCACCACTGCGGCTGATGTTAGTTAAATCCCTTATGCGGTTGACATTAAAGCGCTTACCCCAATAACGGCTAATCATTACCAAGCAAGACGCACCACAATCGGAGGCGCTTTGTTGTTCAAAGAACGGATACCGTTTAGTCAAATGTCCTAAAAAGTGCCCAACCCTCACCGTTGGACTTGGAAAGTAAGCTCGTTGTCTATTTGATTTTTGTTTCGGCTCGGTATTTGAGACACTACCGGACGCGGGGACACGGAGACGCGGGGACACGGAGAATTCTTTCACCGCGTCCCCGCGTCTCCCCATCTCCGCGTCCTCTTCCCTACTCCCCACTTCAACTTGACGTTCTTGAAAATCTATTAACTCTGCTAATTGCGGCCAATGTTGTAGTGCTATTTGCCAATCAGCATTGCTCAAACTGTAAGCGATGGTTGGTTGAGTTACCTGGCAACTTTCATGTTTTGGATTTAGGTAAATGTTTCCCGGTGTGAATATTCGCCCACTAGAGTCTTGTATTTCTCCGCGATGGAGTAACCAGAGTTTCGTGTCTTTGATGAGGTTAATAATTAGAGAACCACGTTCTAAATTGTGACGCTGAAATAGGGATAATGCTTTAAATATCTCCTCCACAGAGCCATTTAAACTAATTAACGAATTGCGACAACATAAAAGAAGTAAATCCCAAATTTCTGCACGTTTTAAAAGGCGATCGCGGATGCTAGGCGATGTCAAAATTACTTCTTCTAAAATCTCTCGTTTGATAAATAAAAGCTTTAAATTTACCGAAGCTCTCGCAACATAAGGACTGAATTTATGTTCTGGAAATAAAGTCAACTCACCAAATGACGCACCAGAAAAAAGCGTAGTAATTAAGTTGTTAGAGCTATCGAGCAGTCTGACTTTCCCACTGAGAATGATATAAATTCCTGGCTCGGCTGTAGTTGTTTCCCAAAATTGCTTTGCTACTGGTGGTTCGATAATTTCCAGTATTCTGAGACATTTCTGAAGTTCTTCATCTGAGGGCGACTCACCCAAAATTTGGGTAACTTGTTCCGCTAAATATTGCCGAGAAAACGCTGATGACATTTTCTAATCTCCAAAACTGTATTTGGGCATGAGGCATTGGGCATTGGGCATTGGGCAATACAGTTCAAAATGATCGACAAAACCCTCATGTAGAGATGCGATAAATCGTGTGAAGAAGACGCGATTTATCGCGTAAAGAAGACCAATAATCCTTAACCCAAGCGTATTGGTTCATTGATAATTAATCAAATGACCAATGACCAATGACAAATTAGTTATTAGACTGAATTAAATTAAAAGACCAATGCACACTAGCTTCGGAGTTAGATTGCAAATCAGAAATTGTAATGCCAGCATCCTGATTTTGGTCAGTTTCTTGTGGCTGAATATTTTTACGTTTGGTGGAAAGACCCATTTGTTTTAGTAAGCGATTGATATGGCGATCGGTAATTTGAATCCCAAATTCATTTGCCAGATGTTTGCTCAACCATTGGGCTGTCCAGTAAGTAAATGCATAGCCATATTCGCGTGGGCTATTACTGACTAATTCTTTCAACCGTTCAATATAGCGATCGTTAACAGTTTTGGGTCTACCAATAGGTCGCTCATTCCATTTGTGAGCCATACCCGCTTCTGCTATCCCAATCCAGTACCGCGCCATTTCCTGCGAACAACCTAAAATCTCACAAATTTGGCTTTGAGATTTACCCATATCCGCCAGCAACATAATTTCAATCCGCCGACGATAGTCTGTCTGCAAATTAACTTGCAAATTTTTCAGCAGTGCTTTCCGCTGAAAAGGCGTTAAAAACTTGCTTTCGTGCATATCATAGCTTTCAAAAGCCTTGTCTTGACCGGAATATTCTGACATAGTTCTTACCAGTTGCCGTCAACTATCAAATGTGGGCAAATTTACCTTTTGCAACTGTCTTTAAACTCTCAAAAAAGAATAAAAACTGCAAAAGTAATTAGTCCTAAAAGATTGATTAAATATTGTGTTGGTGTGCAATTAACGCTATCTATTACTCCCTATTTTTGGAATTTTAGGAAGAATTATGCTGTTTTGGCTCAGATTTTAATACTTAAAATTCGACGTTAATGGTCTTCACTTGGAATAACAATAATTTAAAAGTCTGAGACATATTACGTGGCTTTTGATTATGTCCATTCAGTAAAATCTTATTTACAGATTGTACTTATAGACATAACTGTTATCTGACTTGATAAACAGCAGTCAAATATTTTCAATTTTGGATTTATTAGCCCCACAAAAGGCACAATTTACACCCAAAATCTCAAATTGCCACAGTCAATGGTAAAACACTTAGCACCAGTAAACTATTCACTGGTTAACACCTGGAATTTGACAGACTTTCCTGAAGCCCGGTGCAATAATGGTATTGATTAAAATCCATTCGCCCCTGGTTGATGGTAATAGGCAAACACTTTCGAGGCTTCGGTTAGCCCTTATTTTGATAATTTTACTAAATTCTGCAATACAGGTTTGGAGCTTAACCTCTTAATAGTTTTGATTCCCAACAAGAGGGTCAATCTTGTTTGGTAAATTGAAACTTAAAGACATTCAAGGTCAGGTATGAGTGCAAATCTACTTCTTACAGTATCCTACAACTAGCTACGTTCTCATCAGCAGATAGTGATAGATTTGAACCACTCATCAATAAAAGTTCAATAAAAAAGTGACAGTTATTCAATCTTGATTTTCATCCACTGTTATTTATTTAAAAATAATCCCAGATTTAGTCAAGAGTTTTTACAAAAAATGTCATTTTTTTGTAAAAACTTGATAATAACTTTACTGAAATTTTACAATTCATGTTTTTCAACAAGTAATGGTTTATTTATTAAACTTTATTTTTGAATAATAATCTAGAATTTATAGTTTTTGATTGAGAAACACTACAATATATTTAACTTTTTTTTGTGAAAAAATAGTTACTCAAAATTCAGTAATTTCAGAAATTTGCATCAACTTTACATCTGTCTATAGTCAGAAAAGTATCAACATTACTATCTGCTATCTTTGGCATATCTATATCTATCTGGAGTATGAAATTAATTTAGTTCGCGCCAAATATGACAAATACCTTGGTAGGGCCACACAGCTCATAGGTGTCAACTTAACGTGAAACCGATGTCCCGCAAGGAACTGAAGTTCCTTGCTCATAGCTAAGGGACTTCCAATAAAAAAAACGTCCCATCGTAGGGGCGCACAGCTGTGCGCCCCTACAAATGTACAAATAATTTGGAACAATTTATTTTTTGGAAGTCCCTAAAGTCATCTAAAGATGACTAGATATCTCCAAAAATCTTGAGTCTACTTGAGTAGACTTTAGCTATAAGAGAGGGAATTCATTCCCAGGCGGGTGACAAAGCCAACAGATAAGCCATTTCTAGCTTAAGTTGACACTAATACACACAGCTAGCTGTGCTAACCTACCATCAATCTCGATGTATCAATTGATATTAAGCAACCATCGCAACGTCAAAATCAGGGTTACAGCCAACTCTAAGTATTAACCAGGCTATAAGTGAAATAATTTTCTTCACTATCAGGAAATGACTCAAGACAATTTGTAGTAAGAACTAGAAACTAAATCAGGAACCGAAACCTCTGGGGATTCCAGAGGTTTTTTCTTTAAATAACGCTTATATATGTATGAGCAAGCTTATCCATAGATTTTGATGAAGATTTTTTAAGCAGGCGATGGCTGCGCCAACGTCTTCGACGAACGCCAACAACAAGCTGCTGTACATTTAAGCGACGAAGCAGCAAAAATTGTCACAGCCCCTAGCCAACTGGAGTAAGCTAAATTTAGGTTTAAGCGACTGGGAGTGGAGATGATGTTGTTAGAACTAAAGCGCATCCATGTTCCACCGGGACAAAGAGTGATACTGCAAGATGTAACCTGGCAGGAATTGGAAACAATTCTAGAGGAACTAGGGCAACGCCGTGCAGCCCGAATTGCTTATGACAGGGGAATATTAGAGATTATGGCACCACTGCCAGAACATGAATATGACAAAGAAATTATTAGCGATTTAGTCAAAGCGCTTTTGGAAGAATTAGATATTGAGTTTAGATGCCTTGGTTCTACAACGTTCAAAAATCAAGCAATGGCTCAAGGTATAGAACCCGACCAGTGTTTCTATATAAAAAATGAATCAAAGGTTCGGGGGAAGAAGCGGCTAGATTTAACAGTAGACCCGCCTCCAGATTTAGCTTTAGAAATTGATATTACTTCTCGGACTCATCCTAATATTTATCAAGCACTAAAAGTGCCCGAACTTTGGCGTTTTGAACGAGGAAAGCTCAAAATTAATATCCTGCGAGATGGACATTATATAGAATCTGAGCAAAGCCTAAACTTTCCTTCATTCTCACTAACTGAGGCGATTCCCCAATATCTTGAACAAAGCCTAACAGCAGGCAGAAATGCAACACTTAAAGCTTTTCGTATCTGGGTACAAAAACAGATACAACGTTAATCAATAGAGTTCAAATAAACCCAAAACCCTCATATAGAAATGCGATTTATCGCGTCTTCAAAGACAGCCATCGCCATTCAAAATATAAAAAATAGGGTAGCAACTGCTGTGCTACCCCACAAATCACCTGTATTTTCTTCTACAAAAGTCTCAGATTATAAATCCAAGTAAATTAGTAATGATTCAAGTTAAGACCAGCTTCTTTTGCCATTGCTTCTATCCCTTTGGTTTCTAGGGATTTGATTGCTTTAGTAGAAAGCTTTAATTTCACCCAGCGATTTCCGCTTGGCCACCAAACACGCTTGACTTGTAGATTAGCGTGCTGAAGGCGTTTAGTACGGCGGTGGGAGTGGGAAACAGAAAAAGCGTTATTTGCCTTTTTACCAGTTAGGTCACAGCGACGAGACATAGCAACTATCTCCAGATTGTTATTTTAATACAGCCTTTCCATTTTAGGGCTTAGATAACAGAAGTGGAGAGGGAGTGGGGAGTGAGGGGGATGAGGGAGTGTGGGGAGTGTGGGGAGATGGGGAGATGGGGAGATGGGGGAAAGAGAATTAATGCTTCTCCATCCTCCCACACCTCCCACACCTCCCACACTCCTAACTCCTAACTTCTAACTCCTAACTCCTAACTCCCCACTCCCCACTCAGCACTACTTACTAGCTTGTTCCGTCAGCTTAGTAAGTACTTCATTCGATCGCTCCACAAAAGATTTCATCCCATCAGCGTCGAAGCCCTTCTGAGACATCAGCGCTAAATCGTAGACGTGTTGGCAAATCATTTTTACTAAGTTATCTGTAGGCGATTCCCCATCACCTTGAATGATACTACCTTGTCCCAGATGCGCCAGATTTTGAATCAGCGGATGAGCAGTATTCACCAGTAAAATGTGGTCTTCAGGAAACTCTGCTGTCTGCTGCATCATCATGGCGTTCATTTCCCGCAAGCGGCGGAGAATCTCTGGTAAAAGCACCATCGCCGGCGGTGTTCCTTGGGGATCGTCTGATTTTAAGGCTTCGGTGCGAATGTTGAGTTTGGGTTTGTTGAGGGATTTCTCGAATAACTCTTTAATCGTCTCACTGCGGGTTTTGTTGGTTTTGGGATCGACAATTTCCGTAGCTTTGTCTTGTTCGAGCAGAGTATTATCTAAGTCTGAGTCTACCCGCGTAAACTTGACATCATTGTATTCTCGCTCTAGGAAATTAATGAAGTGGGTATCGATGAAGGAGTCCATAAATAGAACTTCCAAGCCTTGATTTTTGTGTAGTTCTATGTATGTGGCTTGGGTTGCTTCATCGGTGCTATAGAAAACCCGGTTTTCGTGGCGTTCTTTGTTCCGTTCTAGGTATTCTTTGAGGGTGGTGTAAGGACTAGTGGGTGCTGAGTTTTCATCACTGGATGAAGCAGGAGTGACATCTTGCCAAGCATCTCCTTCAGCAGATTGTACTTCAACTGCTGGAGTTTCGGCAGCAGGTTTTTCTGTTAGCTTGGCGGTGCTGCGAAAGATGATGATGTCTTCGATTTGTTTTTTGAATTTGTCGTCGTTGAGAACGCCGAATTTCACAAAAGTGCCGAGATCTTTCCAGACACTAGTATATTGTTCGCGGTTGTCGCGGAAAAGTTCTTTGAGGCGATCGCCAACTTTTTTGGCGATGTAGTCACCAATTCGCTTCACAGTGCGATCGCCTTGCAATGCACTGCGGGATACGTTCAAGGGAATATCGGTGCTATCAATCACACCCCGCATCGGCATCAAAAATTGCGGGATAATTTCTTCGCAGTTGTCGCTAACAAAAACTTGATTGCAAAATAGCTTAATCTGCCCTTTGGTAACATCTACATCCGGTCTCATTTTGGGAAAATACAAAATCCCATTGATGATAAACGGATAGTCAGTGTTGAGATGTACCCACAACAGTGGTTCTTCTTGGAAAGGATACAGATAACGGTAAAACTCTAAGTAATCTTCCTTAGTCAGATTGCTCGGAGAATCTCGCCACGGTGCTTTTTGTTGATTTAATACTTCCCCATCCAGCTTAATCGGTACTGGCATGAAGTCGCAGTAGGTCTTGACAAGATTTTTAATCCGTGCTGATTCGAGAAACTCTTCCTCTTCTCCCTGCAAACTGAGAGTGATAGTCGTGCCGCGAGTTGTCTTGGATGAATCTTCTAAGGTGAATGCTGGAGAACCATCACAACTCCAGTGAACCGCCTGCGCTCCTTCTTGGTAAGAAAGAGTATCAATTTCTACCTTCTGCGCCACCATGAAGGAGGAGTAAAAGCCAAGACCGAAGTGACCGATAATCGGTTGATCGGATTTGCCTTGATACTTATGAATAAATTCTTCAGCGCTAGAAAAGGCGACTTGATTGATATATTTCTTAACTTCTTCGGCGGTCATCCCGATACCGTTATCGGAGATGGAAAGCGTCTTGTTATCTTTGTCAATGGCAATTACGATTTCTGGTTCGCCGATATCTCCAGCATAATCTCCAGCACGGGATACCATTTTCAGCTTTTGAATGGCGTCTACAGCGTTGGATACCAGTTCCCGCAAGAAGATTTGGTGATCTGAGTAGAGGGACTTCTTAATGATCGGGAAAATATTTTCAGTATGAATACTGATAGTGCCTTGTTCTAACATGATTCGTAAACTTTGATGTTAGTATCTGAAATGATGATATCGCCCTCTGCTTTCAGGGATAAACCCGGAGAATACATGAGAGCATGATACCAATTAGGATTTTAAAAGCATAACTTAAGCGATCGCTCCTTAGTTTAAGCCTTGTTTGCCCCCATCTGATGATTCGGATTTCCCTACCCTCCACTCCAAGAGTGTTGACTGTTGACTGTTGAGTAGAGAGTTAGGAGTTAGGAGTTAGGAGTTAGGAGTTAGGAGTTAGGAGTCTGGGAGGTGTGGGAGGATGGGGAAGCATTAATTCTCTTTCCCCCATCTCCCCATCTCCCCCTCTCCCCCCACTCCCCCCCCCCCCCCCCCCCCCCCCCCCCCCCCCCCCCCCCCCCCCCACACCTACTATAAACCCTTTTTTCTATGGTGGGTTAACCTGCCAAAAAAAATATTTTGGTCCCTCCCTCCCCATCCCTTTTTTTTTGGGTGTTAAAAAGGGGTGATGAGGGAGATGGGGGGGGGGGGAGGGGGAGGGGGGGAGATGGGGGAAAGAGAATTAATGCTTCCCCATCCTCCCACACCTCCCAGACTCCTAACTCCTAACTCCTAACTCCTAACTCCTAACTCCT
>JAVRBV020000173.1:0-74688 GCA_034531095.2 Nostoc sp. CreGUA01 | reverse complement strand
ATCTTTTCTTTACGGAATGGGGCATTGGGCATTGGGCATTGGGCATTGGGCATTAAAAAGTCAAAAGTCAAAAGACACTCATATTCTTTTTTTTTACTTTTGCCTTTTAGCTTTTGAATTATTTGTCTCCCTCATCCCCCTCATCCCCCTCCTCTCCCCCTGCCCCCTGCCCCCCGCCCCCCGCCCCCTCCCCCCCCCCCCCGGTGGTTTGCAGGGGGGACTTGGGGTGGGGTGTGTCCCAGCGGTCGGTTTCTTGTTTGGCGCTCATCCCACCCCTGGGGCGCGCCCCACCTCTGTTTCCTCCTACAAACCAGGGGGGGGGGGGGAGGGGGGGCGGGGGGCGGGGGGGGGGGGGAGGGGGGGGAGGGGGGGGAGGAGGGGGATGAGGGAGACAAATAATTCAAAAGCTAAAAGGCAAAAGTAAAAAGAAAAGAATATGAGTGTCTTTTGACTTTTGACTTTTTAATGCCCAATGCCCAATGCCCAATGCCCAATGCCCAATGCCCAATGTTACGATAGTTTCAGATTAGACGTTGAAGCCTTGATCCAATCTGAAACCTTAGAACTGTTAGAATGGCATCGTTTGTGCCAGCACCTCTCCACTTTTGCGGCAACTAAATTGGGGGTTATAGCCGCGCGTCATCTAAAAATCCCCGATTTTCAGGCAGAAAGCCAGCAGTTGTTAGAGCAAACCAAAGAAGTCTATCAACTGGAAAGTCGCTTGACTACAGGATTGTCATTTGAAGGAATTCAAGATATTGGTGATTCCCTAGAACGGGCAGAACGCAGCGGAATTTTGGCAGGAGATGAACTTTTAGCGATCGCCACCACTCTAGCTGGCACAAGAAATTTGCGCCGTGTCATCGACAATCAAGAAGATTTGCCAATACTCACTGATTTGGTTGCCGATTTACGGACTTACCCAGAACTAGAACAGGAAATTCACCGCTGTATAGATGAACGCTCACAGGTAACCGATCGCGCCAGTCAAAAACTCGGTGAAATTCGCACAGACTTGCGGCGAGTACGCACGCAAATTACCCAAAAACTGCAAAATATCATCCAGGCAAAGTCTAATGCAGTTCAGGAACAGATTATTACCCAACGGGGCGATCGCTATGTAATCCCCGTCAAAGCACCCCAAAAAGACGCCATTCCCGGTATCGTTCACGATACCTCTACTAGTGGTGCGACGCTCTACATCGAACCGAATTCCGTTGTGCCTCTGGGCAACCAACTGCGGCAAATCATCAGAAGAGAGCAAGCCGAAGAAGAAGCGATTCGCCGTGCTTTGACAGAACAAGTAGCCGCAGTCAAACCAGATTTAGAAAGGTTGTTAGCGATCGTCACCACATTGGATTTAGCAACCGCTAGATCCCGATATAGTTATTGGTTAGGAGCCAATCCCCCGCGATTCATCGAACCGCAAGAAAACGAAATGATTACTTTGCGGAACTTGCGGCATCCTCTGTTAGTGTGGCAGCAACAGCACGAACAAGGGCAGCCAGTGGTTCCCGTGGATTTACTCATCAGTCCCCACATTCGGGTAGTGACGATTACCGGGCCAAATACAGGCGGTAAAACTGTAACCTTAAAAACTCTAGGGTTAGCTGCATTGATGTCCAAAGTGGGTTTATTTGTCCCCGCCCGCGAACCAGTGGAAATTCCTTGGTTTGACAAAGTGCTGGCAGATATTGGCGACGAACAATCCTTACAGCAAAGTTTATCCACATTCTCTGGGCACATCCGGCGGATTAGTCGGATTTTGGAAGCACTGGGGGAAGACACGGAGACAGGGAGACACGGGGACGCGGAGAATGATAACATCACCATGTCCCCGCGTCCCCGCGTCCCCGCGTCTTCTTCCCTAGTCCTACTTGATGAAGTCGGCGCAGGCACCGATCCAGTGGAGGGTAGTGCTTTAGCGATCGCCTTACTCCAATATCTCGCTAATCATGCCCAGCTAACTATTGCTACTACTCACTTTGGCGAACTCAAAGCCCTGAAATATGACGATGAGCGCTTTGAAAATGCCTCAGTAGAATTTGATGAAAGTACTCTCTCGCCTACTTATCGTTTGCTGTGGGGGATACCAGGGCGTTCTAATGCCTTAACAATTGCCCTGCGCTTGGGATTGAAACCAGAAGTGGTAGAACAGGCGAAAACTCAAGTGGGGGAAGCAACAGATGAAGTTAATCAGGTGATTGCTGGGTTAGAAGCCCAACGCCGCAACCAGGAAACCAAAGCTGCGGAGGCTCAAAGTTTGTTGCAGCAAGCGGAACGTTTGTACAAACAAGTATCCGCCAAAGCTACAGCCTTGGAAGAGAGGGAAAGCGCTTTGCGGGCTTCACAAGAAGTAGCAGTGCAACAAGCGATCGCCCAAGCAAAAACAGAAATTGCCCAAGTGATCCGCCGCTTGCAACAAGGTACGCCTACCGCCCAAGAAGCACAGCAAGCGACTAATGCCTTAAATCAAATTGCCCAGCAATATCAGCCAGCAACCCCAGCAAAACCCAAACCTGGGTTTATGCCCAAAGTAGGCGATCGCATCCGCGTTCCCAAACTTGGACAAACAGCGGAAGTTTTAACCGCACCCGACGCAGATGGAGAGTTAAGCGTCCGGTTTGGGCTAATGAAAATGACTGTAAAGTTGCAAGACGTAGAATCTTTAGATGGGCAAAAAGCCGAACCAGTCGTCAAACCCAAACCAGCCCCAGCCGCAATTACACCACCACCGCAAAATGTCCCAGCAATTCGCACCTCCCGAAATACCATTGATTTGCGTGGTAAACGGGTGGCTGATGCGGAATTTATTTTAGATAAAGCCATCTCGGAAGCTACAGGCCCAGTATGGATTATTCACGGACACGGTACTGGGAAGTTGCGACAAGGCGTTCATGCCTTTTTGCACCAGCATCCGAGAGTGAACAACTACGAAGCCGCAGAACAAGCAGATGGGGGGAGTGGTGTTACCGTCGCACATATAAATTGAAGAATAAAAGCGATTGCACCTTTGGTTGAGGCTGGGGGCGATCGCTTTTATCGAACAGAATTCAGTAGTCAGGAGTCAGAATTCAGCAATGTTTTTTGACCGAAAAAGCGGATAGCGACGCGGAAAGCGAGTACTCGATAGCGAAGCGTAAAGCCTTCGGCATGGCTTCGCTTAGAGCGAGTTATCGATAGCGGAGCGTTAGCGAGTATTCGAGCGTCGCGTCTTAATTCTGACTCCTGTTAGCGGATAGCTAAGGTTTAGCCCATTCTGACTTCTGAATTCTTATTCAAGTTTTCAAGAAACTGGGGTTCTGGGTTTGCAAGACAATTCAGCTTGTGTAAGCAACACTAAGATCGGAGTATTAGATGAGAAGAATGGCAATCAGATCATGCTACACTACGATCCGCTAGACTGCTTACCCTCCGCCGAGGATTTGCCAGACTCTGACGATACCCCTGTGGATAACGAATTACAAAATTTGGTTTCTGGTTTACTCAAAGCCATACTAGCTTTTATTTGGGCAGACCGGATGGACTGGTTTTTTGGCGTTGATATGGGAATTTATTACGATCCCAATCAGCCTGCAATCGTACCAGATGGGTTTTTGAGTCTGGGAGTTGAACGGATTTTTGATGAGAATCTGCGTTTAAGTTATGTTCTTTGGGAAGAACAGCGCGTACCAATTATGGCATTAGAGGTAGTTTCTCAAAAACGGCGCGGAGAATACAGCACCAAGAAAGAATTTTATGCCCAGTTAGAAGTTTTATATTATGTCGTTTATAATCCCCAACGGCGAAGAAAATCCACTTTAGAGGTGTATCGCTTAGTAAATGGTAAGTATCAATTGCAGCGAGGAAATCCCGTTTGGCTACCAGAAATCGGTTTAGGAATTGGTAGCGATCGCGGAACATATCAAAGTATTACACGCGAGTGGCTTTACTGGTATAACGAACAAGGTAAACGTTTGTTAGCACCAGAAGAACGGGTTCAAATCTTGGCAGAACGTCTCAGAGCGCTTGGTGTAGATCCAGATTCTTTGGTTTAGAATGTGCTTCGGGGTTAAGGGACTTCCAATTAAAAAAATATCCCATCGTAGGTTAGCACAGCTGTGCTAACCGAAAAATGTAAAAATAATTTGGGATAATTTATTTTCTGGAAATTGCTAATTATGGCGATCGCACTTTCCGACAACCAAGCCACAAGTCTAAAAAACTGATGAACGAGTATCAAAGACTCTCGCGCGAGTATTAAAGACTCGCCGACGAATATCAAAGACTCTCGCGCGAATATCAAAGACTCGCCGACGAATATCAAAGACTCTCGCGTGAATATCAAAGACTCGCCGACGAATATTAAAGACTCGCCGACGAATATCAAAGACTCTCGCCCGAATATCAAAGACTCGCCGACGAATATCAAAGACTCTCGCGCGAATATCAAAGACTCGCCGACGAATATCAAAGACTCGCCGACGAATATCAAAGATTCGCCGACGAGTATCAAAGGCTTGTGGATGAGTCACGTTAACTCAAAATAGACGTATTGCTTATGCCAATACTTTAAAATAGGCGATCGCTGCCAACCTGCAAAGCCAAATTCAATTCCGACTTTCTCAATTACGAACTACGAATTACGAACTACGAATTAAATCTTGCACTCTCGCTACCATTTGCCTAACTCCCTCAGCATCAGGAGATTGGAGACGCTGCAATATCTCCAAGGCTGGCTGCAAATAATCTAGTGCTTGATTGTAATTGCCCTGTTGCTCTGCTATATGTCCTAAGCACCATAACGTCATTGCCTTGCCTTGAACATCACCGATTTGTTCTGTGAGAGCAAGGGATTGTTGATAAAGAGCGATCGCTTCTTCGATTTCTCCGCTATTGGCTTTGAGGATTCCCAGACAGTGCAACGTCGCCGCCTTGGTTTGGACATCGCCGATTTGTTCTGTGAGAGCAAGGGATTGTTGATAAAGAGCGATCGCTTCGTTGATTTCTCCTCTATTGGCTTTAAGTCTACCCATTTCATGTAAAGTTGATCCTAAACCTTGAATATCCTCGATTTGTTCCTTAAGGACAAGGGATTTTTCAAAAAAGACAATCGCTTTGTTGATTTCTCCTATATTGGCTTTGAGATACCCCAACTGATGTAACGCCGCCGCCTGACCCTTAACATCATGGATTTGTTTAAGTAAAGTAAAGGATTGTTCAAAAAAAATGATCGCTTTGGCGATTTCTCCTGTATCAGTTTTGAGTATCCCCAGTTGGTGCAACGTTGCCGCCTGGCCTTTGACATCGCCAATTTGTTTTGTAAGAGCAAGGGATTCTTCATAAAGGGCGATCGCTCCCATCCAACCAGTTATACAACCGCCGTCCAGTTACCGTATAATCCTCTGGGAAAAACGAAACGTAATAATCTCTCTCAGCCAACTTAATCAAGTCGGCGATTTCTGATAGAGGAAGCGATGCCTGCGGCGGGCTGCGCCTACGCTTCTCATACTGGTTTGGATTATCAACAAAGTAACGTAACTCTACGTAATTTTCGGCAACTGGCTTGAGGTCGAGGTGGAGCGTTTGCACGTTCTGAATCCTAAAACTTCAGTATTTACCCCAAATCTACCACCGCCAATTCCAGAAATGCGATTCATCGCGTCTCTACAATTCTAAAATTTGGCGAATCTCTTCTAGAGTTGCATCCTCAAATCATTTGTCCTTTCCCATTCTCCGCGTCCCCGTGTCCCCTCACCTCCCCACTCCCCCTTGATGTTCGCACTTAAAACCTCGACTTTGCCAAGCTTGTATATCCACATCAGCAAGTCTAGTAACATTTGAACATTGCGGTTGAATAACTTGACTTAAAATCGCCCAAAATATACTGCGCGTTAAATCTAGTCCAGTTTTGAGCCAAGATTCATGATTACCAGGAACACCTAACTCTTGAACGATTTCTGGCTCTACCCAAATCCCGTGAGCGCCCAAAAGAATCTGCGCCATCCATTTAGCCCTGGGTAAATGAGTCGGAGAGGTAATCAGTTTGACTTTATGTACACCCCATTTACGCAGTAATGGAATACTATAATAAAAATTTTCAAAAGTAGAATTTGCACACTTTTCTAACCAAACGTTTTCTAAACTTGCCAATTCCCGCTGAAAAATTAACCATATACACGGATCTGGCGAACCATGAGAAATTAAAATTGGAATTTGCGGGTATTGTTTTGCTTGTTGGACAACATAAGTTTCTCGACGAATACTGCCACCAAGGACAAAGAAGGCATCCACTGGCTGCGAAGAAGCAGAAACTAAGGTTATAGTAGTGAAAATCAACCAAACACCCAAAACAAAGCACAATCTTAGAGTTAGTTTTTGTAACAATTGCCACCGATTTACTAAACTTTTTTTAATGGAAATTAATGTTTTGATAATAAATTTATGTTTCATGACTGATTTGAAGAAGAATACAGAATACAGAATTCAGAGTTCAGAATCAATGAGTAGGGGATTGGAACCCGCCACGGATTGAAGACCACCAAATATACGATTTGGTGGTCTTCAATCCGATTATTCATCCGCCAGTCGTACAAAATTCATTCTGAATTCTGAATTCTGACTCCTGAATTCTGTTCGATCAAAAAAGCCCATTTGATGACTGTCCAACATCACTGCAATTAAGCGATCGAAGTGCTATCTTATAAAAGTAATCTAAGGTACAAACATGACGGCGGCCAAAGTGTCACATCGTCAGTATAGCCTTCCGGAGAAGGCAAACAAACTCAGAAATCGTTATTGATAACTAATGCAGAATTTTTGGCATAATTACAATGTCAAAGAATCAAGAAAGCATAAGTGAGTTTGGGGTATAAAAACTTAAAATTTTTTAGAAAGCCTGATTGCTAAACTGTCAACAACACAATTATTCCAGCTAATATACATGAACCAATCTGCGAAAAGTTACTCGCCCCTCCAAGTAGCCTTGATTGGTGGAGCGATCGCTACGACTGCTACCATATCTGTGTTCGGTTCTGCTTGGACTCGCGGTGTACGTGCAGCCCTCAGTCAGCAAGACAGCCCAAAAGCGATAGTTGACCAAGTTTGGCAACTGGTGAATCATGAATATGTTGATGGTAAATTTAATCAACAAAACTGGCAAGCAACTAGACAAAGCTTGTTGAGCAAAGACTACTCCACTCGTGAAGAAGCTTATGCCGCCATCCGCGAAGCTTTACAAACCCTGGGAGATCCCTACACTCGGTTCATGGACCCCAAACAGTTTGAAGCCCTCACTAGCCAAACTTCCGGGGAAGTCTCTGGGATTGGTATTCGGATGGAAGTCAACGAGAAAACTCAGCGCCTCACCGTTGTCGAAGCCATAGACAATTCTCCGGCACTGAAAGCTGGAATTAAAGCAGGCGATGAAATTTTGGCCATTGACGGCAAAGCCACTCTCAAAATGAAAGTGGATGACGCATCCAAACTAATTCGCGGTAAAGCCGGTACTCCCATCAGCTTACGGCTCAAACGTTCAGGGCAAAATGCCTTTGAACTAAAACTCACCAGAGCAAATATAGAAGTACCAACGGTGCGTTATACCCTCAAACAAGAAGGAAATCGCCGCGTTGGGTATATCCGTTTGCGGGAATTTAGCGGCCACGCCGCAGAGCAAATGCAACGCGCCATCCGCGATTTGAACAGTAAGAAGGTAGATTCTTATGTGTTGGATTTGCGGGGAAATCCCGGCGGTTTGTTACAAGCTAGCATTGAAATTGCTCGCATGTGGTTAGACAATGGCGGCATTGTGAAGACAGTAAACCGTGTGGGAAACAGTGAGGAAACCAAAGCCAATCGCACCGCTTTAACAAATCGTCCCTTGGCAGTATTGGTAGATGGTAATTCAGCTAGTGCCAGCGAGATCCTCACAGGGGCACTCAAGGATAATAAGCGGGCAGTAGTTATTGGTGGTCAAACCTTTGGCAAAGCCTTAGTGCAATCAGTCCATGAACTCGCCGATGGTTCTGGCCTAGCAGTCACCATTGCTCACTACTACACGCCTTTGGGAACCGATATCAACCACAAAGGAATTACCCCAGATATCAAGCTAGACTTGACAGACGCCCAGGAGCGTCAGTTGGCTTCTAATCCAGATTTAATCGGAACTCAAAACGATCCACAATATGCTAGAGCGATCGCAATTTTATCAGGTAACAACTTCGCCCAACCGCCGATCAATCAACCTAATCAACCCATGAGCGTCCGCGCTGGTGATTTGAAATTTTAGAAGTCAGAAGTCAGAATTCAGAAGTCAGAATTCAGAATTCAGAATTGCGAAGTCAGGAAGGATTGAGAGTTCTATTAATAAATGAATAAAAACGTTTAATTGTGACGTTTTGGCAAAGCTTCTCTGGCTTTGCTTATTGATTTTTGGCTCTTGACTCCTGAATTCTGACTTCTGAATTCTGAATTCTAATTGGGAATACTATTTAGTAGTTCCATCTCCAAAATCTCAAATTTATGAATTATCAGTCAGTTGATGCAACCACCGCCACCAGCTTTTTGCCAATGGTATCGGTGGTTATTCCTATTTATAACGGTGAGGCAGATTTACCAGATTTGCTCAATTGTCTGTTATCTCAAACTTACCCCAAAGACAGGGTAGAGTACTTATTGGTGGACAATAACAGTAGCGATCGCACTCTCACCTTACTCAAAACAACTGCCGAAAATTGCCCAATTACCATTCGCCCACTGAGCGAAAATCAAATTCAAAGCTCCTACGCAGCTCGTAACACTGGAATTCGTGTGGCTCGAGGCGAAATTATAGTTTTTACTGACGCAGATTGCCGTCCCCAACCCCAATGGTTAAATGCATTAATTCAGCCTTTTGTCAACTTAGAAGTGGTCATTGTTGCCGGGGAAATTTTGGCACTACCAGGGAAAACTTTGTTAGAACAACACGCAGACCGTGAAGAAACCCTCTCACAAAAACACACCCTTGGACATTCTTTTCGTCCCTATGGACAAACTGCTAATTTGGCAATTCGCCGCATTGCCTTAGAAAAAGCAGGATTATTTCGTCCTCATCTCACCACTGGTGGCGATGCAGACATTTGCTGGCGAATTTTGGCCGAAAACATCGGGCGTTTAGAATTTGCCCCCAATGCCATTGTCCAGCACCGCCACCGAACTACACTTTCCCAATTGCAAAGTCAATGGCGGCGTTATGGGCGTTCCAATCGCTATTTACACGAACTGTATGGTATAGATTTAATGCGAGATATTACACTTGGTGAATGTGGATATCGTTTGGTGCGTTGGTTAATCAAAGAAGTACCAAGAGATATGAGCAAGGCGATCGCGGGTAAAGCCACTCTCGTAGATTTATTAAATACTCCCATTGGTCTATTTACAGCCAGAGCGCGTACAACTGGACAAAGAGAAGCTAAACTGCCAGAGAATGCCAAAACTATTGCTCGGCTTTGATTAACTCCCTGGCGTAAACGCACGGGGATTCTTCAGGGTCTTGATTTTTTAAATGTATCTTAAGAAGTATGTTAAAAAACAGGTAAAGCAAATATAATGATACTGAACTAATATTAGACTATCAATACAATAGATTCTGTTCTATCATTCAGAATCTCTGTCTGATTGCAACTAATCTCTATTCCCCTACTCAACTAAGTCCCAAGCTCAAGGAAAGCATAGAATATGCTTCTCCTACACAGCTACCGTTCATAGTTTTCCGAATCGAGCCGCATGAACGTAGACGGCTTTAGCCAACACATAGAAAAATTGCGCTCACAAGTACACGAACTGCTGCAACGCAGTGCCACTAAGCCCAACTTAGAACAAGAAATAATAACAGAAGCTTTTGACGAACTTCACGCCACTGTAGAAGAACTATTAATAGTCTCCCAAGAGTTAGAACTAACGCGAGCCGCGCTAGACAAAGAGCGCCGACGTTACCAAGATTTGTTTGAGTTCGCTCCAGATGCTTACTTAGTAACTAATACCGCAGGGACAATCCAAGAAGCTAACCATGCAGCAGCAACCTTGCTTGATGTCCGCCACAAATATCTAATAGGTAAACCATTAATCATCTTTATTGCTCAACAAGACCGCCCATTGTTTAGCTCTCAGATGAAGAATTTGCAGCAGCTACTCAACTGGGAAATTAACCTACAGCCACGGAGAGGAAAACCCTTCCCCGCTAGTATTAGGTCATCTACAGTGTACGACGAAAAAGGGAAGCAAATTGGCTGGCGTTGGCTGCTGTGCGATATCACTGAACGCAAACAAGCTCAAGAAATGTTGCACCAAGCTTATGATGAGTTAGAAATACGGGTAGCAGAACGGACAGCAGAACTAGTAAAAGCAAATCAAAAATTGCTGACTGAAATTACAGAGCGTAAACGAGCCGAGTCGCAACTGCTACACCTTGCATTTCACGATGCATTGACGGGTTTGCCAAACCGTGCTGCATTTATTAACCGTTTAAAACATGCGATTAATTATTCTAAAAGGCATTCAGATTATTTATTTGCTGTACTGTTTATTGACCTAGATCGATTTAAAGTCATTAATGATAGTCTTGGACACCATCAAGGAGACCAATTTCTGCTAGCCATTGCCAGTAGGCTAGAAGTATGTGTACGCTCCATAGATACAGCAGCAAGGCTTGGGGGAGACGAATTTACAATCCTGCTGGAGGGAATTCAAGATGTGTCAGATGCCATCAAAGTTGCTGAGCGCGTTGAACACGAACTGAAGTTACCCTTTGAGCTTGACGGACAAGAAATCTTCACAACAGCAAGTATTGGCATCGCCTTGAGTTCGACAGTCAATTATGAACAGGCAGAAGATGTGTTAAGAGATGCTGATACGGCAATGTACCGAGCTAAGATGCTGGGCAGAGCGCGTTATGAACTATTCAACTCAAACATGTATGCTAATGCTCTGGCGAAATTGCAGTTAGAAACCGATTTGCGGCGAGCAATTGAGCGTCTTGAGTTGCAGGTTTATTACCAACCAATTGTTTCCCTCGGGAGTGGCTCAATTTTAGGTTTTGAAGCTTTGTTGCGTTGGGAGCATCCAGAGCGTGGTCTGCTGAGTCCAGCTGATTTTATTCCCCTAGCCGAAGAAACTGGACTAATTTTCTCCATTGGCAAGTGGGTGTTATATGAAGCCTGTGCCCAAATGCAAACTTGGCGGGCGTCCCATCCTTCCAAGTTGCTCAAGAAAATCAGTGTCAATCTCTCCGTCAAGCAATTTTTCCAGCCAGATTTGATTGAGCAGATTAGGGAAATTTTACAATCAACTAGTCTGAATGCTGATACCTTAGTGCTAGATATTACTGAAAGCGTAATTGTGGAAAATGGCGATCGCCTAAGTACCACACTCTCAGAAATTCGCAATCTGGGCATTCACTTATCAATTGACGACTTTGGTACAGGCTACTCCTCATTGGGTCGTCTTTATAACTTTCCCATTAGTTTGTTAAAAATAGACCGTTCTTTTATCAGCTCAATCAACACTAATAGTAAAAATTTAGAAATTATTGAAATACTTGTGACATTAGCACATAAGCTAGGTGTGGATGTGCTTGCCGAAGGAATAGAGACTCAAGAGCAATTAACACTTTTGAGAAAATTGAACTGTGAATATGGCCAAGGACATTTTTTTTCGGTTCCGTTAAATAGTTCAGCAGCAGAGGCATTAATTAAGGCAAACCCTCAGTGGTAAACTACCTATAGGAATCATATTTGATTTGGTGAAAAATCTAAGTATTTGTAGTATTTGTAGGGTGTGTTAGGCGTCAGCCGCAGGGCACCAAAGCCTTAAGAATGGTGCCGTACTCTCGCCGATAACGCACCCTACGTATGAATGTCACTTACTTAAGCAAAAGTAGCTGTCCAGATCCCCGACTTCTTCAAGAAGTCGGGGATCTAAATCCTGGTTAAGTAAGTGATATTCCACTCTACGTTTCTTTTCAAAAGTCAAATAGTAGTACTATATATGCTCACTGTCAACGCTCGGCACTAGCTATGCATAACATAGATTAGGACGTTAACAATCGGATAAAAATTTTTGGTTTATGGGATAATATAATGTTGGGTTTCGCTTTACTCCACCCAACTTACCCAAATTGGCTTTATCTTAGTTGAGGCAAAGTAAAAGCCATTAGAAATTCCGACTGACCGTTAATTCCTGCATTAATAGGTCCTATGTTTTTTTCTAAAGCCGTTCTTACCAATCCTTCGTTAATTCCAAGCTTAGAAGCTATTAAAGGAGTTCCATTAACGATTGCAAACTGTCGTATGTCTAATCCATTAAATTTGCTTAGTTCCTGAGTTACTTTAGGTGTAAGTCCAGGACCAACATATTTGCCTGCTAAACTCACAAGCTCGGCATACCATCTTCCTTCTAACCCTTCTAATTTAGGATCTCCTATATTACGGACTACTGTTTTGTTATTTTGAACTTGAATGCCAAATAACTGTGTTAACCTTCCACTAGCAGATATCCAAGGAGAATAATGCTTTTTACCAGTAATGGGGTTTTTTGCAATTAGTTCTCTATGTTCTATTTGAATTACGCCACTAACTTGTAACTTGTCTCCCACTATCTTACAGTCTGTACCCTTTAAGGTAAATCGATTAAAATTTGTATCCTTCAATCGCTGTTCATTAATTTTCAGCGTCTGTCTTAAAGCTCCTTCCATTAAATCCTTTGGAACTACTAGTGTTGCTACATTTCCCTCAAGCTTTAAACGAGGAACGAAGTTAGGGGCAACAGTATTAAAATTAACTGCTAATGCATTTTGCTCACTATAGATAAATGGTACTATAACCATTCCAAAACTTAATGAAGCCAAACTTAAACCAATTGCTAATTGTTTTTTCATTGTTATTACTTCCTTGTTCTTCTTAGAACGACTTATTGAAATACTCTACCGCCAGGTATAAAGTTTGCCGGTCGGAAAAGGTCTGAAAAAAGTCGGGTGTTTTTGGTAGATTTAGGTAAACTTTTGCGAAAAATCAAGTCGAACGTGGGAATATTGTAGTTAACCTGTATTACTACCGAATAAATGACGGTTGAAGAAGCGATCGCACTCGTTGAGGAATTATTGGAACGAGGACGGTTAACAAAAGCCCAAGAGCTTGTATTTCGCTACACCTGGGAAGGGAAAACTTACTCAAAAATGGCCGATGAAGTCACATATGACCCCGGTCACATCAAAGATGTTGGTTCGCAACTATGGCGATCGCTTTCTCAAGCTTTGGGTGAAAAAGTTACCAAAAATAATCTCCACGGTGTCCTGAAACGAACCGCACAGCAGCACAATGGCGCTAAGATATCCCCAACCTCCAGTCCTCACATTGATTGGGGAGAAGCGATCGATGTTTCCCGCTTTTATGGACGTAGCACTGAATTAGCAATCTTGAGTCAGTGGATTGTGGGCGATTCGCCTAAAGGCGACAGTTACACTTCACGCCCTCGTCTGATCGCTTTACTAGGGATGGGCGGTATTGGTAAAACCACCCTCGCGGTTAAGGTTGCAGAAGCTAACCAACATGCGTTTGAATATATTTTTTGGCGTTCTCTACGCAATGCACCGCCCATACAGAATATTCTGTTAGACCTCGTTAAATTTTTATCTCATCAGCAGGAAATAAATTTACTCGACACCGAGGAAGCACAACTAACTTTATTAATGAAATATTTAAGCCTTTCACGGTGTTTAATTATTTTGGATAACGTTGAAACAGTTCTCGCTAGTGGCGCAAGTGCCGGAAACTATCGAGCAGGATATGAAAGTTATGGACAACTATTTCGGTATATTGCTGAACTACCCCATCAAAGCTGCTTATTACTAACTAGCCGCGAGAAACCGAAAGGTTTAGGATTCCAAGAAGGAGAAAATTTACCCATTCGTTCTCTGCAAGTTACAGGATTAAGCAAATTCGAGATCCACGAAATTTTTCAAGATAAAGGTTTTTCTGCTTCGCCAGAACAAGAAGAATTTCTCACCGCACGCTATAACGGTAATCCCTTAGCTTTAAAGATAGTTGCAAATACAACCCAAGAATTATTTGCTGGAAATGTTTTACAATTTCTAGAGTGTGATACCTCTGTTTTTGGCGATATTTGGGAACTCTTAGACCAACAGTGTAAACGCTTATCTCCTCTAGAAAAACAGGTGATGTGCTGGTTAGCAATTAATCGAGAAGCAGTTTCTCTAGCTGAATTACAACAGGATATTGTACCACATATATCGATCCGAGAACTTATTGAATCACTAGAGTCTTTAAAAGCAAGGTCACTAATTGAAACAAGTCATCATGTTGCTAACCATAGCGTCAACTTTACCCAGCAACCTGTTGTCATGGAATACATCACAGAAAAGCTAGGTATTGCTGTATTTAATGAAATTATCATAGATGTCATTTCAATTTTGAACTCTTACGCCCTGATTAAAGCTTCTGCCAAAGACTATATTCGAGACTCTCAAATTTGCTTATTATTAAGACCGTTAATTAATAAATTAATTGCACATTTTGGAAATAAAAATACACTAGAAGCTCATATTTATAAACTTATTCATAAAATCCAAACTTCTTGCTCAATTCAACCTGGATATGCCGGAGGAAATCTGATTAATATACTCTGCCAGACTGGAGTAAATTTAACAAATACAGATTTTTCAAACATTGCGGTTTGGCAAGCATATCTGAAAAATATTACTTTAAATCACATTAACTTCCAAAATTCTGATTTATCGAAGTCAGTTTTTACCGAAACTTTTGGCAGTATTTTGGCAGTAGCATTTAGTCCCGATGGAAAAGTTTTAGCTACTGGTGGCGTTGCGGGTGAGGTGCAATTATGGCAAGTAGCCGATGGAAAACTACTTTCAAGATGGAATGCACATACTCATTGGATTATTTCACTAGCTTTTAGCCCCAATGGTCAAATGTTAGCCACTGGCAGTGATGATAAAAGCGCCAAACTATGGGATGTCAATAGAGGTATTTGCTTAAAAACATTTCAAGGAAATATCAGTTGGGTATTTGATGTAGTCTTCAGTCCAGATAGCCAATTACTTGCAAGTATTAGTGATGAATTCACGATTAAATTATGGAATGTTTATAATGGTCAACTTTTAAGAACTTTTAGAGGACATAGCTCTCAACCCTACTCGATCGCTTTCAGTCCTGATGGTCAAATTCTAGCTAGTAGTGCCAATGATATAAATATTAAGCTATGGAATGTACATACAGGTGAGTTACTCAAAACTTTCCCAGGACGAAGCAATTTTATACAAGCTGTTGCTTTTAGTCCGAATGGTCAAACTTTTGCCAGCGTGAGTGATGACTATACTATTCAATTATGGAACGTAAAAACATGGGAATTATTTAATACTTTGCAGGGACATGTTTCTTTTGTGCAATCAATCGCTTTTAGCCCTGACAGTAGAACCCTTGCCAGTAGCAGTTATGACCAAAGTGTAAAGTTGTGGGATTTAGCTACGGGTAGCTGTCAGAAAACTTTGCAGGCACATACTAGTCAAGTTTGGTCAATTGCTTTTAGTCCTAATGGGCAAATGATTGCTAGTAGCAGTGAAGACCACACTGTTAAGCTATGGGATAGCACCACCGGGCAATGTGTAAGAACTTTCAAAGGATATACGAATGGATTTCGATTAATTGCCTTTAGTCCTGATGGTAAAACCTTAATCAGTGGTAGCAGTGACTCTCAGGTGCGATTATGGGATGTTAAGGCAGGCGTGTGTCTCAAAACCTTACAGGGACATACCAGTTTAGTTGTATCAGTTGCCTTTAGCCCCAAGGGTAAAGTCTTAGCAAGTGGCAGTACCACAGTTAAATTATGGGATGCTAGGACAGGTGAATGTCTCAAGACCTTGCACGGACATAGTAATTGGGTTTGGTCTGTGGATTTTAGTCCTGATAGCAAAACTTTGTTGACTGGTAGCGCTGACCACACTTTAAAATTGTGGGATGTGCAGACAGGTAAATGTTTAAAAACATTACACGGTCATAGTGGTTGGATTTGGTTTAGTGTTTTTAGTCCTGATGGTCAAACTTTGGCAAGCGCCAGCGGAGACTACACTGCGAAACTATGGGATGGGAATACAGGTGTATGTTTGATAACTCTTCAAGGACATGAAAATAGTGTATTATCGATCGCCTTTAATCCTGATGGTAAAATTGCAGCTACCGCCAGCGATGACCGCACCATCAAATTGTGGGACTTAACGAGAGATAATAGCGATCGCCAACCATCCGGTAAATGTATTAAAACCCTAGAAGGGCATAGCAGTGGTGTTTATTTTGTGACATTTAGCCCTGACGGTTCCCTACTTGCCACAGCCAGTGATGACCAAACAGTGCGGATATGGGACGTAAATACAGGAGAATGTCTAAAAATTTTAACAGGACATACAAATCGGGTGTGGTCAGTGAAGTTTACTCCCGATGGTGAGATGCTTGGGAGTGCAAGCCACGACGAAACGATTAAATTGTGGAATGTCAGAACTGGCGAATGCTGCAAAACACTCCAAGCCCCACGACCCTACGAAGGAATGAATATTGCCAAAGTCCGAGGCTTAACCGATGCCCAGAAAGCTTCGTTAAGGCTACTAGGTGCTGTTGAAATTGAATCAGAGAATTCCCAACTCCCAACTCCCAACTCCTAACTCCTAACTCCTAACTCCCAACTCCCAACTCCCGATCAATGCCTGCCAACTTTCGCTAAATTGGAAAAAGGTAAATTTAAGGATATTTTCAATGTCAGCACAATTGTTACTGGTGGATGATGAACCGGGGATACGGGAAGCCGTGAAAGATTATTTGCAAGAGAGTGGTTTCAACGTTCAAATCGCCAGTAACGCCGTTGAGGGTTGGGAATTGATGCAAGTGAATACACCCGATCTAGTGATTTCGGATGTGATGATGCCCCAAGTGGATGGCTATCAGTTTCTCAAGCAACTGCGACAAGACCCACGTTTCCAAGCACTTCCTGTGGTATTTTTAACAGCTAAAGGGATGACAGGCGATCGCATCCAAGGTTATCAAGCTGGTGTCGATGCTTATCTTCCCAAACCCTTCGACCCAGATGAGTTAGTCGCCATAGTCGAAAATTTGCTAGCCCGCCGCGCCGCTAAGGCACCAACTACGGGAGATGACCTTGAGACCCCTGATATTGCTGAACTAGCCAATCAGATAGCCCAAATAAAGGCCTTGCTAACTCAAAGAAATGCCATTTCCCAATCGCCAGCTCCTTTTAAAATTGATTTGACCCCCAGAGAACAAAGTGTTTTAAACCTAGTCGCCGAGGGGTTAATGAACAAAGAAATCGCCCGTCGTTTGGAAACCAGCGTCCGCAACGTGGAAAAATACGTCAGCCGCTTGTTTAGTAAAACTGGTACCAATAGCCGTACAGAGTTAGTTCGTTTTGCTCTAGAACACGGTCTTGCTAAATAGGAAATGGGGCATGGGGCATGGGGCATGGGGCATGGGGCATTGGACATTGGACATTGGGCATGGGGAGGTGGGGTGATAGGGTGTAATTCTCTCCCCATCTCCCCATCTCCCTCATCTCCCTCATCCCCCTCATCCCCATACCCCATACCCAATTGGTAATAGATAAAACATAAGTATTTCAGCAAATCAGGCACTTAGTTAAAGCAAAAAGCTAAAAGAAAGGTTATTTATTTTGACTTTGGTCTTTTAGGTTTTCATTTGGTTTGCGCCTGTTGTCTAACACCCCATCTGTAAAGACACAGGGTTTTGTTTTTCCCTAATGTTTTGATGTTAACTCGGTAAAATGCACCCGCCGAAATTTGCTTTTAGATTCTACCAGTAACCTTTGCTACAAAATTTTTTAATTAAGGAAACTGTTCCTGGGACTTTGTGCTGCTAAATTAAGACTCTCACAAAGCAGAAATCAAAATATTTTATGAATTCTACTTACTGCTTAGTTTTTATTGCAACGGGTGTATGGGGGGTATGACATCGCTATTTGATTTGATACTTAATTCACAATTTTTCACTACTTAAAATTACACCTTTAAATTTGGGGATTTTCAGCAGCATTACGCAAGCGCATTAGCTGACGCCGCATTTGAGGTGAGGCTTTGAACTCTGATATTTCCTGCGCTTTAACGGACGCTTGTAGCGTCTCCAGAAAATCGTCAGATCCTTCGGTCAAAGCATCGAGTAGCACCTGTAATAGTTGCTCGCGATCGCCTAATAGACTCTTTTCCTCAATCAAGCGAAATTTGAGATGTATTTCGCACTCATAAACACCTACTTCGAGATTATTGATTTGGCGTGGTAATGCTTTGGAGTTCATAGCTCTTGAGATTCCTTTACTTGGTAGTCATGAGGGTAAGGAGGTAGATGTCCAGCAAAAGTTCTTTATATCTTTTTTGAATTCAAAGTGCTTGAATTAAGAATTTTTCTTCATCAAACACCAATGTATTCCATTTCACTCTCCTGTGTTTTCTTTTCAAGCCCAATTTTCACTGTCTAGATTTTGGTCTAATCGTGCCAGATGTAGCTTATGGTAAGCCATAACTATTATTCAGTTTTTAAGATTCTACACAATAAAGTTTCTGTAAGAAGTTGTCTGAGCTTTTTAAAGCTTTTTACATCAACTTTATGTTAACGTCAATAACAGTTTGACTTGTTACTCTATTTTTGGTGTTTTTACGTAAGTAAAATCGCTTAAAATTTTGCCTTTTATTAATCCCAGAGGTATGTGTAGCGCTATTCCGTAAAATTACTAGATGTACGTTTTTTTCAAGAGCAATTTTCGGATAAATTTATCGACATAGTTATTAAGGTAAAAATTTTTGTTATCGATTAAAAATGTACACAGATCAAATTATTCCAGCCCAAGAGCTTATACTACCGTCTTCTAGACTTAATAAATACAAAAACTTTAGCAAGAGGCAAGATTAGCATCGCACTGAAAGGTTGTTTGTATATCCTTAATAAAAATACTCTACCCAGTAATTCTGGTGTGAAAATCATAAGGCTACTGTCAGTACTAGCAACTAACTGAGACTTCAACCACTAACACAAGTAAAAGCAGCAATCAGTACAGATAAAATTTTTACTTACAGCTCACGCAACACATTTTTTCATGTTGGCTGTTAACTGTTGACAGTTAACCGTCAGCAGTCAACGAACCTCATAAGTAACTGTGCAATTTCAAAGTGTAATAACTAAACTTTTTGAAATTGCTCTCAAAGCTAGTAAATTAAGAGCATTTAAGCTCGAATATAGGGTTTACAATAATTTCAGTGTAATCCACCCGAATCTTACACCCTTTTATGGATAACCCGACCCTGCTCAAGTCCACAACCCGGCATATCCGCATTTTTGCGGCTGAAATTGACCAAGATGGCGAACTCGTTCCAAGCGATCAGGTCTTAACGTTAGATATTGACCCAGACAACGAATTCAACTGGAATGAAGATGCGCTGCAAAAGGTTTATCGAAAATTCGATGAACTAGTAGAAGCTTCTAGTGGCGCAGACCTTACAGACTATAACTTACGCCGCGTCGGGTCAGACTTAGAGCATTATGTCCGATCGCTCCTGCAAAAAG
This sequence comes from Nostoc sp. CreGUA01, assembly GCA_034531095.2. GTDB lineage: Bacteria > Cyanobacteriota > Cyanobacteriia > Cyanobacteriales > Nostocaceae > Nostoc. The sequence continues at coordinate 55,069 of JAVRBV020000173.1, read as the reverse complement.
GTGAAATCACCTACAATCTCTCTGCCCGTGTTACCAACTACAGCATGGGAATCCCACAAGTTGCAATTGACGGTTAACACTAGATATGGAAAGTAGGGAGTGGGGAGTGGGGAAATAGAAAGACAAGGGGAGAAGGTGATTGGAGTGAGAACTTGCAATCAGTCTTTTCTCCTTTCGCGCAGCATCTCCTTGAGGAGAAGTTTCAATCTACAGCAATTTTCAGGTAAATAGACCACGTTGTAGGGTAGCACAGCTAGCTGTGCTACCCTACCGGGAATTGTGGTTCAAATAAATGAAAAACGCTGTGCCTGGCTTTGCAAATTCGGCTCAAAAATCGAAGGCGATCGCTATATCTTAATTCTTAATTAAAGTTAATTATTGCTATCTTACTTATAAACTAGATAAATACCAATATTATCTGCCTATTGAACATGGAGTAATTCAGTAAAAGCAAATAGCACAGTTATGCTTGAGTTATCTTGAGTGACAGGGTTGCAGTTAAGCTAGTAATCATTCAAATTGCATCCTGGCGTCTTTCTGAAGCAAAGGATATGCAAATTAAAGGTAGATTGGCTTAGTTGCTTTAGGGATGGAGAGTCACAGAGCAATACAAGCTATCATGGGGCTGTAGGGCTAACCAACAGTAGCTCAAAAGCTACCAATTGCTGACATTTGCTTGCTTTTGCCTGTTGTACTCATCTTCATGACAAGCTTGTGGAGATTTGGCCGTAAAATGCAATCATGCTACTAAGATTCAAAACAGAACTAAAATTCAACAACCTACAACATCTACTACTGGCAAAACACCTACTCCTTAACTAGACATGTATGCAAATCGCCATTAACATTATGTCAACAAATACTAATACATAATTAACATCACCTAGAGGATAAAATTAAATTTTCCCTTTGATTGCAATTATTGAACATAGGTTTGAGTGTCACAAATATTTAAATGCTGCTATTAATTGGCAGCAGCCGACTAAATTGGTCGTCTTAGCCTGTGGCCTCTCTTGTACCGACTTTTACAGGTGTAAACAAAAAGAAAATGTGACGCTATGCTACACTCCGTAACAGCAATTGTTAGCATTTTTGTATCGGTTAACTTGTGAGCATATTCTTTTAGATAAGTTAAGTATTAGCAGATGCTAATATCCGCCAGCTAAAATTATCATCTAAAGTCTGGAGATGTCAAGTTTAAAAAAGGTGAACGGTTTAGATTGTCCCTACTAATGCTATTAAAGAAATTGCCAATTTCCGATCGGTGGGAAAACTATGGAAAATGACGCGGCAACGCTCCAGTGTCCACATGAAAATTGTCAGGCTGCCAATCCCCTGACTCATAAGTTTTGCCAGCGATGTTCCACGCCTTTACCCAAAAATTACCTCTGGGCTGTGGTGGATGGTCAGATTTTGGGTAGCCCTGGAAAAATATTAGCCGATCGCTATTTAATCCTTGATAAATTCGTTCTATTAGATACCAAGCCTGGTTTGTTAACCCTAACACCAGAATTAGAGAATTTACAGATTCCCAGAGCTTACTTAAGACTCATTCCCTACCGCTTACACGTGCCCCAGGTACATGGAGTACTTACCCTAAATCACAACTCCCCCCAACCAGAAATATTACTTTTAGAAAAACCACCAATCATGGTGGATGACACAACCCAACAAGTGCATGTCGGTAGCGAGTTAATCACTGCTTGGGGTGATGCTACATCCATGCGGCAACTAAATTGGTTGTGGCAAATAGCTCATTTGTGGCAGCCTCTGGCTAGTGAAGGTGTCGTTTCTAGCTTATTAGACCCCGAAGTTTTACGGATAGAAGGCTCGTTAGTCCGCTTGTTGGAATTGCGCTTCGACGACACCACATCCCCAAAATTACCTCAATTAGGCGAATTCTGGCAGCAATTGATCCCTAACGCCAAACCAGCCATAGCGGAATTTATCGATCGCGTCAGTCTTTCTCTGATTCAAGGCGAGATTCACTCAGCCGAACAATTAATTACAGTATTAGACCGCGGACTAGCTGGATTAGGGCGATCGCAAACACCGACAATCAAAATCATCACCAAAACCGATACCGGGCCTAGTCGCCAACGTAACGAAGACGCCTGTAGTCCACCCAGTGGCACTCTAGTGAGCAAACCACCCCAGCCCACAGCCTTAGCAATTGTCTGTGATGGCATCGGCGGACACGAAGGCGGTAATGTGGCATCAAATTTAGCCATTGAAACAATCCAACAGCAGGTACAGCAACTTACCAAAGTTCCCTACGACCACATAGACCCCTCACTACTGCTGAATGACTTAGAAAAAGCCGTAGCAATGGCCAACGACAAAATTAGTCAGCGCAATGACGCCGAAAATCGCCAAGGGCGTCAGCGCATGGGCACAACTTTAGTCATGGCATTGCCTGTTGCTCACGAAATGTACATTACCCACGTCGGTGATAGTCGCGCCTATTGGATTACCCGCCAAGGATGTTATCAAGTTACCCTTGATGATGATGTCGCTTCCCGCGAAGTGCGACTGGGCTATGCCATTTACCGCGAGGCTGTGCAACAAAGTTCCGCCGGTTCTCTCGTCCAGGCTTTGGGAATGGGTCCTAGCAGTTCATTGCATCCCACATCTGCACGGTTTATGCTCGATGAAGATGCAGTTTTTCTATTAACATCCGATGGCTTGAGTGATTTCGATCGCATAGAGGAGTACTGGGAAACAGAAATCTTGCCGATTTTACTTGGGGAAGCAAACATCACCAATGTTGCAGACAGATTAATAGAAATCGCTAACACCAAGAATGGACATGATAATGTCACCATCGCTTTAGTACACTATCAAGTCCAATACTGGGAACCAGAAATCACCATCAAAGCAGTCATTCCAGAGAGTTACTCGGCAAAAACCGTTGATTTGGCATCGAGAGGGGCAAATACATCAGTTGTTAGCAGCCCAAACCACAAAACTCAGGTGATTGAGGAAAATCAGCCTGCCAAAACTCGTCAATTACCTCTACAGTGGATAGTTCCGGTATTATTGGTACTAGCAGCAGCTTCCGCAGGATTGTTCATTCAACAACTGCGATCGCAAAACCCGTTATTCCCTGGTGTATCGTCTAGTCCCACACCAACCCAAAGCCCCACTGTTACAGCCACAGAGCCGCCCCGAACCCTGGCTAACCTTGCTCCTGGCTGGGTAATTAAAACCACCAAGGAAATCCGCCTACCAAACAACCAATCACTTCGCCCTCAAAGTTTTTTACAAGTTATCAACACCGAACCAAATCCCAAACCCGCATCTGGAGATTTTTCAGTTAGGATGCAAGTTTGTACCAATAGAGGTACGCCAACTCCAGCACCCTCCCCAGCAAAACCAGGGTTGAAACCAGGCGAAGAAGTATCGATTAAATTTTCCCAACTGAACCGCTTTCAAGTCTCTGTTTTGTCATCAAACACACCAAATCCATGTCAGGAGGTCATCCAACCCCCAGCTACTCAACCACCTGACACCAATCCAACTTAGTGAAATACTCGATAAACTAGTAAAAACCTGGAATAATAACAGGTAACAACCAGACTAAAAAACTCACAAGGTAAAAAAGTAAAAAATTTTACCTTGAATAATTGTTATGAATCAAGAATTCAGGAGTCAAGCATCAGAATTCAGCATGAATTATTTACAACCCAGTAGTGAATCAGCGGTAAAACACCCCACTAATTCATAGACTTGGTGCAAAACAATCAATTGTGGGTTCCAATCCCCCATTAATTAATTCTGAATTTTGAATTCTGAATTCTGAATTCTGAATTCTAGCTTTATTTGTTTCTAGCTTTTAGTGTTATGAATCCATGCCATCCCTGAATTTGGCGATCGCCCGTCTCTTAAACACTGGCACTGACAACTTCGCCATTTGGGTGGTCAAGGCTCCCTATCCCAGTGGCTATGTTTTACGTGACTGTGTGTGGCCTGTTGAACTCACCCAAGTCTGGCAAGAATGGCGGCAGATGTTTGCTGGTCATAGCCATTTAGATCTTCCCCCATCTCCCCCATCTCCCTCATCTCCCTCATCTCCCCCATCTCCCCCATCTTCCCCATCTCCCTCATCTTTCTCAGGTCAGACCACCGGCCCCTACAGCAGTCGTCTGATGCAAAACTTGGGAATGAGTTTATGGCGCTGGGTATTCGATGGACAAATTCTCGGTAGCCTAGAACGCAGCCGTGGCATTGCTATGGGTCAGCATACCCGTTTGCGCTTTCGACTGGAAATTCGTGACCCAGATTTGATTGCTCTACCGTGGGAAATTATGCAGCGTGAGCCTGGTCAATCTGCTATGTCCCTTTCCCAAGATTTGCTATTTAGTCGCACTAGCAGTGAAGTTGACCCCTTACCGTATTTGCGAACTGACCAAGCTTTAAGTGTCTTGCTGGTTTTAGGTCATGATGACAACCTGCAACTAGAACAAGAAGCGCTGATTTTACAGCAAACTCTTACAGATACCCCAGTCGATAGTAATTCCCAAAGATATGCACCCTGCACAGTGAATCAACTCCTACAACCAACTCCAGAGGAGTTGATTCAACAATTAGAAACCAAAGCATACAATGTCTTCTTTTATGCTGGACACGGTTTGCCAGATCCAGACGGAGGGTTACTGTTTTTGGGAGCAGACAAGACCCTCAATGGTATAGAATTAGCCCAAGCCTTGACCCGTACAGGTGTAAAATTAGCGGTTTTCAACGCTTGTTGGGGAGCTAGACCAGCTACTAGCAATCATCAAGCCATACCTGCCAGCAGTTTGTCAGAAGTATTAATTCGGCATGGTGTACCAGCGGTTTTGGGGATGCGCGATGAAATTGCTGACCACGAAAGCCACAGTTTTATTCAAGCCTTTGCGGAAGCTTTGCGATTGTATAAGCCAATTGATGAAGCTGTGACCCAAGCAAGAAAAGAATTGTTAACACTGTATAGATTCAATCAACCTGCTTGGACTTTGCCGGTTCTCTACCTACATCCAGATTTTAATGGCGAACTCGTTAAAAACCTCGATGAAGGAATTACTGAATTACCAGACACAGCCATTCCTGATGTAAGTTCGGCGCTTCCTAGTGCAAGTTTACGATCGCTCTCTTCAAAAGATAAAACTTGGTTATTGCGTTATGGAGTCACTCGCATCGGCCGCACCAAAGATAATGATATTGTCATCCCCGAACCGTCTGTTTCTAAACGTCACGCTGAAATCTTCTGCCGCAATACTTTGACTGATGCTACACTGGTGCGAACTTATTATTTGCAAGATTTTTCTACCTACGGAACAACGTGGTTTTTAGGTCCTAATGGCTGGCAACAAATCCTCCGAGAGGAAGTCCCCTTGAAATCCGGTATGCAGTTAAAGTTTGGAAGTGCTAGAGGTGAAACCTGGGAGTTTATTATTGAAGACTCCTAGTACAGCTATTACAGAAATTAGTTTTGGTCTGGAGTATCAATTTTAAAAATCTGTTTTTACCAAGAGAAAAAATCAACTTTTTTGCGGAAATCTCTTCTGGGCAATTGTAGCTGTCAATACCACTAAATAATCGTGAGGCAAGAAAATGACTAATAAAATTAATGGTTCAGAAACTTTCTCTTCTTTGCAGTCTCAAGTAGATTTAGAGTTATTAGAAGCTTTACTAGAACCAGATGATGCTAGCTATCCTTGGAACCCAGCTGATGAAGAATCAGAAGCTTATTTTCAAGAATTAGAACAACAATTCGAGATCCAAGATTTAATCGACGAAGATCTCACAAAGCGATCGCAAGATTTTTACAACCATTTAGACACACTTTGGTCTGGTATCTCCTTTGATGAAAGCCACGATAATTCTCAACAGTCACTAGTGCTGAGTCTCCAAGAAACATTACGCACTACTTTTTGCACGTCCGTTCCTCAAGCATTACTCAACGCCATTGCCACTAAAGCCGCTGAGATATTCTCCCGTCATCAATTAAGGGGCGAACAACTAGTTGAGTGCGTTCAGACAGTACTACCAACTTGGGGAGAAGAGGATCTTTTAGTCTTGGCTCGTCCTTTTGCTTATGCTATGCGAAGCAACGAATCACATAACGCTGCATCTACCATCACTAGCCTAAACAACAGAGAATGGACAACTTTATCGGAAATAGAGCAAGCAAAGGTTAGTTTGGCGATCGCCTACTATGCTTTGACTCAACTCAATAAATACCAATCCCAACTATAACTTCAGGTTGCTATTTATTTTTTGAATAATTCAATTTTTGATATAAGTAGATTTATCTGCTAGTGTTGTGTTGCCTTTTAAACATTCAGCCGTTTTAGCTTTCAACTACAGCCACACTAGGGTAGATCAACAATAAGCTAATTTAATAATTCAGACCATCTATCCCAAGACATATTATTTTTAGAGTCCTTAGGAATTGGGAATTGGGAATTGAGTATTGGCCAAACAGGGCATTGGCCAAACAGGGCATTGGTTATTTTATCTCCCCCTGCTTCCTCATCCCCCTCATCCCCCTCATCCCTTATTTCGGGCCAAGAAATCGGGTAGCAAAATTTTGCGATCGCGTTGGTGAAAGCGCCCGTGCCTTGAGAATTGCCGCCATCAAAAAGGCGTAAGATAACACTCCAACAACTACCAAAAGCAAGGCATTGATCGATCCGGTAGCATTCCACAGGGCGTGGAGTGCAGAGGCACTCAAATAACCAATAGAAAGAATTTGCCAACTTCTACTGGGTTTGAGGACAGCCAAACCGATAAAGTAGCCCAAGTAGCCACTATAAGCCATATGTCCAGCCACAGAGCCTAAAATTCGCGGAATTAGCAGTTGTAAACCCGCCAGTTGACCGGCAGCGCCGATACCCACTTGTTGCGTAACGTTTTGAGTGATATCTGGCACATATTGACCAAGAGTTTCTAATAAAGTGAAACCCACAGCAGAAGCTGTTCCCAAGAGAATACCATCTAGAGGTTCCCAAACACCGATGCGTTCTCGCCAAGGTGAAGACAACATTCTACCGATGGCAAATGCTCCAAGTACAGGTACTGCCTTGAGTAATTCTTCCATTAACCCAGCACCAAAAAACATCCGTACCAGTAACTCTGTGAAGGTGGTAGATTCTTGGGGTGAGGGCAAGTTCCCTGGTAGAATGCCGCGAAACACAAAGATGAAGAAACCTAACAGTGGACTGAGTAAAATCAGCGTCGTACACATTGCCGTAGCCATTAGCACCCACCACGGCTTTTGTTTACCGCAAAGTTGGTAAACAAAATAATAGGCAGCGAAGGCGATGTAAGTTGCGACGATTATTTGATTAGCTTGGGGACGACCGACTGTAGCAAACATTAGCACTACAAAGATTACGGTCAGTATTCCTGGTACTAGGTAAGCTTTACGAGTTAAATCTTTACCTGTGGAAATAATCGGAAAAAGCTGAGTGAAGCTAACAGAATCGGGCTGCTTTAATTGGGTGTGGTTGTGGTAGTTGGTTGCTGAAGGCAGTGATGCCAGTTGGTTAACTGTTGTTGCCGGGGTTTGCGAGGTCAACTCGTACTCAAAAACGTATTGCGGCCCATCAGAACCTAGAGAAATGCGATCGCCTGGGTGCAATTCTTGACATTCATACAAGCGTTGTCCATTTAAATAAGTGCCATTGGCGCTATTCAAATCACAAAGCACCCAGCTAAATTTGCTATCTGGAGATAAAGACAGGGGACGAACCACTGCATGACGACGAGATACCATTCGGTACATCATGGCATCCAAGACAACTTGGCAGCTGGGGTCGCGTCCAATTACTATCTCTTTACTGGGGGGTAGGGAGAAGCGAGATTCCAATCCCGAAGCTCCTTCGTTACCAGACACTAGCCGCAGAAATGCATTATGTCTTGCGTTTTTGCCTGTCATTGAGTTAGAGTGCGTTTCTAAATTAATTCTTAAAATAACTTGGCAGCAGGACTAACCTTAGCCACATCAACAGCAGCATTGCTAAATCCACTATAGCTTCACTTACTGCTAATAAATTTAAATTTCTCGATGCAAAATTTCAAATTTTTTCATTCATCTCATGTTAAAAAGTATTTCATTCGCTGAGAGTTTTTCCTAAACCTGGGTTGTTAGGCAGATAAATTCAGATTCGATGGGTTATCTACTCTTGACATCTTAGCTGCAAATTAAATCCACGGCAATTTATTAAAAAATAGTAGTTTTTACTGCATTTAGTTACATTAATAAAATATATAATTACCACTGGTCTATTGCCAGTTATTTTTGCAACTAATGATTAACAATTCGTAATTTGTAGTTACTAATTCGTAATTACGTTACGGATGGGGATTTAGACCCCACCCGTAAATTAAAATAGGATTGCTACATAATATTTCTAGTATCTTGTGTTTAAACAAATTTAGCCAGTTCTGGGTGTTCAATGTTAGTTCCAAGTACTTTGAGGAATTCTGCCAGCCAACGGGGATGAGCAGGCCAAGCTGGTGCTGTCACCAAGTTACCGTCAACGATGGCTTCATCAACAGGAATATCGACATAGATACCTCCAGCACTGTTGACATCTGGGCTACAAGCAGGGTAGGCAGTACATCTTTTGCCTTTTAGTACGTCAGCAGCTGCTAATAACTGTAAGCCGTGGCAGATAGCAGCGATGGGTTTATTTGCTTGGGCAAAATGACGAGTAATTTCTAGCACCTGTTGATTCAGACGGATATATTCTGGTGCGCGTCCTCCAGGAACTATTAAGGCGTCGTAAGTTTCGGCTTTTATTTCTGCAAAGGTAGCGTTTAAAGTGAAATTGTGTCCGGGTTTTTCACTATAGGTTTGGTCACCTTCAAAGTCGTGAACTGCTGTTTTTACCTTGTCGCCAGCTTTTTTATGGGGGCAAACTGCGTGGACAGTGTGTCCTACCATTTGCAGTGCCTGGAAAGGAACCATTACTTCATAGTCTTCTACGTAGTCCCCAATCACCATTAAAAGTTTTTTTGCAGCCATATGTTTGCTAACCTCAGTTATTGGTTATTTGTCATTGGTCATTGGTCATTTGCAAAGGACTAATGACAGCCTTAACGTCTAAATGTCTAATTTAGACGCACATCAACTGATACGTTTCTACGGGAATTTATCGATATATTACAGCATTAACTGTGTCGGAATGCACCATTTGAAGGCTGTGATTTAACAAAGTTTAACAAGAAAGAATAAAGGCGTTAGTCGTTATAATTAACAATTCGTAATTCGTAGTTACTAATTCGTAATTACTTTACAGATGGGGATTTAGACCACACCCGTAACGACATGACTTGATAGTTGTCGCTTCCTCTGACCCTCAGTTGAATTACGAATTAGTAATTAGGTTGAATTGGGTATTTTGTATGACTGGCGGACGAATAAGGGGTGAAACATCACACCAAATTTTAAGTTATGAGGTTAATTAAAGCAGATTAAATTCTGCGATCGCTCTGTTAAAGTTTTTGCTTTCATGTCCTGGGCGACTCAGTTTAATTAAGGCGAAACGCTGTAATGGTCTTAAAGATGCCCATTTTTGTTGTGTCAGGACTACTCCCATTTCTTGAGCTTTTTCTTGAACAGTGGGTGGTATGGCATCATCAAGCCATGCAGGATGCGGTTCTATAGGCAATTCGGCAGCTGCTATGCCCGTGCGTTGTAAAACTAATTGTTGGATATATTCGCGGTAAGAGTGAATTTCGGTTTCTGTGGTGCAGGGCAATTCAACTAAAGCTTGACGCTCTGGTGTAGTCATTTGATTCCAATCAGATAATTTTAGCTTAATGCCGCAGGTATCTAATTTGCAACGCACCTGCATGGGAATACAACGCAGCGAATCAACAAAATCTGCTTCAAATTCAAAGAAATCTGTCATAAGAAAGTATTGAAAATTGGTTGATTAAGAATCTTAGTTGAGTAACCTAAAATTTATGGGTGAGGGTGGTGAGTAGGGAATAAAGACTGTAAAATATAGCACCTTAATATAAATTAATACACAAGAGAGCGCAGGATGCCGACCCTTGAAGATTTATCATATTAAGATGTGTACTTAATTTACTTGCAAAGGGCTGTTTTTTAATGCACAACAGGTTGTTACGTCTTTTATTGAACGTTGTTACCTGGAACTACTGAAACGAATTATTAAATAACTAATTGACAAGGCCAGAATAGCAATACCTAGACCTATTATATCAATACCGCCAATTTTTTCTAAGTCAAGAATAATAATTTTTCTGGCAACAGCAATTAAAGAAGTAACAATAACTAACTCCACCTGAAAAACGTGTTTTCGTAAATAAGCTGTGATATTTTCTAATATTTCTAAAGCAATTAAAATATTCAAAAACAACCCAAAAAGTTTATATAATGTTGTGTTAAACTTACCGTAAGGTGCTGTAAATAATTCTTTGAAAATAAATACTGCCAAATCACCGATCGCCACTAAAATCACAACTACCATTAAAAGAGATAAAACCTTAGAAACCAGCACTTCTATATTTTCAATGATATGCATGAAGTTCTGGTCTTTGGTAGTCCCTAAAATTGCCTTCAGTAGCCTTCTCATGTGCTGCACCCAATTCTAAAATAAAATCCCATAGAAAAATCTAGAGGATTAAAAAAGATTACTTATCGATGCTTTGTAAGTTTTTTATTTCTCAGATTAAAATGGGAGCTAGTAAAATTTCTGATTAATCAAAATTTTACCTCTTTAGATATAGTAATTGGTAATAGCCAAGAGTTGAGACACAGAAAAATTAATAATAACTATCGACTATTGAGTATTGACTAAATTCCCTATTGCTGGCTACCAATTACCGATGGAGAGTTGCACTTAGCAGCTTACCTTTGTGAGGATTGGAGTTGGTGATTTTTGACTGTAGCTTCCAGAGAAATTGGTATCAACTGCACTGCACAGGCTTTTAATTCTGGTTGCAGCGAATCGGGGCAAGATTCGGGATGGGTGAGGGCGTTAGCTTCGGCATTATCCGCCCAGAGCGAACCCCAGTGCATGGGGACAAAAACCGTACCAGGCGCGATCGCTTTTGTTACTTTAGCAGGAAATTTAGCTTGGCCGCGAAGCGATCGCACTTCTACATACTGATTTTCTACAATACCTAAGCGAGCAGCATCGCGGGGATGAATTTCGATAAACGGTTCGGGATGCATTTTGCAAATTTTTTCAATCCGCCCGGTGCGCGTTTGGGTGTGCCAATGACCGTAAACTCGTCCAGTAGTTAACACAAAAGGATAATCAGGATTTGGTGGTTCTGCCAATCCTTTAGAGTAATATGCCCCAAATCGAGCGCGTCCGTCAGGGGTGTGGAAGCGGAGATTGGTGTAGAGGCGTTTGGAGTGAGGAGTGAGGAGTGAGGAGTTAGGAGTTGGGAGTTGGGAGTTAGGAGTTGGGAGTGAGGAGTTAGGAGTTGAAGATTCTAATTCATCACTCTTAACTCCTAACTCATAACTTTTTTCTGGGTGAGGCCATTGAGTCGGGCCTTGTGCTTCTAATTGGGCGTGGCTGATACCCATCATATTGCAAGGGCGATTTTTGGTTAGTTGGGTAAACTCGGCGTAAACTTCAGCGGAGTTAGCAAAGGCAAATTCTTTGGTAAAACCAAGCCTGCGACCGACTTCGGCGAAAATTTCCCAATCTGGTTTTGCTTCTCTTGGTGGCTGGCGGAAGGCTTGACATAGAGTTACCATGCGTTCCGAGTTGGTCATCACACCAGTTTTTTCACCCCATTGGGCTGCTGGTAGGAGAACGTGAGCGTAGGCGGCGGTTTCTGTGGGATAATAAGCGTCTTGGTAAATAGTGAAGGGCGATCGCAATAACGCCTTCTTCGTCCGTTCTAAATCTGGCATACTCACAGCCGGATTAGTAGCAGCAATCCACAGTACCCCGACAGCATTATTTTCTAGCCCAGTAATCATGTCCCAAGCAGTTAAACCGGGATGGGGCGAAATTTGTCCTGGCTTGAGTCCCCACAACTCTTCAACTTCTTTCCGGTGTTCGGGATTTTTTACTAGCCGATAACCCGGTAATAAATGCGCCAAACCGCCAGCTTCCCGTCCTCCCATTGCGTTTGGCTGACCGGTGAGGGAAAAAGGGCCAGCTCCAGGTTTACCAATTTGTCCGGTCATCAGGTGCAGGTTGATGATGGTTCTCACCTTAGCCGTTCCTTCTGAAGATTGGTTGACACCCATCGACCACAAGGACAATACGCGCTTTGATTGACCCCAATACCGAGCTGCTGTTTCTAAATCTTCAATACTAATGCCACATTCACGAGCTACTACTTCTGGTGGGTAGTGGCGAATTACCTCAGCATAAGCGGGAAAATTGCTGGTACAGTCATCCATAAACATGGTATCAACCTGGTTCCAGCGCATCAACAAATGAGCGATGCCGTTTAACAAGTCGATATCTGTACCCGGACGAATCGCTAAATGCAAATCTGCGGCTTCTGCGGTTGGTGTGCGCCGGGGATCGACCACAATCATTTTGACTTTGCGGTTCTTTTTGTGATATTTTGCCAGTCGGTTGAAAGCGATGGGGTGACATTCGGCTGCATTAGTGCCAATTAAAAATGCACAGTCGGTTAACTCCAGGTCTTCGTAACAGCAAGGAGGCCCGTCTGAGCCAAAGCTTTGAATGTATCCAGCCACAGCACTAGACATACATAAACGGGAGTTGGCATCAAAATTATTAGTACCCAAACACCCTTTCATGAATTTCTGGGCTATGTAATAATCTTCGGTTTGAAATTGGCCAGAACCATACATACATATAGCTTCTGGCCCTTGGGTGAAACGCACAGTTTGAATGCGCTTGGTAATGAGATCGAAAGCTTCATCCCAACTAACACGGCGAAACTCTTGGTCTAAAGAGTCTCGCACCATCGGGTAATGTAATCTATTTTTATCTAAAGATTCGGCGATGGTTGCACCTTTGACGCAAACCATACCCTGACTGGATGGATGAGATTTATCACCCCGTACCCGCCAAATGGGATTTCCTTGGCTATCTCGATTGGTTGCTTTGCCCAGTTCTGCTGGGGGCGAAACTTCTAGCCCGCAACCGACACCACAGTAAGGACAGAGGGTTTTGGTAAATTCAGTCATGGTAGTTGTATGGGAATAAGTTCACGCAGAGGAGCCACTGCGTTGGGCGGGTTCCCCGACTTGTTCGCTGAAAGCGTTCCCGCAGGGTAGCAAGTGGCGTCGCGCAGAGTCGCAGAGAGGAGATGAAGAGAAATATTGAGTGTTTGTAGAGAATTGAAAATTGCTCTTCTTAACTCTCTGCGCCTCTGCGACTCTGCGTGATTTTAATTATTCTTCTGTTGAAAAGATAGTAGTTGACGTTTTTGATATTTCAGCCTCATCGGTAGCAAAGGAATTTTTCGGTTCTTTGAGGAAGAAGGCACACATAAAAGCACAAATTATCGCAGCTAAACCCATTGTGCTAAATAGTGTGGAAGCGTCAGTTAAGCTAAAAATTGTCAGGTAAACTACGCCGCCAAAATTACCGTAAGCTCCGACGTTACCGGCAATTTGTCCGGTGGCTTCTTTTTTAATTAGGGGTACGATACCGTAGGTTGCACCGCAGCCAGCTTGGGCAAAGTAAGCAGCAAACATTGTAACTGCGATCGCCAGCGGAATTGGCCAATTACTATTAATAAAATGTACCATCAAGTAGCCAATACCAATACCTGCACTGATAATTGTCATTGTCCATTTACGGGAACCGAATTTATCTGAAATTAAGCCACCACTGGGACGAGAAACTAAATTCAGAAAAGGATAGGTAGCGGCAATCATTCCAGCGACAACGTGTTCTAAAGCAAAGGTTTTTTCAAAAAATGCTGGCAACATGGAAACAGCAGCAAGTTCTGAACCAAAGTTAGTGACGTAAGTAAATTCGAGTAAAGCTACTTGACCAAATTGAAAGCGTTCGGCTGGTGCGTATGTTTTCTTGCCAATTAAAAGTTCTCTGTTGACTTGCCAAGCTTTATAACTTTGATAAATAAATAATCCTGCTAATAATAACCAAGCAAGATACATTTGGCTCAAAGTTAAGAAGTGAATATTCTTTTGTTCCAAGCGCCAAGCTAATAAGCCGAGAGCGAAAATCAAACCAAAATTTGAGACAATCATTGCCCAGAAACTTTTAATGCTGGTTACTTCTAAAGCACCATTTTTCTTAGGCTTTTTGTAGGTTTTACCAGTGGGTGTATCTTGGACGCTGTTGTAATAAATTACGCCGTAGATGGCTGCTATGATTCCTGTAAAAGCGATCGCTAATCGCCAATTAGAAGCGCCACCAGCCAAAAAGCTTGTAGCAACTGCAATTATCGGCAAAGCAAACTCGGCACCAAAGGCTCCAAAGTTACCCCAACCGCCATAAATACCTTGGGCAATTCCCATCTCTTTCGGCTGGAACCATTCGGCAACCATCCGAATGCCGACGACAAATCCAGAACCGACAATTCCCATCAACAAACGACTGATGACTAGTTGATTAAAATCTTGGGCGAATGCCGTTGCCAAACAAGGAACAGCCGCAAATATCAGCAATATTGAATAGGTAATTCTGGGGCCAAAACGATCTAAAAGCATCCCAATAATTAACCGTGCTGGGATTGTCAAAGCCAGGTTACAGATGCCTAAAGTTTTGATTTGTTCGGGCGCTAAATCTAGTTGTTTGCCGATAGTTGTAGCGAAGGGAGCAAAATTAAACCAACAAACAAAAGTCAGGAAAAAAGCAAACCAAGTCTGATGTAAGATGCGATAGCGATCGCTGAATGAAAATAAATTTTTAAGCATTTTAGTTCCTGAAGAGATGGGGAGGTGGGGAGATGGGGAGATGGGGAGAATATTCATAACCAATACCCCATTCCTATGCCCAATTTTTTTATTCGTCAGCGTGAGCAAATCGGCGATAGAGGAAGTCTAGGGCGTAGTTACGTAGGTTGTAATATTCCGGGTCTTCCATGATGCGGCGACGGTTGCGGGGGCGGGAGAAGGGAATATTTAGGATTTCGCCGATGTGGGCTGCTGGGCCGTTTGTCATCATCACAACTCTGTCGGCGAGGAACAGTGCTTCATCAATGTCATGAGTAATCATGAGTACGGTGACTTGATGTTCGCGCCAGATTTGTAAGAGTTCTTCTTGTAATTCTTCTTTGGTGATGGCGTCTAAAGCGCCAAAGGGTTCATCGAGAATCAAAACTTGGGGACGAATGGAAAGGGCGCGGGCGATGGCTACTCGCTGTTTCATCCCACCAGAAATTTGACTGGGTTTTTTGTCAGCCGCTTCTGTAAGTCCTACCATTGCTAAATGTTCTCTGACTATTGCCCGTTTTTCTGCCTGGGTTTTTTTCGGAAACACAGAATCAACAGCCAGATAAACGTTGTCAAAAACATTTAGCCAAGGCAGCAAACAATAGTTTTGGAATACCATCATCCGGTCGGGGCCTGGTTCGGTGATGGGTTTGTCTTGCAGCAGGACGACTCCATCGGTGGGAGTGTTAAACCCAGAAATCATATTCAGCAGTGTTGATTTGCCGCAGCCAGAGTGACCGATGATGCAAACAAATTCGCCCTCACGCACTTTCAAGTCAACTCCATCCAGTACGGTGTAAGGCCCTTCAGGAGTTGGATAAATTTTGCTTACACCTTCAATCACTAAAAAATCTTCTGCTTTTTGCTTCTCTAGTTGATTGAATTGATTAGTTTTGTTTAGTATTTGCATGGCGATTTTAATTATTTGTTATTTACTCAGTTACTAATGACCAATGACCAATGACTAATGACTAAATAAATACTTCTTCAACGCGGATTTGGCGTTTAATTTCCAAACTTTTGAGATACTCTATCGGCTCTGAAGGGTTAAAAACTTTACCATCAAATAAATGAATCGGGTCATCTTCACCGATATCGAGTAAGCCGAGTTCCCGTGCTGCTGCACCAAATATGTCTGTACGACAAACTCGTTCAATCACCTCTA
Source organism: Nostoc sp. CreGUA01 (assembly GCA_034531095.2). Lineage (GTDB taxonomy): Bacteria > Cyanobacteriota > Cyanobacteriia > Cyanobacteriales > Nostocaceae > Nostoc. Next base: position 39,035 of record JAVRBV020000173.1, on the reverse strand, counting down.
CCCAGTTTTTTGGGAACGGTGTTAAACCCCAACGTGCCAGCTGAGTAATCATCCACAAAATTTCGGTGCGGTTGGGATAATTGGTTTGATTGACAAAAAACTGGTTATATGCAGTAAATTCTTGTGGTTCTGTACCATCGCCGCGATCGTAGGGATCGACAAAACCAGGACGAACATACACGGGATCGATGTCCAAGTACTCACGACGGCAGAGTATTTCTAAAATTTCTTCACGGTTGCGGAGATCGTCACAGTATTGGCAAGCTTCTAAGAGCGCTTTAACGAGGGCAAGATAAGTTTCTGGGTACTGCTGCGCCCAATCTTCCCGCACTCCCAAGACTTGTTTCGGCTGTCCTAGCCAAGTTTCTAAAGCTGTGGCGGCAACAAAGCCTAAATCTTTATGAACAGCAAGGTAGTTCCAGGGTTCTCCGGCACAGTAACCGTCTATATTTCCGGCTTGGAGTTGAGAAACCATTTCCATTGGTGCGATCGCTGTTATGCTGACATCGCGATCGGGATCTATACCACCAGCCGCCAACCAATAACGCAGCATTAAGTTCACCATTGACGTTGGATGAGCTACACCCAAAGTCAAAATTTGGTCGGGAGCAGCATTAATCGCTGTTTTTAAGCCAGCTAGGTTTCTAACACCTTGGCTGTACAATCTTTTGCTGAGGGTGATGGCGTTAGCATTGCGGGAGATATTTAAGGCATTGATGACAGGAATTGGTTTTTGCTCGCCAGCACCCAAAGTCAGAGCTAAGGGCATTCCTGCAAGCATTTGGGCTGCGTCTAATTTACCGCTAGCAACTCCTTGAGCGATTTCTTCCCAGCTAGAGGCACGAGTGAGGGTGACATTATCTAAGCCGTACTTGGCTAAAAAGCCTTTTTCTTGAGCAACGATTAAAGGTGCAGCATCAGTCAAAGGCATGAAGCCAATTTCCAGATTGACTTTTTCTAAGCCGTTGCGGGATATAGCTGCTGGTGCTGGAATCTGCTGTGCTTTGTGTTTTTTGATCTGCTTTTGTTGGTTGAGGAAGTAAATCATTTCGTTCCGCAGACTGTAGTAGCTGGGATGTTTGACGACTTCCAAACGCTGACGCGGGCGAGGAATTGGGACTTCGAGAATTTGTCCGATATGCGCTTCTGGGCCATTGGTGAGCATGACAACGCGATCGCTCAACAACAACGCCTCGTCCACATCATGCGTTACCATCACACAAGTAACGTTGTGTTCGTTGCAGATTTTCATCAGTTGCTCTTGCAAACTCCCGCGTGTCAAGGCGTCCAAGGCTCCGAAGGGTTCGTCTAGCAATAACAACTTCGGACGAGTAGCTAGGGCGCGGGCGATCGCAACACGTTGTTTCATACCCCCAGATAACTTACTAGGACGTTTATTTGCCGCTAAACGCAGTCCCACCATATCGATATGTTCTTCGATAATGCTGCGGCGATCGCTTTTCGATTTATCCTTGTACACTTCATCCACAGCTAGGGCGATGTTTTCCCGTACTGTTAACCAAGGCAGCAAAGAATAGTTTTGAAATACAACCATCCGATCTGGACTGGGATCTCTAACTTCTCGCCCTTCTAAAGTCACACCGCCAATACTGGCTCTATCTAAACCTGCAATGATGTTGAGCAAAGTAGATTTACCACAACCAGAATGTCCAATTAGAGAAACAAATTCACCTTGCCGAATTTTTAATTCAATATTTTTGAGAGCAATATATTTGCCCCCATTCGGAAGTTCAAATACGCGGTCAACGTGGTCAACTTCAACAAAAGTAGTCATTTTTTAATTCGTAATTCGTAATACTTCGGCTTTGCTCAGTATAAGTTCGTAATTCGTAATTGGGGAAATAACTTGTTTTTTATTTCCCTGTCCCCAGTCGCTATTCGGGTACGACTTTGCTGGCGATAAAGCCGACCAATCTATCTAGCATTAAGCCGACTAAACCAACATAAATTAGTGCAAGAATGATTTCGCTTAAGTTAGTTTCTGTGGTGGTATTGTAAGCATCCCAAATAAAAGAACCAATCCCTACACCACCAACTAACATTTCTGCGGCAACAATCGCTAACCAAGATAACCCAATGCCAATGCGTAAGCCTGTAAAGATATAAGGAACAGTGGCAGGAAATACAACTTTCAAGAAATACTTTAGCCCTTTCAAACGTAAAACTCTAGCTACGTTTACATAGTCTTGAGGAATTTGTTGCACGCCTACAGTTGTATTGATGATAATCGGCCATATAGACGTAATGAAAATTACAAAAATAGCTGAAGGATTGGCTTGTTGAAATGCTGCTAGAGAAATTGGCAGCCATGCCAGAGGCGGTACAGTCCGTAACACTTGGAAGATGGGATCTACAGCGTTATAAAGTAACTTGTTAGCACCAATGAAAATTCCCAATGCAATGCCAACAATTGCTGCTAAAGAAAAGCCTAAACCAACTCTTCCCAAACTACTAAGTATCTGCCAACCTAAACCTTTATCACTTTCACCATTATCAAAAAATGGATTAATGATAAAAGGGTCCCAAGTTTCTACAAATGTTTCTATCGGCCCGGGTAATTGAAAGTTAGGATTCAAACAAAGTAATTGCCAAATCAATAAAAAAACAGCTAATGCTACCAATGGGGGCAAAATCTTTTGCGAAAATAATTTATTTAATTGCCTGCGAGGATTTTTTTTGATAGTACGATTTCCCAGGATAGCTGCCATTTTTGTTATTTCTCCCGTGCGTCAAAATTTAAGTTTGTAGTCAGGACTTTAGTCCTGATAAAATTTTTATGAGCGATGAATCGCTCACTACGAGCTAAACTTTCTTAATTTTCAAATTTTGCAAATATTCTTCTGGTTTTTCCGGGTCGAATTTCACACCATCAAAGAAAGTCTCAACTCCACGAGAACTACTTTGAGGAATTTCAGCATCAGGAACGCCAATAGCTTTCGCTGCTTTTTTCCACAAATCCTCTTTATTGACTTGGTTGACTATTTCTTGAATTTTGGTATCTTTTGGCAGATAACCCCAGCGAATTTCTTCTGTTAAAAACCAAACATCGTGACTCTTGTAAGGATAGGAAGCGTTATTTTCCCAAAATTTCATGCGATATGGGAAATCTTTCTGAGTACGTCCGTCGCCGAAATCAATATTACCTTTCGCTCTTTCTACAATATCTGAGGCAGCAACGTTAAAGTATTTTCTATCAGAACATATTTTACACATTTCCTCTTTATTTTCGGGGCGATCGCACCATTGTTGAGCTTCCAAAATTGCCATCAACAATGCTTGTGCAGCATTAGGGTTTTTATCTACCCAATCTTGCCGCATCGCAAAAGCTTTTTCTGGATGATCTTTCCACAATTCGCCTGTAACTAAAGCTGAATAACCTAATTTTTGGTTAACCAATTGAGCGTTCCAAGGCTCTCCCACACAGAAGGAATCGATAGTATTAACTTTCATATTCGCTACCATTTGTGGTGGTGGTACGGGTTCTAAAACCACATCTTGGTCTGGATTGATGCCACCAGCCGCTAGCCAATAGCGCATCCACAAATCGTGAGTACCGCCAGGAAATGTAATGCCAAATTTCAATGATTGTTTATTAGCTTTAGCTTGATTAGCAGCTTCTTTCAATCCTTTACTTTGTAAATTGACATTCAGTTCTTTAAATTTATTTGCTACAGAAATAGCCTGACCATTAGTATTTAATCTTGCCAAAATATACATTGGCACTTTATCGTTAATGGTCATCAAGTAAGGCATAGGACTGAGGATATGTGCGCCATCAATACCACCGCCAGCTGAACCAATTTTCAAGTTATCACGGGTAACAGGCCAAGATTTTTGTTTGATCACCTCAACATCAGTCATACCGTATTTAGCAAAGAAACCTTTTTCTTTAGCAATAATTACAGGAGCAGAATCAGTTAAGGCGATGAATCCTAATTTTGCTTTTGTTGTTTCTACTTTTGGCGCATTAGCCACAGTAGAAACATTAGCGGCTGGAGCAGCAGCAGCATCGCTACTTGTTGAAATTGTAGTGCTATTACTGTTAGAAGAACAACCATGAGCCAGAATAGAAGCCGCAGCCGCAGTAGTGGTAGTGAAAATAAATTTTCTTCTTGAAAAGTTTGTCATTTGTCCGTAGTTATTAGTCATTTGTCATTAGTCATTAGTTATTAGGAGTTAAGAGTTAATTTTCCCCTCTGCTCCTCTACTCCTGTGCTTCTCATTCCCCAGTTACTAATTACCAACTAAGGCTTCTTGTTTGAGTTTTGCACCAAACTTTTGGATCAGTAAATCTTGCAATATTGGCTGTAAATCCTCACAAGGTATGCCTTTAATAATGCAAGTTCCGAGATGGGCATCTTTGCCAACTTTACCGCCCATATATATGTCAACGCCTTCGAGGGTTTTGCCATTTTTGCGGGTTTTAGTTCCCATCAAGCCGATGTCTGCAACTTGAGGCTGTCCGCAAGAATTTGGGCAACCAGTCCAGTGAATTCGCACCGGATGGGGCAAGGTTAAATCTTCTTCTAAGGCTTTAATCATCGCCAGGGCGCGGTTTTTGGTTTCGATGAGGGCAAAGTTGCAAAATTGTGCGCCTGTGCAAGATACTAGCGATCGCGTCAATAAACCTGGGTTAATCGAAAATCTCTCTAGCAAAGGTTCTGTTAAAAATGTTGCTAATCTCGATTCCGCAACGTTGGGGATAATGATATTTTGCTCCACTGTGAAACGGATTTCACCACTACCGTAAACTTCCGCTAGACGAGCAATTTCAAACATATCATCGGCATACAACCGACCAACAGGAATGTGCAAGCCTACGTAATTCAATCCTGGTTGTTTTTGTTTGTATACCCCGATGTGGTCCCGTTTTTCCCAGTCAATTTCGTCTTTTGGCGCTGCGGGTAACAATGATTTACCCAAGCGATTTTCTACTTCTTGACGAAACTTTTCTAAACCCCATTCATCAATTAGCCACATCAAACGGGATTTTTGCCGATTAGCACGCGAGCCGTTGTCACGAAAAACTTCTAAAACGGCTCTACACACTGCTACCACATCTTCCGGAGCCACCCAAGCATTCAGCGGAATCGCCGCCTCACAACGTTTTGCTGAGAAAAACCCACCGACGATGATGTTAAAGCCGAATATTGGGGACGCGGAGAGTGTTTGTGAGAAATTCCCCGTGTCCCCGTGTCCCCGTGTCCCCGCGTCTTCTCGGAATGCTGGCACGAAAGCTAAATCATTAATCTCCGCGTGAACTGAATTGTCTCTTCCACCGGCGATCGCAATATTAAACTTCCTTGGTAGATTGGTAAACTCTGGGTTGCCTTCGCCTTTGTTGGTGAGCATATCTTGAATTTGCTGTACTAACTCTCGCGTGTCGTACAACTCATCTGCATCTAAACCCGCCACGGGATCGCCTGTGATGTTGCGGACGTTATCCATCCCCGACTGGACGCTGGTTAAGCCAACTGCGTGAAATCTATCAAAAATATCTGGTAAATCTCCAATTCTGATGCCTCGCAATTGAATATTCTGTCTCGTAGTAATATCAGCACTACCCTCATCACCGTAACGCTGCACTACTTGGGCTAAAACACGCATCTGAGTGCTGCTGAGAATACCGTTAGGCATCCGCAACCGCATCATAAATTGACCTGGAGTGACTGGGCGAAAAAATACACCCACCCATTTGAGTCGATGATCTCGGTCTGTTTCATCCATTGCTTCCCAACCCAAGGCGGCAAATTTTTCGATCTCACTCTTAACGGTGAGTCCATCTTTTTCTGCCTTGAATTTCTCGAACTTGTTGAGGTTGGCGGTGGTAGTTGCTGTGTCTGTCATGAGGCTGACTCTCGTTGCAAGTTACTAATAAACGTCAAAATTTGTGGTTATTACCCAATATCAATCAACCCGTAGTCCCATCAGGTGTTGTATCTACGAGGATTAGAAATGAAAAACTTAATATGTGATTACGGCTGATTATTTATACTTCAAAGAATTCCAACATCAAGCTTCAAATCCGTGGTTAGTTCAGGAAAATTTGTCGCAATTTACATTTTGGGAATTTGTCAAGGAGCTTTGGCTACTGTTCATGTAACAATTTCGATACTCATAAGTTAAAGTCAGATTTCTGTTAAAATCGTATAAATTGTTACGGTTTTTTAGTAAAATTGCAGAAAATGTATAAAAACTATGCTTTTTTTGCATTATATTCACCAATAAGTGACGCCAAGTCTTTGTATGAAAGGTATTTGAGATGACGCAGCCATTTTGGATTAATATCTACCAATCCTATTTGAGTTGTAAAAATTTTTGTGATGGTCGTCCTTGATAGTTATTTCTGAATCCAAAATCTAAAATTGACAGCTAAAACTTAGATATTATTTCAGCAGCTATGAAACGTCGTGATTTTATTAATTGGGTAGGTTTGGGTTGGATAGCGAGTTCTTTACCTGTGGCGATCGCAGCTTGTTCTTCCCTGAAAAATATAGGATTAGAAGACTGGGTATCGGTAGGCCCATCAGCAGAATTAGATAAAACAGGTCAATTGCTGGCCAAAGAGTCACCTGTTGGGCCTGTGTTGATACTCGGCACATCTAAGTCTGGAAGTTTGACGGCTGTCAGCCTTACCTGTACTCATGCAGGTTGTACCTTGGGATGGAAAGCTGACACCAAAAAATTAGTCTGTCCCTGTCACGGTTCAGAATTTGGGGTTGACGGTAAAGTACAAAGAGGCCCAGCAAAAGAAGCGCTGAAAACCTTTGCCGCCAAAATTGAGGGTGATTCGATTGTAGTTAAACTAGGTTAAATCATTGGGCATTGGCCAAACAGGGCATTGGGCATTGGTTATTCCCCGCATCCTCATGTCTCCCCATCTCCCTATCTCCCCACCTCCCTCATCTCCCACTCCCCACTCGCTTTTAGAATCGTGAACAACATCAACGAGCTTTTGATACAAATCAAGACCTCAGATAATGCAGCTGATTGGTCATCACTAATTCAATATTTACAACAATTAATTTTAGAGGCAGATTCTCAACATCCAGAGATAGTTAAAAATCGAGAATATCTGCTCTCATTAGCACTTTCAATGTTAGAGATGGGGGATTTTCAGCAACGCTGGGAAATCACGAAGGTATTAACTAACTTGGGAAATATTGCCATCCCACCACTAATTGAAATATTAAAAGATGAAGACGTAGATGAAGAATTACGTTGGTATGCAGCACGGACTTTAGGGGAATTTCAGCACCCAAATGCCATCACAGCTTTAGTAGAATTATTGAAAAATGATGAGGATGAAGAACTCAAAGCGATCGCAGCTACAGCACTAGGAAAAATGGGTACTGTTGCGATTAATTCGCTCACAGAACTTCTAGTAGATGAAGATACACGACTTTTGGCAGTGCGATCGCTTTGTTGTATTCCGCAAACAGAAACCATTGCACCACTGTTGAGTGTAGTCCAAGATCCACAACCCGCAATTCGCACTGCTGCAATTGCAGCCCTCGCTAACTTTGATGATGAACGCGTACCACCAGTTTTGTTAAACGCTTTGGATGATGTAGCCGCCACAGTTAGACGGAAAGCAGTGGTTGGTTTAGGTTTTCGCCCCAACTTGCGCCAAGCATTCGATTTAGTGACGAGATTACAACCAAAGCTTTACGATATTAATCTTGATGTTTGTTGTGCAGCAGTCGTTACCCTTTCTCGTATGGGTTGTGATGAGGCTACCAAACACTTATTTGATTTGCTAATTTCACCCCAGACACCGATAACGCTGCAATTAGAAACTATCCGCGCTTTAAGTTGGATGGGGACACCATTGAGTTTGGAATATTTACAAACAGCATTCAATCAAAGCACATCAGAAACAGTGTGGCAAGAAATTGTCACAGTTTTAGGGCAAATGCAAAAGCCGCAGTTAACAACACTAGCAGCGGAAATTTTACTAGAAGTATTGCGATCGCAACATCCAGCTACAAATATTGCCAATATCAAAAGTGCGATCGCTTTATCTTTAGGACAGTTAGGCAAAATTCAGGCAATTGAACCATTAATTTCGCTGCTAGCTGATTCTAATGTATCGGTGAGACTACATGCGATCGCAGCACTGAAAAATCTCGATAAAGAAGCTGCACATCAACAATTACAGCAGTTAGTAAATAACGCTGCACTGACACCAGATTTGCAACAAGGAATAGCGATCGCTTTAGCTGAGTGGTAAATTTTCTAAGCTCTACTTTATCCAAAATTCAGAACTCGGTTTTTTCTCCGGCAAAAACCCTGGCTTTTTGGCAAATAATTTTTCCACGTCACAGATTATCGATGAGTCTATATAAATATTAAAAGATTATTAAGGGAATACCCAAAGAATATGGGTAAAAATTGGGTAGTTCCCCGCTATTTTTCAGCAAGCTATTGAGCGATGATTATTTGTATAGAAAGCGCTGGCAAAGATTTTTAGCTGGCATTTAATAAACCGTATATAAAGCAAAGCCCTGGATTTTTTTCAGGGCTTTTTAAATTAAAAACTTAGTTTTCAGCTAAAATTACCAATTTACCGACAAGCGTGAGGTATATCTGTAGGGCACGGCAGTGCCGTGCCCTACACGTTGCGATATAATGTCGCACCGCATCTGAATGGGAACCGCCATATCTAAAAATTTTTTATATATTTCAGCAGAAAATTGTTAAGTCTTTTTTAGCGATATTTGTTGAAAATTTGGGTTTAAATCGGATAATTGAGGACAAATCCAGCAAATTCTGATTTAGACAAATTGAAATTAGAAAAAAAGACCTGTAACAAACTCTACTAAACTGTGGGGAAAAATCCGTTAACTTAATGAAACTGATAAATGTAATGCAGGCTACATAAAAATGCGCTTAGAGCAGTTGCAAGCCTTTTTAGCGATCGCCCAAACCGGCAGCTTTCAACAAGCAGCGCGAACATGTGGTGTCACGCAATCAACGATTAGCCGCCAAATCCAAGCATTAGAAGCAGATTTGGGGATAGAACTATTTCATAGAACCAGTCATGCCAAGCTGACCTTGGCAGGTGAACGTTTGCTACCTCGTGTCCGCAAAATTTGCCAAGAATGGCAGACTGCTACAGAAGAATTAGCCGATTTAATCGCTGGAAAGCAGCCAGAACTTTGCATTGCCGCGATTCATTCCCTGTGCGGATCTTACTTACCACCAGTATTACAAAAATTTTGTCACGATTATCCAGAAGTGCAATTGCGAGTGACTTCATTGGGAAGCGATCGCGCCTTGAAAGTCCTCAAGGATGGATTAGTAGATTTAGCAATTGTCATGAATAATCGGTTTTTAACTACTGGTAGAGAAATGGTAGTAGAAGTACTTTATGATGAACCGATAGAAGTTCTAACCGCAGCCAATCATCCCCTAGCCCAATATGAATTCGTCCCTTGGTCGGAATTAATTCGTTATCCCCAAGTGGTTTTTAAAGATGGTTATGGAATGCAGCGCTTAATACAAGATAGATTTGAGCGAATGGAGGCTAAACTCCAGGCAGCTTTAGAGGTAAATACCCTAGATGCCTTCCGGGGAGTAGTGCGCCAAGGCGAACTGATAGCTTTATTACCTCAATCGGCATTACTAGAAGCACGCCAAGACCCTACTTTAGCTATTCGTTCCCTAGCTAGCAACAGTACTAGTAGTTTACCAGATACTTCTAGTTTGACTCGCCGCGTAGTAATGGTGACAACTGGTGACCGTCTGCAAATTCCTCCCATCAAGCACTTTTGGCAACTTGTACGCGAGAATATCCCACTACAAATTGACCAGCAGCGATCGGCTTGTTAAATGTTATGGGGCATTGGCCAAACAGGGCATTGGGCATTGTTTATTGGTTATTGTTAACTAACAAATGACTAGGGACAAATGACTAATGACCAACCTATTTAGGGAATTTCTGCAAAAAGTCGGCGGCGGGAACCACACAGGGGAAAATTTAACTCGTGCCCAAGCAGCCTCGGCTACTAAAATGATGCTGCTGGGTGAAGCTACACCAGCGCAAATTGGAGCGTTTTTGATTGCTCATCGAATCAAACGTCCTACGGGGGAAGAGTTAGCGGGAATGTTGGATGCTTATGATGAACTCGGCCCAAAACTGCAACCAATCGTCTCTGAGCGACCAGCGATGGTTTTGGGCATCCCTTACGATGGCAGAACCCGCACTGCACCAATTAGTCCGGTGACAGCTTTACTACTCGCCGCCGCTGGACAACCAGTGATAATGCACGGTGGCGATCGCTTGCCAACTAAGTATGGTTTACCTTTAATAGATATTTGGCAGGGTTTAGGAGTCGATTGGACTGCCCTAAACCTAGCAAAAACCCAACAAGTGTTTGAAAAAACCGGAATCGGCTTTATTTATCTACCTCAGCATTTTCCCTTAACTACAAGTATTTGGGAGTACCGCGACCAACTTGGCAAACGTCCGCCCTTGGCAACAATGGAGCTAATTTGGTGTCCTTATGCTGGAGATGTTCACGTAATTGCCGGGTTTGTGCATCCGCCCACGGAAGGGATGTTTCAGATAGCTCTAGGGTTGCGTGGAGTAACAAAATTTACATTAGTGAAGGGATTAGAAGGTAGTTGTGACTTACCACGCGATCGCACTGCAATTATCGGCTTATCTTCATCGCTAGCATCCCCAGAGATAGAACGATTGCACTTAGCACCGCGTGATTACGGTTTTACTACCAAAAACGTACCTCTGGGAAGTACTGAAGAACTGGTGGCGGATATTCGGCAGGTTTTGGCAGGTAAACCGGGGGAATTAATGCAAACCGCATTGTGGAATGGCGGATTTTACCTATGGCGGAGTGGTATTTGTGCAAATATGCCAGAGGCTTTAGCTAAGGCAGAACAATTATTAACCAATGGTGTGGTAGCAGCTAAACTCCAAGAACTACAAGTCTTGCAGTAAATTCAGTGTCAGCTGCGGCCGTACCCTTTACGGTGTTAGCGACTCCTCCAAAATAGATTTTTGTTGCAACCAATCTTGACCCACTTGGATACTGATATCCGAGCCAAGGTTGCCAGTACTTTCCACACGCACTTCTCCGAATCCCAAAGTGTTGCGAATTGATTCGGCACTGTCACCATCTCCTTGTTGGGCAACGATGTGAGTCACCTCTAGAGGTTCACCCCATGCTTTGGCTATATAAATATTGCGATATCCGGATTTTTCCAAAGCTCGAATTAATGGTTGGAGATGAGAGCGATCGCCACCTGTACTATCTTGAATTGCTATACGTAAAGAACGTGGGTTAGCCATCTGCTGCTCTTGTTCTGATTCCAGACCAAAGTGCTGAACCATGAGTTTGGCAATACCATTTCTGCTGGGTAACCAATAACTAGCTTCAAACTCATTCTTCTCACTAAAGCGACCAGGGAGCATTAACATCTGCATATTCGAGCGATTTGTCCGCACTCCAAAACCCAATAGTGCCACTAACTCTTCAACCGTCAAGTTTGTGTCAATGTGTTCTTTGACGACATCAAGAACTTTAGGCAATTGAGCTACAGTCGCGGGATTGAGAGTCTGATCCATCAAAGCACGCATCACCATTTGTTGCCGCTGAATCCGACCAATATCTCCAAGTTCGTCATGGCGAAAACGTAGCAATTGTAGTGCCTGATCGCCGTTTAGATGCTGTTTACCCGCCTTCAAATTGATGTACAAGTGCTGAGAATCATCTTGATATTTCATATCTTTGGGGACATAGACCGTCACGCCACCCAAAGCATCAATCAGCTTGCCAACTCCCAAAACGTTAATTCGGACATAGCGATCGATTCCCACGCCGCCTAAGAGATTACTGACACTTTTGGCAGTCAAAGCCGGGCCGCCGTCAACATTGGCAGCATTAATTTTTTTAACTCCATAACCCTCTACTTCTGTGCGGGTATCTCTGGGAATGGAGAGCATAACTATTTTTTTGGTTTCTGGGTCGAATTTGATCAAGAGCATCACATCCGAAAGACCATCAAAGGAATTTACTTGGGGCAGATATCCGAGATTTTGAGTTTCTTGGGGAGGGTTTTGGACATCTGGCGGTAGTACGCTCATGCCCATAACTAACAGATTAACCGGGCGAGTTAATTCGGAAAATCGCAACACACCTCCAGAAATGCGATCGCTATCAAACACCGCTTCATCCTGGGGACTGAGTTGGGCTTGCTGTAAAGGCGTACTAGTCAGAGAAACTGCCAACAACGCCCCCGCTGTTGCCGACACCATTGCAATCCCACTCATTCCTACCCAAAACCAGACCCAACGTCCGGATTTTGAGTTTTGGGGAATTTTTTTAATAGACTTTGAGCCTTTTCCCGATTGGTTTTCTTCTGCCGAACTTCTTTGAATGGTCACAGACTTCCTCACACTTACTCACTAATCAAATTCGGTAAATTTGCAGACTAAAAATATGCAGACAAATCAACCCATAATACCTAACTCTTAATTATTAGTGCTAACTTTTTTAATGTAGTGTCAACCACAACACTTATAGCAGCATTTTTCCTTCTTTTGGGTAAATCTGGAGATGTTTTACTGAAGTATGGCAATAATAAACTGGATTTGACTAGATAGTATGAAGAAATCAATTGTAATTTTTGACAATCTCAGTAAAAATACTGTTAATTTTCAACTCAAAAAATTAAGATAAGTACTTTCCAATCACCCGTTCTGCTAAAGTAGTAAACCCTGGTAAACGCCCAGATTTGCCTTGGAACAGCCGGAAAATCAACCACACACTCACTAAAAAATAACCTGATGTGAGAAAGCTATTGAGGATAAATAGACGTAGTGTAAAAAAATCGGAAGTTGCTGCTCCGGTAGATAACAATAAATATCCCAACAGCCAAGTAAATGCCAGAGTGATAGACAGACGACTAATAACAAGTTGTTCCCGACTACCCTGGCGGCGATAGAGAGTCCACAGAGATGGGAAAAAGCCGATAATCGGAATTAAATATATCAGCAACTGTGTTTTGGGCATGGGGCATGGGGGATTGGGCATGGGGCATGGGGCTGATGGGGTGTAATTCTCTCCCCATCTCCTCATCTCCTCATCTCCCTCATCTCCCTCATCTCCCCCATCTCCCTCATCTCCCCCACTCCCCACTCCCCACTCCCCATTCCCCATTTCCCACTCCTGTGTCTTTTTTGGTTGATAATTCTCCATTGGGCTTAGTCTAACTCCTAAACTAGAAGGATGAATAAGACTCGTATAGTTAGCGATAATAAACTGTAAAGAAAGATTTAATCTTGTTCTATTCCGCAATCAGCTGAAAATGCAGACACGTAAGCTACTTGACTGGTGGCAGACATTTACACCAATAGCGCGAATCAGTGCGATCGCGTTATTCGTTCCGCTACTAGTTCTCAATGGTTGGGCAATTTCGGTATTTTTTAATTATTTCCATTCTCTCATAGTCATTTTAGTCGGAGCCTCGGTGCTAGCATTTCTGCTCAACTACCCCGTAAGCTGGATGGAGCATCAGGGTGCGAGGCGAGAGCAAGTTGCTATTTTAGTATTTCTCTTGGCTTTATCGATTTTATTAGCGTTGGGTGTGACACTTTTTCCGCTAGCCCTCACCCAAGCCCAGCAACTAGTGGCTCGTTTACCAGAGTTAATTGACTCTGGACGGTCTCAGCTAATGATTCTCAACGAAAAAGCTGAGACTTTCGGTTTACCCATCAACCTTGATGCTTTGGTGGTGCAAATCAACGATCGCGTCAAGGGACAATTGCAAGCGATCGCTGGACAAGTTTTAAATCTGGCTGTAGTCACATTCACTAGTCTGCTAGATTTTCTCTTGACGATGGTTTTAACCTTCTATCTTTTACAGCATGGAGGTGAACTTTGGCAAAGTTTAGTCGAATGGCTACCTGCTAGATTTCGAGATCCTTTCTCTAAAACCGTGCGCTTGAGCTTCCAAAATTTCTTCATCACCCAGCTGATTTTATCTACCTGTATGGCTTCAGCGCTGATTCCGAGTTTTTTGTGGCTGAAAGTACCATTTGGCCTTTTATTTGGCTTAACTATAGGCATCATGGCTCTAGTGCCTTTTGGTGGTTCTGTGGGCATCGCTCTGACTACACTATTGGTAGCGCTGCAAGATTTTTCAATGGGTGTGAAAGTTTTGATCGCAGCGGTAATTGTGCAACAAATTCTCGAAAACTTAATTGCTCCCCGAATTTTAGGTAGCTTTACTGGTTTAAACCCAGTTTGGATCTTAATTTCAGTCTTAACAGGAGCAAGAATTGGCGGACTTTTGGGTGTAATTGTAGCAGTACCCACAGCTGTTGTGATTAAAACTATTTTAAGTGCAGTGCGTCTTGGAGCGTTCACCAGTGAAAGTGAGGAAGGCACCACAGGAGAAATAACTGCATCCGTTACACCAAAAGAACCCCCGGAGACTGATGCCAAAAACACTCTCAGCATTTCCGAGGCGACATTACCTTAATGTGCTTTACTTTTTAAACTTAATACCACCCCTTTAAGGGGTGGATGCCTCAACCTGGCTCAACAATTGAACCCATAAACAAAATACTTCCCGTTTTATTATCCCTAATAGCACAAAAGAAGGGACGGTCAACAATCATTCTAAATGGTTCTGGTTCCTGTCTCAAAGATGTTGCTACTACTCCTACAGAAGTAGCCGCAGCCGCTTCAGTGCCTTCTTCATTCACTTCCACAAAAGTTTTATGCTTAACTTGGCTAATGGCAAAGTTTTTACCCATGCCGGAAAAATTAGCTTTGTCGCTGAAAGCTTCTTCCATGCCCAAAGCTTTCAAAGCATTGTTAAGTGTAACATCGTATTCTGTTTGGAAGCGGGGTAAGCGAATCAACCCTTTTTGTTTGTTGAATTGAGTCATCCATTTTTCCCAGTTTTCAGCATTCAAGTTTTGAGAGAAGGCTTTGAGGTTAGAGTTTTCTTTGGGCAAAAAGATATAAAAACTGACTTTACCATCTTTGCCGTAAGGTAAACTAACTGCCTGAAATTGTTCGTTTTCATAATATCTGTAGCTACCTTCTTGTGACATCATTGGGTGTTGTTTTTTTCTGCCAGATGTGATGTAAAATGGATGTTCTGCGGTTTGATTTTTATCAAATTCGTTAGTCCAATTACCTTTAAAATATATGGCATTAATCAAAAACAACACTTGATTGGGTTCGATTTTTTCGACTATTTTATCAATTTTGCCGCCAGTATTATCTTTGACCCAGTTATTGATGGTATTGGAGGCTGTAGCGTCTTGAAAATTTAAATTGCTGACCTTGGCTTGATAGAAATCCTCTGTTCTTTTGAGGAAGTCTGACTGAAATTTAACATCTTGATTTGCCCAAAGTGAGTTAGCAATCTTGAATTGCACTTTGGCATCGGGATTGTCTAAAAGCTGTTTTAATACTGCTGCGTATGCAGAGTTAATTTCTGACAGATTCATTCCCTGTAATTCCAGGGTTTTTGCCATTGCTTGTTGAGTTGAGCCACTAGCGCCATTGTAGGTCATGGCTAGGGCGATCGCTACACTTGAAGGTGAGATAAAAAGATTTTTTTCTCCACCTTCATTTTTGTGAACTTCTGAAAAAAGTTTGAAGCCAAACTTATTATTCGACTCAACAATTTTAGTATCAGTCTTGACTGTTTTTTTTTCCAATGGAGTTTCTGGCTGAGGTAGACTAGATTGAGCAAGGGCACTTTTATTACTATCGACTTGAGAACACCCTAATACACCGAAAAGAACAACACTTGCAGCTGCCAACACATAACGTCTGCCTAGACTAACTCCGTAACGTCTTTGCAGAAAATTTTCTTTCATCCCAGTAAATTTTTGCCGATTCATTCTGCTACCTCACTTGCCAAAGATTGTTAATCTGTGTCTCAGGGTTGACGTAAAACCTTGTTAATGATTAACTATTGCACTAGCTGTAATCAAAGAATGGCACTGTTACAGTTTTTGTAACAGCAAGTGAATTGGCGTTACTGTTAACTGTTCATTGCGGACACTTCAATTAATCGGCACACTCCACCAAGCTAAACCGTAGGGTTGAGTTGCCTCATTTAAATTTTGACGAAACTGGACGCGGATTTTGTAATTTCCAGTAGCAGTAACGGGGCAAAAAATATGTTCCACACTATCAATTTGGCTGATTGAAGAACAAACAACACCACCATCTAAGTTTTGAGCATCAGCTTTTACTAGGTAGAGGTCAAGGTTATTTAAGCCGCGATCGCGAAAATTTTCACCCACGTCATACTCCTGATTTTTATTGCTATCATTGAGTTCTACCAATCGATCCCAACTCAGAGTAATCGCCACAAAACTACCCTGCTTTAAAGGTTTCGCTAAGAGATAGTCAACAGAATTTCCAACATCGATTGTGCGATAATCCCAACCAATAGACGACACCGCAGCTGATGGTTGCCATTGACCAGCATTGAATTGCTGATAAGCGCGAAATATATTTAAATGTCCTGCTCCCATTTGGGCATCTAAAGGAATTTTTGGATCTTTATAAGCATCAGAAGCTAGCCAGTTTTGATTTTGTTTATCAATTAGCGTCCGAGTCATTCCCAAACGCAAACCATCGCCGCTATCTTGGATTTTGTCTGCTGAATTGAGCAATACAGCTTTCATGACTTGATGACGCCGGGAATCTGTACTCCAATTTGGTTGTTTTGTTCGCAACTGTCGGTCACCAAGTTCTTGCAACAAAGCAACACTAGCGGTCACTTGAGGTGCTGCAAAACTTGTCCCCGTGACCTTGTTCAATTTGCCATCTGGATTAAGTAAACTAATGTTATTACCAGGAGCAACTAAACTAATAGCGCGACGCCCACCAATATTAAATTCCTTGCCAGCTAGCCGCCCACTTGCTCCTTGATTAGCACCAGCCAGATTAGCAACATCTACTTTGTTAAAAACTCCCCCCCTGCGCGATGAAAAAGCCACGTTCATTCCGTTAAAATTATCTGTAGGAATAGGAATACCACCTTTTCCCTGGTTGCCAGCGATCGCATACAAAACATCATGAACGCGACTAGACCAGTCAACACATAAAGTTAGTAAAGCATTGCCATCTAGAGTCGCTTCCGGTCGAGGATCGCGGCTCAGAGGTTCGCCAAAACTAAAGTTAATCGCCCTGACATCACCACTATTTTGCAGCGCTACATGCTGTGCCGATAAGCACTCTTCCGGCTGACCCATATTTTTAGTGGAACCGACAGCAGATGAATAAAGTCGCGCTCCCGGAGCAACTCCCGGTATGCCCTTGTCTCGACTCACCATCACACCAGCAACATTATAAGCATGGGGGTCAACACCGCTATTGGACTTCGCCGGACTATTGCGTAAGAACACCGCAGCTAAAGATATGGCGCGGTTTTTAGACACCGCCTTATCCCAACCAAACATTCCCGGCCGACCGATTTCCACCTGACCAATAGCAATTTTGCGACCGATTAAATTATAAGGAGTTTGGTGTAGCTTGAGAGCATCAATACCGTTAGTTCCCAAGGGAGATTCTAAAACTGAAGCAATTACCGGCACGCTCAGACACGAAGCACTCAATCCCCAAATTATCCAAGTTAGTTTTTTAGTCATTAGTCATTAATCATTAGTCATTAATCATTAGTCATAGGGCATGGGGCATGGGGCATGGAGCATGGGGCATTAAAAAGTCAAAAGTCAAAAGTTCTTTAATTTTGAATTTTGAATTTTGAATTTTGAATTGATTTATCTCCCTCATCCCCCTCATCCCCCTCATCCCCCCAAAAAAGCCGGGATCAAAGTTATAATATCTGGCTCAATATTTGGTTACAATGCTTACAGACGAGGACGCTTAAAAACCCCACTAGCCATGACCCAAAACGTAGCTCAAAAGCCCATTGTAATTGCTCCATCTATCTTATCAGCCGATTTTAGTCGTCTGGGTGACGAAGTTCGTGCCGTAGACCAGGCTGGAGCAGATTGGATTCATGTTGATGTAATGGACGGTCGTTTTGTACCTAATATTACGATAGGCCCTCTGGTTGTGGAGGCGATTCGTCCAGTTACGACCAAGCCACTGGATGTCCACTTGATGATTGTGGAGCCAGAAAAGTATGTAGAAGGATTTGCTAAGGCGGGTGCTGATATTATCTCTGTACATGCAGAACATAATGCTTCCCCACACTTACACCGCACTTTGGGACAAATTAAAGAGCTTGGTAAGAAAGCTGGGGTTGTACTTAATCCTGGCACTCCTCTGGAGTTAATTGAATACGTTCTGGATTTGTGCGATTTAATACTGATTATGAGTGTAAACCCAGGCTTTGGCGGTCAAAGCTTTATTCCTGGTGTGCTACCCAAAATCCGCAAGCTGCGCCAATTATGTGAGGAACGCGGTCTTGACCCCTGGATCGAAGTGGATGGAGGTCTAAAGGCAAATAATACCTGGCAAGTTTTGGAAGCGGGAGCTAATGCGATCGTTGCTGGTTCAGCTGTATTTAACACTAATGATTATGCACAGGCTATTACAGCAATTCGCAACAGCAAGCGTCCTACTCCGGAATTAGCTAAAGTTTAATTCATTTTTGAATTAACTACACTTTACAAAAAATAGGTTGGGCAGATTAATTGCCCAACCTATTTTTATTTCTAATAAAAAACTGGAAGCTATTTAAGTTTTCAACTTCCAGTCATTGCTATATAAATTGAAAGTTTATAAACCAAAGATAATCCAGGTTGGGAGGACTAGGATTACAATAGTTGAAAGAGAAGCGTCTGAGCTACTAGTTCTACCAGCCATGACAACAATTTCACCGTAACTTTTCTATTTCCGTTCTTGGTGTTGATGTTAAGCGTTTGCTTTATTAACTAAAGCAACACCAACCACAATATAGAAAGCTTTATCAGCATAACTCTCACCGTCTGCAGTTCAGTGAAAGCCGTACAAAATTTGGTTTGGGGGAAGCCACCTCTCCAAATTCTCTTTGCTTAAACTTTTTCGGAAAAAGAACCACCAGTAGCAACGGTTAGATAATTGGTCTTGGTGTAGTAATTATTTATTACATGAAATGCTGATTATTTTTATAATCAGTTTGATGTATTTCATGTTGAGAACTAATCATTGATTTTATTTTTTAAACTAACTTGCTTGCCAGTCACCTCTATTTGTATTAAGTTTGTTATTTTTATTTTACCAATATCATCAGTATGAATTTGCCATTTTGGCACATTTATAGTCATTAGCTGTAATTTTTGAACTTATTTCCGTAGTAGGGGAAGCGTGATAGGTAGCAAATGTGGAGTAGAGACGTGATTATTCGCATCTGTACAGTCAATAAATCAACCTTTTCAAGTTGAGGCTGAGTTTTTCACGCGATTAAATAGAAGTCAGAGCCTATTTATAAAGTAAATATTAAGTAGGGTGCATTACGGCTGTGTAAGGATTTGGACGCGTGAGCAAATGATATATAGCCTTAACGCACCGTATGATAGTGGTGCCTTACGCGTTGCTTTAACGCACCCTACAAATTTAATGTTTACTTTATAAATTATCTCTCATAGGACGTATTTCAGGTAAATGCAGTACACGGGTAGAGGGGCGCCATGTTCCCTACAATTATCCATACCTCCAAAATTGCAAT
This sequence comes from Nostoc sp. CreGUA01, assembly GCA_034531095.2. Classification (GTDB taxonomy): domain Bacteria; phylum Cyanobacteriota; class Cyanobacteriia; order Cyanobacteriales; family Nostocaceae; genus Nostoc. Next base: position 19,337 of record JAVRBV020000173.1, on the reverse strand, counting down.
TTGCTATATATGAAAAATCTGCCACACATGACAAAATAGCGTGGCAGTATCTCAGAGACTTAATTAAGTCTCTAGCAAAATCTATTAATGCAAAATATTTTTTAATTGAATCTAGAGTATCTCAAATGAATGTCTTGAGTACTTCTGGCTTTATTTTTGATTGGATTGATTACTATTGCTTAATTCACTGTGCTAATCTGCGATCTAAACTACTACCACGAATGTCTTTCTTTTGCTTTCCAACTACTTCAAGATAAGGTATGTCTTTAATTTTGGTTAAGCAACTTGATGAGACATTACTATCACATCTAGAATCATTGGGCTGTTTGAGCAGTTTTATGTTTTCACTTTGCTGTTGGTTCACTCTACTGGCTTGAGAGTTTTCCTTCAACAATCGATTATAAGTACGATATGGAATGTAATGAAGAGGATTATAACCAGCAAACCGCAGCATTAAAACACACGCCCAGGAATACTTTCCAGCCAAAATTGCTTCAACTACTTTATCAAATTGTTGAGCCTTCATTGTCTTGTCTAAGTTACTACTAATACTAGCAATGTCTTGATTCATAGTTTTTAGTTCTCTTGGGTGAAGTAAACTAGTTTGGTTTCTGCAATTCTTGGTGTTTCAATTAAGGCTGACAAACTACACTAGCCTTTTTATAGCTGTTTAATCGCTTGGGAGAATAATCGATAAAGCGCGATGCTTGGATGTTGATAAAGAATAAGCATCCATCAACAAACAGTAAATAAATTTCCCAAATTATGATTGGCGCAGCTTTCAAATCTCGGCATAGCTATTGATAGATGCAGTTTTGTCCTCTTAAACTTTCTCGACTCCTAATTGAATCAATTTTTCTGCAATATTCTTGTATAAACTACTACAAATATTTTGAAAGCATTTCCGGAAAAATTTTGAGTTTTTTAGATTAATGCAAAAAAATATTTACTTTTCGGCATTCAAAACACCATTTGTATTTATACTATTTTTTTCCGTTAATGTCACCTGTTATCAGGAGATTTATAAGTTAAATTTACTGAGTAAATTTCAATATTCACTTATGTGTTGTGCAACTTTGAATTTTGTCCTCTTTGCTCATAAGATGAGGGGTAATACCCCTCACTCAATATCAGTTTTAAAGCCTTACTATTATCTAGTAGCTAGATGATAATACCATTAATTACCATCTAAAACAACCTCGAACTTTAGGACTATGTATAGCATTAGAAAGCAATTAAATCACATTATTTTTTTAAAAAAAAATGATGGTTTTTGCCTGTAGATATTGCTGTACAATGATTACAACTTAGGAAAATAATAGCTTAACTATTTAAAAACCAATAAAATTATGTTAAAAATTGCTATTGATTTCTAAAAATAGCATACATTTTTTGATGACTATTCTAAATTTATTTAGAATATAAAGCTAATAATATAGTACAAGTTTTTCAATAAATACAAAAAGCATATTTATTGATTAAAATATGCTTTTTCAATTTATTGAAGATTAATATATTTATTGTATGAATATTGTCTAAAATAATTTATTTCAGATAAATGAAATTCAGACTTATTTTAAAATATCAACTATTTGAATAAATTCAACTATAAATGTATTTGCAGTAATAAAAAATATCAATAAAATATTAACTAGTATAAATATTGAAAAAAGGTATAAATTAAAGCTTGTCTATGACGAATAGTGGAGAGACGTTGGGAGATGATGAATTTAGTAGGACGTTGACTAATTTGAGTTAAGTTCTCTCCAATAGCTGGGCTTATAGTTGCTTGATACTAAAGTAGAATTTTTGGGTTCTTAATTTATTGAGCGATGGGGCGGCGGGCTGAGCCTAAGCAATTTTTCTCGTTGCCAGACAAATAGATCGGAAATTTCTTGCCAATAAGCTATCCACGGGTTATGATATGAGTCCGGCTAATTAAGACTTACCCAAACTACTAGCACTTGATATCCCAAAGTTTGGGCTATTTTTGTTGAAACCGAGAGAAAACGCCTGTACAGTCTATCCGAAGCAAAGTTACGCAAAGTCTTGATGTCTTAGCGTTTTTGTTCGGAACATTTTCAGCTTTCTCCGGAAAACAGACTGGGCAACATTAGCAATAATTATCGCTAAAGCTAATAATATCTGCATGTTTTGAAACAGTAGGCTTGAATTCTCAGTCCTTTAACTCTTACCATTACTGAAATTTTCCTTCGCTTCCGGAAACACTCGGAAAATAAAACCACAAATTTGACTCTGACTTTTTACATCATGTGGAAAAACTAGGGAATGGGGAGATGAGGGGGATGTAGTTTTAACGTGCGCCTCCGTTAGAGACTCACGTAGCTAACAACCCGGAGGTTGAGAGGTGAGGAAGATAATGTAGAGACGTTGCAATGCAACGTCTCTAATGCATTTTTCTCGGTAAATCAATTAATCAGTAAGTAAATTCCCCAGATTGCCATTGGGCGTAGGTAAGTGCAGGCGCGAAAGGTACCAGCTGCGGTGATAGCTTCAGGTGTGCGAAATTGCAGCCCATTGTCGTAAATTTGCTGCACTACAGCTTGCGTCAACTTCAATGCTTCATCTTTCATTCCCATCTGCACAAGAAAAGCGGCTAAGCCGAAGTTTATTCCCGTCCAGACTTCCAAAGGATGAGTAGCTTTGGGGTTTTCTGGGGAACCATCGGGACGAACACCGTTAGCAGCACCAATTTTACCATCGCAGAATTTCAAAAAGCAGGCTTCATAAACAGTTTTCAAGGCAGAGAGGGCACGATCGCTCGGTACAATATCAGGTAATCCCAGCAACCTGGCGTAGAACTGTCCGCACAATTGATCTGCCATTACCACATCGGAACCACTTTCACTATCAAGTCGATAATATTTTCCATTCCAAAGTTTTTCTTGGTAGATTGGGCGGGATTGTTCTAACCAAGCTTCATAGGTGGATTTTTGAAGTGCTAAATCACCGCGATCGCCAAGGTTGTGATTTAATAAAACTTGGCTAATGGCGATCGCAGCTTCTAGCGCCGCTAACCACAACCCACCACAATAGGCGCTGACACCTTGCAACCGCCAATCATCAAATGTTTGATCGGGCGCACCAGAGTTTTCGGGAATACCATCGCCATCTAAGTCAAAATTTTTCAGGTAGTCGAGGGTTTGAACGATGGCATTCCAACAGTCTGCCAGGAATTCCACATCCTCAGCACCAGTAAGCAGAAAATCTCGGTATACTTGCAAGACAAAATCACTACCTAAATCTTTCCACAAATTGCAATCTTGGTAGCTGGTGTAGTTAGTTTTCTCCCAAACGTGTTCATTAGGTGCGCCTAAATCGTGGGGTGTTGCACCAACGGCTTTGCGGACAGCAAGGGGACTTTCGGCCTTGATTGTCATGTAATAGCCAATGATTCGGGGAGTATCATCACCTTGGGGAATTGCTCTTGCAAATGCCCGCATCACAGACTTTTCTAATTCTGGAAACAGCATCAGCAGGGCAAAAGAACCATACAGCCGCACATCTAGACTTTCATACCAGCGGTAATCTAAGCACTCTAACACCGCAAACTGACCAATGGGGTCAAGTTTTGATGCTGCACTCCAGAGAGTTCCACCACAGGTGAGGTCATACAGCTCATTAAACAACGCCATTTTGAACCAACAAGGCAAATCTTTGCGGTCGAGAATGGGTTGTTGCCAATTTTGAATTTGCGATCGCCAAGTTTGGTATTGTTCTAAGGCAGTAGATGCGATCGTCCAAGCATTACTGCCATCTTTACCAAAAAAGTCTGTGTATCTGCGATAATAATTTATTCCAGCGGCAAATTCTGTGATGGGTAAATCCCAAGCCAGCACAAAGGGGATTTCTAGAGTTTCGCCTGGTTGGAGAGTAAAACGAAGTGCGATCGCAGCTGCTAGTTGTGTATTTTCTGTTACTGGAGTTGTGTCTTGATAATTAGGTAAAGAACCATCTTCAGCAAAGGTTTGCCAGACATCTTCACCCGTACCAGCAGGATTCCACTGGGTGTGATAAAATACTTCTAGTCTGGGATCTTTCAACGTCGCAATACACCAGGTTCCGTCCCCTTCTTCCAAAGGTTTTTCACTACCAACCCGGCCTAAAACACAAGCAACCTGTTGTGTATTTTCCACAATTTGGTTGTAGTTTCCTTGACTTTCGCCCCAGCGCGGTTGGTATTCATAAACTGGACTCCCATCATCCCGCACCCGCACTTGAGGAGATTTGAGAGCATTAGTAAACCAACCCACCATATTTTCCCAGGTCAACATGATGCCCAGAGTAATAGGTGCATTTGTAGGGTTATGAGCATTCCAAAGAAACACCGCCACAGGGTAGCTAGTTTCCTGGTAATTGTTTGCCCATACAGGGGAAAACTGCTCACAAGTCAACTGGGCTTGAAAAATATTTTCATACACAAACCAGCTACGGGGATACAGAGCGTGATATTCGCCAGTTTTGTGTTGTTTGATGGGGTTAACTTCTCCCCTGCTCCCCTGCTCCCCTGCTCCCCCTCCTCTACTCGCTGGATACCATTGCCATGCTTTAAGGCTACCATCCTCAGGTGCTTGGGTAGATAAAGCATAGGCTTGGGTAGAGGTAGCATTGGACTCAAATACACTGAATTGACAGGCGGGCACGTTTTTGAAGATATGTTCACCGCCATCAATGTGCCATAGATTAAAATCTCCCCGCGAAGAACGACCGATGCAACCTGCACCAAAGCCACCTAATGGAATGCCATGCCAAGGACCATCATCAAGATTACTTGGGTAGCGGACAGTATAGGGCTTATCCCAGCCTAAACCGATGGGACGATTCCAGGTGCAAGAGGGAATTTTCGGGGAGGATTGATTTGTCATCGCCTGATGTCACAGCGTGCAGTTACGTCAATGAAGACTAGCGCGATGTACGATTTTTATCAAGTAGAATTTTTTAGGCAACAAAAATGTTCATTACACTTGTTGCATGAATCATTGCTTTCACCTTGAATCTCTCTCCCAAACTTGGGAGAGCGACTTTTAAAATAATTCAGAATTCTGAATTCAATTTCTCTATCAGTGCATTTCGTCGTATTCTGGAGTTTCCATTCGTCTGGCTTCTACACGAGAAGCAGGCAGAAACTCAGCGCGACGTACTGGAACCAAGGGCGGTGTCGCTCCTTGATAAGGGTGAATCACTTGTACAGTACGGCTTGGACGCTGGCGTGGCGAGAACAAAGCCAATACTCCAGCAACGACGACACCACCGCCAATAGTGAGAGTAGCGCCTCCCACTGCCCAAAGCATTGGTGAAGACCACCAAGGATTTTGCGGTTGGAATGTTGCTGCTTTTTGTTGGTTATTCTGCTGGGCTAATTGCCACTGCTGCTGAGTATTGAAATTTTGGACTTGACCTTGGAGTTGTTGGTTGAACAACTTAAGCTGTTCATTGTCCTTTTTTAAACTCTCCATCTGCATGTTCAGCTTTTCCATTTCTAGACGCTGGTCAGAATTAGGAGGCGTTGGTTGCGTATTAGGATAAATTGGTTGTTGCCCATAATACCCAGGAGGATATTGCATTTGTGGCGACATAACCTGGGGCTGTACTACACCGGGTATTTGCGGAGCAACAGCGAAGTTAGGTTGTAGGGGGGTATTTGTCCCTTTGAGCAATACTAGAGCCGCCAGCCCAGCCACAGCGACTCCACCGATAAATGCCATACTCTCACTCATCGCCTTTGCCCCTCAAATGCAATTTAACTATAACCATTTGTAAATGACTCACTCTCACACTCATAATTTTTGACCACTTCACATAATACTCAGACTATAAGCGACCGTATCAGCTAGTTTTTTTACATCTTGATATCTGATGTTAATATTCAAGACCAGAACAGTCAAATTGTCTACTAAAGTTAGGATAAAAAAACTACGCCGTTACACTTTTTTAATCTACTTTCTCGCTCTAATCAATATGAGTATTTATACTGTTGTAGTTTTGATGGCTGCTTTGAGACTTTGACAAAATTGGGCGATCGCATTTAATCCCTCTTCTGGTGTACCTTCTGCTAACCGCTTCACAAAAGCGCTACCTACAATCACCCCATCTGCTCCCCATTCCCGTACTTGACGGGCTTGGTCAGGTTCGGAGATTCCAAAGCCTACACCAATGGGTTTATCAGTAACACTACGAATTTGTTTTAGTAAATCTGATACTCGCGTTTCTATTTGCCTTCGCATCCCCGTCACGCCTGTGACGCTGACTAAATAAATAAATCCTTGGGAAGACTGAGCTATGGCTTGTATCCGTTCGGCGGAACTGGTGGGAGCTGCCAATAAGGTGACATCAATTCCCATTTTATTAGCTGGTTGTAACAGACCCGCAGCTTCTTCTAAGGGTAAATCAGGTACTATCAATCCTGCTACCCCAGCCGCAGCAATTGAAGAGAGAAATTTTTCAATGCCACGGTGCAAAATTGGGTTGTAATAGGTAAATAGGACAATGGGCGATCGCATTTTGGGAGTAGTTGCTTGCAGCATTTCCAGCACCTGCTCAAATTTAGTTCCCCTTTGCAGGGCGCGGGTGGCAGCAGCTTGAATCACTGGCCCATCCGCTAGAGGATCGGAGTATGGTACACCCAGTTCAATAATATCTGCCCCATTGCGATCGAGAACTTGCAACGCTGCTGCTGTTGTTTCTAAATTTGGGTCACCAGCAGTGATAAATGGAATCAAAGCACACTCACGATTGTGCCTGAGGGTTTCAAAGCAATCAGAAATTGCAGTCATTAGTCATTATCGTTGGTCATTGGTCATTGGTCATTCGTCATGAGTTATTTGCAAATGACAAAAAACAAATGACAACTGACCAATGATCACTTTACACCTGAGACTGCTCTTCTTGTTCTATCTCGGCTTGAATTCGTGCTAGTTCTTCGGGAGTTAGTTCTTCCAACCGCTGTTGCAGAAATTCTTGCTCATACTGTTCCCGTTGTTCGTGGTAGGTCATTTTTTGTCCCACCGCACGGAAAAAATAGGTAGCTAACCAGCCAACTAACGCAGCCACTAGTAAGACTTGGCTCCATATACCAGCTTGCTGATTATCGAAACCGGCTAGCTGTAATCCTACATACGCCAAGCCGCCGGCAATAAAAACGCCTAAGCCAATTCCAATAGCGTCAATCCGTCGCATGAGAGTTATGACCTACCAATCTAGTTAAACTTCAATTTGTCGCGGCCGTGGTCGAATATTTACAATCGGCGATAAAACCAACAAACCTGGAAAGAAGAAAAACACCAAAAAGTACATAAACACACGCTCGATGGAGCTTGCCACATACCAACGCTGCTTCAGGTAGAACAAGACAGCGATCGGGATTACAAGAAGGTAGGCTCCAGCCAAAATCAGATACAGCAGGGCGACAATCATAACTTTTGTGTCTAAGCATCTATTTCTCATCATAGGCTGAAGAGACAAACTCAGGGAAGTATCGTCATGATGCTTTTAAGAAATAGGGGGAGTGGGGAGTGGGGAGTGGGGGAGATGGGGGAGATGAGGGAGAATAACTCTTCACTCAGGACTAAAAGAATTTTGAGAAAAACCGCTAGTAAAATTGACATATGTCTGGTGTATGATGCTATGATGATTAACTCAGTGGCAAATTAATGCTATCCACTAGCAAACAAATGCTATTGTCAAACAAGCTCGAAAATATTCATCCAAATTGGTTAGGAAAAAACAAAAAAACTTCCAATTGGAAAAATATTCTCAATCTAGTTGGACAAAAGACACAATTAATGGTGGAATAGATGAGGAGGTATTTGCTGCCTCTACAAAATAAATAGTTACCAAACACCTGCGGGGGTGTGGCGGAATGGTAGACGCTACGGACTTAGATAAATAACTGAGCCTTGAAGGAGAAATCCCTCAAGTGGAAGCTCTCAAACTCAGGGAAACCTAAATCTGGTAACAGACATGGCAATCCTGAGCCAAGCCGAAAAAAGTCCTGAGTGCCGAGTGGTGAGTGAAGAGTAAACTAAAAACTCCTAACTCCTAACTCATAACTCATAACTATTCGGAAGGTGCAGAGACCCGACGGGAGCTACCCTAACGTAAAGTCGAGGGTAAAGGGAGAGTCCAATTCTTAAAACTTGAAGTGGTTATTGGCATCAAGTAGCAGTGAAAACTGCGGGAGAATGAAAATCCGTTGACCGTAAAAGGTCGTGTGGGTTCAAGTCCCTCCACCCCCATTAAATTTAGTGAAAAATGATAACCTTGCTGTGACTAATTATTTTTGATCGCTGACCTACTATTGTCATTGATGAAAAACAATTAATTGCAGCTTGTTTGTTGTTGACAAAACTAATGTTGGCGATCGCACCAGCAACTTTTGCAACTTGCAGATTTTGTTATCATATACTTACCCTGCTACTTGCGAAGTTTCGAGTTGCATTTGGGATCAGCCCAAAAGCAATCTATTTGGATATATCATGGGCATAGCAAAAGCGGGATGAAATCAAGCTTAATGGTTGGAATTTGGGAGGTTGAAAAATCAGATGACAGCGCCTCAACCAACAGTCTTTACAAACTCTCATCTTTACGACCAAGATTTTTATTTGTGGATAGAGACAACTGCTAAAGAATTAAAAGAAGGTAGATTTTCTGAAGTTGATTTAGAAAATCTGATCGAAGAGATTGAAAGCATAGGAAGAAGTGAAAAACATGCGCTTGCAAGTAATTTAGTTGTTCTATTAATGCATCTATTAAAATATAAATATCAGCCAGAAAAACGCTCTAATAGCTGGAAGGGAACTATTAGAGAACATCGCCGCAGGTTGAGAATAACTTTTAAAGATAGTCCTAGTTTAAAACCATATTTTCAAGAAGTTCTGCCAGAGTGTTATCAAGATGCTAGAAAGCAGGCTAATGACGAGACTGGTTTATCACTTGATACTTTTCCTGTAGAGTGTCCGTTGACTGCGGATGAATGTTTAGATGAAGAGTTTTTACCTGATTAGTTGAATTATATTTAGTAGCGATGCCTGCGGCGGGCTATGCCAACGCATCCTCATTTTAACCATAAATTGCTACTAGACGGTCGCATCTTTTGGAAATCAAGCAACCGCAAAATCAGTGTATTGTCTAACATCCTCTGGATTAAAAGCTAAAACAATTTTATTAAAATCTTGCCGATGGGTTCGGTAAAAATTGATGAGTTTGTAGTAAGCACTGAAGTGCTTAAAAATTCAGGACTAAAGTCCTGAATACGAACATTTTTAACCGAAGTGAAAATTTTTTGGATTTTCACTTCTGTTACTGGTGGGCTTTCAAACTTCCCACTATTTCTTGTAACCAAGCCAAAGCAGCACCAGTAGTTTCCGCTAGAATACTAATAAGGCGATATAGAGCGATCGCACTAAACACCAAGGCCGCTGGAAACTGGTGTCGCAAAAGTTCGTAAGCTGTCGCTTCAAATACACCCAACCCACCAGGCGCACCGGGAACCACTAACCCCAGCAACCAAGCACAACTAAAAGCCCCCAGCAATAAAGGAATTTGACTCCAATTAAGAGAATTTAGTGCAAATACAGTTAAAATGAAACCGATGCCACGCAAACTTAAAAAGCCCAATTCCCCTAATAAAGGTCGTAGGGGATAGCGTTTAATAGTTAAAACGACAGTTGGCTGAGTATTAGGATCGGATTTTTTTGCCTTGAGTTTGTACAAAAAGCGAATAGCTGGGTTTAAAAACCGGGGATGAACTGCACAAAGCACCACAGCTAAACTCAGCAATTGGAAGATTTTTATAACTGATGTAGTATTATTTGCAGCAAATTGACTACTGAAGAGAATAATCAGGATTAAAGCAGCCGTCGCCATCAGTAGCGGTTCCAGCAAAACGCTTAAGGTAGCTGCACCAGCAGAAACATTGGCATTTTTGGCGGCGAGAATTCGTCCGTAGTAATGCCAAATATTACCCGGCAAATACTTAGCAATATTAGTTTTTAAATAAACTCGGATGAACTGGGAAGATGAGACGGGTTGATTTAACTCTTGCAAAACCCAAGTCCAAATCCAGCCAGCCCAGGTATGTGCGAGTAAAGTGACGAGTGTGGCGATCGCCATAATACCCCATCCTACCCCATCAATGTGGATAGCAGTCACTCCAATCCAATTATCCTTCAGAGCTTTCCCTAAAAAAAATATTGTTCCGCCTGAAATTATCCAGCGTAAAAATTGCTTCATGAAATTAGTAATTTAACGGTTAGAGTAACAACAGCTAAATACCTCAAATCATACTATATATATCAGCGACATCTTCAAAGTTTTTCAAACATTAAAAATCATCATGTATTCTTTTTTACTAAAAAACTAGTATATTATTTGATATCTCTCTTGAGTTAGATAAAAATATTATTTTTGTGTTAATTAAAATGTGACCTGCGCTAGAGGTAAAAGCTGCTTTATTCTTCCTATCTTTAGTAAAGGTTATTCAAATAGTTAACCAACTAAAACAACCACAATAAATTACCGAACTATTTTTTGAAATAGATGGCAAAAGCCAATTCGGTTGAATTCTAACTTAGTCACAAAAATGCAAGGAGTAGAACTATGAAAAAAGTAGGTACTTGGCTGAAAAATATTCGTCCTTTGAAAATTATCACTGTTTTTTTAGCAGGAATCTTCCTATTTTTGGCACAGGCTTGTGGCGCCCCAGGAGTAGCAACACAACCACCCCAGCCTCGTGCCCAAGCACCGAATATGGAACGATACGATCCCACAAAAGATTATCCTCTCTCTTCACCCTCTGGTGGGATCAATAACTTTAGTGATGTAGATCCCAGAGCAAAAGATGAAAAGGCAGTTAATGACAGAGCTGATGCGCTGGTGAGAAATGCTCAGAAAAACATTGATGAGAAAGGAGTTAAAAATCCAGCAGAAGCTTTCCAGAATCTTCAAAAAACACCCGTTGGTGAAAAACTGAAGGATGCTGGCGAAAATATTGGCAGTTCAGCTCAAGAAGTTGGGGAAGGTCTAGCTAAAGGGACTCAGCGAGGAATTGAAAATATCAAGGGTAATTCCCAGAATGCTGCCGAAGACGTAACGAAAAATGTTCAGCGTGGAGCTGAGGATGCAGGTGACGCAGTGAAAAGGACAGTCAGAAACATTGATTGAAATTAGTCAAAATTAGTCGTTAGACTGGTAGCAAAAATCCAGTTTAACAATCAAGAATAAACGCACCTCTCGTCAAAATTCAGTATGAATTATGACGAGTTTTAATTTCAGAATTTAGGAGTCAGAATTCAGAATCAGGTTTCCTCCCCTACTCCGTACTCCCTATTTTCAAGACAGGTTGAATAATTATCAGACGAGGTTAGTTTTGATTTTCTAAATACCAACGCTGTAGCGCCAGCCGTTGAATTTCTCGCCAGGGAATATTATGTTTTCTGGCTAACTCTGCACAATCTTCATATTCTGGCTGCACATTAGCAATAACTTTTTCTGACGATCGCTCTTTCCATGCCACCTTAACGCGCACTTTGCCATATTCAGTTTCTACTTGTTGAATTTCTCGTTGTAAAATCGAGCGTTGCTGATTAGTTCGCCGAATACCCAATGTTGTGGTTTCACGGAATATGACAGCTTCACAACTGAGTAAATTTTCTGGATGACAAATCACAGTCAGCAAAATTCCTGGACGCGATTTTTTCATCGCGATCGCCACGGTAAAAACATCCAGCGCACCAGCCGCAAACAAAGCCTCAAATACATAGCCGATGGCTTGAGGATTTAAATCATCAATTTGGGTTTCTAGTACGGATATGGTTTCGAGATTTGAGCTAGTATCGCCAGAATCGCACAAATCCGACTTTAAAATTGCGCTTTCGCCCAGCCAGAGGCGTAAAATATTTGGGATGGGTAAATTTATGGTTCCTGCTCCCAATCCTATCTGCTTGATAGCGATGGGGGGCGGTGAACCAAATTCTCTTGCTAAGGTAGTGGCGATCGCCGCACCTGTTGGCGTCACCAGTTCTCGTTCAATGCCGTTGCTATAAACTGGACAACCCCGCATTTCCCACAGCTTTAATACCGCTGGTACTGGTACAGCCATTTGACCATGTGCTGCCCTAACAGTGCCGCCGCCAGTCGGAAACGCCGAGCAGTATAGTAAGGGCAATCCTTCGTCATTGCTCTCAATCCCCAACCAATCCAACCCCAAGCAAGTACCCACAATATCTACAATCGCATCTACAGCGCCCACCTCATGAAAATGAACTTTTTCAGGAGAAATTCCATGCACTGCCCCTTCTGCCACAGCTAGCTGCCGGAATACCGCCAAACTCCAAGCTTCTGCCCGTGGTGGCAACCCCGCTTTTAGAATCATCTGCTCTATTTCTGGCAGATGGCGTGCGTGATGATGAGCGTGTTCGTGGTCGTGGTGGTGATGATGATCTACTAAATCCACATGAACTTTAGTCGCCTGCTGACCATTCCGTTGCACAAATTCTGCTCTTAACTCATATTCCCGTGCAATTCCCAACCCATTAAGTTTTTCAATTAAATACTCCACAGGAACACCCAAACTGACCAAAGCACCCAGGCACATATCACCGGAAATTCCTGTCGGACATTCAAGATAAGCAATTTTATTCATAATCATTAGTCATTAGTCATTAGTCATTAACTTTTCCCCGCGTCCCCGTGTCCCCCCATCCCCCCATCTCCCTCACTCCCCACTCCCCACCCCCCCCTATGGCAAAAATCTTCCCAGTTCATCCGGATAATCCTCAAATTCGCCGAATAGAGGAAATAAAGTCAGCGCTCTCTAGTGGTGCTGTCATGCTTTACCCTACTGATACAGTCTATGCGATCGGTTGTGATTTGAATGCCAAGTCGGCGGTAGAACGAGTGCGGCAAATTAAGCAGCTAGCAAATGATAAACCACTGACATTTTTATGTCCCTCGCTTTCAAATGTGGCGACTTATGCCTTCGTAAGTGACACAGCCTATCGGATTATGAAGCGTCTAATTCCAGGTACATACACGTTTTTGCTACCAGCGACTAAGTTAGTACCGCGATTGGTGCAAAGTCCCAAGCGGAAAACTACAGGAATTAGAGTCCCAAACCATACTGTGTGTTTGGCTCTGCTGGAAGCCTTGGGCAATCCGATTATTTCAACTTCTGCACATGTGCCACCAGATGAAGAAAATAATGGCTTGATTCACATAGATCCAGAGACTATTCAATCACGGGTAGAGCTATTTGACCGCTTGGACAAATTCGTAGACATAATTGTGGATACTGGCGAGGAACCTACGTATGAAGTGTCTACAATTTTGGATTTAACGGGAGATGAAGCAGTAATGATACGGAGGGGATTAGGTTGGGAAACAGCAGCAGCATGGGTATAAGGGTTAAATTTCATCAGCGCACTTGTTGGTTTCGGAAATTGTGATTTAAATGACTCCAGTTTTGAAATTGTCATAATTAAAGGCGATGGCAGTGGGTATAACAGGATGGTGGCAACACTCGCTAGAGTAAGGCATTTAACAACTTTGAAGAAATGCTGCGTATCCATTTACTAGCATCAATGTGGTGGTTTGTGAAAGAACCGACACATTGTCATAGCTATAACTCTTTCGTATTTCCTACAGTTTTAAATATGAGCTTTAGATGTGAGCATTACATGGGGCAAGCCTTGATGGATGAATGCCCAAAGATTCTCCAACCAAGACTAGCCTCGATCGCTGTGTCTGCGTAATTACGGTGCAATACTACTCCCTGGAAAAGTCATGAAAGCTAATGTCGCCAATCTACCAAACTCTACACCAGTTTTTGAGAACCAAGTTTCTGGCGAGGAATTGCCAGCTAGTAGCACTGATACTTTAGTTAACTTACTGTGTCAGGAAATGCAAGGGCAAGTGAAAGCACCACCCAGGTGTGTACAAGCTTTGGCAAAGCGCATCGCTAAAGAAGTGGAACGCATTTGCGATAAAAGCTCCCGTATCCAAACATCTGGACAAATTAAGTCTTGGCAGATCACGTTGGCAAGACATCGGATGCAAAAGTGCTTACGTTATTACCAACTGGGTTCAAAACAAGGGCGGGTAGAATTACATAGCAATTTGGGTGCGATGGTTTACCGTCATGTAACTATATCTGGTTCGGAGTTGGGTTTTGACGCTCGCTACAGCCTAATTGAAGATTTTTTACAAGCATTTTATATTGAAGCCATTAAAGCTTTCCGCCGCGAAAACGAATTACCTGAGGATCACACGCCGCGTACTCAGCTGCAATTAGCTGAATATATGGCGTTTACAGAACAGTACGCCAAACGTCGCATCAATTTACCTGGCGGTGCAAATCAGCAATTAATTATCTTGCGGGCCCAAGGTTTTGCTCGTCGCCAGCCCCAAGAAACTACTGTGGATATTGAAATGGCGGTAGAATCTGCTAAGGGTGAAGAAGCAGAATCTTACCAGCGGAATTCGGCAGTACAGCAACTGCGATCGCAAATGATCGCCAAAGCTAGTTTCGATCCATCAGAAGAATCAGAACGCGATCGCGTCATCGCTGAATTGATGAAATACTTAGAATCCCAAGGTCAATCTGACTGCATGGACTACTTAAGTCTGAAACTGCAAGACCTTTCAGCACCAGAAATTGACCAAATTCTCGGTTTAACTAGCCGTCAACGCGATTATCTCCAACAACGCTTTAAATATCATGTAGAAAAGTTTGCCAAGCAACATCATTGGCAATTGGTACATCAATGGTTAGGTGCGGGTTTAGAGCAAAAATTGGGTTTATCTTCCCAACAGTGGGAAATCTTTATCGGTCAACTCACAGAACAACAACAGCAAATTTTACAGCTCAAAACTGCACGAGAAAACGATCAAGCGATCGCCAAAGTCATCAAATGCACCCCCAAACAAGTCCAAAAGCGCTGGACTCAACTATTAGAAATAGCATGGGCTATCCGTAACGGCAATACTGAAGCCCAGACAGGTTGAAGTAAGTCTAAAAGAAAATTATTACTTCAATTAATACCTGATTCATTATTCAAATTATTAATACATTTGTATTCATCTCTTTAGTACAAAAATACCAAAATTTTGTACTCTAAATAAAAATTTATTTCAGCAACTCATCATTTATTACTGCTTATATGGAATCCTAGAGTAAGCAGTACTTTTGGCAGAGGAATTTAGGATGGCTCTGACTCAAGGTGGGCGGGCAAATAAGGCAGGAAAGATTTTAGAAATTAATGTAGAAGCAATTTTGAATGGTCATAATTATTTCCAAATCGGAAATTATATCTCCAAAGAAATTCTATTAAATGCAGCTTTATTGCCAAAACGCTACGGGAAAGAGGTTTATATCGGAACTGGAATTTATCATACCGATTTAAAGGTTGATTTTTACGTTGTTGGGTCACCAGCAATACCATCTGGTTTAATTATTGAGTGCAAATGGCAAGAAAGCCCTGGTTCGGTTGATGAAAAGTTTCCTTATTTGAATATGAACATTCAGCATTATTACCCTGCACCGACTATCGTCATATTAGGTGGCGAAGGAATGCGAGAAGGTGCAAGTAAATGGCTGAAAGCAAGAGTTAATGATAACCATAATTTATTAGCAGTTTATAGCCTAGATAGATTCATTGCTTGGGCAAATAAAAATCTTTGAAGAAGAATTCAGAATTCAGAATGTAATGGTTGATATATTGGGATACATCACTTTTTATAGTGATTTCCGTATCGGTGAGGTACAGAAAAAATAGTAGGGGACCACAGCTATACATTGGTGTCAACTTAAGCTAAAAATGGCTTATCTGTTGGTTTCGTCACCCGCCAAGAAATAAATTTCTTAGCTAATAGCTAAAGTCTACTGAAGTAGACTAGAGATTTTTGGCTATATTTAGTTAGTCATCTTTAGATGACTTTCGCTATTAGCAAGGAACTTGAGTTCCTTGCGGGACATCGGTTTTACGTTAAGTTGACACCAATGAGAGCTATACGCCCCTACTAAATATTTAATTAATAACGTAATTAAACCCATTTATTAACTACCAAGGCATACAGAATTCATGCTGAATTCTGGATTCTGACTCCTGAATTCTTTATTATCAAAAGATGTAATTAATAATTCATTAATCATGCCTCGATTTTTAATATTTGAGTTAATTGAACGCGCTGCTTTAATTGTGTGTATTTCAAACTCGATATCGGTATAAATTTTTTTAATAAATTCACTGTCAGAATTACATACCATAACTTTGACGCCCCGACTTGCCAACTCTGCACAAGTATCTCGCAAAAGTTCTTGGTCTTTTTTACCAAAACAATTTTGACTATAAGCAGTGAAATAGCTAGTTTCACTTATAGGATGGTAAGGTGGATCGAAAAAAACAAAGTCATCACTACTAGTAGCGCGATTTAACACTTTTGTAAAATCTGCTTGTTGAATTTCTGCCTGAGAAAGTGTTTTAGAAGCTAGTTGCAATAAATTTTCAGGACAAATATTAGGATTTTGATATCTGCCTAAAGGCACATTGAAATTACCCTGTGAGTTGACTCGATAAAGACCATTAAAACAGGTTTTATTCAGATAAATAAAACGAGCAGCTTTTTCTAAATCAGTACCAGCAGAGTTGTTTCTTACACTATAGTAATAATCTCTCGTATGTCGAGTATGTCGTTTTTTATGTTGTTTCAGGAGAACAATTAAGTCGTCAACGTTATCTCTAACGCAGCAATAAGTATTAATTAATTCGGCATTAATATCAGTTAAGACCCCTGTGGTTGGTTGCAGATAGAAAAAAACAGCACCACCACCTAAAAATGGTTCATAGTAATTTTGATAATTTTTGGGAAAATAAGGAATATATTGCTGAATCAACCTACTTTTACCCCCTGCCCACTTCAAAAATGGACGCGGGCTAGTTTCTTTGGGGATTTGAATAACCATTTACCTAAAATTTTACAGAAATAATGGCGACCAAATATAGTTAATATAACTGACGAGCCGTATTTTATATTAACTGGTTAATTTTCCAGCCGCATAGATTACAATTGAGTAGATAAAGCATATCAAAACAAACTTAAGTTTATAACAAGGCAGTTTACATTCAAATGTTTGACGGATTTTGGGATAACGTCTTTCGCTACCCCCGCTACTTCATTACTGTCCTCTTAGGGGTATTCATCAACACCTTTGCGCCATTAGTGCCACTATTGAAACGCCCAATCACCTTAATCGCTCTTTTGGGTTTGTTTGTCAGCAGTCTGGTGTTCGTGACTCTCACCTTACGTGCAATGCTGGGCTTGAGTACAATCTAGACTAGGACACCTCAAGACAGTTGAGTTATTTTTGGCGTTACTTGCCATACGCCAGATACTATCTAACCAACTTGCATTTATATTATGTCGTACAACCTCTGTGAGGAGGCTAAACTTTTATGGCTACAAATCGCCGCGTTTCCCGCGTTGCTGAACTAATCAAACGGGAAGTTAGCCAAATGCTACTCAACGGCATTAAGGATGACCGTGTGGGTACAGGAATGGTAAGTGTTACTGATGTTGATGTTTCTGGCGATCTCCAACACGCCAAAATCTACGTCAGTATCTATGGTACAGATGAAGCTAAGGCAGAAACAATGGCGGGCTTAAAGTCAGCCACAGGTTTTGTCCGCAGCGAACTTGGTGCTAGGGTACGGCTACGTCGCACACCAGAGGTGATCTTTGTTGAAGATCGCTCCATAGAACGTGGTAATAAAGTACTGGCACTATTAAACCAGCTGAACAATCAGCGATCGCCAGAAAATTCCACAACAACAGAAGACAGGACAGATGAAGATGATGGCGAATTTTCCGAATAAGTAATTCAAAATAAGTAATTCAAATAACAATGTAACTTCAGAACAAATTGATCTCAGCAAATCCGCCAAACACTTTACAGACGTGACTAGATCGCGTCTGTTTTAATGTGACCATAAGCATTGAGCATGGGGCAAGCAGGAAGTGTGGGAGGTGTGGGAGGTGTGGGAGGATGGAGAAGCATTAATTCTCTTTCCCCACACTCCCTCATCCCCCTCATCCCCCTCATCCCCCCACACTCTACCCTTCTACAGATGTTTATCTAAAAAAAACCATGTAACATCGGCGCTGAAATTAACCAAGGTAATTGCGGATTTGTTTAAGAAATTGTTAACAGTCGCTACCCCAAAAGCCTTCATAGTGTAATTTAGCCGTTAGCTTTGCCATAGTTTATACCCTAGTTGCTGCCAAATATCCTTATCTTGTTGACTTTGAGATAGATACCAACACTTCTAGATACAGCTTTCAGGTGATTATTTGATCCGTGAGCGATCGCCATATCGACTCTTCTCACAACCCAAATCATGCCTCAAGGCACTAAATAGCAAAACTTTCAACCTTGTTGGAGAAACTCAAACAACTAGCCCAGCAGGTTTTGTTAACTACTTTGACATTGTTTTGTGAAGCGTATTTTTCGGAAATGTCAGCTTTTGTTGACTTTCTTAACATTTCTTGAGATAATTTCAGGATATGTAGCGTCAAAATGAAATTAGTTCCGTATAGCAAACTACAAAACCATAGCCACAAGTCAAATCCCTGTCATGTTTGTTCCTAGTAGCTAGCGGGAACACTATCTAAGTGTTAATTTGTGAGTAAAAACCATGAGTGTGAATACGGTGCCTTCTATTAATTACTACTCTCTGGATGTCATCCAAGACGAAGCACGCCGACTGGTGCAAAAGGGAATGGTCAGCCGACAACAGCCAATATATACACTCTGCCAATACATCCCAGCGAGAGAGTGGGTTTGCGTTGAATGTGAATTAGAAAAATGTGACTTTTTATTACGCGATCGCATTGGTGACTTGATTGGTCGTGAACAATGGGACAACGACTAATCAATGTTTAATTTTGGATTTGAGGTTGGGAGTTTATTTTTGATGTGTGGAGTTCACAATCAACGATTCGACGCCCAATATGGGGGACAATCTCTGGCTTTTGGTAAGCATTGCCGGATCTAGAATCTTGCGTTTTTCTTTAATACGGAAACATTAGAGTCTAAATTTATACAAGTTTTCAGGTGATTTTAAGCATCAGAACCAATAGTTCTGGTGCTACAACTTGGGTCTAGTATGTGGATTCTCTTACCGGGGCTGTTCTTAATGTTGAACTGCTCCGGTAATTTTTTTTATAAATGGGCATGGGGCATGGGGAGGAGGTGTGGGAGGTGTGGGAGGTGTGGGAGGTGTGGGAGGATGGGGAAGCATTAATTCTCTTTCCCCCATCTCCCC
>JAVRBV020000172.1:0-92500 GCA_034531095.2 Nostoc sp. CreGUA01 | reverse complement strand
TTCGTAACCTGATCATGTTCAGTTTTGATCGGGAGCGAACTTACCCAACGAATTCTTCGCCAATGGGTAATCAAGGTAGTTTTGGTTATTACCCATCAAGAAAACAGTTTGTACCCCATCCAGAGTTATTAGATAGCGCGGGTAACTTAATCAAAGAGCCATTATTGGTAATGCGTTCGATTAACGTTGAAGATGCTCGTCAACATCTTGATGCACTTTATGAAGCATCTCCGGGGCATAAGAGAGAAAATTCTGAAGAAGCATAATAAAAGAAAGTTAAGAAGGATTTTTTGGATTTGGAATTTTGGATTGTTAGGGAAAATTTCAAATCTCAAATTACCAGAATTAAGACTTAAAGATTTAGGACAAACCTTGGTAGGGTGTTAACGTGGAAAGCACCCAACGAAGGTTTATTTTATTGGCGATCGCTTCCCCATACTTGTGATAGGCTAGGCTTGGTGTATGGATGAGAGTCGGGACTTGTTAAGACAGCAATAGTTAAGTGATTACGCAAAATTATTTATGTCATTGCGAGTGAAATCAAATGTATATTTAATTTTGCATTAGTACTTAATCAATTAAATTTAAATTTTTGGTTCTTGCGTTGGTTTTATGGTAGAGCATTAAAACCGCAGTTTTATAGAAAGGCTCAAAAATTTAAAACCCAGTCACAGCAATAAATCTAGCCTATATTTAGTTTTTATTTATTATTCTGTTCCATAAAATGAACTGAAGAACCAAAATATTTTGCTATCAGAAAGGAAGCGCTAGATGCCTAGTCTACTCAATTTACTTATGATATACATTGTAACTACACTGTAAGTATGAGCGAGTTGAGATTTGAGTGGGATGAGCGAAAGGCTAGGTCTAATGAGCAAAAGCACGGTGTATCTTTCGATGAGGCTGAAACTGTCTTCTATGACGAGAATGCCCGCTTACTCCACGATCCTGAGCATTCATTAGAAGAGGATCGTTACATAATCTTGGGGATGAGTGATTCACTACGTATATTGTTAGTGTGTCATCTATATCAGGAAAGTGAAGAAGTTATCCGCATCATCTCGGCTCGGAAAGCGACTAAGCGAGAGCGTCAACAATATGAGAGTTTTTTCCTATGAAACAAGAGTATGATTTCTCTCAATCTGTCAAGAATCCATACGTTAAGAAGCTTAAGAAGCAAGTGACGATTCGACTTGAGGAAGATGTCGTTGACTATTTCAAAGTTCTTGCTCAAGAAACTGGTATTTCCTATCAAAGTCTGATTAACCTTTATTTACAAGATTGTGTCAGGTTGCAACGTAAACCTTCCTTGGAGTGGTTGAGCAACGCTTAAGAAATCTATGTTCTAGGTTGAAAAAGGGAGTAGGAGTCGTGAATTTCTACTCCCTACTCCCTAACTTATGCTTCGATAACAACCCGCAGATTACCGCGTTTTTTGGCTACGCGACAAGCAGTAGTGCTACCGGAACGCTCGAATTCTAAATCGAGGACTGTGGTACCAACTTGCAAGTTATGGAAGGATAGGCGATTAATTGATTCTGGTAAAGCCGGGTCGATAATTCGCAAACAGTTATTTTGAGCATCAGGCACTAAGTTGACTATCATTTGTAGTAGTTGGAAGACACTACCGGTAGCCCAAGCCTGGGGTGTGCAGGCCACTGGATAATGCACAGGCGCATTATCGCCGTTACGTTCGTAGCCGCACAAAAGTTCTGGAGGACGTTGGTAAGATTGCAGACTAGTCATGTCGAATAAACCTTGGAAAATTTCTAGGGCTTGATCGATCAGACCGAGCGATCGCAATCCCATTGCAATCAAAGAGTTATCATGGGGCCACACTGAACCAATGTGATAGCCCATCGGATTATAAGCGGGTGACAAACTACTCAAAGTGCGAATGCCCCAACCATTAAACATATCTGGTGCCCGCAGGCGTTCTGCCACACTATAGGCTTTTTCGGGTGTGAAGATACCCAAATGCAAACAATGACCGGGATTTGAGGTAATACTATCTACTCGCTTACCATTTCCATCCAAAGCCAAGGCACAGAAATCTTGATCTTCCATCCAAAAATCTCGATTAAAACGCACCTTGAGATTTTTCGCTTCTTCTTGCCAACGGTCTGCCAAATCAAGGCGCTTCTTCATCCTGGCTATTTCTGCTAGGCGCATTTTTGCCGCATAAACGTAAGCTTGGACTTCACATAGGGCGATGGGGCCATTAGCTAGGTCTCCCTTGTGGTCAACTATACAATCACCGGAATCTTTCCAACCTTGGTTAGCAAGACCGCGTTTAGATATACGATAGTAGCTGAGGTAGCTAGTTTGTTGAGTATTGCGATCGATCCACTCCATTGCTGCTAGAGCATTTGGCCAAAGTAGCTCCAGGAGTTCGTAATCGTTAGTCCAAGCATAATATTCAGCATACAGCATCAGCCATAACGGAGTGGCATCAACTGTACCGTAGTAAGGTGTATGGGGAATTTCTTGACACCGAGCCATTTCCCCCAAACGTAACTCGTGTAAAATCTTACCCGGTTCTTCTTCCCGCCATTCATCGTCGGTTTTACCTTGGTATGTCGCAAGTAATATCAGGGTTTCTTTGGCGATTTGGGAATTTAACATCAGAGTTTGGGAAGCTGTAATCAACGAATCCCGCCCAAACAATGTAGAAAACCACGGTACTCCAGCGGAAACAGTTTTATACTTGCCAAAAGACTGACGCAATAAATACATATCTTGCTCAGCCCTTTCAATCACTCGGTTAAACATGCTTTTATCCGAGCTAATACGTGTAATCTGTTGTACCCAACGTTGTTCTTCCATCCACTCAGCAGCTTTCGCCTGTCCTAAGGTGGCGGGGGCGCTGACAGTTGAAGTGGACTTGTTGTTGGTCAACATGTTTACCCGATAGCCAAGTTTTTGGGTTTCGTGAGAAGCCAATTCTAGCTGCCAAACCGCAGTATAACCTTTAAAATAGTCTGGTTGCCGATGCTGGAATAGAAGACGCGATTCCATCACCAAACCATCCAGACCTTGATAGGCGAGTGTTAAAGATTCTTCCCTAGAGCCAGAGACACCATGCACCAGAGAAAATATGCCCTCTTGTGCCGTTGGTTCCACTAGCCGTAAAAGTCTACCCTGTTTTTCTCTGTCGTAACCCCGGACTTCAAATAAATCAACAAAATCCGCATCAAAGCTGATGCTAAGTTCAAAACTGACGGTGGTTGTGCTGTAGTTAGAAACTTCTATTTCTTCAAATAGTGCGCCATTTAGCACCATTTCCCGGCGAATTCCCACAGTTTCGGCTCTCAGGCGTTCGTCGATTCTGGGGTTGGTACACAACACTGAAAGTGAAAAACCTTTTTCAGCGGTACTACTTAAGAGTACAGGCGATCGCCCTTCAATTTGCAACTCCAAACGATTCAGAAATCGTGTATCACAGCAAAACAGTCCCATGCTGGGATTACCATCATTGAGGGAACAGCCGGAAATATTTCCCATAGTATCTGTGACGAAAAATAAATCGTCATCTTTAACGGTTAGTGTCGGCTGTGGTCTTTCACTCACAACACAAGGCCACTCCGGGATAGGTAATTGGTCAGCAGCAATAAAAGTTTTTCCATCCACTAAAATTTTTTCCGGGGTCATGAGTGCATCTGGTGTCATTAGCCAAAGTTCCGTCTACAGGTGTATATTTTTGCTTGCGATCGTATTATTTGTAGCTGTTCTCAATTACGTACAATACATCCTAAAAGAGGAAAGCCAAAATCTCTTCTGACTGATAAATCATTTCAAAATAGCAGCAGAAGGTGTCTTTTCGGTCTTTCTGAAAAATTCTCGGTTTAGGCATAGTCACTAGAGCATCTCAGCACAGCTACTTCTAATTTTAAAAGTCTGTTTTTAGCATGATTAACAGTTGTCAATTGTCAGTTTTGTGGCTTTGGTAGCGATCGCTCCATCTGTTCAACTGTATACTTTGCTTAACACTATGACTATACCAATCACCTTTGCTAGAAACTTTGGGGCATTGCACCCTAGCAAAAACCTCAAGGCTTTGATCGATAGTAAAGCTGGTCGAGAATATATATTGGGCTTAGTAGTCTATTATTTAAAACATCACGATTAGGGATTTGGAGATTAAGAGTCAATATCTAGAAAACCAGTCCCCATTAACGGATAGCTCCGCGATTAGTTACATTTTGTAAATGAAGCTGCACTCACTCCTGCTATTTGGTAACAAACTGTTGCGCTTGCCTGAGCGAAAAGTGCTTTTTAGCGTTGTTTACATATTGAAACTGTCTATTTAACTTGAGAGTCCGTTGGAATTTGTACAATGCAGCTGTGACGTGGATCTTGTTGAGATTGGGCGTTTAACGATAATTCATGAGCATTTCAACTTCTGTGCTGAGTGATCTGCTAAAGTCCCTACCCTACTTGCGGCCCCAGCTATATTTTAAGGCTTCGCTAACGGCGCTCTCCCACGCGATGGAAGATCAAGTTTTGGCTGCGACTTTAGCTCAACCCCTTGTAATTGCTAGTTTCCAGCGAGAGCGATTCTACCGCCAAGAAGCTCATCGCTACCAGCGACTTGCCTTGCGAAGTAATCAAATATACGTCTTGTCGGCTCCGGAAACTGATTTCGCTAACAGTTCGGAACACTACGAAAAGGTTGCTTTTGAGCCAGAGGATGGCTTAAGTCAAGAGTGGCATTTGGTTGTGATTGCTGACAGCTACGCAACTTGTTTGGTTTGCCGGGAAAACCTTGGCTCTATTGCCAAAAATAAGCAACTACCAGAGCAAAGTCCTAGTCTGGATATGGATACAGCGCGAAGATTTGAAGGAATTTGGACATCAGAAAGGGGAGTTAGCCTCAAAGCAGCCGAATTGCTGTTAGAGAGGATTTTGGTTTATAGACCAGAACTGGCAAGCAAAATTGAGCAGGCATGTCAGAGGTTTGGCATTGGACAGACCAGAAGCTACTTTGGAGCAGAACAGATCAACGAATATGCTTGTGACATTGACACAGATCCGTTTGTGCAACGCTTGGTGACTTATTTACAAGCTAGTCAGTACAAATTGCACAAAGCCTATCGTTCAATTACTGCCCAAGCACGGAAAGAGCGATTAGTCAATACCATTAGTACTGCCATTCGGCGATCGCTCGATCCTCACGAAGTTCTCCAGATAGCAGCACAAGAATTAGGACAACACCTAAACGCTTGTCGCTGTCTAATTTACCGCGCCCAAGCCACAGATAGGCAAGCGACCATTGAACATGAATTTTTGACTGCTGGTATTTTATCTATTCGCGGGCAAACCTGGGAATTAGAGAAAAATGCCTTATTTCGAGACATCATCCAACAAGGCGAAGGCGTTTGTATTAGCAATACACTAGCTGACCCTCGTGTTACCAATTCCGCCGGACTTTCCTTGATTGCCAAAAAATTTGCCATTCGTTCTTGGCTGATGGAACCAGTATTTTATCAAGGACGATTATTGGGCATTGTTGAATTACACTACTGCCAAATGCCCCCCCACGAGTGCCAACCAGGGGAATTAGATTTGGTAAAAGCGATCGCCACCCAAGTAGGAGCAGCACTCATCCAAGCCGAAGCTTACGCCAACCTCGAAGAACTCAATCAGCAGCTAGAAGCCCTAGACCGCACCCGCAGCAACCTCATAGCCATTACCGGACACGAACTCCGTACCCCCCTATCCACCATTCAAGTGTGCTTAGAAAGTCTGGCTAGCGAGCCAGATATGCCCTTAGAACTACAACAGGTGATGCTCAACACCGCCCTTGCCGACTCAGAACGAATGCGGAAACTCGTGCAAGATTTCCTCACACTTTCCAACTTAGAAAGTGGTCGCGTAGAATGGCATCCAGAATCCCTTACTTTACAAGAGTGTGTAGATTTAGCACTCAGCCGCCTTCGCACCCGTTCCTCAACAGAAAAACTCCCCCAAATCGCAGCTCAAATTCCCCAAAACCTACCTTTAGTCAAAGCTGATGGTGATTGGCTGGTAGAAGTACTAGCAAAACTCATAGACAACGCTTGTAAATTTACGCCAGCCCAAGGAGTAATCACCCTGAAAGCGATTCGCAACAGCCATCAAATGGTCGAAGTCACCGTGGCTGACACAGGACGCGGCATTGAACCGAATCGCTTAGAAGTAGTTTTTGACCGCTTCTATCAAGAAGAAGGAGCGCTCCGACGCACCACTGGCGGTACTGGACTGGGCTTAGCAATTTGCCGCCAAATTGTCAATGGCTGGGGCGGAGAAATTTGGGCTAAGTCAGCCGGCAAAGACCAAGGCAGTGAGTTTCACTTCACCATCCCAATTGTTCAAAGCAGCCAAGAGGAAAAGCGGATGAAAGTCAAGAGTAAGTAATTTATGGGGGATGGGGAGATGAGGGAGATGAGGGAGTGTGGGGAGATGAGGGAGATGAGGGAGATGAGGGAGATGAGGGAGGGTGGGGAGATGAGGGAGAAGGGGAAGATGAGGGGGAGGAGGGGAGATGGGGAGAGGGGGGTAAGAGAATTAATGCTTCCCCAGCCCCCCACACCTCCCACCCCTCCCACACTTCCTGCTTGCCCTGTTTGCCCTGTTTGGCCAATGCCCCATGCCCTATGCCCTATGCCCAATCACTAAAAACTGTTACAGTCTATAACGCGATCGCAATACGATCCTGGTTACGATGTTAGTATGCCCTAAAAACGTTGAGAGAACACTTTATGGCTGAAACACTCTCTGGACAAACGCCACGATTTGCTGGCAACACTGGCGGCTTGCTTTCTAAAGCAGAAGTGGAGGAAAAGTACGCTATCACTTGGACTAGCCCAAAAGACCAAGTATTTGAATTGCCTACAGGTGGTGCTGCCACTATGGTCAAAGGCGAAAATCTGCTGTACTTAGCCCGGAAAGAACAAGGCATCGCTTTGGGTGGCCAACTCCGGAAATTTAAGATTACAGACTACAAAGTTTACCGGATTCTACCCAACGGAGAAACTACCGCAATTCATCCAGCCGATGGTGTCTTCCCCGAAAAAGTCAATGAAGGCCGTGAAAAAGTGCGTTTCGTCCCACGCAGCATCGGGCAAAACCCCAATCCCGCACAACTGAAGTTCAGTGGTAAAGCTACTCACGATGTATAGGGACTAGGGACTAGGGACTGGGGACTAGGGAGATGAGGAAGATGAGGAAGATGAGGGAGATGAGGCAGATGAGGGAGATGAGGGAGCGTGGGGGGAAAGATTTCTTCCCCATCCTCCCACACTTCCTGTTTGCCCCATGCCCCATGCCCCATACCCAATCCCCAGTCCCCAGTCCCTAATCCCCAATCCCCCAGCTATTTATGGTATTACCCGATTTCTCAGAATTTTCTCAGCTAGCTCTACAAGGCAACTTCGTTCCGGTATATCAGGAATGGGTAGCAGACTTGGATACGCCAGTATCTGCTTGGTATAAAGTCTGTGCAGGTCAGCCCTATAGCTTTTTATTGGAATCCATAGAAGGTGGAGAAAAACTTGGGCGCTATAGTTTAGTAGGTTGCGATCCGCTGTGGGTTTTGGAAGCAAGGGGCGATCGCACGACTCAAATCAACCGCGATGGTTCGCAGGTGGTTTTTGAGGGCGATCCTTTTACAGCTTTAGCCGAATGTCTAGCACCTTATCACCCAGTAAAATTACCACAGCTACCGCCAGGAATTGGCGGTTTGTTCGGATTTTGGGGCTATGAATTGATTCGCTGGATTGAGCCGCGTGTACCAATTCATCCACCAGATGAGCGAAATATCCCCGATGGGTTATGGATGCAGGTAGACCATCTGCTGATTTTTGACCAAGTAAAGCGGAAAATTTGGGCGGTTGCCTACGCTGATTTACGTAATGTAGAGACGTTAAATATAACGTCTTTACACGCAGCATATCAACAAGCTGGCGATCGCGTTACCCAAATGCTCGAAAAGCTATCTCTGCCTTTATCACCCGCAAAAACTAGATTGGAATGGAAGCCCCCAGGAAGCAGAGAACCAGAGGAGCAAGGAAGCAGAGAAGTAGAAGAGTATCAGAGTAACTTTACCCGCCCCGATTTTTGTGCAAGCGTCCAAAAAGCAAAAGACTATATTAAAGCTGGTGACATTTTCCAAGTAGTTATTTCCCAGCGATTATCAACAGCATACACCGGTGACCCCTTTGCTCTTTACCGTTCTCTACGTCAGATAAATCCTTCGCCTTACATGGCTTATTTTCACTTCCAAGATTGGCAAATCATCGGTTCTAGTCCGGAAGTGATGGTAAAAGCAGAAACCGATCCAAATGGTGGAGCGATCGCAACTGTACGCCCAATTGCAGGAACTCGTCCACGGGGCAAAACCACCCAACAAGATACAGCTTTTGCTGAGGATTTACTGCAAGATCCTAAGGAAATTGCCGAACATGTGATGCTTGTTGATTTAGGACGAAACGATTTAGGGCGTGTTTGTCAAAGCGGTAGTGTCAAAGTTGATGAATTAATGGTAGTTGAACGCTACTCCCATGTAATGCACATTGTTAGCAATGTTGTTGGGAAGTTAGCACCTAATAAAACAGCATGGGATTTACTCAAAGCCTGTTTCCCAGCAGGTACAGTCAGCGGCGCACCCAAAATTAGGGCAATGGAAATTATTCAAGAATTAGAGCCTAGTCGTCGCGGTGTTTATTCTGGTGTTTATGGATATTATGATTTTGAAGGGCAATTAAATAGTGCTATAGCAATTCGCACAATGGTAGTGCATAATAACACAGTCAGTGTCCAAGCTGGCGCAGGTTTAGTGGCTGATTCTGAACCTGAAAAAGAATACGAAGAAACCCTAAATAAAGCTAGAGGTTTATTAGAAGCAATTCGTTGTTTGCGTTAAGAGTACTCCAAGTAAAAAAATGCCCAATTGTCATTGCGAGCGAAGCGAAGCAATCCCAGTCATTGCGATTGCTTCACTTCGCTCGCAATGACTTGGTTTTGGATCATTTATTTTTTGGAACACTCTGAATGTTGTCATTTGTCAACACTCATGAATTGCACACTGATTTTTGTTAGTTGATTGTAAAATCCGACTTGATATTAGTACAGAAATTGTTCGATTGGCTGTATGAGAATCCAGACCAGACTTTAAAAGTTGATATATTAGTATTTTTCTATTTTGAATTACATAAGTTTTACTTTGAACAGCAAGGTATTTGGCAACCATTTCTGCTACTTCTAAACCTACGTAACCGCAATAACGCGATAAATTGGGAAGATTTATAAATCCAACTAACATGAAATTTTTTCCGAAACTAAAATAAATTTTTACATAAAGTCTGGGTATGGAAACCCAAGACTTTAATTGAATTTACTACAGACAAAAAGCGAACAAATTTGTTCATGCTAAGTGGCTGAAATAAATTGCCCAAATAATTCCAGTTGCTCCAACAGCAATGAGCAGGTTAGTGAAAAACCTACCCAATTCAATTTGTTGTCCCAGAGATTTATCGTCTTGACCAGCAGTGAAAAACAATGACCAGGCCTGATTTGCATTGATGGTTTCAAAGTTGTTGAAGGTAGGTCTAAAAACAACTGCTCCAAATAAGTCTTTTTTGGGGTAATCAAAATCAGTTTTCATAGTTATGCCTCTAAGTGGTTCTATTCGTCAATTGAGGAAAATTCGTAAATTTAAGGTGTGTTTAAAGGCTGGTTAGCCATCCAATTAAACCATGTCCAGTGAAAACTTCCAGGGCTATGAGTGAAATAAAACCAACCATTGCTAAACGCCCATTGAGTTTTTCAGCATATTCCGTAAACCCAGCCCGTGGGGTTTCATCAACATAAACTTTGGGTTCAATAGCAAATCTGTTGAGTTGACCCCGTTCGTTAATGGTGAAGCCTCTACCTGTCATTTGTT
The DNA here is from genome assembly GCA_034531095.2 of Nostoc sp. CreGUA01. Taxonomy (GTDB): domain Bacteria; phylum Cyanobacteriota; class Cyanobacteriia; order Cyanobacteriales; family Nostocaceae; genus Nostoc. The sequence goes on along the minus strand of JAVRBV020000172.1, from coordinate 82,578 downwards.
ACTCCTTGCTTTTGTTCTTTCTAGGAATCTGTAAATAAATATAAATGAATGTAAATATTTTTTGCAATAGCTTGACACGTTAATAAAAGTAGTAAAAACCGTACTAAGCAGGTAGGTTATTTTGGATTGCTCAAGCAGTCTGACGTACTGCTGGTAGATGGAGCGCTTTTCTAAGTAGATACGGATAGGACTTAGGCGTTTTTTACTTAAGTAAAACTTATTGTTTATATAAATAAAAATTATCAGCACATATCTGAGAAAAGTATTGCTTATTTGTAACAGAATTGTTATATTTCTTTACACAAAGACATAAAGTCAAAAATAGTAAAACCCAAACAATACTTTCCAAGTATTTGTTTGTTTTAAGGTATCTAAAACAACAATAAAAGTTTTTGTGCCTTTGGTGGAGCGATCGCAAATTGCGTCGCCCTTAGTGTTGAGTACCTTGGCTAACAGCTCAAGGGATATCCTTTGTTTGCAAATTTGATAGAACTGTAATTTTCTTTTGGAATTTCTGCTATGTCTTTTACCCTCCAGTCGGCTCAAAGCATTTTTCCCGGCACCCTAATTGCTGATGTTGTTCCATCTATAATTGAGTCTTTTAATCAGCTCAACGCTGAAGATCAACTAGCATTACTTTGGTTTGCCTATACCGAAATGGGTAAATCGATTACTGTTGCTGCTCCAGGCGCTGCAAACATGATCCTCGCCCAAGGGCTTTTGGAACAAATTAAGCAAATGCCTTTTGATACTCAGACCAAAGTGATGTATGACTTGGCTAATCGTGCTGATACTCCCATTTGCCGTTCCTATGCATCCTTCACCGTAAACATCAAATTGGGCTTCTGGTATCAGTTAGGAGAATGGATGGCTCAGGGAATTGTCGCTCCCATACCAGAGGGTTACAAACTTTCTTCTAAAGCTGCTCAAGTACTCGAAGCAATCAGAAGTGCCGATCCGGGACAGCAAATCACCATCCTACGCAACACCGTAGTCAGTATGGGATTTGATCCGAACGCTCCTGGTAGTTACAAGAAAGTCTCAGAACCCGTAGCTCCTCCCATTGCACCGGCATTTCGGACTAAAGTCACCATTGAGGGCATCGACAATCCTACTGTCCTGGGCTACATCAACAACATGAATGCCAACGACTTTGATGCTGCGGTTGCTCTGTTTACCTCTCAAGGCGCCCTGCAACCTCCCTTTGAAAGACCAATTGTTGGTCATGAGGCAATCCGCGCTTACATGCGTGAAGAATGCCAGGGATTGAAAATGATGCCAGAACGGGGTGTATCTGAGCCAGTAGAAGATGGCTACACTCAAGTTAAAGTGACCGGTAGAGTCCAAACTCCTTGGTTTGGTGCGAGTGTAGGAATGAACATTGCATGGCGGTTTTTGATAGATCCCCAAGGCAAAATCTTCTTCGTAGCGATTGATTTGCTGGCTTCTCCTAAAGAGCTCCTGAACTTAGTACGTAAATAAAGTACTAAGCTAAGGTGTCGCGCATCTAAACTTATAAATCTTTTGGTGTTGACAGTTGACAGTCAACCGTCAGCACCAATAAAAGCGTAATGGCTTAAACAGTACAAGATAGTCGATCGCTTTTAAGGTTGCGAACGACTCTTGAAAATTCTCGTTAAGATCACAATTTTGGGATCGATAGTATTCCCTGAAATTTTACCCAATAACTTTTTAATTAACACTTTTAATGTCAGATATAGCCAGAAAAAAGGAGTCAAAATTGGTAGAAACGCAATTAATCGCGTCTGTAAAAAAGCAAGAAAGAAAACCTTTTTTATCTTTAGTTGTGGAATTTTTCATCTGAGAAATGGAGACTTGGAAGGCGGGCTGTATGGATACCGATCAAATACTCCAGCGCTATTGTGCAGGAGAGAGAAATTTTACTCAGGTAAGCTTGCATTTAGCTAACCTCAGCGAAATGTGTTTAGCTGGAATCAATTTGGATAGAGCTAACTTGGCTAATGCCACTTTATCCCACGCCAACCTGCGCGGAGCAAATTTGATTGAAGCAAATTTAACTGCTGCGGCTCTGTGGAGAACTGACTTGAGTGGAGCGAACCTGATTTGGGCAAACCTCAAGGCTGCTAATTTGATACGAGCAACTCTCAGCAAAGCAGACTTGCACAAAGGGAACCTTGTAAAAGCAGATTTACGCTTAGCAGATTTGCTGGATGCAGACCTGAGTGGTGCAAACTTAGCCGGAGCAGACTTGCGCTATGCCAACCTGAGTGGCGCCTTTTTGGCTAAAGCAAATCTCAGTGGTGCAAACCTGACTGGAGCAAACTTAAGCAACGCAGATTTGAGTGATGCCAATCTCGCCAAAGCTATTTTATTTAAAACCGATTTGAGTTACGTTGATTTCACCGAAGTAAACCTAACTGATGTTGATTTGCATCAGTGCGTCCTCAATGGAGCAATTCTTCCGCAAGCAAGTTTGATTAAGAAGAGTTGACCATGCCAATTTGAAATTTGAGATTTTAAATGAAAAATTACTTCGGTACTCCTGCAAAAAGGCAAGCTACATAACTATTCTGCCCCATACACAAATTGACTTAGTAATTGTTTATTGTTACCGACTTAGTTACCAATGACTGTCTCAAATTCCTTATTGGAAGATTTGTGCCAAGTTCTACCAGATTTACAACCTCAAATCTATTTTAAGTCTTCGTTGACGGCTCTTTCTCACGCAATAGAAGACCTAGTATTGGCAGCGACAGATCAACCCCTAGTGATTGCAAACTTTCAACAGGAGCGTTTTTATCGCCAGGAGATTCCTCGCTATGAAAAAATTGCTCAGCATACAGATCAAGTTTACATATTAGCTGCACCAGAGAGTGACTTTGGTATTGTCTCAGCTCCTTATGCAACCATTCCCTTTGCCCCTAATGACGAATTAGCTCAGGAATGGCATTTGATTGTAATTGGTCAGCTATATTCAGCGTGCCTGGTTTGTCGAGAATACGCTTCACCTGTAGATGCTGCATCCTTAGACCAAGCAAGGGAATTTCAGGGAATTTGGACATTTGACCCCCAGGTTTGTATTCAGGCTGCCCGCCTATTATTGGAACGGATTCTAACTTATCGGCCAGAACTTGCCCCGAAAATTCAGCAAGCTCATAGGCGTTATCGAATTTTGGGGGAATTGCAAGTACAGGCATCAAAAAATAAGACGCTAGGAATTGACTTCAGGCTATTTACCAACCGCTTAGTTACATATTTACAAGCTAGTCAACACAGGCTACTGAAAGCTTATCGTACTATAGCTAGCAAAGAGCGCAAAGAGCGTTTGATTAATGCGATCGCTACTACTATTCGCCACTCTTTTAATCCCGAAGAGATTTTAGCTGTTACTGTTAGAGAATTAGGTCAAGTTTTTAGCGATTGTCGGTGTCTAGTTTATATTTATCAACTAGATAATAAAAAAGAGCCAATTGCTTATGAATCAACACCTGTGGGATTAGCATCTTTGAAGGGGAAAGTTTGGTCATTGGCAAGTTATCCACTGTTTCAAACTGCTTTAGTGCGAAGTTCAACTCAGGGTGAAAATCAATCACAAACTATAGTTATTGCTGATATCAACCAGGATTTTGGCTTACAGTCCCATCCAAAATTAAAAGCTCAATTAGTGCGCTGGCAAATTCGTGCTTGCTTGTTAGTACCGATTTGCTATCAAGGGATTTGCTTGGGAATGCTAGAACTGCACCAGCCAGAAGCTCATTTGTGGACAGAAGATGATATAGCTTTAGTAGAGGCGATCGCTACACAAGTTGGAGTAGCTTTGATGCAGGCACAAGCTTACAGCAACTTGGAAACTTTGAATCGTCAGCTGGTAGACTTAGAGCGCACCCAAAGTAACTTAATTGCGATCGTTGGCCATGAACTGCGTACTCCTTTATCTACCATCCGCGTTTGCTTAGAGAGTTTAATTACAGAACCACAAATGCCCCTTGACTTGCAACAGACGATGTTGCAAGCTGCTTTAGACGATGCAGATCGGTTACGTAAACTAATCCAGGATTTTATTACTTTATCTCGCTTAGAAGGCGGGTTGGTGCGCTGGCAACTGGAGCCAATATCCCTGCAAGAATACCTAGATTTAGCCCTCAGCGGACTTGAATACCGTCAGAAATTGCCTCAAATTATCGTAGAATTGCCCCATTACCTGCCGCCAATTCAGGTAGATGGAGAAGGACTGATTGAAGTTTTAACCAAGTTACTCGATAATGCTTGTAAATTTACTGATAAAAGTGGACAAGTCACAATTCGTGCAGACCTGTTGAATCGAGAAGAAGTTGAGCCAGCCTTAGGAAAACCCCAGAAAACATCTGTGTTAAAAGTTACTATTGCAGATACAGGTCGAGGGATTGAACCGAGCCGACTAGAAACTATTTTTGAGCGTTTTTATCAGGAAGAAGGATTTTTGCAACGCACTGTAGGTGGGGCGGGACTTGGTTTGGCAATTTGTCGTCGGATTATTGATAACTTAGGAGGGAAAATTTGGGCTGAATCTCTGGGAAAAAACCAGGGTAGCAAGTTTCATTTTACGGTTCCGGTTGCGGTGCCTATTTCTTAATGGATAAGAGGAATTTTTGCTGAATTTCTGGGAATAATACAACTGTTGTACCACTAATAAATTCACTAGTAATAACAATGCCCCCAACAGAACGAGCATTGCTGGAAAGTTTGATTGTTGATAATGAAGACTTAGAAAAACTGGAATTAAAACTCGCTCAATTTAATATTTTTGAAGCAATTGGTGTAGTTCGTCAAGAATTGCGTCATTCAAATTTTTTAGCATTTCTATTAAATCCATCTGAAAACCATAGACTCGATGATATTTTTTTCAAGCGATTTTTCAAGCGAGTACTGTTAGAGGCATATGAACCTGAAGATGAAAATTATGCAAAAATTAGTCCCGTTGATATAGATATAGCTGATTTTACAGATGCTGATGTTAGACGCGAGTGGCAAAATATTGATATTCTCATACACTCTCCGCGCAATAAACTAGTATGTGCGATAGAAAATAAGATTGACGCTGGGGAAAGTATAGATCAATTAATAAAATATCAAAATACTGTTGAGCAAGAATTTAAAGATTGTCGAGCAATTTTAATTTATTTAACACCAGAAGGCGATCCACCTTCTAAGAAAAATTGGAGAATATATAACTATTCTAAAATAGCTGAGATAATCGATAGCATTTGCATAAGTTATAAATCTACGATTGGGATAGATGTTTACACATTAATGAATCATTATTCTACATTAATTAGGAGACATATTGTGAGTGATTCAGAAGTCGCTGAACTCTGTCGCAAAATATACACTAAGCATAAACAAGCTCTGGATTTTATTTTTGAGCATCGTCCAGACTTACAATCAGAAATTGCTACAAGAATTCACGAATTACTAATTCGAGAGACTGACTCACAAGAAATATCTGTATATTTTTGGAGTAAGGGATACATAGGCATCATCCCTAAAAAATGGGAAGACAATAAATTAAATCTGCATTTACAATTTGAAAATTATTCTCAAGGGTTAATAATAAAAGTGCTAATTTGTCCTAATGAGCATAAATCCATGCGCGAAAAAATACATGAAATATCCCAGAAAAATATACCTCCTTTTAAGAAGAAAAGCTTAACGCCAAAATGGACAACTATTTATACAAAAACTGTTCTTAAGCCTAAAGATTATGAAGATGCTGATCTTGAGGAATTAATGAATAAAGTGCAGGAGTTTTGGCGGCACTTTCTTAAAAATGACTTTGTAACTATTGAGAATTTAATTAATACAAATATAGATGAGATAATCTGTAAAGATATCTCCGTTCATCCTGAATCCTAAAGATAAAGTTTAGCGATCGCTCTTTGACGAATTTCTGTAGGTACAACCATAGAAAATCTAAACTCGTTTGCTTCTAGCTTAGATTATTGATCGCCGAAATTGAAAAATGCGACCGCGAAACAGCCGAATACTCCAAATCGGGAGCGATACCTGCGGTAAGATGTGCTAAGGCGCTATAACCAGTTCGCTACAATCAACTTAATTCCCAAGCAACCCTGTTCTTCATGACTCGTCAAGAACTTGAACATCAGCTTCTCAATTTATCGCTGGCCGACAAAGCAGACATTATTCAAACCCTAACCAAAAACCTTAGCAATAGCGGTAAGGGAATTACTAAAACCCCTGGTGTGTGCGGTGGGGAAGCGTGTATCGCTGGCACGCGAATTGCTGTTTGGCTTTTAGTTGAAGCACAACAGCTGGGCATCCGTGAAGCCCAACTTTTGCAAGACTATCCTCATATCACCGCTGCCGATCTTGTCAATGCTTGGGCTTATGCTGATGCCCATCCCGAAGAAATTGCCGCCGCAATTCGCGCTAACAACGAGGTTGCCTAGCCGATGGCGCGTCTGTATGCCGATGAACAGTTTCCACGCTTAGTCAGCGAACTACTTCGGACAATGGGACATGATGTTTTGACAGTGCAGGAAGCTGGTAATGATAACTTGGGTATCCCCGATGAGGATGTGTTAGCTTTTGCTCTTAGAGACAATCGTGCAGTTGTGACCCTCAATCGCCAAGATTTTATTCGCTTACACCGTTCCAGTTCTGAACATCTTGGCATTATTGTCTGCACCAACGATACCGATAGAACTCGTATGGCAACTCGAATTAATGAAGCGATAGTATTTCAGGAATCCTTGCAAGGTCAGTTGATTCGGGTTGTGCGTCCTGCAAGCTGAAAAATATCGTCCCAAGCAAGTTAGAAAAAAGTCAACCACCACACCACTAAACTAGAAAGTAAGATGTCGGCATAAGTCTATGAACGCTACTACAATCGCCTTACCTTCAATCGTCAAATTGAAAATTGACTTGACTGACGAGCAATTTTTCCAAATGTGTCAGAAAAACCGCGATTATCGATTTGAGCGCACAGCATCAGGGGAAGTATTAATTATGCCACCTACAGGTAGTGATACTGGCAACCGTAACTTTGATATAGTTGTTGAGTTAGGAATCTGGAATAAACAGACTAAATTAGGCAAAGGTTTTGACTCTTCAAGTGGCTTTACCCTACCCAATGGTGCAGAACGTTCTCCTGATGTTTCTTGGGTGAAAATTGAGCGATGGAATGCTTTAACCCCACAACAACAACAAAAATTTGCCCCGATTTGTCCTGATTTTGTAGTAGAGTTACGTTCTCCTAGTGATTCTCTAAAAGATTTGCAGGAAAAAATGCAAGAATATATCGAAAATGGCGCTCAATTAGGCTGGTTAATTGACCGAAAAAACAAGCGAGTAGAAATTTATCGTCCTGGTAAAGATGTCGAAATATTAGATAATCCTACTAGTTTATCAGGGGAAAATGTCCTACCTGGGTTTGTGTTGAATTTACAAGATATCATGTAACTTTATTGATTAAAAAACACATGCCGCATTTCAAAGCGACTGTGTTCCCAAAGTATTTCCAAAGCATGTTTAGCAGCATTCAACTGAGCTTGAGAAAAATTAATATTTCCATGTTCTATTATCCAAATAAATGTCCGAGTTATTAAATCTGCTTTGAAACTATTTTCATATTTACTATTATTTATTCTTGCTACTTGTTCATCTAAGCAATTTATAGCATCTTTAAAGTTGCAGTGTCTGGAACGATCGCGTATTTCTTCTTGTGTATTCTCCCACTTAACCATCAACAAATTTCTCATAATATAGTCTATCCCTGTTATCGAGCAATCAGTATTTCGGATCAAATCTGTAAATGCTTGATAATAAGATTGCAAGAGTGTAGCAGCAATATTTTCCTTATATATATGTAACCAGGACTGGATATCCCGAAGATAAGATAGTAAATCTTTAATATAATTAATTTCTTTTATTTGCACCCGTAGCTTGTCGCCGTAGGCATCGCCTTGATAATTTATGATTTCAGCTAGTAATTCAGCTTCAGATAATTGAAACTTGTCTAAATAATAACTAATGACTTTGGGAATATATTTCTCCAATAACCACTGCTTAGTATATCTAGCTGTCCAAATTCCCCTGACTCCGATGTTTTGCTGCCAAGAAGTAACTTTACTTTTTTCAATGGATTGAAAATTGACATCATTTATTTTATATAAAATGTTAACTTTATCATTAGTTAATAATGATAAATGACTATGAATTATAGGCAAAATGAATGCATGGTCACGAATTCCTCTACTTACTCGAATTGAAATATCTTCATAATGAAATAAATGCCATTCTGACTTACCCTTGGTATAATCAAATTCATCAGCAAACTGCTGCATTAATTTCCATAGTTTTTGTCCTACAGAAAACATGATGAAACCTCGAATATTTGCAGCATCTACAAATTCAAAATCCCAAGTTTCTAGAGAATTTTCAAACTCAATTATTGATTTTTTATATTCTTGGCAAACCGCGTCAATACAGAAACACAAATCTAATGTTTCTAATTCAGATAAAATAAGTGTGGTTTTTCCTAAATTTACTTCAAAATTATCTTGCTCTACCTGTTTCAAAAATCGACGACAACCCCAATCTGGTTGGGTGTTTATTCCAGTCATTAATTGACTTAAAATGTCTTGATGGTTTAAGCTAATTTTCAGACCTTTGAAAATGATATTGCTAAAGTCTATTTCACAGTTACCTTCTACAAAAGCTTTGGGTAAATTACAGGCAATCGCCACTTTCGGTTGCACAACAACCAAGCGATAACCTTCCCGCTTAATTGAAGGTTCAAAATTACATGTTTCTAAAACATCCTGTAAATCTGGATGGCTTTTTATAATATTTTCTATTAAATTATATTTAGAATTTATCCAAATATTACTCATTTTATAAACTATTAATTGATTCTGGAATGGACATCAGATAATCTACTTGATTGTATAAATTTACGAAACCTTATTTTATTCGTATAATTAGCAATTTATCAAGTAATTGTAAATTATATGGTGATTGTAAATACTTTACTAAGAATTATCGACGCAATCTTTGATGAGATGCGTGTGCAACATATTATTATATCTAGGAATCCGATTTGATTCGGAGAATCACTCGTAGAGGTAAGGGACTCTTTACTGGGAATAAAGGTGTACTGAGTTTTGTTCAAAAAAAATCTAAGTATTTGTAGGGTGTGTTAGGCGTAAGCCGTAACGCACCATCTTAAGCTTTTGGTGTCGTAGTCTCGGGGCCAACACACCCTACTTAGTATAAATCCCAAACAAAAAACCTTACTGTTAATTAACAGTAAGGCAAGTTAGTTAATTGTGTCGTTTTCTCAAGCTTGTTAATAAAGGAGATATTTAGATAAGATATTCAAATTTAAAAAATTGCTAAATTTTATAGACAATATAATTTATCCTTTGTATTTTCAGGTGACTAGCTTTTGTTTGCTTTTTTGGCTATATAGAAAGCTACACAATCAAAATCTAGCATTCCGGATTATTGCTGGAATATATTAAAACTAGTTTGTTCTCAGACCCGGCTTGCTACCGTTTTGAATCTGGAAATGGCTAGACGTGTATTTCACCAATGACTTTTGGTTCATGAACTCGCAAATTCATTTGCCGATGATGTACAGTTAACCAAGGCTGACCTAAGCCTATTCCAGAAAAAGGACTTTCAGTGGGGATTTCTAACTGAGAACCAATTAAGCCCAACAAAGACTCAAATTCAGCGGAGAATCTCAGCAGATCAGTAGCCTTGGCGCTAAAACTAGATGCGCCTAATTGCGTAGGCCATGCCCAAGTTTGTTGATTATAGTTAACACTACACAGCTTGTGGTTGCCCTGATGCACATTAGCATATTCTGGTTCCATAGTAAACTCAGCTAGTTCCTTTGGTAGTCCCCAAATTTCTCGACCACCAGCCACAGAATCAGCATTATCTACATAAATGTGTGAAATCCAAGCGCCGATTTTACTTTGGTAACGAACTAAAGCTGGGACAATAATTAACTCATTGTACTCCAATACCGAACCTGACCCGTAATTAGATAAATACAGACTACCAATGGTTTTACCAGACCATACAGAAATAATTGCTAATTCTGAGGGAATTAAAGGGCGCACTCGGTCAATATTCACCAAATGTAGAGTTTGGATAGCGTAACCTTGAAGTGTCCAAGGTGCTTGAGGATAAGGCATAAGAAAGTTAAGAGTTGAGAGTTAAAAGTGAGGAGTTAAAAATAAAGTTTAAAATTTCCAGTTAAGAATTAGTAGTATTATTTCTAACTCCTAACTCCTAATTCTTAACTCCTAACTTCTAAAAAAATCCCACCCAAGGAAAAGCTTGGATGGGTAATGTGAGGTGGAACAAAATAATCTTCCCAAAATAAATTAGGAGAATTATCTGCTTTCTGTAAAGTCAGCGTCGATTACATCATCACCACTACCAGCGGATGAGGAACTACCATCTTGAGGTTCTGCACCAGGTGTAGCACCGCCACCAGCTTGTTGATAGATGTTACTACCAACGGCGAATAGCGCTTGTTGCAATTCTGGGGTCAGCTTCTTGATTTGCTCATCGTCATCTTTAGCGATCGCTTCCCGCAGTTCTTTCACCAAACCTTCGACTTTGGTCTTGTCAGCAGCGGGAACTTTATCGCCCAATTCTTGTAGCTGCTTCTCGGCTTGGTATGCCAAAGAATCGGCTTGGTTCTTGCGTTCAATTTTCTCACGCCGTTCTTTGTCGGATGAGGCGTTTTGTTCAGCTTCTCTCACCATCCGGTCAACGTCAGTTTTATCCAGGGTGGAAGCACCAGTGATGCTAATGGACTGTTCTTTACCAGTACCTTTGTCTTTGGCGGTGACATTAAGGATACCGTTAGCGTCGATGTCGAACACGACTTCAATTTGGGGGACGCCGCGTGGTGCGGGAGGAATGCCATCGAGGCGGAAGGTTCCCAAACTCTTGTTATCGTTAGAGAATTCGCGTTCGCCTTGGAGGACGTGAATTTCTACGTTGGTTTGACCATCCACAGCAGTGGAGAACACTTCAGATTTCTTGGTGGGAATTGTGGTGTTGCGGGGGATAATTTTGGTCATCACGCCGCCTAATGTTTCAACACCCAAAGATAGCGGTGTCACATCTAACAGCAAGATGCCAGTAACATCACCAGCTAATACCCCTGCTTGAATGGCTGCGCCAACTGCCACAACTTCATCGGGGTTAACGCTTTGGTTGGGGTCTCTACCCAAAACCTGCTTGACAATCTGTTGGACTGCGGGAATGCGGGTGGAACCACCAACTAACACTACTTCATCGATATCGCTTTTGCTTAACTTGGCATCCCGGAGAGCGTTTTCCACAGGGATACGGCAACGGTCGATTAAGTCAGAGCAAAGTTCTTCAAATTTAGCGCGAGTCAGGGTTGTATCGAGGTGCTTAGGCCCGTCCTGAGTAGCGGTGATAAATGGCAGGTTGATTTCTGCTTGGGTAACGCTAGAAAGTTCAATTTTCGCTTTCTCTGCGGCTTCAGTCAAACGTTGTAAAGCTTGTTTGTCTTTGCGTAGATCGATGCCTTCGTCTTTCTTGAACTTTTCAGCTAAGAAGTCAACTATTTTTTTATCAAAGTCGTCACCACCAAGGTGGGTATCACCAGATGTGGCTAATACTTCAAAAACTCCATCGCCTACTTCTAGCACGGATACGTCGAAGGTACCACCACCAAGGTCGAATACCAGAATTGTTTCGTTGCTCTTTTTATCAAACCCATATGCTAGAGAAGCAGCTGTAGGTTCGTTGATAATCCGCAGAACTTCAATACCTGCAATCTTACCAGCGTCTTTGGTCGCTTGCCGTTGGGAGTCATTGAAGTATGCCGGAACTGTGATTACGGCTTGGGTGACAGTTTCACCCAAGTATTTGCTAGCATCTTCAACCAGTTTCCGGAGAACTTGTGCAGAAATTTCTTCAGGAGCAAATTGCTTACCAGCGCCTGGAGAGTCTAGCTTGACATTGCCGCCGCTACCGAGGACTTTGTAAGAAACTTCAGTAGTCTCCTTGGTAACTTCATCAAAGCGGCGTCCAATAAAGCGCTTGACAGAGTAAAACGTATTTTCGGGGTTCATCACCGCTTGACGTTTAGCGATTTGACCAACCAAGCGATCGCCATTTTTGGCAAATGCAACCACTGATGGTGTTGTCCGAAAACCTTCTGCGTTAGCGATAACTGTCGGTTTACCACCTTCCATCACTGCCACGCAGGAGTTAGTCGTACCTAAGTCAATTCCAACTACTTTTGCCATTTTAGGTGCTGGCTCCGTATAACTACAAATGAATGAATGAGAATATAAAGGACTAAATTTTGAACCAACAGGGTCAAGAAATCAGCCAGTTCAGCATTAATACCTCAGTTTGGTTTTTTCTGGGGTTAAGACTCCAGACTATGCTGATATATATATTGAGATCCATGAAGGGTGGTTTCCCGAACCTTGGTTGGAACGGTTGAACTAACTCAATAGTTTTTTTAGTTAATTCATGGATTGATTTGCTTTCACTTTGTCTAATGTATGAGAATTAATACTTTCAGTAATTAGGGTGAACCGTAACATCTGAGTGGTGTTTGCCGTCTTTAGAGGTAACAAATTACAGATGGGCATTGGGCATGGAAAGAGGATGGGGGGATAAGGGGATGGGGAGATGGAGGGAAAGAAGAATTACTTTCTCCGTCATCTGGCTACCTCCCCATCTCCCCATCTCCCCATCTCCCCATCTCCCCATCTCCCTCATCTCCCCATCTCCCCATCTCCCTCATCTCCCTCATCTCCCTCATCTCCCTCATCTCCCCACTCCCCACTCACTAAATCCCAGAAAAAAGAGTTTCCCAGTCAATTACAGGCGGTCTTTGTCCCTGATTGACTATTTCAAAAATTTTCCTGGAGGTAGTTGGGTAAAAAAGACACTCTACACAAGCGTTTGCTACGTCAATCCGGCTGGCATCACCTACAATTTTGTCTCCTGTACCAATTATCACACCGTATTTGCCCCCTGTTTTTGCCTTCAGGAGGGTATTTAGATCGTATGAAGTATAAGGCCCGTCAATAAGGCGTCCTGGGCGGATGATAGTGTAGGGTAATCCTGAATTGATGATCGACTCTTCGCCCTTTTGTTTGGCATCCAAGACGCCGAATGCATTGAGAACGCTAAAAGGAAACCGATCTTTACGGAGAATTCCGCAGGAGGAGAGGAAAACGAATCGCTGCAAATTCTGAGGCGCTGCTGCTACAAGGTTGGTGACTCCTTGGGCATCGATTTTTGCTGGACTATTCTTTGCTTTTGCTTGGCTAGATTGCGGGTTCAGAAAAGTTAAACCCCATTCAATCAAGTTAGGGGATTGCTCAAACTCCCATCTGGCAGAGGGAAAGGCTGTGGTTCCGGTACAACATATAATGTGGGTGACATTTGATGTTGCGGCATCAAGTGTAGCTGGCTGGCGGGTATCACCAACAACAATTTCCACTTGCTGATTAAACATCTGTTCAGCTTTTGCGGCATTGCGTGTCAGCACACGAACCCTAAACCCTTTTTCCAGTAGTTTGCCTACCACGAGTTGACCAACTCCACCAGTAGCACCAGCAACTAGCACTAAATCCTCAACTGAGGCTTCCAAAGAAGTCATAAAATGTTCTTGCGATAGTCTATTGCTAATCTACTGAAAAATTAGGCGATCGCTACTTTCTGCTATATTTAATCACCTGCTCTAATCGAGGTAAGGCACTCACCGCTGATTCTCGAACATAAGTATCAATAGTTTCATCGGTAGTCAACGCTGTCAGTACTTCTACTCCTCGGACATCACCCATTGAACCGAGTGCATTGACAATCGCCACAGCCACGGCAACATTTTCTGTGGTTTTCAAAGCTTCAGTTAAAATTTCAAAGGCAGGAGAACCAATCTCACCCAAAGCCATCACAGATGCAATATATACAACACCGTTTTCGTCCTTGAGTGCTGTTTTTAATCCCTGCAAGCCTTCTTCTGGGAAAGCTACGTCTGGATGGTTGGCGGCGATTTGTGCCAAGGCTTTAGCACAACTACCCCGAATGGTGGCGTTATCACTATTGAGCAATGACTCTACCACCGCTGGTACAGCATCCACACCTATGGCACCCAAAGCCTTGACCGCAGCTCGACGATAGGTCACATCTTGATCGTCTAAAATACTCATCAGTCGAGGAATAGTATTTTCATCGCGGACTTCGGCTAGTTGCCACATAGCTCGTTCCCGCAGATTTGGGTTAGGGTGTTTTAACTGTTCAAATAAAGAATCTGTCGTCATAAGCAAAACTTAAGTTCCAGTGAAAGATACTAATTTAGGCTGCGAATAGGGAGTATAAATATTCTATTTGAACGCAACTTAGTATCACTCCTAACTCTTGAATTCTGAATTCTTTTAATTACAACTGAGGGACTCTAAGTCGATCGCTCAACCTAATCTAGGCAAAGCAATAGACTCAGAGTCCCTAGTTTTAGAGTGCAACGTTCTCTCGGTTAGTCAATCCGTCTACTATGACAGGGAGTTGATTACGTAGTCGAGAAGAGCGCGGAACTCAGTTAACGCTTGAGGAGACAAGTCGCGGGGAGAGCAAGCGCGATCGCGGGTGAAGGTCAACGCGGTAACATAAGGGGCGGTAGGCAGACCCAAAGAGCGATATGTTTCACGAGCGCCTGCAATACCCCACTCATCCAATGGACCAGTACCACCAACAACTAAGCTGTAGTTGATCAAGCGTAGGTAGTGCTTGATGTCGCGGAGGCACTTGTCTTTCTTAACTTGGGTGTCGCCAGCTTCACCTGATTGGGTTAAGTAAGGATATTTCTTGAAGGCAGCATCATAACCTTCTTTAGCTACAGCATCGATGTTAGAAGCCAGCTTTTCAGCAGCTTCTAAACGAGCAGTAGCACGTTGAATGCTACCTTGAACGGATTCTAGGTCGGAGGTGGTAGGAAAACGACCTGCTGCATCAGCAGCTGAAACAACTGTGGTGATAACTGATTTCATTGCTTTTTATACTCCAGATGGGATTTGATCGGGTTTTGATTTCACTTCGTTTGGCTAAAGAGCCATTAACTATGAGCTATTAGCTCAGAGCAGAAATAACGCGATCGAAGTAGCTAGCAGCTTCAGCAGCTAGAGCAGAGCAGTCGCCTTGAATAACTTCCAGCTTGCGGAACTTATTACCAGCGTTAGCTTCAGTGTTGGTGTTGGTGATGTGAGCAACGCTGATTGCCTTGAGGATTTGCACAGCACGTACTGTGGAGCTAATGGGAACTCCCAGAGCTGAGTAAGTTTCTTTTAGACCGTTGATAGCGCGATCGTCCAACACGGAAGAATCACCAGCCAACAACGCATAGGTTACGTAGCGCAGGATGATTTCTGTATCACGAAGACAAGCAGCGTGGCGACGAGTGGGGTACAAGTTACCACCGGGTTGAAGCAAACCAGTGTTTTCGCAAGCGATTCCAGCAATGGCATCAGAAACAGCACAGCTAGCGTTGCTGGCGATGGCATTTACAGCATCAAGGCGCTTGTTGCCTTCAGCAATGAAAGACTTGAGGTTTGCCAAGTCAGCACCACCAATAGCAGCACCTTTAGCATCTGCTGTAATTACAGCTCTGGAAAAAGCATCAAGAACCATGAGTTCTCCTTAATATTCACAAATGGCGGATATTATCTTCGGCGTTGTCTCGCCAGATCAACTGCGAGTAGCCAAACAAAAACATAGGGGATTATTAGTGCCCTAGTCTTTTCTATGAGAGAGAAAGTAATAATCTGTAATATTTACTTTGGGTATAGGGCATGGGGCATTGGGCATTGGGCATTGGGCATTGGGCATTGGGCATAAGACGCAGAGGGGCAGGGGGCAAGGGGGAGAATGAAAAATTACTTCTTTCCCCCTGCTCCCTGCTCCCCTGCCTCTCCCTCATCTCCCCATCTCCCCATCTCCCCACACTCCCTCATCTCCCTCATCTCCCTCATCTCCCTCATCTCCCTCATCTCCCCATGCCCCATGCCCAATATTCCATATCCAAAAAAATTAAGACTCATGCAACCACAGCATAAGTCTTAAGGAAATATATTCTTTTTTTGTCGCTCAGGCTTGTTTGAGCAGATGTTTGACCAAATTATCTTTCACCATCATCTGCCGTAAAACTTCTAACAAGAATTCTTGAGCCTCTTCTTGGCTCAAATTCTTCACCTGATCTTTCAAGTTTTTTAAACGAAACTGTTGCTCTAAGGTTAGTTCGATGGGGAAGTCCATAAGATTCACTCCTCTGTTGACTGAATCGGAGGTGTTTGTTGTTACTGGTACTGTGAAGGCGTAGACGTAGCTCGTTGTAGACATCACTTTCTTGAATTCTAGCACTGAGATATTAAAATGTCCATATTGTCAAGTGATGAGAAATTAACATTATAAAAGTTTACAATCACTGCAAAACATGTCCCCCTTTTCCTTTGTCAGGAGTTTATTGAAGCTAAACGCTGATAGTTGTAATGTTTAGAATGTTTATATACCAACGAGTTTAAAAAGAAAGAACAAGAGAAACATCATCCGCAGGAGTCAAAAGTAGGAGTCAGAAGATTGATAGACGCAATGGAATTTTTTGAGCTAAGTGCTGGTAAGTGGCGATCGCAACGTGCAACCCATCACCTAGCGTTCAAGCGCTCAGAGACGGGAGAATCGGATATAGAGGTGGAAACTCTGGCTGCCGACCATCCAGAAATCATTGAACTGTGCCAGTATCATCAGATTGACCCTGGTCTTTCAGTGGGGGGGTCAAGGGTGCGCTGGCTAGGTACAATGGCTTGGGATAGAGACGGTGATGAAAACCATCAAGGCAAAACCATATTTGCGATCGTGCCTGATGTAGATAACCCAAGACAAGGCAAATTACTCCGCGAAAGAGGCTACGCGGAAATAGTGCCCGTAGTTGGTCTTTTTCACATGGATGAAGATGATGGACTAGTGTTGACAACCGAATACGAAACCATGAGTTCCATTGAGCGATTTTGGTTTGCCAGCCCAAATATTAGATTGCGAAGCAGTACAGTCAAACGGTTTGGCGGCTTCAGCACAGCATCATTTTGTACTGAAACCCGCATTGAGACTTCTGAAGAAGTTTCCAGCAAACAAGAGGTAACTTCCAAACAACAGTTTTATTCCGTTTTAGGCTGGTGAATGATTCTGAAGCAGACCGATGCTTTTACTCGTGGGCGAGATTATCTCAAGCTGGTACAGGGATTTGCCCTAGAACCAGGTATGGTGGATGTATTTGATAAAGAGCGCGATCGCATTGCTATTTGCACTTGGATCGGCGAAAACATTAACAGCGTTAACGCTCGAATCAACACCTATCTAGAAGCCTGTCATCAGTGCTTTCATCCCCAACAGCGCCGGCACATCCAAATTTTTGCAGTACCCATTGCTCAATCTTTTGGTATTGATGGTCTGTGCAACATTCTCACAAACCCAATTACCATTTTGGTGGATGTTGGTCGAGTTGCCCCCAAAGACTGGTTTGGTATCGTCGTCCATGAATACGCTCATGCCCATCTAGGAGACTATGGTCACAATCAGCAGTTTGCCAGTATTCTGTCTCATCTGTGCTTAGGACTGGGATTAGAACCACCTTATTGGGAAGCAGGAATGGAAGCAACTTTGCGTAGCTGGCCTTACTGTCAGTCAACCATAGATCCCCTGGAATTTTGGATAGGTAAAGGGAATAGGGAATAGGGCATGGGGCATGGGGCATGGGGCATGGGGCATGGGGAGATGAGGGAGATGAGGGAGATGAGGGAGACAAATAATTCAAAAGCTAAAAGGCAAAAGTAAAAAAAAAGAATATGAGTGTCTTTTGACTTTTGACTTTTGACTTTTTAATGCCCAATGCCCAATGCCCAATGCCCCATTCCCCAATCCTTCATTAATTTCTTTTGCGAAATGTTAAAAAATATTGCCTCAATTCAAAAAAGTGAAACTGAATCTCCTAATCTGAATTATGTGAACAAAGCTTCTACTTAGATTTAGCTAAATCCGAAAAAACCCAATCGGGTAATAAATTTATTATCTGCGGTAGTGCATTTCCTGAGTTGAAAGTGAGCTTGAGCATATCCTAAATAATAGCTGGATTAGCTAAGAAGCCTACACCGTATGCTTTGCAAACAGTGTAGAAGATGTCACCAAGTTCGGAAAGCTGGAAGCCGCAGTCCCTTGCTAAAGCTAGCAGTGGGTCAAATCCACCAAGCTTGGCAGTGTTTCTGACGAACAATTAACCACTTTTGGTTAAGTTTCGTGAAACTTTATCAGAATCTGAGGTTCTGATCCAACTACGTCCCTTAATATGTGACTAAAAGTTGTTAACTTTAATTAAGAACATGGAGGCTTTAGAGTGGCAATTCCTCTGTTAACATATGCACCTTCAAGTCAAAATCAGCGTGTAGCTGCATATGAAGTGCCGGGTGATGAACAGCCCAGAATTTTTTCTACAGACAATCTGCTGTCTCCCTCAGATTTAGGTAATCTGATTGAAGCTGCATATCGTCAAATTTTCTTCCATGCGTTTGCTGCCGATCGCGAAACATTTCTAGAGTCTCAACTCCGTAATGGACAGATTACAGTGCGGGACTTTATTCGTGGGTTGCTGCTTTCCAATACTTTTAGAAAGAGCTTCTACGACCTCAACAGCAACTATCGCTTTGTTGAGCAAGTAATCCAACGGGCTTTGGGACGTGACCCATACAACGAACGGGAAAAAATCGCTTGGTCAATCGTAGTTGCTACCAAGGGTGTTAAAGGCTTTATTGATGAAGTACTCAACACTGAAGAGTACCTGAGTAGCTTTGGATACTCTACAGTACCTTATCAACGCCGTCGAGTCCTACCATCTCGCGCTGAGGGTGAGTTGCCTTTCAACATCAAATCTCCGCGATACGAGTCTTACCACCGTGCCCAACTAGGCTTCCCCCAAATTATTTGGCAGGTAGAAGTACGACGGTTCATCCCCCAAGAACAGAAACCCAAAGCTGGCGATCCAGCTCAATTCTTGTCTATGGCACAGAGTGTCAATGCAGGTGGCAATCCTCCACAAAGGATTTCGTCATTCAACATCGACATCGAAAAATCTGTACCTTATCGACAACTAGCAGGAATCAAGTAACGATTTCTAGTCGGCAGGTGGTTAGTACATCTATTTGATTTTTGATTATTTAATAGCGTGCATTAGTCCTGGGTTACGTAGGAGTTTCATTTAGGTATGACTAGTGAAACAGACTCTATCCCATGCCTAATGCACGCTAGTCGTTTGTTTAGATGCCGGCTATGGATGAGGGGGATGAGGGGGATGAGGGGGATGAGGGGGATGAGGGAGGTGGGGGAGTGTGGGGAGATGGGGAGATGGGGAGATGGGGAGATGGGGAGATGGGGGAAAGAGAATTAATGCTTTCCCATCCTCCCACACCTCCCACACTCCAAACTCCAAACTCCAAACTCCAAACTCCAAACTCCTAACTCCCCATTCCCCATTCCCCATTCCCCGGTCACTTGCGATAAATCTCAAAAAGCTTGGTCATAAAGGATTCTACATAAAGTCCAGCATATACGGTACAGTAATTGAAATCGGGTACTACAAGGTGATGAGCAATGCTGGACTGGTGGGAGAGAAATTTTGCAACTTGTGAGTTGAGCGATCGCCAATTGAATAAGCGTGCTTTTATCCTGAGGTTATGGGCTAAGTTAAGAATTTGGCAAAGTACTGTCGGAAATCTTCAGGAGAACAAGTGTAGTCAAGAGAGTCTACCGACTGATTGCAGCTGTTCACAAAGAACTCCAACAAGAATTAACCCTCGACTAAGCTGGGGTTGAAATGAGTTTGATTTTTGTGGGTGAAGGCAATGTCTACATCACAAAAGTTAAAGAAACTGGTAGTCTAACAGTTAATTTCAAGTCAACCGATTCTTCACAATGAGATCTGATTTTCAAGATGCGATTGTTCTGATTACCAGTCGTGACGATAGTATAAATCGCTTTGGAACAGGTTTTATTGTTCGTCAAGTCAGAGGAACAACTTACCTATTGACCTGCGCCCATGTAATTAGAGATGTCGGTGGGCCGGATAAAGTTCAAGCTGATGGAAATCCCGCTACAGTTATTGCTTCGGGTGAAAAGATCGGGCTTGACTTGTCAGTTTTAAAGGTGAACGATGGACTATCGTCACGACCTGTTATCAGTTTAAAGGCGTCAGGTGAGAAGGGGCTAGCTTTCGAGACATCGGGCTATCAAGATTTTGGCAAGGATATTAGTGGCAAAGTACCGGTGCGTAAAGGGAAGGTATTGAAGGGAAACTTGGGTGAACGGGTGGATTTACAATCAGGTCAGTCTGCCGATCGCATTCAAGCTTGGGAATTAATACTTGATGAAGATTATTCCCTCCAACCCGGTTATAGTGGTTCTCCTGTTATCGATCAAGCTAGAAGGTATGCTTTAGGTGTTGTTAGTCATCGAGAGGGAGGAGATAGAGGAACTGCGATCGCCATCGAAGAACTCAATAAAATTTTGAAGCTGATTGATAGCGAAGAACTTTACAAAATTTTGTTGAATTTAGGTTATGAGAAACAAGTAATGCTGTTTCGCAGACTTAAACGCGATAATCATGTTGCTACCTTCCTCATCCACGGAGAAAGTCGATATTATGGACAAGATTGGCTTCGCAAACGCCTGATCAATCTTCTTCTTTTGCCGGAGGAAAAAACTAAAGCCAAGTTTCCCATAATAAGTTTAGGTCAAAAAGTTCGTCGTAATGATACCAAAGCTTTATGGCGTGAATTAGGTAGGTGGTTTGCATTAACCGAAGAACAACCTTCACCAGAACAACTTGTGGAAAAAATTTATCAATGCTCGCAAAAACGTGATGTTTTGTTAGTCTTTTGTGAGGTTGAGAAAGTTCCAGAAACTGTTTTCGATCAGATATTGCATCAATTTTGGCTACCTTTGGTACGACGAGTCCAAACAGAAGTAGCAGCCAACCAAAAAAATAAATATAAAATTTTTCTCTTCGTGATTGATTATGAGGGACGGGTAGAAAATTGGCGGATGTCTCTGGCGCACCAACTCGATGGAAATTGGGAACCAAGTATTCCTGTTTGCTCACCGAAACTCATTGAATTTTCGGAAACAGAATTATCGAATTGGTTAGACAATAATTCTCAATTTTTGCCAGATAGTTTGGTTGAGAATATGGATTTGGTTGTTGAGGAAATTTTAGAGAACACTGACAACGGAATTCCAGAAGATGTCTTGGTAGAAATTTGCGATCGCTGCTATTGGGAATGGGAGGAGATATTGAAAAATGCTTGAATATACGGGAACTAAGCAACCTACTGAGAAAGATCGAGATGAATACGGACAGCCGTTATCGCCCTATTTGCCTTCTCCCGATATGATCGAAGCAGTTAAATTAACCATCTTACTCGGACGACCATTACTCCTCAAGGGTGAACCAGGGTGCGGCAAAACCCAGTTAGCTAGAGCTGTTGCCTTTGAATTGGGTTTACCTTTCTATGCTTGGTACGTGAAATCTACCAGTCGGGCGAGAGATGGACTCTACATCTACGATACCGTGGCGCGGCTCCGGGATGCTCAACTGGCGGCGAGTCGTATCCTCACACCCGAAGAAATCAAAGAAAGCAAAGACCCTCAAAAATACAGAACTTTTAAGGAATTAGGGCAAGCCTTTTTAGACAGTCAAAAGGGAAAACGCAGCGTCGTTCTAATTGATGAAATTGACAAAGCAGATATTGATTTTCCCAATGATTTACTAGTGGAACTCGATAAACTATATTTCAAAGTAGAAGAGACGGGAGAACAGATTCAAGGTCAACGGGAAGCAGCGCCGATTATTTTTATTACTAGCAATGACGAGCGAGATTTGCCAGATGCTTTTTTACGTCGTTGTTTGTATCACCATGTGAGTTTTCCTGATGATGAACGACTAAAGATAATTCTTTGTTCCACCTTTAAAGATGCGTCTCCAGAACTTGTATCAAAAGCGATCGAGCGTTTTGCACAACTGCGTCAGGTGATTGCTGAAGGCGGAACTGAAGTAGGTAAAAATGTCAGTACCAGCGAATTGATTGATTGGTTTCGGGTTCTCAAACATCATCCCGAAGATGAAATATTACAAAAACTTGAAGGAAAAATCCCATTTTTGGGAGTGTTGTTAAAAACTTGGGGCGGACATCAACGCTATCTGGATTATCTGAAGAAACGGGGGATTGAAACTGGAACATGAATAATGAGTTTTCCGAGTCATTCCCTCTATTCAATCTGTTTAAACGGCTGCAAAAAGCAGGTTTGCCCCTTGGTATTGATGAGTATCGGTTAATTTTACAAGCGATTCAGTCTGGTTATGGCATTGATACCCCTGAATCATTATCACGCCTGTGCTGTACAGTTTGGATTAAATCGGAAGAAGATAGACGGCTGTTCAATTATCACTTTGAACAGTTTATGGCAGAGGAAATTGCACCTGTTCCTGTCTCTATTCCCAATCGAATTTATCCAGAACTAGAACCTCAATCCCCTAGATTTATTTCTCAGTTACAAAAACTGTGTCTGAGTCGCCCGCTTGTTTGGGGTGCTACCCTTTTGCTGGTGGTTGCAGGGGTCATTCTTTGGTTTGCACGACCCAAACCAAAAACATGCCCTTACTTTAAAGATTCCCTGGTTCCACCAGCCTTGGTAAAGAAGCCTTACGAACATCCAATCGCAGTTCAGCGTTGCCCAAGTAATGACAAATTCACAATTACCGTCTTGAAGCGACCTCCGTGGCTTTTTCATAATTCAGGAGAAAATATTCTTCAGGGAACACCACAGAGAACAGTTTTTTTTAGTGTCGATCTTTTGGATGTTTCCTCTGGAGAGGTAAAGCTGCAAGGCGAAACTAACGATGAATGGGAAATTCCTGAAGAGGCTAAGAAGGTTATTAGTAGAGATGGTTCTAAATTGGCTTTTATTGCATCAGATAAAAACAAAAAGCCAGTAGTTCGCATATGGAACTTGACAGAGAAAAACCAGACAGCACGGCGAGATTTATCTCATCCTAATTCTGTCACGGACATCAGTTTTAGTCCCGATGGTCAGATATTAGCAACTGCTTCAGGCGATGGCTTAGTTCGTCTCTGGAATGTCTCTAATACGAAGGAAAAACCAAAAATATTGCGTCATCAGAGTCGAGTTTTGACAGTGGCGTTTAGTCCCGATGGTCAAAGTATTGCCACAGGTTCAGAGGACGGTTCACTTCGTTTGTGGGATCGGTCTGGCACATTAATAATTAAAGAATGGAAACAGACATTTCCAATCGATCGCGTTATTTTCAGCCCTGATAGTCAACATATCATCTTTATCTCTGGGCAGGTCATTTATCTCTGGAAACAGAGCGATACAGCAGCCAAAAAACTCCAAAATTTGCAATACGGAATTGACCGCAATATCGTTTTTAGTTCCAATAGTCAGAATGTCACTATATTAGATAGATATGATGAAAAATATGTTGGAGCATCAAATAACTTGAGAATTATTCGTTGGGATATGGAAGGAGAATTAATAGGAACATTAAAATTTAATGATATTGAAACAAGACTTAAACATATTTTAGGCGATCCCTCAAATACTTACGATCAAAATTATGTTTTAAGCGCTAATGGAGATTATCTGGTTATTACTAAAAACAGAAGTGTTTATCTTTGGAATCTTTGGAAAGATCCTAACGGAAAAGCGATAAAGGTTTTGAACAATACAGGCAGAGTTTCTGACGTTCATTTCAGTCCAAATGGCAAGTTAATTGCAACTATTTCAGATGATACAAGCGATCCAATTCGGATTTGGGAGTTATTAAATAACCAGTTTCAGGAAAAGTATTTGAATTATTCATGGTCAGTTAAAAACATTGCTTGGAGTCCTGATAGCAAACGGCTGATTACCTTCTCAGAAAAGGATAGCCATGATATTAAGTTACAACTGGCAGATGCAGTTGGTAAAGTTAATGATACGCGAAATATTAAAATTAATGTTGGAGAAATCAACACTCCTACTAAGCTAGAAGAAAACATCTTGGTGATTTTGTTGCTTGTTTTACCTGTGTGGGGAGTCGGATACATTTTCGTGAGATTTTGGCTAGAACGCAAAACTAAATCCCAGCAGGAAATTCCTCAGCAATCCCAACCGAGTGGAAAAGAATTTGTCGTACCTTCAGAAAAATTGCGATCGCTAGAAGAACCAATTCAAGTAGTACAAGCCCTGCGTAGGGGAGTTGGAATTACAACCGATGAATACTTACCCCTGACGCGCCGACAGATGAAACAGATGGTGCGTTATCTGCGTCGATTTGTGCGGGAAGGTGCGCCAACAGAATTGGATATAGATGCGACAATTCACGAAGTTTGCCGTCAAGGTATCTTACTTAAACCCGTTTTAGTACCCAGTCGGATCAATTCTGCCGAATTGCTATTATTAATTGATCGAGAAGGATCGATGGTTCCATTTCATAATCTTTCCCAGACATTGGTAGAAACTCTCAGCTACGGGGCTGGATTACCCAAATTAGGCGTTTATTACTTCCACAATTCCCCAGATGAATATCTTTTTTGCGATCGCACTTGTCAAGAGGCTGAACCGTTAGACGTAATATTAAGGCGTTATTCTCGCTATGCCGGCGTTCTGATTTTTAGCGATGCCGGAGCAGCCCGTGGTGGCTTAAACCGAGATAGACTGGCTCTTACCGAGCAAGCGCTAAAACAACTGTACCCCCACATTCGCTCCTTAGCTTGGCTCAATCCCATGCCGAAAAACCGTTGGAGGGAGACTACCGCCGCAGAAATCGCTCGCCTCGTACCAATGTTTGAGTTTAACCGACAAGGTTTGCAAGGAGCAATTAACGTCTTGCGAGGTAAATTCTTTTCTCGTTTTGAAGTTTAATTAAAACAGAATTCAGAATTCAGAATTCAGAATTCAGCAATGCTTGAAGTGGGGGTCGCACTCAGGTAAATTCACCAATTCTGACCGAAAATCAAAAGGATACAAGCCCCATTCTTTACGATTTCTCCCCCCACCTCCCCATCTCCCCATCTCCCCATCTCCCCATTCTTCATGAGTTCTCAAGTTCGCACTCAAAATATGAGAAACAAAGCGGCAATCCGGCAGATTGACTCCTTTGTTCGCTCATTTGGCACGCCTCATCTTTATCTGGCCTATCATGCTGCATTTCCCCTTGCTCTAACTCCTGATTTGCTCTACCGATTGTGGGCTAAATTTCAGCAAGATATTCACGGGGAAAACCTTAATATCCCTTGGGAAGCAGTAGCAGATCTGCTTCTGTCTGGCTTATGTAAAGAAGTGGGCTATGAACTTTATGAGATGGATGAAGCAGTTCGCAAAGAATTGTTGCAGCGCTTCAAAGCAGAACCACGCTTCTATGACCAGAATGCTGAAGATAACAGAATTCTCCAACTCTCAAGATTTATTTTAGAATACGTTGAACAGCAACTCAACAGCGACGATATCGATGGGCGAGACTTTGCCCAAGCCCATCAATGGATAGTCCTTGCCCATACTCAACCCAAAGAAATCGTTAAAGTTATTGCTGACACATTTCGCCAACTGCTAGCATCTGACGTTGCCTATGCTCCTGATACCCAGGAGATCCTCCGTCTTACCTCCTTGGTAGAAACTATCACCGATCCCTTGGAAGAAGCGGAATTACAATCTCTTTTAAAGTATATGCAGGCAATGGCAAGCTTTGGTCAGGGAGATTTAGAATCTGCCACTACCAAATTTAGTACCCTAGCCCAAGAGGGTAAGATTCAAATTGCTGGCGAGGATTTACCTATTCCCGCAGAACTGCAAAGTCATCTCGAATCAACCCCCCAAGCCATCAGACAGAATTTTAGCCATAAAAAGCTGCGGGGGCGATCGTTCAAAGGACAGGATCTCACTGGAGCAAATTTCAGCCATGCCGATTTGCGGGGAGCCAACTTTAGTAGGGCAAACTTAGTCGGTGCAAATTTTAGTTACGCCAAAATGGGTTTGCAACGTCGCTGGGCAACGCAAATAATATTTAGCTGTTTCCTGCTGTTAATTTTCTTGGGAGTGTTGGCTTCAGGATTGGGCGCATCATTGGGAAGCTTATTCTACCTGGGGATGCCGTCTGAGGGACGTGAGTTTAACTTGACAAATATTCAAAAATCTGTTGGTGGACTTGCAAATCTCTTTAGTCAAGCAGGCATCGTCAGTTTAGGTATTTTGCCAGTCATTGGTTGGGTTTCCAGAGGCAAGCCTTGGCAAATGATTTGTTTGAGAGCAATAGGGGCGACACTTCTATTTAGTCCAGCCGCGATCGTTATTGGTATCTTACTGTTTCGGAGTTTTCGAGTTCCCTCCACCAGTGCAGACTATTTAATCACAGTTGGAGCAGGTTTAGTAGCGGTGCTGGCATTTACTTTAAGCTGTATTTGGATTGTTTTTAAAGGTGTTAGTCGAGCCTGGATGGGGACTTCTGTGGCTCTGCTGGGATTGGCTTTGCTGGTGGTAAGCATTTTCTTTGGTATTGTTGGCTTGTTGAGTATTGCCACAGAAAAATCAAGCGCAGTTTCTCTCTTAGCCACAGCAATCGCTATTAGCTTGGCGTTTCGCTTTGCCTATCTCTATCGAAATGCTAAGATTCAACATTCCTTAAATACTGAGTCTAGAGTCAATTTCTGGCAAAGAATCTTCCAGTGGTTGAAAATTCCTTGGATTACAGCTGTTGTAGTCACCATCGCTTTAGCTATTAGCTACCCCATTGCAACCTTTGAGGTTACCATCTCTATGGCCTTGTCTGCTATGGCATTAGTGCTGGCTTTAGAACTCATTTACGAAAGTTCCGATCCTGGAATCACCCAGGCAAGAACACGGCAAATAGGGAGTGCTTTCATAGGTGTATTTATTGCCATCGGATTGGTGCTGAGTTGGGTCATCGGTTCAATTTCACTGATAGAACAAAGCACATTTGTCTTTTTTGTTTTCGGCTTTGGGTTCGTGGTGACACCGTTTCTCACCCTAGCGGGATTCACTCATCGGGGTGGAGCGATCGCCGGTATCTATTTCCCGATCGTAGCCATTGCGGGATTTTTTATTTATGTTTGGATCAATATCACCTTTAACTACTTTCTCAACGATTGGTTGCTAGGAATAGTTTTTGTTCTCATCATCCCGATCACTATTATGGGTGCTATTGGTTTAGCAGAGATTATTGCCTTTATTATTGTTCTTATTTGGGCAGAGTCAAGTAGCAAAACTCTTTCCTTGATTTGGACAATTTTGATTTTTGCAACTTCAATGCTTTTGATTGTAAGTAGTGAAATCAGCTCCCGCGCTTACATTATAGTGATCGCCGAAACTGTAGCCGTTGCATTAGCAATTCTGCAACTGGGCATTTATATAGCGATACAGGCAATAGAAGGCAATTCAAAATTTGTTTCAGTCCGCCAGTTAGCGATCGCTTGGATTGCTTCAGGGGGAACTAATTTTTGGCAATCAAATTTAACCCAGGCTAATTTTGCTCAAGCCAGACTCAAAGCAGCTAACTTACAACAAGCGATTCTATCCCATAGTAAATGGTTGGGAGCTAAAGACTTAAATCGCGCCTGTGGTAATGACAGTTATTTACAGTATCCTCAAGTCCAACAGGTATTAGTCAGTGGGAATGGGCAAAATCAGAATTTTGATCGTCTGAATTTACAAGGTATTCATTGGCGCAACGCTAACCTTGCAAATGCTAGGTTTGTGAATACAGATTTCAGTCATGCTGATTTACAAGGAGCTAATCTTTCAGGGGCAAAATTGGTGAATTCTAATTTAGAAGGAGCAAATCTAGCAGGTGCGCGATTGACTGGGGCTTACCTGCAAAACTGCAACGTCACGCCAACAACTCTTTTAGAGGGAATTGAGTGTGATTATATTTACATTGAATTGTCTTCAGAAGAAGTAGTTCGCCAACCTGCCAACCCCAATCAGATATTCAAACCAGGGCAATTAGCTAGATTTTTGCGAAACAGGCATTGACCATTTTTATGTATCAATGGAGGCGTACTGGGTGGGCAAGATGCCATTGGTGTCAACTTAAGCTAGAAATGGCTTAACTGTTGGCTTTGTCACCCGCCTGGGAATGAATTCCCTCTCTTATAGCAAAAGTCATCTCAAAGATGACTAAAGATTTTTGGCTATATTTAGTCATCTTTAGATGACTTTTGCTAAAAGCATTGAACTTTAGTTCCTTGCGGAACATCGGTTTCGCGTTAAGTTGACACCAATGGCAAGATGCCCACCCCACCCCACAAGAGTTTTCTAATGGACTGTTTTAGTTTTGCCGATTTCGCTCAAAGAAAATTAAGGTTTTTTAACCCGCGTAGGCGGGTTTCGTCTGTGTAGACGCGGTTTCTAACCGCTGTAATTAACCACCACCAACAATAGTAACCACTTCTAAACGATCGCCTGATTGCACTTTTGTTTCTGGCCAAAACTGGCGGTGTAAAATTTCGCCGTTATACTCCACCGCCACCAAACGAGGATTGAAACCCAATTGTTGCAGTAAATCAGTTAAAAGAGTTGCAGATAAACAGCTACGGCTTTCACCATTTATCTGAACGGTAATTTCATTAGCCATAAATTGGGGAGTGGGGAGTGGGGAGTGGGGAATGGGGAATTGGTTATTCACTTTGGACTAATTACTAATGACTTCTGGTTTAATGCGATTGAGTTGGGAAAGTAAATATTGGGTTACTAGGGTAGGTTGTTCAGCCTGCATTAGCGATCGCACTACTGCTAGACGTTCAGCTCCTGCATCGATGACATCATTAATATTATTTGCATCTATTCCCCCAATGGCAAACCAGGGAATTGAACAATTTTTCGCAGCATAGCTGACATATTCTAAGCCTGCTGCTGCCTTACCTACTTTCGTGGGAGTTTCATAAACTGGCCCCACGCCAATGTAATCTACACCTTCAGCAATGGCACGTTGCATTTCATCTGCATTTGTGGTAGAAAGACCTATTATGCGCTGGGAACCGAGTAGTTGCCGAGCAACGGTAACGGACATATCTTGTTGTCCTAGATGCACTCCATCGGCATCCACCGCTAAAGCTAAATCTACGCGATCGTTAACGATAAACAAAGCACCGTAAATGTGGCATAATTGCCGTAATTTTCTAGCTTGTTCCAAACGCAAAGAATCATCAGCGGTTTTCTCGCGGTACTGTACGAGGGTTAATCCACCTTTAAGTGCAGCTTCCACAGTGTTCAATAAAGTTTCACTAGGGGAAGTTACAAGATACAAACGCGATCGCCATAATAATTGATGGCGCTGATAACCCATTAAATTACTTTCTAGGGTATATACCTGATAGCGCATTTGCTTACAAGCTTTAGCCATAGTTTGGTGGTAAAGCTTGCCGTATTCTTCCAGCACTCGCAATGCTTCTTCTATCCGACAAAAGTTAGCTTGCAACACTGATTTTATACTAGCTCGTTCTTCCTCTTGAGGATGGGTTAACTCAGTCCCAGGATCGGCTGGTGTATCTCGCGCTGCTCGCAATTCGGGGGTATGCCACTTGGCTACCTCTTGTCGCAAGCGTTTACACTCAAGAGCTAGCTGGCCATTGTTTAACCCAAACCGACACCATTCCTCAATAATTCGCAAGCCTTCACGAGCGCGGTCTAAATTGGCGTCTAAAATGCGGTAAACAACTTGCTGTATTTGCTCTTTTTGGCTGTATGGCTCGACCATTACAACAACCCCATTAGTACTTTTATCAGAATGTGAATTATCATATGTCCTAGTAACCATAAGTTAATTAATTTGCTTTTTTTACTTGTTTTTGACTAAATCTACACAAAACAGCGCAGGAATAAGGGTTATGTTAAATTATCCCATGTTCCTATAAGCAGCGATCGGGGTAGTTTGAGGCTACAGTTTAGCGCTAAGTTTAGTCAAGTATTTTACGGTAGACCACAAGCTTACCCGTGATTCTATATTCCTCACTTGCTGGGCTATGGTGTACACAAGTCTCTTGACCTGCACCTTTAATGCATTGACCTTCACCTTTGTTGCATCGACCTACATCTTTGTTGCATCGACCTACATCTTTGTTGCATTGACCTGCACCTTTAATGCATTGACCTGCACCTTTGTTGCATCGACCCGCACCTTTGTTGCATCGACCCGCACCTTTGTTGCATCGACCCGCACCTTTATTGCATCGACCTGCACCTTTGTTGCATCGACCTGCACCTTTGTTGCATCGACCTGCATCTTTAATGCATTGACCTGTAAAAAGTAACTTTCTCTAAGTTACACAACAACTATAAAAAACTTGTGTGTACACGTTAGCATTTGTAGAGGTGGGACAATTTATCCGATGTTGCAAGTCTGGATTTTCTTGTTGCTTCCGTGGCTTAGTCATGGCTATTCTCAACACCATTGTATTAAGTTTAACCATTGAATTTTATCTACTTGACAAGTTTCTATTTTTCTTAACTTGATATTAATGGCGAGACGCCCACCCGACAAGAGTTAATTGAATATTTGTTTATAAGAAGAATTCAGAACGGGCTAAACCTTAGCTATCCGCTAACAGGAGTCAGAATTCAGTACGAATTCTGTACGAGTGGGTGACGAATATTGGTTAAAACCGGACTTACATCCCGCTACGCTAACGCCCGAACTCAAGCGAAAAAAATTAAAATATTCTCGCCTTAAAACTCTACCCATAAATGGATAGAGTATTCTGAATAGGACTTACGCAAACTCTACGAACTCTTGGCGTTCTTGGCGTCTTGGCGGTTCGATAAATTAAGCTTTTTGGCTATTTTTGCGTAAGTCCTGCTGAATTATGAATTCTGTATTCTGACTCCTGTTTTATTTGGAAGTCGCTTTGTTACTAGTCATTTTTTATTCACTAATGACTAATGACCAATATACTTACAGAACTATTGAAGAGAAAGAAATACTCAATTAAGAATTTTAAATTCTTTCATCAAAATATGGTATCAATTAGAAACAATAACACATTCAGGCTGGAATTCAATCTATCGTCAGAGAGTTTCGCATCACATAGCAAAATCTGTAAAGTTAACTGTAAAAGGCATTAAGTAAAACCATGAGCGACAACACCCTATCATCACGTCTGTACCCTACCCGCATTGACATTCCTGCCGAAGCGCGAGTGCAAATTGTGGTCATTCTCAACAAAACCTTGGCAGCTACTTTGGACTTGAAAACCCAAGCAAAGCAAGCGCATTGGAATGTTAAAGGCACCGATTTCTACCAGCTACATGAATTATTTGATGAACTTGCTGGTGAACTTGAAGAATATGTTGATATGGTTGCCGAACGTGTCACCGCTTTGGGTGGATATGCTGTAGGAACAGCCCGTTCTGCTGCTAGTAATTCCATTTTGCCAGAATATCCCTTTGATATTTTGGATGGTAAAGACCATGTAACAGCTTTAGCAGATCGTTTTGCACCTTACGCTAAACATATCCGAGAAGCGATCGCTAAAACCGATGAATTAGGTGATGCTGATACCGCCGACCTTTACACTGAAATTTCCCGCACCATTGACAAACGCCTGTGGTTCTTAGAAGCTCATCTCCAAGTAGCAGAAATTAAGGCAGAGAATGGCAGTGCAGGTGCTACTAAAACTCAAAAGACAGTAGTCGGTGTCAAGTAAGCACTTTTCAATCAGGGAACAGTAAATCTTAACTATGAGGGTGCGTTACGCTCAAGCCGTAACGCACCATATTATTTATGTAGACGTAGGTTCGCTTGATTCTGACTTCTGAATTATCTTCAATTTTTCATACTAATAAAGCACTGTAAAATTTCACAGTATCTTTTTGGTAACTATGGCACTTTTAAGTACGTACTTTTCATTTTATCTGTATATACTTTACTATTTAAATAGTTCAAAATTAGATTGAATAAATAAAACTTCTGAACAATCTTAGCTATCCAAGCCTTATTAATTCTGACTCCTGAATTCTGAATTTTGACTCCTGAATTCTGACTCCTGAATTCTGACTCCTGAATTCTGACTCCTAAATTCTTCCCTAAAAACAATTAACAACGAGGTAAATCTATGTCTAAAAATACAATCACCCACTTAATTCACGATCGCAATGCCCGTGGTCACGCTCAAACAGGCTGGCTCGATAGTTATCATACATTTTCCTTCGGTAGTTTTTACGATCCCAACCGCATGGGATTTCGTTCTCTGCGAGTCATCAACGACGATCGCATCGCCCCTGGTGCTGGATTTCCTACCCACGGTCACCGCGACATGGAAATTCTCACCTATGTCTTAGAAGGTGCTGTCGAGCATAAAGACAGCTTAGGTACTGGCTCAGTAATTCGTCCCGGTGATGCCCAAATTATGAGTGCTGGTACTGGAATCAGCCACAGCGAATTTAATCCTTCTCCAACGGAACCACTGCACTTGTTACAAATCTGGATTCTTCCTGATGAACAAGGGTTGACACCAAGATACGAACAAAAAGCTTTTCCCATTGAAGAAAAGCGCGGTCAATTACGCTTAATTGCTGCTAAAGATGGGCGCGATGGTGCTGTGACAATTCACCAAGATGTTGATTTATACGCCTCTGTTTTAGAGTCAGGTGATGTTGTTAATTATCAAGTAAAAGGCGATCGCTATGCCTGGTTACAAGTAGCCCAAGGTATAGTCAACTTAAATGGTGAAGAACTCAGAGCCGGCGATGGCGTGCAAATCAACGGCGAAGAACAGCTAGAAATTAGCACCAATATCGGCAGCGAAATCTTGCTTTTTGATTTGGGTTAATATGCTACAACAGATTGCAAGTTGGTGAGGTACAGATAATCGTAGAGGCACAATATATTGTGCCCCTAAGAGTGTACTTCATTTACCTGAAATAGGTTCTAAGTAGTTGAATAGACCACTGTAGGGTAGCACAACTGTGCTACCCTACAATCATTAAGTGTCAACTTAGAATAGAGCCAGGGCTAATTCTAATATCAAGTTCGCTGTGAAATATTGACACAAGGAGTGTAGTCTGGATTCTGGCTAGAACACTAAACTGTTGCACATAACCCCGTGACTAAGGGCGAATTACGCCAGCAACTTGCTCAAAATAGCAACTGAATTGTCCACGCAGCCGCTAGAGTTTAGTTGTAAATAATTGAAGAGGATGTTGCAGATGGCATACAGTGATTTCACACTTCCCAAAGTTCGAGAGAGTTTTCAGCTTGTAATTGATGAAAAGCGCAATCTGTTCAAAGAAGTTTTGCCTATTCAACCTTCCACCACTTTAACAACGCTCTTAGAAGAATATACTCAACTAGCAACTGCCATCAACACTGAAAAAGCCCGTTCAGAATTACTAATTATGCCAGTTTCAACGGAAGTTAGACGGCAACTAAATTATCAAATTTCTCTGTTTTCCGGAACAGATTTTGATGTAGATAGTAGTAAAGGATTGAATGGTTTTTGTGATTTCATTCTCTGTGACTCCGAAGAACAGTTT
The DNA here is from genome assembly GCA_034531095.2 of Nostoc sp. CreGUA01. Taxonomy (GTDB): domain Bacteria; phylum Cyanobacteriota; class Cyanobacteriia; order Cyanobacteriales; family Nostocaceae; genus Nostoc. Next base: position 48,942 of record JAVRBV020000172.1, on the reverse strand, counting down.
TACATTAAAGCGCCTGTGCTGACAATTGTTGAGGCCAAGAATGAAAATATCAAAGGTGGTTTAGGACAATGTATTGCCACTATGATAGCTGCCCAATTATTCAATCAAAATACTCAACAAGAAGTGAAGACAATTTATGGAGTTGTTACTAATGGAACAAACTGGCGGTTTTTAATGTTGGAACGATTAACGGCATACATTGATACAGTTGAATACTACATCAATGATGTTGATAAAATTCTGGGTATTCTATTGCAACCATTTGAATCTGCTTTGCTACAAGCATCTTCTTGCCGTTAACCTTCAAAAATTATCTGTCATTAATCTATTTTGAGTACAATCCTTAAAAGGACTAGCAGAAATCTCATGCCCAAAAAGCCCGATTCCCAGTTACAAAATCTCTTCGCCGCCCACAAATCAACCGACTGGCAAGAAAGATTAACACAAGTAGCCTACCGCTTCAACCGAGAATATCTTGGTCAACCCGTTGAACTCCCAGCCGAAGTCCAAGCAATGCCAATCTTTCGGGAGTGGGCTGGCGGCAATTTTTCCAGCAGAATTGCTTCTCCTTTTTGGGAAGTTGCCAAACCTCAAAAAAATCAGCACTGTTTAGATATCGGCTGCGGTGTCAGCTTGTTAATTTATCCTTGGCGGGATTGGCAAGCATTTTTTTATGGGCAAGAAATCAGTAATGTGGCGCGAGATATTCTCAATTCTCGTGGGCCGCAGTTGAATTCCAAGCTATTCAAAGGTGTTGAATTGGGAGCAGCTCATGATTTAAACTATTCATCAGAGCAATTTGACTTAGCGATCGCCACAGGATTTAGCTGCTATTTTCCAGTTGAATATTGGAAGTCTGTCCTAACACAAGTCAAACGAGTTCTAAAACCAGGCGGACATTTTGTATTTGACATCCTCAACCCCGAACAACCTTTAGCAGAAGATTGGGCAGTTTTAGAAACTTATCTCGGTGCTGAAGTCTTTTTAGAACCTCTAACTGAATGGGAAAAAACAATTAAAGCTGCTGGTGCTAAAGTAATAACCCAGAAATCCGGTGAATTATTCGAGTTGTACAAAGTGCGGTTTTAAAGAAGAATTCAGCAATTCTTGAGTCAAAATTCAGAATTAGAATCAGCTCTGTATCTAGTAAAAATCAAATTATTGTAGGGTGCGTTAGCGACAGCGTAATGCACCACTCTAGAGCTTACACATTGACGCAAAATACAAAGTATGGAGAGTTTGAAAACCATATCTATCGTAGGGGTACAGCAATGCTCATTGGTGTGAACTTAACGTAAAATTGATGTCCCGCAAGGAACTGAAGTTCAATGCTAATAGCGAAAGTCATCTAAAAGATGACTGAATATAGCCAAAAATCTTTAGTCTACTTGAGTAGACTTTAGCTATTAGCCTGGGAATGAATTCCCAGGCGGGCGAAGAAGCCAACAGATAATATCAGGTTCGATTAAACACTTATGATATCTGTAGGTTGGGTTGAACGGCAGTGAAACCCAACATGAATCTAGATAAGCGTGTTGGGTTTCGCAAAGCCTCAACCCAACCTACATTGAGAAATTTTATTATAAGTAATCACCCGAACTTGATATAAGCCATTTTTAGCTTAAGTTGACACGCATGAGCAATGTTCCCTACAACGCGGGTTTACGTATTATCAAAGAACGATTAATCAAAGCCTGAAACGAAGTATTTTCGTGAACTCATACCATGATTAATTTGTACAGTGCGTAAGTCTTACACTCTTAAGAATTTGGTGGTACGTATTTCAAATTAATGACAAATAACGATAAAAAAAGTCAGTTAGATTTATTTTTGAATTGTTAATTGCCTCGCCCTACTTACTCAGCAATAATTGGACTAGTTGGATCTAAAGAAGTTGTAAAAACAAAATAAATAACTCCAGCGCCGAGAATCATTATAGCCAGACTGAACAGCAGCACCCAACGGTCTGTTGGTTCATAAGTATCTTCTTCGATATCACGACGCACAGCAAAATAGTGTCCGGTTGACAGCCACACCGTAATCAAACCCACCAACGAGAAGACTAAACCTAACTTCCAGCCGTTACCGGGACGTGGCACCAAAGGTATTTGGAAAGCACGCAGACGCACGATGACTACACCAAAACCCAAAAGAGCAATCCCTGTTCGCATCCAAGCCAGGTATGTACGCTCATTTGCTAAGTGGTCTCGTATCCGAGATGGATTTAATCGTCCTGCTTTCTTTTGTTCTTTAACTTCTTCTGCGGGTTTCGATTTTAACTGCATCAATAATACCTTTATTCCCAAAGAGACTTCTTTCCGAAAAACGCGAAAGTAGTAGCAAATCTCCTTCCAGATTATTTGCATCCAACGCGCTAATTGTGCTAGTGAAATATATTTATTGTGATTGTACATTTTTTTTCTGAGTTTATTTTACCTGAAATTTTGCACTATTTTCCAGTGGTGGGGAGTGGGGAAAGATATCTAGGACGAGCGACGCCTACGCCACATGAAAATCAGGGTTTTAGCCAACACAAAGCAGTAATTAGTAACATAAAACAGCCAACACCAGAGAGATTTTGCACCAGTCTTTGTCCTGTTCGATCTCTGATTTTGACTGTTAACCTGTTAAATAATAGATTTCAGGAATTCGTGTTCGCTGATTTAAGATTTTTCAGTAGGCACATTGGGAACTCGTGTATTTATTAAAGCCTGTGATACATTCGGAATAAACCAATTCACTTCATTAGCTTTAACAATTTGAGCATGGGGAATGTTGATTTCAATTGCCGCATTATCTGGATTGGTTTTAATCGTTAACTTTGTGCCATCAGGTATTTTGATAGCTACTGGCTCTGTAAATTCTTGAACTTGTCCATCTGGAATTAAGGCTGCAATTTTAGCATCTTTTGGCAGATAAAATCCATCACAATCCCAGTTACTTTTAGTTGACTGACCATCAGCTAGAAAATACAAACCATTTTCATATACAGCATCTTCATCTTCTTCGTCATTTGCTCTTTTTCCGTATACTGCAATAGTATTACCTGTTTGGTTTTCACATTGACCCCAGTTAATTCCCGTCTCTAAAGCATATTTTTGGAATGCTAACTCATCGATTTTCTGCTGAATTTCTTGTGGTGGGACACCTGTGAGTTCAGTTCGGGCTTGTTTTGCTTGAGTCAGTTGTTTGAGTGCTTTGGTAACTTCGATGTAATCAGGATTTTTGCTAAATTTTGGTCTATCAGCAAAAGAAGGTTGAGCAAAGGCGAGATTAACAAAAAGTATCAAAACAATAAGCAGAGATTTCCAGATTTTCATAATTCAACTCCTGTTGATGGGTCATTGGATTTTGACGAAAAAAATTATCAGAATTTTCAATTATTCTTCAACTATTCTGACTCTTGAATTCTGATTTTTGCTCAAAACAAAGGAAAATAAATAACTAGAAACTACAGATAACAGAGTCCAAGTAACATTTTCAAAGACAATAAATATACCCAATCCAACTAAGATACAAGGAACAAAAATGTTGCCATTATCAGTTAAAAATTGGGCGATCGCCGGTAAGTAAGTTAACTTATAAGCGGCATAACACCAGACACCAACCAGACAAAAGAATACGCCCAAAATCAGCAGCAGACTTTCTAATTGAGAGTTAGCAAATAAAGGTACATAAACACTGATATTGTCACTACCATTAGCAAAGGCGATCGCTGCAATATTACATGTTTGCGGAGATAGAAAACTCGAAATTACAGAGGGGCAAGAACCCTCAGTTTCTTCTGGAACTTCCTCAACTGCATCCTCTTCCCGTTTTAGTAAACTACTCATGCCAATAATGATTGGCATCAAACCAAGTAATCTAATCCACGACTGCGGTATAATGAGTCCACCAAAAAAACCAGGAAGACTAGCAGCGATTAGTGCAGTAAAACCGAGATACTGACCAGCAATAATGTGACAACTGCGAAACCTTTTATTTACTTGCGAGAAAAGCAACGTCAAAATCACAATATCGTCAATATTTGTGGCACTGAACGCTGTAATTCCTGTGGTAATTGCAGTGATTAAACCACTCATTTATGGAAGTCCTTATTTTGATGCTTGGTAATTGGGCATGGGGCATGGGGCATGGGAGATGAGGGAGATGAGGGAGATGAGGGAGAATAACTCCTAACTCCGCACTCCCAATGACAAATAACTAGGTGGAAAGCTGTGATTTATACTTTAAGCAAACTAAACGATAGAATCAAATGCTTTTTTTTGTCAAAATGATAAATGAAAGTGATGAAAATTTTGACACCAAGTTTTAGGAATACCATCAATGGCAGGAATGACGCTTGAACAGCTAAAAATTTTTCTGGCTGTGGCGCAGCACTTACACTTTACTCGCGCAGCAGAAGAACTTTATATTACACAACCTGCCGTCAGTGCAGCGATCCAGAATTTAGAGCAAGAATACGGTGTTAAATTGTTCCATCGAATTGGTCGTCATATCGAAATTGCTGAGGCTGGTAAGTTACTGCAAGTGGAGGCGCAGAAAATTCTCGATCAAGTCTACTTGACTGAAAGAGGGTTGCGGGAATTGAATAATCTCCAACGTGGTGAATTGAAATTAGGGTCAAGTCTGACAATTGGTAATTATTGGCTACCAAGCAAGATTAGTGAGTTTAAGAATCTATATCCTGGTATCCAAATTGACTGTAGTCTTGCCAATACAGAAGAGATTTGTCTTGGAACAGCTACAGGACAGTTTGATTTGGGTTTAGTGGAAGGAGATGTGAAGCCAGCGCTTCAGAGTACTTTAGAGTATGAAATTGTGGGAAGCGATCGCTTGCAAATTGTGGTAGGTGAAAAACACCCTTGGTTCGATCGAGGAGAAATAGAGTTAACCCAATTAACTCAAACCCCTTGGATAATGCGAGAACCGGGTTCTGGAACCCAACAAAGGTTTGAGGAAGCTTTGATCAATTGGGGAATTAATCCCAGTGAACTCAATGTAATTTTAGTATTCACTAGTGGTGAGATGGCAAAAGCAGCGATTGAAAACGGTGTCAGTGCAACTGGAATTTCTGAGTTGATGGTAAAAAAAGAAATCCAGCTGGGAACTCTACGCCCAATTCGAGTTATTGATAACAGAGAAAAAGACAGTCCAATGCCTACGACGGGCTACGCCTACGTAGAAATAGTTCGACCTTTTTTCAAACTCAAACACCGTCAGCGTTTCCAAACTGCTCTTTCCAAAGCCTTTGAACAAATGTTGTTATCCTCCGTATCAAATAATTCACATCAACATCCAACAAAAAAGGAAAAAGGAAAAATTAAAAGTCATTAGTTATTCTCCCCATCTCCTCAGTAAACCATTTCTCAAAAGATATCATTCACCTTTAGGTAGATTTAGATGCAATTATCAAAACAGTATATTTAAATGGGCAAATATATAATTTGCCACAATAGCTTATGCCAAATCAGGAACTTCAATAGATAAAATCTTGATTGAGTTTTAATTCATTTGTTCATTAAATTCCTTATCAGCCATGACATCCCCAGAGCCTCAAACTGATTTTGGAGAAAATTCTTCACAAACGTCATTTGAGCCACCTCCAGAAAAACGGCGGTGGCTTTGGTTATTTTTAGCTGCACTACTATTGTTAGGAGGCGGAGTAACTATAGTTTGGCGTTTGCTGACTCCCCAAAATTCAGTACCTTCAACTGCTAATGTTCAACCTCAAGGGGTAAGAGTCAAAATATCCACAGTACAAAGCGGCATCATTGAGGAAAGTTCAGATTTTATCGCTAGCCTGGAGTCTCAGCGCTTAGTTAACCTCAAACCAGCGATCGCTGGTCAAATCACTCAAATATTTCTGAAGCCTGGAGACTCGGTAGCACAAGGAGCAGCAATTATCCAAGTAGACTCCAGACCGCAACAAGCAGGGGTCAATAGAATCAATGCTCCATCTGAGGGATTTTTAATCCAACTAGAAAATGCCCGCGCTACACTCAAATCTTTGGAAGCAGAACGCCCATCTTATGTTGCTAATGTGCAACTCAGCCAGCAGGAATACGAAAAATATTTCAGCTTAGCTCAGCAAGGAGCAGTATCTCGACAGGCTAGCAATCAGTACGCTAATAGGCTCGCTGCTGCCAAAACTAGTTTAAATGCAATTGATTCTAGGATTCAAGCCCAACGAGCTACTATCTTACAAGCTGAAAAATCGTTACAACAAACTAATGTAAATACGAAACAACAACTCCAATCCGACAAAATTATTGCTCCCTTTGCTGGTACAGTTGGGGAAATTTCGGTGAAAGTGGGTGATTTTGTGAATACTTCTACACCATTAGTGACCTTGATGCAAAATCAACCTTTAGAAGTTAAAATTTATGTTCCTCCACAGCAAAAACCTTTATTACGTGAGGGAATGCCTGTGGAAATTATGAACACACAAGGTCAGAAGTTAGGTAGAACTAGAGTATTTTTCATTGCACCCAATGGCAGTAATGAAACACAAGTGATACTGATTAAAGCACTTTTTAATAACTCTAATGGTCAGGTACGTGCAAATCAATTGGCTAGGGCTAGGGTTATTTGGAATGAACGCCCTGGAATTTTAATTCCAACAACAGCAGTGACTCGTGTAGGTGGAGAAACTTTTGTTTATGTAGTTGAAACTGAAAAATCTCCCCAAGGTGTTTCTCAACAAGTGGCTCGACAAAAGCGAGTGAAGCTAGGCCAAATTAGAGGTAATACTTATCAAGTGATGGCAGGATTACAGCCAGAAGATAAAATTATTATCTCAGGACTGCTGAATCTTACCGATGGTGTGGCGATCGCTCCAGAATTTTAGGTTGAAAAAGAATACAGAATTCAGAATTACAGCGTATTTCAGGTAAATGAAGTACACTCTTAGGGGCACGACATATTGTGCCCCTACGATTATCTGTACTGTAATTGGACTCCGACTAACCCATAGCGCAATTCATCGAAAATAATCATGCCGTATTTTAGGCAATAATACGCGCAAAAACTCAAAGAAAGATCGGCTATTAGATTTCCTTGTGCCGCTGGAAATGTCAAAATATATATGCCAACTTTCTTTACAAAATCACTTATGCCGAAAGCAATTTGGAATGGCGCAGTTTTAGCCCAGAGCGATAATACTGTAGTTGTGGAAAACAACCATTATTTCCCACCTGACACAATTAACAAAGAGTACTTCACAGAAAGTAACACCCACACTACTTGTCATTGGAAAGGTGTTTGCAGTTACTACAATATCGAAGTTGATGGACAAGTCAATAAAGATGCTGCTTGGTACTATCCCAGCACCAAAGAGAAAGCTAAGAATATTGAAGGCTATGTAGCTTTTTGGAAGGGTGTAAAGGTCGAGGCTTAATAAAGGTTCCTCGAAGTATTTTATTTCCAGAAAATTGATTCAGTATTTACAGCAATCATCAAACTAAATTTTGTGGAGGTTGGCTTGTGTTAACCTCCACAGTCTTAAATTATTTAGCGATCGCCAGCAGTTTTTCAAGGTTTAATATTACTATGACTACAAACACACAATTTAATGCTAAAGTCAATAACGGCAAAATCGAAATTCCCGTTGAGTATCAAGACGAGATACACAACGCCGAAATGGTTAAAATTATAATACTAAAACCCTTGTCAAAAAAGAAACGTTTTCCACAAACGGGTATCATAACCCAGTTAACTGCAAATCCTATCCAGATTGATAATTTCAAACCACTCACCAGAGAAGAAGCAAATGAACGCTGGTGAAGTGACACGATGCTTTGTTGATTCCAATATTTGGCTTTATCGTTTTAGGGACTTCCAAAAAATAAATTGTTCCAAATTATTTGTACATTTGTAGGGGCGCACAGCTGTGCGCCCCTACGATGGGACGTTTTTTTTATTGGAAGTCCCTAAAACTTTGACTACCTTAGAGCGATTATGATTATCCTGTAGAATTTCCCCTAAGCTTTCTGCTACCTGACTACGGGAGTAATAATATTTATCCAAATTAGGGGATTGTAGCATTTGCACCAAGACGGCGATCGCTGTTGGATTACCTGTGCCGATTTTCCCTAAACTTTCTGTTACCTTCCTACGGGTTTCGTCATCCAGAGTAGGGGATTGTAGGAGTTTTACTAAGGCGGCGATCGCTTTAGGATTACCTGGGTCGATTGTCCCTAAGACATATGCTGCCTGCCTACGGATGTTGTCATTCAGAGTAGGGGATTGTAGTAGTTTCACCAAGGCGGCGATCGCTTTTATTGTTTAACTATCGCTATAAAATAGGCGATCGCACTAGCAACAGCAGTCAGTGTTACAGTTACCATAAATTCACTCTAAACTGAATTAATATAGAAATTATTTCAAGTAACACAAATACTATTACGCAAAACCAGGGCAATTATTACTGACTTAACTCAGTCTTTTAACCCGCGCAGGCGGATTTTGCCTGTATAGCCGCGACTTCTAGTCGCCAAGGCACTATATAAAACAAGCGGTGCGTTAGCCTTTGGCATAACGCACCCTACGAAAATCTCTGAACGGTATTAGCCCATAATTATCCCAGTCCCTAATCCCCAGTCCCCAGTCCCCAATTCAATTAGATGCTGCCTTTTCGGCAACGTTGCGAATTATTTCTTCCAGGGTTTGGAGTAATTCTTGCTCGTTGTAAGGTTTAGAAAAATAAGCTCTGGCTCCCAATTGCATAGCCAATTGCCGATGTTTATTACTACTACGAGAAGTTAGCATTGCCACTGGAATATTTTTTGTATCAACGTCGGAATTTACCTTACCTAAAAAGCCATAACCATCCAGACGAGGCATTTCAATATCACAAATTACTGCTTCAACTCTCAACCCATTTTGGAGTTTTTCTAAGGCGTCTTGACCGTCTTTTGCTTGTTCTACTTGATACCCTCCTTTTTCCAGGGTTAAAGCTAAGAAGCGGCGAACATTAATTGAGTCATCGACAATCAAAATTGTACCTTTGAATTTAGTAGAAGCTGCTGATATTTTTTCTTCATCAAATATCAAAAATGGTGTCTTTAATCTTGCTGATGGTAATTGAGTACCTCTAGGAGTCCGCTGATTGCTAGCAATCCAATACAGCAATTCATTAATATTAACTAGTGGTATTACTCGACCATCTCCAAGAATTGTACAGTTGGTAAAGCCTTGAGGTAGAGCTATATTTCCTTCGATTTGGCGAATAGCGACTTCTTGTTCGCCCCAACAACGGTCTATTTGTATGGCTACTGGCTGATTATTACCTTTAACTACTAACACGCTGTTAACATTAATTGCTGCGGGAGTTTCTAATTCTGCGCTATCGTAACGCAGGCAATTAAATTGTAAGTAGCGACTCAAGCGAATAAGTGGCAACATAGTTCCTTGCCAATTGAGGACTTCACCACCTGCCATTTGGAAAATTCGTTCGTTTTGCAGCAGCGATATTTCGGAAATCACATCTGTGGGAAATGCCAATAGCATTTTGTTAATTTCTACTAGCAATACTCGTCCCACGGAAAGTGTAAATGGTACTGAAAGAGTGAAGGTAGTACCAACTCCTGGTTCCGTATCAACTTTGATATCACCTCGAATTAATTTCAGATTGTTGCGAACTACATCCATACCAACACCGCGACCAGATAATGTTGTCACTTGGTCGGAAGTGCTAAAACCGGGTTCAAAAATTAATGATAGGAGTTCATCATCACTAGCATTAGTAATCAGAGAAGCATCCAATCCCATAGCTAAGGCACGGGTGCGAATTTTCTCTAGAGAAATGCCCCAACCATCATCACGTATACTAATAAGCGTGCGATTACTATGGTGAGTTGCTTTAATTTCAATTAATCCTTGTTCTGGTTTACCGAGAAGGCGACGGGTAGCAGCATCTTCGATACCATGATCGAAAGCATTCCTTAAAAGGTGCATTAAAGGCTCATTTAATGCTTCTAAAATACTGCGTTCAATTAAAGTATTGCCGCCTTCAATTTTTAGCTGCACATTTTTTCCATATTCTACATTTAAGTCGCGTAAAGCTCTGGGAAAACGGTCAATTAAATCCGACAGCGGCCGCATCCGGATATGATTAAGTTTTGTTTGTAATTGTTTTGAGGTTTTGTTAAGTTTGCGTGCAATGTGGTCTGTATCGTCTACGCTTAACTGCACATCAGTTGTGACTTCTTGTAGCTGAACAATGGTTTCCATAACTTCCTGCGATCGCAGGTTTAAATCGTGATGACGATCCATTCCCAAACCATCAAAATCTGGTGCGTGGTGATTATTTTCCAGTGGAATTTGCTCGCCACCAGCCATTGCAAATTGAGTAGAAATCTTAGTGTAAGCTGTACGTAATTCTTGGTTTTCTCGGTCGAGAACTTGCACGCGCTGGTTGAGATTACGCACGAGTTTGCGTAATCTTTCGAGTTGGGCATTTAAACCATTGCGCTGAACAACCAGTTCCCCAAATAAATCATTAATTTGTTCGAGTTGTTTGCTGGGAACTCGAACGGTATTTTCTGAAATTTCCCGTTCTTTACCAATAGTTAATTTTGTTTCTACAGTGTGATGTTCTCTAGCAAATATTGTATTTTGTTCTGTAATATTGACAGCATTAACATCCTCAGTAAATTCTGCATCTAAAAATGTAAAATTTGCAGCAATTATTTCATTTTGATTCAAAGTTTCTGTAGATGTTGACACGATTTCTGTCTCCAGGATATCTGTGTCAGTTGCATCAGTGGCAATAAACTGTGGTATTACTTCTGTTTTTAATATTGGCTGGGATTGGGTATAATTAACAAATTGAATTTCTGTAGGTAAATTATCTAATTGATTTGTCAGTACCAAAGCTTGCGATCGCCGCCATGCTTGCAATGATAACTGAGCGATTTCATAAATGCGATCGCTGCTTGCAGTGGCCAATTTCTGGGTTACTGACTCACAGAGTTTGCTAAAAGCCGTTAACTGTAGCATTTCCCCCAAACCGCCCAATTCTGCTGCCATCACGGCAAATTCTTTTTGTAAATTCAACTGCTGGCTATTTGCCAACGCAGATTCTAAGCGCTGCAAACATTCCTCTACTTCTGTTTCAAATAGCAAAGGAATCACATCTTGCCCATCTTCTGGAGATAACATGGTTGTGGCATCTTCAGGGCTGGGGTCACCCAAACGTTCATGCAGCTCATCAAAAATGGGATAACAAAAAGTTGCTAACCACTGTTCTTCAACGAGATTTCCCTGTGCTAACAAGTCAACAATCTGACGCAACCAATCAACACCAGAAAGCAATAAACTTTGCAACTGAGTATCAATTTCTAAAGAATTTTTTCGAGTTTTTAAAACTTTAAAAGAATCTTCTAACCGATGGGATAAATCACTGAGCGATTTAAATCCCATCATCGCCGCACCGCCTTTGATAGAATGAGCAGCCCGCAGTGCAGCATTAATTTTTTCTAAATCAATGCGGTTACTAGTATCGATTTCCAGTAATACCCCTTCCAGGGTATTCAAGTAATCAGTTGCTTCTTCCAGAAACTGCATCTGGATTTCTAATTCTTTGTCATTTAGCATGGTTTTTATTTTGGGGCATGGGGCATTGGGCATGGGGCATTGGGCATTGGTTATTGACTAATGACCAATGACTAATCACAAAATTCAACTAACTTTAAATGTTCCCACAGTCTCTTGCAATTGCTGGGAAATCTCCACAGTTTCTTGCAGAGATTGGGAAATTTGCACAGAAGAATCGCTGGTGCGTTGTGACACAGCAGCGATATCTTTCATCAATTGACTGACACTTTGTGATGTTTCTACTTGAGATGCAGTTGCAGTGGAAATTGACTGCACCAAGAAGTCAATTTGACGCGATACATCCAAAATCTGACTTAGACTTTCCTTTGCCTCCTCTACAATTCGAGTACCTTCCACCACTTGGGTAGTGCCGATTTCCATCGCCTGCACTACTTCGCTGGTTTCTCGTTGGATATTTCCCACAATTTCTTCAATTTCTTGGGTTGCAGCTGCACTCCGAATCGCTAGTTCGCCGACTTCTTCGGCAACTACAGCAAAACCCTGACCTTCTTCACCTGCGCGGGCTGCTTCGATACCGGCGTTAATAGCAAGCAAGTTAGTTTGGATGGCGATTTGGTTAATTAACGAAACCACGCGAGAAATTTGTTGTGAAGATTCGCCGAGACGCTTGACTTTTTTGGCAGTTTCCCCAACTGTTTCCCGCATAGACAGGATATTTTGTACTGTCAAATCCATTGCGTGCCCACTTTGAGTAGCGTTGTGAGCAGCATGATTGGCAATAAAAGCTGCTTTTTCAGCACTTTCGGCGACGGCTTGGAGAGATTGGGTCATTTGGTCAACAGCATCGAGAGTGCGGTTAATTTGAGTAGCTTGGGTGAGTGCTTCCTGCGCTAATTGGTGGATGGCTCCTTCGTTGGAGCCGATGGCAGCATTGACTTGAGTAGCGGCTTGTTTGACTTGGGTAACAATATCCCGCAGACTTTCCACAATTGAGTTGAAAAAGTCGGCAACAGTGCCTATTTCTCCAGCAGTCACGTCTGCACGCACTGTCAAGTCACCTCTAGCTGCACCTTCGATGTCTTCGAGTAGTTCTAAAAGTTGTTGTTGCAGTGCTTCTTTTTCTTGCCGTTCTTCATCAGAACCTTTGACTGCAACATTTTTGGCTTGTTCTATTTCTTCTAGTAATTTGGCTTCTTCCAATGCGTAACCGATTTGAGTTGCTATCTGTTGAAATAAGTTAATTTCCGGCTGTTGCCAAACACGAGGAGTTTCGCAATGATGAGCAATTAATAAGCCCAAAAGTTGCTCTTGGACAACAATCGGTGTAATCAAATTACCTTTGACGGCAAACTTTTCTAATAGTTGAATGTAACCATCGGCATTTTTCAAGTTTTGGTCTTGATAAATGTTGGCAACCGCTTGCACTCGATGATCTTGATAAGTTTCTACATGGCGTCCCCAAAAATGAGGATCGTCAATTCGCACTCCGATCATTTGCGGCCAATTGCCAGTTACCGATTCAGCAACCACGACACCATCCCAAGTCTCTGGATTCAGATGATAAATGATTACTCGGTCTGTTTTGATCGCTCGGTGAACTTCTTTAACTGCCGCTTGATAAATATCTTCTGTTTTCAGAGTTCTCCGAATCTTGAGAGTAATATCTGCTAGTAATTTTGCCCCTTCAACATCTAGTTCTTGTTCCTTAGACAAAACCTCTAATTGTTCGGCCACTTGATTGATATTTGTACTCAATACCCCTAATTCATCTTCTCTTTCACTGTCCAAACGGGTATTTAATTTGCCTTGATTTAGCTTTGTTAATGCCGCAGTTGCATTGAGAATTGGCTGTGCAGTTAGTTTCGCTAACCAAGATGCGATCGCCGCGACAATCAAAGCTGTCAATCCAGTGCCGATGGCTATAATCCACAACAATTGTCTTTGCGGTTCAAATACAATTGCTGTGTCTGTAGATAAAAGTACCTGCCAATTTAAATCAGGCAGTCCATTTAACTTAGTTGATGGTACATAACTAACCAATTGTTGTTTTTGATAATTCTTGGGAACTTCGATAAAACTATCTACTTTTTTTGCTGCAATCAGTTTAGTTAAACTTCGATATTCTGCCTTTGCTTGTTTACCTAAGAATTTTTGTTGTGGACTCAAAAAAATCGTTCCCGTAGCATCAAGTAAATGATATTTTTGTCCATTAACTGCGTAGTTTTTGATGACTGAATCTAAAGATTTAATCGGCATCCGCGCCCGAACCACGCCAGTTGTTTGACCTGTATATGTATTTTTAATCGGTGCTGCTATATAAATATTCACTGCACCAGTACTTGTTACTGTTTGTGAATTACTAATCACAGGAGCATCTTTTTGCAGAACGTCTTGGAAATATTTCTCGTCTTTTTGGTTTTCCAGAGATTCGCCTGTGGATTGAACAATTAAGTTGCCAACGCGATCGAAAATGGCAACACTATCATAAGCTTGGTAAGCTTCCACAAAGCGATTTAAGACCGCTTGCTTTTGTTGACTGCTTGTGCTATTGCTAACTTGAGAATTCGTCAAAAAAGGCAAACTAGATATTACTTGGATATCTCCATAGCGTCCCGACATAAATCGGTTAATTTTATCGCTTAAACCAGTGGCTTGGGCTTGTTGAGACTGGGTAATTTGCTTAGTAATGGATTTGTTAGCAAAGCTAAAAGCGATCGCACCGATGGCCAATACTGGTAGTGTACCAATGGCGATCGCCAAAATTGTCGCTTTCGTAACTAAACTCAGCTTTGAAAAATAGCCAAAAGCTTGATTTTCAGAAGAATTACTAGCAGTTTCAGTAGTCAGCTTACTTGGCAGCTTAACTACACTTCCAGTAATTTTTTGAGAAGAAATCAGTGATGCCCGATTTTGAGGACTGCTACCGTTATTCGTGTCAGTTTTATTAAACATAAGATTATTTCTCCAATATGTGAATAAGTACACTAAAAATTATTTTTTATAAAGAATCTTGACTCCTGTTAGCGCAGCGGGGCGTAGCCCATTCTGAATTCTGTTAGCGCAGCGGGGCGTAGCCCATTCTGACTCCTGAATTCCTTTTACCTAATCACTACGGAGAATAGAAGACTGCACAATAGCCTGAGAATCTAACACCAGTAATATTTCTTTTTGTTGCACCACACACCCACATAAATAAGGAACTAAACTCGATGCTACTTGTCCTATGGGAGAATGAATTTCATCAGCAACGAACCTAATTGTACCTTTGATTTCTTGTACAACTAACCCTAACAGCAGTGATTCCACTTTGATAACGATCGCACTATATTGCCGCACCCGATAATCAAGAGATTCTAAATTCAGCATTCTTGGCAAATCAACTACCCAAATTATCCGACTCCGCCAATTCATTAACCCTAATATGCAAGGAGGCATATTAGGCATCGAGGTAACAGAATCAACAGGCAAAAGAATTGCTTCTTGAGTATGCTTCATTGACAAAACAGCACCAGTCTGTTGATTTAGCTGGAATTTTAAATAACCGTCTGCTAAGTTATTTTCCGCTGATTTTGGAGAAAGTGTAATGTTTGTAGTAGTCATTGATTTAAATTACCACTGATTTAATAGTGCGTAGGAGATCTTCGCGGGTATAAGGTTTAGTTAAATAAGCATCTGCCCCCTGTCTCATCGCCCACAAACGGTCGATTTTTTGATTTTTAGAACTGCAAATTATAATCGGTACTTTAGCAGTAATTGGATCTTTTCTGAGCGAACGGCACAACTCAAATCCACTCATTTCTGGCATTACTACATCAGTCACAATTACATCTGGTTTTTCTAACACAGCTTTTTCCAAAGCTTCTTTTGCATCGGTAGTTTTAATTACGTTGTAACCACTTTCTTTCAGATAATGGCTCATTAATTCCAATTCGCTGGGAGAATCTTCTACAATCAGAATTGTGCCAAGTAAAGTCAGGCTCACTATAAAATCTCCTAAAAGTAAATGGTATAAGAATTCAGGAGTCAGAATTCAAGAGTCAGAATTCAGAATTCTGAATTCTTAATCAAGATATTTAAAAACCATTTTTAGCAATTCTGACTGGGTAAAAGGTTTGGTCAAATATCCTGATGACCTGACCATTTTAGCCTTTGCTCTATCAATAAATCCTGTTCTGCCAGTCACCATGATAATAGGTATATTTTTAAAAGCGGAATGTTTTCTTAATAAAGAACAGAGTTCATAGCCATCTAAAGAAGGCATTTCAACATCTAGCAAAATCAGATCCGGCTTACTCCGAAGAATTTGCATTAAAGCTTTCACCGGATCGTTGATCATCACCACTGAAAATGTGTTTTCATCCAAAAAGTGCTTAATGGAATTCAACACTGTTTGACTATCATCAATGCAAGCGATTGTATACGTAGTTTTGCTAACAGGTAACTGAGTCGTTAGATTAGTATTCTCAGAAATATCAAAATTAATTTGTCTGGGGGATTTTTGCCCAAGTTTGATCTGCAATTGTGGCAAAACTTGAGAACTCGCACCAGCAGGAATTGATGACTGGATATTTTGTCGATTTCTTAACTGTTTTTGACAATGTTCGACAAGCAATCGCAAATCCAGACGACAGAACTTTGGTAGTTCATCCAAAGAATTTTCTGGACTAAATTCATAGCTACCTTCTTTTAAGCACAGAAATGATTCCAGTACTTCTTTTGCTAATTCGTCTATCAAAGTTCCTGCTTGTACAGGAGTAATCAAATCTTGATTTACTAGCCAACAAATAGCTTGATAATCTGCATTTGGTATTGATTGATGTTCATTTTTCGTCTCAAACATCAGCCGCATCTGGATGCGAGTAGCGCTGTTGAGAGCAGGAATTTGCTGACTCAAGCGCCGCAAGTGACTATCAAGCCGTTCAAACAGTTTATCTGAATAGGAGGCATAAGTAAGTTTACCGTCCTCTAGATAAATTGACCAATAAACTATCCCAGTAAATACGCTTAAGCAACCTGTAGCACGCCGACTAGTTAATTGTGCCAACAGAGATAGCGGATGTAGTTTTTGGAACAACTTGTAGCTACCTATAGGAGTAGTGCTCATTTTGCTTTTACTCAGCTAAATTCAGTATGTGTAAGCTAAATTCGTGCAGAGCTTTTCCACAATTTAAATTAAGTAAAAGGCTTCAAAATTTTGTATTTTAAAGTACACAAATTAGGCCTCTAGGATTTGTGGTGAAACTCAACGAAAGCGGTGTCATTCTCAAATGCTCAAATCTCAGTAAATTCGTAAATTGTGATTAATTTACTTCCTGTTACTGAGATTTATAGACATTTTTGAAAAATAAGACATAGAAATGTCAAGACTAGATGAAGCCACTTTCCATTGATTAACCCCATTCTGACCACAGGAATAATACTGATTTTATTAAAATAATATCTTTGAACTCCTGTATTTACACTTAAATAAAATCAAGCTTTTAAATAGATAAGTACTAAATAAAGCCAGTTTTGATTAAGTACTATCGTTATAACCACAGGAATAATACTGAACTTTTTTGATAAAAATCAAACAGAATTCATAACTCAGAACCCAGGAGTCAGAATAATGTAGGTAAAATTTTATATTTAAAAAATAACTTACTGATTTGGGAGAGCTGATTGTTCAAAAAATTTGCGCGATCGCACAGCTACCAATTACATAGTAATGACTTTGGGATGGCAGGGAGAACAACGAGTTCATGGTTGTATTATCCATATTGAAATTATTAATGGAAAAATTTGGATTCAGCGCGATGGGACTGAATATGGTATTGCCAATGAACTAGTAGCCGCAGGAATCGTAGCCTTCGGCAAGCCGCAAAGCGTCTACGATAAATTAAGCGAAGTTAGCTATTTTTGCGTAAGTCCTGGCTATTTCGGCGATCGCAAGCAAGCTTAAAAAACACAGACAATAATCTTCTGACGCCAGTAAAATCTAGCTCTACTGACTCTCTTCCTTGCAGTTGACGATAAATTAACTGATGAATTTACTGCATGAGCTTGTTGAATCATGCAGTTTTCGGCAATTAAATTAAAAGTGCGGATAAAAGGACTTGAACCTTCACTCCTTTCGGAACTAGAACCTAAATCTAGCGCGTCTGCCAATTCCGCCATATCCGCATCAGTTTACTATCTTACCAGAAGAAATTATTTTTGGGAATAGGGAATGGGGAAATAGGGAGATGGGGAGATGAGGGGGATGAGGGGGATGAGGGAGATGAGGGGGATGAGGGAGATGAGGGAGATGAGGGGGATGAGGGAGATGAGGAAGCAGGGAAAGAATAATAACTCTTAACTTCTAACTCCAAACTCCAAACTCCAAACTCCTAACTCCTAACTCCTAACTCCAAACTCAGCACTTCCCATGCCCCATTCCCATTACATAACCGCAATACGAGGTAGACGATGTTTGAAGCCACAGAGAATTTCCCAAGAAATAGTATTTAATTGTTCTGCCCAATCGTCTGCGGAAATTTTTTCTTTTCCCTGTTCTCCAAGTAAGGTGACTACTTCTCCTTCTTGGATATCGGGTATGGTGCTGACATCCAGCATCAGCTGATCCATTGTAATTGTGCCGATTTGTGGCACTCGCTGACCACGAATTAACACCTGCATTTTGTTGGAAAGCTGACGAGGAACACCGTCAGCGTAGCCAATTCCCACCACGGCGAGGCGAAGTTCCCGTGGGGCAATAAATTGATGACCGTAGCTGACAGCGGTTCCTGGGGCAATTGTTTTAACTTGGGTAACTCGTGCCTTAAGTTGTAAAACCGGTTTGAGGTCGATCGCTTTTTGTAAATGGGTTGCTGGATAAAGTCCGTAAACTGCTAAACCTACTCGCGCAATATCGTAGTGTAATGCTCTGTCTGTAAGTGCAGCTGCTGAGTTTGCTAAGTGCAAGCAAGGCGGTTGGATTCCCATTGCTTTGATTTGGGCGATCGCTTCCTCAAATCGTCTATGTTGTTCTACCATTGCCGTAGTATCAGGATCGTCTGCTGTTGCCAAATGAGAATAAATACTGGCAATAGAAAGATGCGGTAACCGCTGTACTAATTGCACAAATTCACCAGCTTGCTGCCAATCAGTTCCCAACCTAGACATTCCGGTGTCTAATTTAATGTGTACGGGTATGGGAGAACCGTATTTCATTGATTCTAGAGTATCAGAAAATACTAAAGCTTGTTTCGGACTGCACAGTGTCGGCTGAAGTTGCCATTGAGCGATGGCATGAATCTGCTCTGGTGTATGGGTCGCCCCTAAAATCAAAATCGGTGCTTGAATCCCGCCTTCTCGCAATTGAATCGCCTCTGGAACTGTAGCGACTCCCAACCAACTAGCTCCCGATTGAATTGCAGTTTGAGCCACCGTTACCGCACCATGTCCATAGGCATCAGCTTTTACCACTGCCATCAATTTAGTACGCGGCGATAAAAACTGCACTAGTTGTTGTATATTGTGCGACAACGCCCCCAAATCAATTTCTACCCAAGCTCGTTGCGAAAACCACGCGTAAGTGTCGCACTGCTTATTAAGAACTACACCAGGGATTTCCTTGCGACTTAACATATGTACTGACTCCTATCACACCGTAGCTAAACTTCCAAATTATCTATCTATACACGCTCCTAAAAGCGATATCAGATTAAACAGGAAGTTTAACTCTGACTTGGAATTGATACAAGATGCTGAAAAAGAAGAAGTTAGGAGTTAGGAGTGAGGAGTTACGTTTAATGTGAATTAAGTATTGAAATCCTTGTAATTTCGTAGGTAGTCCCACAACAATGATTTTGGGCGAATCTAGAAACCCTTGTAGGATAAGAGGCTTTTCTAATTCATATCAGGCGTGAGTTAGAAGTGAGGAATGAAAAACTTTAACTCCAAACTCCAAACTCCTAACTCCAAACTCCTAACTCCTAACTCAATTTCCCCATTCTCCCGAAAGTATAATTTCTTATCATCTCCCTAGAAGGGTATATTTGTGTTAATATATGTAAAACTAATACCCTGAGCGCAGATCAATGGGGAAGGTTTTAGTCTTAAACGCCTCTTACGAACCTCTCAATATAACGAGTTGGCGTCGCGCTGCGGTTCTGTTAATTAAGGGCAAGGCAGAACGCGTGGAACACAACGGTAAATTCATTTACTCGGATTTTCCGCTGCCGACCGTAATCAGGTTGCGTCATTACGTCCGCGTTCCATATAAAGAAATTCCTCTCACTCGCCGAAATATATTGCATCGTGATGGTCATGCTTGTCAATACTGTGGTTACACAGGAGACGAATTGACCTTAGACCATGTAATACCGCGATCGCGGGGCGGAGGGGATAGTTGGGAGAACATTGTCACAGCTTGTGTCCGTTGCAATGTTAAAAAAGGCAGTCGCACTCCCCACGAAGCTCATATGCCTTTGCGTCATCTTCCTCGCCAACCTTACAGCAGCCTTTATTTTGAGGTCAGCAAACATCTCAAAAGTGGACTGCACACAGAGTGGCAAAAGTATGTTATAGGACTTTGATATGACATAGCCTAGTAGCCCGAAGAATACACAGCAATAGTCACAGGTTTGCCTTTGTGCTTGGTTTGGAGATAAGGCTAAAGCCGATCTGTACACATTTGATCCAGACAAATTGTGTGTTGGATAACGTTTGTCCACAATATTGAGAGGGACATTGTTTGGCAGAAGCTGACATAGCACTTTGAGCAAATCCACGCAAAAAATATAACAGTCTCTCAGTGTACCTCATAAAAGTCGCAAATAAGTAGAATGGGTTGAAAAATATTTCAATTTTCAACTTAAGGCATTGTCCACGAATGGTTACTTGCCGGAGTGTTGTACCACAACTTGAGATTGCTAGAGAGATTGGGTATGGGGCATAGGGCAAGCAGGAAGTGTGGGAGGTGTGGGAGGATGGGGAAGCATTAATTCTCTTTCCCCCATCTCCCCGTCTACCCACACTCCCCACACTCCCTCATCTCCCCATCTCCCCAGTCCCTTTTACACAAAAAACAAAACATGCCCTGTTGATTGAAGATATAATTATTAATTGCTCAATAGTCAAAATAATGAGACTATTGAACATAAGATGATTTTAAAGATCAAAAACTAAGTCTAAAGTGTTAGATGGAAAGTATACCCTAAGCAAGATAAATTTTAAAGTTGGATCGTCAACATCGAATAACAATCACTGTACTTCAAATTACAAAAAAGATAACAGGTGATAAAAGACGTTTATGTTACCAGATAAAGCCAGATATAGAAAATTTCCTTTTTTCCAGCGCCTATATGCGTTCTAGTGAAATTTAGTTAATTGCTGAACGCTGTGACTGACAAAAAATATACTTAGGTATATAGTGCGATGTCTTGATATTTTTGCGAAGATCAAAATAATGTGGCTAAATTCGGTAAATCGCTGATTGTAGTGTTTCTGAATTAATGGAGCCTCGCACTTTAAAAAAAGTTCCCTATGTACTTAAATTCTCCCGTTAATGAGTTTGAGAGTTTGTCATTGACCACAGAACCAAACCCAGAGGAATCTGAAATAGAGAAAGACGCAGTGGAAGTTGCACTTAAAAGTCCATCATTACAACCATCGCTAAGTGAAGGAGCTATCTATCTTAGTCAGCGTGGTAATTCCCTAGCACAACAAAAATCAGAAGAACTGCAAAAAACTCTCTTGGCGCACCGACACGATCGCCAACTGATAATTTTGCAAGATTTTCCTGACCCAGACGCTCTTTCTTGTGCCTGGACTTATCAATTAATTGCCCAGCAATACGACATCAAATGTGAAATAATTTATGCTGGTGCTTTGAGTCATCAAGAAAATATTGCCTTGGTTAGACTCACTAATTTACCCATCCAACGCTGGACGCAGCAAACCTTGAAAACCAAAGATTTGTCATCTTATCAAGGTTTCGTCTTAATTGATAACCAAGGAACTACTTCGCAGTTATTATCAGCGGTTCAGCAGGCTGGAATTCCATTAGTAGCACTCATCGATCATCACAGTTTACAAGGTGAACTCGAATCCGAGTTTATGGATGTTCGTCCTTATGTACGAGCAACGGCGACAATTTTTACTCAATATCTGCAAGCGGGATTACTAGCATTAGATAGCAGCATCAATCAACATGTTAAATGTGCTACTGCTTTGATGCATGGCTTACGTTCGGATACAAATCGCCTGATGCAAGCCCAAGAAGAAGATTTCATGGCAGCTGCATATTTAAGCCGATTTTATGACGCGCAACTGCTGAATGCTATTTTACAGGCCAATCGTTCCAAGCGGGTGATGGATGTGATTGAGCGATCGCTAAAAAACCGCATCGTTCAAAATAACTTTTCCATTGCTGGTGTCGGTTACCTCCGCTACGACGACCGCGACGCCATCCCCCAAGCAGCAGATTTTCTCGTCACTGAAGAAAACGTCCATACTGCGGTAGTTTATGGCATTGTTCACGATGAAGACGAAGAATTAGAAATAGTCATTGGTTCCTTGAGAACCACCAAACTTACCCTTGACCCCGACGAATTCATCAAAGAAGCCTTTGGTCAAGACAGTACAGGACGCTTTTTTGGTGGTGGAAGGACAAGCGCAGGCGGCTTTGAAATCCCGATGGGTTTCTTATCTGGCAGTAACGAAAATTCCGCCTATGCAAAAATGAAATGGGAAGTATTCGACGCTCAAATTAAGCAAAAGCTACTGAGGTTAGTTAATCCCAGAGATAACCCGATTCAGTCCGAGTAGAAGAAGGTGAGGGAGATGGGGAGAACTCCTAACTTATGTAGCAGTAAAAGTGTGTTTCGTATAGTATTCCTTCCCGACTTTTTTTAAAAGTCGGGAATTTGACTTTTATGAACTGATTGGGAATGTAGTTCGTGCCACAAATAAAACTAATAGTTGGTTGTGCTAACAAAGCAGAACTACAAACACTAGAAAATTTTCTCAAAGAGTTTTACATAATTAAGATTTACCTGGCTGTATGTGACACAGCACTTGATTTATAGCGGTCTTATCGGCTAAGTCATGGCTTGCTCATTCCTGATAGTCTCATTGCAGCTACAGCAATAGTCTGGAATTACCCGTTGATCACAAAAAAACAACGAAATTATAGATTTATTCAAGGTTTAAATTTATTGGCATATCCATAAAACTTAGAACGCCTAACACTTCGCCACACCAGACAAATGGCAGATGCATGAATACGTAATGATGATTAAGATTAGGATAGATCAATACACAATGAGCGTAACCAAATAACTCAGCACAGGCTACGCTAATAAAATTAAAAATATGGAACTGTATTTAATTCGTCATGGCATCGCCGAAGATAAAGATTTAGGCATCAAAGATGAGGAGCGCAGTCTTACCAAAGAAGGAAGACAAAAAACTGAAAAAGTCGCCCATAAACTTGTTAAATTGAGTTTAAGCTTTGATTTGATTCTCACTAGCCCCCTAGTGCGTGCCTGCCAAACGGCTGAAATCCTGATAGCAGCAGGATTAAGTTCCCAGCTAGAAGAATCAAGTCACCTCGCCCCTGATGGTGAAATTTCTAGTTGGCTAAAAGAGTGGTTAGAGCCAAGAAATTATTCCCAAAATACCCAACTGGCCTTGGTTGGACACGAACCGGGTTTGAGCAATTGGGCAGAAATTCTTTTATGGGGGGAGGCCAAAGCCAGCTTAGTCTTGAAAAAAGCAGGTATGATTGGGATAAAACTACCAGAAAGTGGTTCTCCTCTGGGTCGTAGTCAGATGTTTTGGTTGACACCACCCAAGTACCTGTCATAACAGTTTTTCAACATTTTTGATTGTTGTTAGAAGGGCTACTGTTATGGCGATAATAAATTTCTGGTAAGTTAACTTGATCGGATATTTCAAAAATAAATGGTGTTGCCATGATGGTGTGCGAATACAAGCCTGGTCTAGAAGGCATTCCCGCCGCCCAATCGAGTATCAGTTATGTTGATGGGCAAAAGGGAATACTAGAATATCGTGGCATCCGGATTGAGGAATTAGCAGAAAAAAGTACATTCCTAGAAACTGCTTATCTCTTAATCTGGGGTGAACTGCCCAGTAAACAAGAACTCCAAGCATTTGAACATGAAGTTCTTCACCACAGGCGAATAAAATACCGCATTCGGGACATGATGAAATGCTTTCCCGAAAGCGGTCACCCAATGGATGCCCTGCAAGCCTCTGCTGCCGCTTTAGGGTTGTTTTATTCGCTCCGAGATTTACATAATCCTGCCTACATTCGAGATTCTGTGGTGCGCTTGATAGCAACCATTCCCACGATGGTGGCTGCTTTCCAACTGATGCGAAAAGGCAATGACCCTGTACGTCCCCGTGATGACTTAGGTTACTCTGCCAATTTCCTATACATGCTCAACGAGCAAGAACCGGACCCTTTGGCAGCGAGAATTTTCGATATCTGCTTGATATTACATGTCGAACATACAATGAATGCTTCTACCTTCAGTGCCAGGGTGACAGCTTCTACCTTGACCGATCCTTACGCTGTGGTTGCTAGTGCTGTGGGAACCTTGGGAGGTCCCCTGCATGGTGGAGCCAATGAAGAAGTAATTCAGATGTTAGAAGATATTGGTTCTGTGGAAAATGTCCGTCCCTACATAGAGGACTGTCTGCAACGTAAATCTAAGATTATGGGCTTTGGACATCGTGTCTATAAAGTAAAAGATCCACGAGCCACGATTTTGCAAAAATTAGCCGAACAGTTGTTTGACAAGTTTGGCTACGACAAGTACTATGACATTGCCCAAGAGATGGAACGAGTTGTAGAAGAAAAACTCGGTGGCAAAGGGATTTATCCCAATGTTGACTTTTATTCGGGTTTAGTGTATAGGAAAATGGGAATTCCCACTGACTTGTTTACACCAATATTTGCGATCGCCCGCGTTGCCGGTTGGCTAGCCCACTGGAAAGAACAGCTAGCAGAAAACCGGATTTTCCGTCCCACCCAAGTTTACAACGGTCATCACGAAGTTCCTTATCTCCCCATTGACCAAAGGTAAATGGGCATGGGGCATGGGGCATGGGGCATTGGAAGTGTGGGAAGTGTGGGAAGTGTGGGAGGTGTGGGAGGATGGGGAAGAAATCTTTCCCCCCACACTCCCTCATCTCCCTCATCCCCCTCATCTCCCTCTGCCTCCCCTGCTCCCTCATCTCCCTCATCTCCCTCATCCCCCTCATCCCCCCATCCCCCCATCTCCTCAATAACCAACCTCAATGCCAACCATAAGTAGAAGTTCTTATCCCGCTTCAGGGTGGTAAAACCATCCAAGGATATACTAGGCATGGGAATTGGCAACAAATCTTCAATCAGACCTCATCTGGGCAAAAATTATCAATAAGTGAATTTACAGGTATTACTTAGTAATATTTGTAAACTTACTTGGACTTATGTCTTAAAGAGCGGAAACATGAATTCAGGAATTGACCTCCAAGGAACTTTTATTGAATCCCTCACGGATTTAGGTGTACCCGCAGGAACAGCCAAAGCAATTTGGATGCCACTGCCAATGGTACTAATGCTGATTGGGGCAACAGTTGGGGTATTAGTAGCTACCTGGCTAGAACGAAAAATTTCCGCTGCCGCACAGCAACGAATTGGCCCAGAATACCAAGGGCCTTTTGGGTTACTGGTGCCTGTGGCGGATGGTCTGAAGCTGATATTTAAAGAAGATATCGTGCCAGCCAAATCTGACCGTTGGCTGTTTACCCTCGGTCCAATTATTGTTGTGATTCCGGTGTTTCTGTCGTTCCTGATTGTCCCCTTCGGACAGAACATCGTGATTAGCAATGTGGGCATGGGTGTATTTTTATGGATTGCTTTGTCAAGCATTCAGCCCATTGGCTTGTTGATGGCTGGCTACGCATCTAATAATAAATACTCCCTTTTAGGGGGCTTGCGGGCAGCAGCGCAATCTATTAGTTATGAAATTCCATTGGCGCTGGCAGTATTAGCGATCGCTATGATGTCTAATAGCCTCAGCACCGTTGACATTGTGAATCAACAATCTGGCTACGGCATCCTGGGCTGGAACATTTGGCGTCAACCAGTCGGTTTCCTGATTTTTTGGATAGCCGCCCTAGCTGAGTGCGAAAGATTGCCCTTTGACTTACCCGAAGCAGAAGAAGAACTAGTAGCAGGTTATCAGACTGAATACGCAGGCATGAAATTCGGTCTGTTCTACCTGGGTTCCTACGTTAACTTAATACTTTCTTCCCTACTGGTAGCAATTCTCTACCTGGGCGGTTGGGACTTTCCCATTCCCCTCAACCTCATAGCTAATTGGCTAGGAATCAGTGAAGCCGATCCCGTGTTGCAGATAGTAACTGCTGCTTTGGGTATCATCATGACTGTACTCAAAGCCTACTTACTAGTATTTGTCGCCATTTTGTTGCGTTGGACAGTGCCACGAGTAAGGATTGACCAATTGTTAGATTTAGGATGGAAGTTTTTGTTACCAGTTGGTTTGGCTAACCTGCTATTAACCGCCGCCCTGAAACTAGCCTTTCCTTTCGCCTTTGGCGGGTAATGAGATAGTTAGGAGTTAGGAGTTATGAGTTAAGTGTTGAGAGTTATGAGTTTTTAATTAACTCTTCACTCCTCACTCCTAACTACTCACTCCTAACTCCTCACTGCTAACTTCTAATTTCGATCGCCTGAAGAGGGAGTGAAACACAATGCTAAAATTCCTGAAACAAGTTGGTGATTACGCCAAAGAAACAGTACAAGCTGCGCGTTACATTGGTCAGGGACTTTCTGTTACCTTCGACCATATGCGTCGGCGTCCCATTACCGTACAGTACCCTTACGAAAAACTGATTCCTGGCGAACGGTTCCGCGGTAGAATTCACTTTGAGTTTGATAAATGTATCGCCTGCGAAGTTTGTGTTCGCGTTTGTCCGATAAATCTGCCTGTAGTAGATTGGGAATTCGACAAAGCCAGCAAAAAGAAAAAACTCAAGCACTACAGTATTGATTTTGGAGTTTGTATCTTTTGCGGTAATTGTGTGGAATTTTGCCCCACTAACTGTCTATCCATGACAGAAGAGTATGAGCTTTCCACTTACGATCGCCATGAATTGAACTATGACAACGTAGCGTTAGGTCGTCTGCCTTATAAGGTAACAAATGACCCAATGGTAACACCACTACGCGAACTAGTTTACCTACCCAAGGGCGTCCTCGAACCCCACGGACTGCCTGCGGATGCGCCGCCTGCGGGTGCGCGTCCAGAAGACCTTGTAGAACAAACCGAAAAATAAATATCAACCAATTTTCAATTTTGGATTTTGGATTGAAAGAAAAATCTCAAATCTCAAATCTAAAATCCAAAATTGCTCGACCAATGACCAATGACTGAGGACAAAAAACAGTGAATCTAGCGGAAGGAGTACAGATTGTATGCCTTGGCGTACTGGGTGTGATGATGATTGGGGCAGCCATTGGCGTGGTGTTGTCCCCTAGCATCGTCTATTCTGCCTTTATGCTAGGCGGCGTGTTCATCAGCATGGCGGGAATCTACCTGTTGCTGAATGGTGATTTTGTTGCAGCCGCACAAGTGCTGATTTATGTTGGGGCGGTTAACGTGCTGATTTTGTTTGCCATTATGTTGGTGAACAAGCGGCAGAATTTTGTGCCATTTCCCAACTCGTGGGTACGGAAACTACTAACGGGTATAGTCAGCTTAGGATTGTTTGGCCTTTTGAGTACGATGATCTTAGCGACTCCTTGGGCGTACTCAACTCCCACTGTGGTGGGTGGTACAAGTTCTATAGTTTTGATTGGAGAGCATTTCTTCACTGACTTTTTACTACCTTTTGAACTAGCTTCGATTTTGCTGCTGATAGCGATGGTGGGAGCAATCATTTTGGCACGTCGCGAGTATTTGCCAGACCTGACACCATCTGAACTACCACAAACCGTTTTGACTTTGCCAGAACGCCCCAGAGAACTGGTATCAACCAGCAACGAAACAAAAGAGTAAAATTTGCGACTTTGGTTGCAAATAAAAAGTGGTGTTTTTTCAGAAGGAATACTCAAATTCATGCAACTCCAGTACTTTTTATTATTAGCAGCGGCTTTATTCTGCATCGGTATCTACGGTTTAATTACCAGCCGCAATGCTGTGCGGGTGCTGATGTCGATTGAGTTGCTGCTGAATGCTGTTAATCTCAATTTAATGGCATTTTCCAACTTCCTCGATTCAACATTAATTAAGGGTCAGGTTTTCACCGTGTTTGTGATTACCGTGGCCGCAGCCGAGGCGGCGGTGGGTTTAGCGATCGTGCTTGCCATTTATCGCAACCGTGATACCGTCGATATGGAGCAGTTTAATCTCCTGAAGTGGTAACTGTGCGTGCAACTCAAGCAGGTAATCATTGCTTATAAAGCGCGGGATGCCCGGAGTAAACAATGGGCAGAAATGTGCGCTAAACAACTCGAAAATCGCCAGTGCCAAGTGTTGATGGGACCTAGCGGGCCGAAAGACAACCCTTATCCAGTCTTTTTGGCTTCGGCGGGTCAACCAATCGATCTCGCTTTGGTACTCGGCGGTGATGGCACCGTTTTAACTGGTGCCAGACATTTAGCCCCAGCTGGCATCCCAATTCTGGGAGTGAATGTGGGAGGCCATCTGGGGTTTTTAACTGAGTCAGTGGAAGAGTTCCAGGATACCGAGAAAGTTTGGGATCGACTGTTTGAGGATCGCTATGCTATCCAACGGCGGATGATGTTACAAGCTGCGGTGTATGAGGGTCATGGGTCTAATTTGGAGCCAGTGAGTGAGCGTTACCTAGCTTTGAATGAATTTTGTGTCAAACCTGCTTCCGCTGACCGCATGATTACCTCTATTCTAGAAATGGAAATCGATGGTGAGGTAGTCGATCAATACGTCGGCGATGGGTTGATTATTTCCACTCCCACCGGTTCTACAGGTTACACCGTTTCTGCCAATGGGCCAATTATGCACGATGGGATGGAGGCAATTACCGTGACTCCTATTTGTGCAATGAGTCTTTCTAGTCGTCCCCTGGTTTTACCTCCTGGTTCTGTGGTGAGTATTTGGCCTTTGGGGGATTACGATTTGAGTACCAAGTTGTGGACAGATGGTGTGTTGGGGACTTCGATTTGGCCTGGACACCGCGTTGATGTGCGGATGGCAGATTGTCGAGCTAAATTTATTATTTTGCGCGAGAACAATTCTTACTATCAAACGCTGCGGGAGAAGTTGCTGTGGGCTGGCACAAGGGTTCGTTACAGCAATAATCACCGTAATTGATAAAGTGTTTGAGAGCGTTTTTGTTATGAATGACGTTCCCCGAAAGGATTGTTGTCGAAGACATCGCTACACCCAACTCAAGCATCACAATCAAAATTATCTTAAGTAGAACGGTGTAAATAATTAAAGGTTTGTAGTGTACCCCTCCGGGGAAGCAAGGCTGGGCGTAGCGTCTCGCAGAGAGGATTTTAGTCCTCTAATAAGGACTGAAGTTCTTACTACAAACTAGATGCCAAGCTTTTTACATTACTTTACATAGTTTGGTTTTTTCAAGTCGTTCTACTTAGCCCCTGGATTCATCTAGGGGCTTTTTGCCTTGATTGTGTTGCAATGGGAGAATTTTCATCAAAAAATCTTAACCGAACTTTATTAGCTGTTTAGGAGCGTACAGCTGTACGCTCCTACGAACGATTTATGTGTTGCAAAGATTTTTGGAAATAGTATTACTTGCATTTATACCCTATATCAAAGGAAAATTTTGTATCTTATTGCCAGATTTTTTTGGCATTAATGTCCATAATAAAAACACTCTATTTCTAACTCCAGAGAGGAAAAAAGCTCTCTAGAGGATTTTTTATCGAAAAGCGTCCCAGTCAGACTTCGACGCATTAATACATAATGCGAACTATTTGCATAGCGACTAAATTATAGTAGGATATTTTCGCAAATCTAATGCCAATTTAAAAAATGAATACGACAAATGGATTCACAGACACCTGGAAGAAAAATCAAATCTCAAATCCCAAATGTTATAAGTAGAAAGACAGATGGAAGTTTTTGGTCGCAACATCAATTACCCGCTGAATCCGCCTTTTTTTGAAGATTTTCCTGTCCTGCAAACTAAAAAATATATCCTACGGCTTGCCTCAACTGAAGAAGAATTGAAATCAATTTTTCGATTGCGATTTGAAGTTTTTAATTTGGAACTAGGGTTGGGATTATCTACTTCTAACTTTACCTACATGGATGAAGATCAGTTTGATGAGGTTTGCCATCATTTGATTCTCAGCTGTAAGCAGACGGGTAAAACCATTGGAACTTATCGGATGCAAACCTATCGAATGGCTTCTCAAAGATTAGGCTTTGATGCTGCCGATATATTTAATCTTAATGCAATTCCTGATTCTGTACTTCAGGTATCAGTGGAAGTTGGGCGTGCATGTATAGCTAAAGAATACCGTAATAGTCAGACACTATTGCTACTTTGGCAAGGGCTAGCAAATTATCTCATCTGGACTAAAAATCAATACTTCTTTGGCTGTGCATCTTTACTAACACAATCTCCTTGGCAAGCTACTTGTGTTTATAATTATTTTCAGCAAAATAGCTTAATGCATCCAAATATTTTGGTTTATCCGAATTCTAAATATTGTCTAGAATTGCTCCAAAATTTTTCAGATTTATGTGATATGGAAATTCCGAAAATTGTGCAGGCATATTTGAATATTGGTGCTAAAATATGTAGTCTTCCAGCTATTGATCGCCAGTTTAAAACTATTGATTTTTTAACTATATCTAATAGCAAAGATTTTCTCAGATGGGGCTATCAAATTTTCTGAAATTTCTATTTTTATATCACAAGCTTTTTATGAACAGACTCAGATATAATTTTTAGCTATGTCTACCACAAGTTAGACTTGGACACCTTATCTAGTAAGCTAAACTGGATTATTTTAGAAACCTTTTTGGGAAATGTAACTTATGCGCCATCTCAAATTTGCTCCGAGTTGGTTGCGGCTTTTAATTATTTTTTTGTTGACGATGAGTATATTGTTTCGCTTTTCTAACCTTGATGGCAAGGTTTATTCCCATGATGAAACTTCTACCTCATTGCGGATTTCTGGCTTTACCGTAACTGAAGTCAAACAGCAACTTTTTAATAATCGTGTCATTGCCAAAGAAAGTTTTGCTAAATTTCAAGGTGCAAATTCTTCAAAAAGTTTAAATGACACAATTATGTCTTTGGCGAGAGAAGATTCTCAGCATCCACCTTTGTATTACATAATCGCTAGATTGTGGATGGAAATTTTTGGTAATTCGGTGACAGCGATCAGAAGTTTATCTGCGTTCATTAGCTTGCTAGTTTTTCCCTGTGTTTACAGACTATGCCGAGAATTATTTGATGTGCCATTACCGATTCCTGGCGTAGCGATCGCGCTGATGACTATCTCTCCAATTCACCTAGTATATGCCCAGGAAGCACAAGAATATATTCTCTGGTTAATCACTATTTTACTATCTAGTGCTTCACTGTTGCGAGCAGTACAATTGGAATCACCAGCTAAAGATGAACTCACAAAACAACAGCAACCAGATTTGTTCACTGCTTGGAGTGTTTATGCAATAACTTTGACTATTAGCCTTTATACATTTCTTTGGAGTGGATTTTTAGCACTTGCTCACGGAATTTATGTGATTGCTATAGCCAGATTTAAGTTTACTGAAACTGTGAGAAATTATCTCATAGCATCACTGGTAAGTTTTTTAGCTTTCATGCCGTGGATGACAGTTGCGATCGGTGAATTTTTCCAATTTTTGATTTCTGGAGAAAAAGCAACAACACAGTCATCTTTAATATCTATAATTCCATTTTTACTGATGCAGAATAATCGGATTTTTTTTGATATCAACTTGATGTTAGAAAATCCTCTTAATTACTTAATTACACCAATTTTTTTAATTTTAGTGGGATACGCAATCTATTTTCTTTGTCTTAACACTAATTATAAAGTCTGGTTGTTTATTATTACATTGATTGTAGTGCCAACACTGCCTATAATAATACCAAATATAGGTACTGGGGGTATACAAACTTTTACTGAACCATATTTAATACCATCTTATTTAGGAATCCAACTAGCTGTTGCTTATCTACTAGCTACGCAACTATATAATGAGAGCTTATCGCATCGAACCATTTGGCACATAATTATGGGATTCCTAATTATTTGTGGCCTAATTTCTTCTAAGGCGAGTTCTCAAGCAGAAATTTGGTGGAATAAAAGTATGAATTATGGCAATCCAAAAGTTGCTATGATTATCAATCAAAGTACTAGCCCACTTGTGATTAGTAATTCTTTGGACAATAATTATGGGCATGTCTTTTCTCTGAGTTATCTGTTGGAACCTAAAGCACGATTTGTGTTGGTCAATAATCAAAAAATCCCAAAAATTACCAATGAGTTTAGTGATATATTTTTACTCAATCCTGCGGACAATTGGCGCAAACTTATAGAAAAAAAGTATAACGTTAAGACAGAGATTGTTTACGGCGATAATTATTACTCTGTTTGGAAATTAAGTAAACCTCGTAATTTGCGCCGACGTGATAGGCTATTGAATAATAAATTATCTGCTAGTTTATAGGTTGGTAAAGTGTTAGATATTTAGCTGACGCAAAGGCTATTTAAGTCTAGAGAGAGAATTTAATTATGCGGCATCTCAAATTTACTCAAAATAGATTGCGGTTTTTGATTGTTATTTTATTATTGGTGGGTATTTTTTTTCGTTTTTTTAACCTTGATGGTAAAGTTTATTGGCATGATGAAACTTTTACGTCATTGCGGATTTCTGGATATACGGTAAATGAAGTAAAAGAGCAGATATTTAATGGTCGTGTTATTACTAAAGAAAGTTTTGTTAAATTTCAAAGTCTGAATATGGAAAAAGGCTTAATTAACACAATTAAGTCTTTAGAAGTAGAAGATCCACAGCATCCTCCCCTGTATTACATAATCGCTCGGTTTTGGGTGGGAATTTTTGGTAATTCGGTGACGGCGATTAGAAGTTTATCTGCATTGATTAGCTTGTTAATTTTTCCCAGTATTTATTGGTTATGCCGAGAATTATTTAGAACTCAGTTATGGGTATCAGAGATGGCGATCGCAATTATGGCAATCTCTCCTATTCATCTAGTATACGCCCAAGAAGCACGAGAATATATTCTCTGGGTAGTCACCATATTATTATGCAATGCCTCATTGTTACGAGCATTAAGATTGGAATCAACACATCAAGCACCACGCATCTTAAATTGGGGAATTTATGCAGCCAGTTTGACAATTAGTCTTTATACGTTTTTGTTAAGCGGATTTGTAGCGATCGCTCATGGAATTTATGTAATGATTACTGCCAAATTTCGGTTAACTCGGACAGTGAAAGCTTATTTGCTAGCATCCATAGCAGGATTTTTAGCCTTCACGCATTGGATATTAGTTGTAATAAATAACTTTTGGCAATTTAATAGTTCAACAGCCTGGACAAAGCTCCAGTTTCCCCTAGAGAATTTAATTAAATCTTGGCTTTTACAGTTGAGCCGGATTTTTTTAGATTTAAACTTTGGCTTTGAAAACCCACTTATTTATCTAATCATACCATTTTTTGTAACATTAATTGCTTATTCAATCTATTTTCTTTGTCGAACCACTAAACATAAAATTTGGTTATTTATTATAATCTTAATTTTGATTCCTGCACTGCCCCTAATGCTACCAGATTTAATTTTTGGGGGTATACGCTCACTTTCAGAACGCTATTTATTACCTTCTTATTTGGGCATTCAATTATCTGTTACCTATCTATTAGCTACCCAGATCAATAACGTGAGTGTTCTACGACGAAGAATCTGGCAAATAATCTTAGGTGTAGTCATTATTTGTGGACTAGTTTCTTATGGGGGAAATTCTCAAGCACAAACATGGTGGAGTAAGGTTATTAGTTATGGTAATCCGCAAGTTGCCAAAATTATTAATCAGGCTAATCGACCACTTTTGATTAGTGATGCTTTGGGAATAAATTATGGAAATGTTTTTTCTCTGAGCTATCTTTTACAGCCAAAAGTACAGTATCAATTAGTAAACAACCAAACTATTCCAAATATTCCTGATAGATTCACCGATATTTTTCTCTTAAATCCTTCAGATATTTGGCGTCAAAAAATAGCAGCAATTTACAAATCTGAAACAGAGGTTGTATATACGGATAATCATTATCTAGTTTGGAAAATAGCCAGAATTAAGAATTAAATTCAGCTGGAAACTTTCATCGGGTTTATATCTACTTTTTTATCAAATAAAATTCGTGGTCTCAACAAAACTTTAAATAACAAAAATAGAGAATATAACTCTCCTGGGGTATTCTTATGCTTCCACTGTCCTGGACGACAAAATAACATTTCTACAAGGCGGCGGTATTGATTTAAACTTACTGGTTTAAAGCTAACACGCACGATTAAAAAATCGTTTTTAATAGCAGTACCTACAACCTCACCAGCAAGCTGTAAATTTTCTTCTACAATCTCTATATCTATTAGCTGATGAGGAAATAAATGGACGTGGGACTTCTGACTGAGAGCAATTTCAGCACCTGCTTCAGAAATCATCGTAGTCACACCCCATAAATTATGCTCGCCAATTCTTAATTGCGTTACTCGCCGTAAATCAAACCATTCATACATATCTGCTTTCGGCGCATCCAATAAAATTAGTAGCGTAATACTAATTACGATCAAATTATAAATACTCCATAGTAAACCTAAACTGATACCTGTAATTTGTTGGCTTGTCTCCGGTGTAACTGTAGTATGGCACCAAGCTTGATATATGCAAATACCCAGATTTTGCCAAAAAATAACAGCAGTAACGATAAACAAAATTACTAGAGGTAGTGCTAAATTCCAATTAAAACTATAGCGATTATTTACTATACCTTTAGGTGTAACTTTAAATCCTTTAGCAAAGGGAGAAATCATAACTTGAATGAAATTTATTGCTAAAGGAAAACAGATAATTAATGAATAAATATCTGAGAGAAAAGCTGAAGCAGAACGATAATTTAACCACGAAAAGGTTGCAATATTTACCAAGTAATAAGGTAATAAAAAAAATATCAATTCTGCTGGGGTTGACTGGATGGGAATTACATCTAAAAATGAATATGCTAATGGTATTAGCAAAAAATAAATCCGAGATATATTACTACACCAATACACTACCCCACCTAAACCAGCTAATCTTTGCATGAAGGTTAGTCCAGGAATTTTTAAAGGATTAGTTTTAATAAACAAAGCCTGTAGTGTACCATGTTCCCACCTTAATCGTTGAGTTGCATAAGCAGCAATGTTTTCTGCTGCTAACCCAGCGCTTAACTTTTCATTTAAATAAATTAAACGATAACCTTGAGAAGATAAGCTAATTCCTGTGAAATAATCTTCACTTAATGACTCAGTTACAAACCCACCAATTTCTTCTAAAGCGCTTCTACGAACCACGAAAGATGTACCAGAACAAATCGCGCTACCTGAAGAATCACGACTTGTTTGAATTTGTCGATGAAACACTTCTGCTTCAGGTGTGAGAACATTTTCTAAGCCGAGATTACGAGCTATAGGGTCACTATTATAAAAGCTTTGTTCTGTTTGTACTAAACCAATTTTTGGATCTTGAAACAAGCCAACAGTGCGAATTAGAAAATTTTTTGTTGGCACAAAATCAGCATCAAAAACTACTATTAACTCTCCATTAGTTTGAGCGATCGCATTATTCAAATTTCCTGCTTTAGCATAACTATTATCATGCCTTTTTATATAAAAGCAACCTAATTCTTCTGCTAGCTTTTTCATTTCTAAACGATTATTGTCATCCAACAGATAGATTTTTTTGTGACTATAATCTAGGGCTTGACAACCAATGATTGTGCGCCGCAAAATAAAAACTGCTTCGTTATAAGTTGGTATTAATATATCAACAGACGGTACAAAACTACCACTAACTACAGCTAATGATTTCATGTCTGCTTCGTCATGACGCTCTTTAATATTGAACATGAACAATAGCTGAATAGTACTATTAACTATCACCAGCATTTCTGCGAAAAATAACCCTAAACTAAATACTCCATTTAACGGATCTACTAAATTCAAAGTTGAGAGCGATCGCCAGACAGCATATCGCAAAGTTATAATGATTAAAATTCCTACCACTAGTCGCTGCGACCAAATACGGGGTTGTGGAGATATTTTCATCACCACAAACACAGCAAGCAAAAATCCAACAGTGGGTAATAGCAAATATTGATTCTGTGTTGTTGGCACTTTTAACCACATTGGTGGATACATTTGCCAATCATGAACTTGAGCAAAAACTTGACTGATTCTGTATTCTCCAGCAAACCATCCTACTACAACAGTGGCAGATATTAAAATAATGCCTAATAGAATCAGTGTTGCTGTGTGCAATTGCCTAAATCTCTTATTCAAAGGAGTTTGAGGTGGTTTATAGCTAAAATTTGATTCTGACATTTCGTCCTTTTATGCCTCAACTTATTCTCTCAGAAAAGTATTTTAGATGATATTGTGAACGATTTTTCATGAAAATTATAACAAAAGAATTATAATATTTTAATCTTCAATTATCAATGATGTTGTTACAGCAAATTTCAAGTTAATCAAGTAGATCATCTAGTCCTAGAACCTATTCTAATTCTGAATTCTGCTGTTTATATTTTTGGCTTAAGTTCAATTTTTTAGAAAATATTCAAGATATATATTTATTTTCTGAGAACCAGCTATAAATAATAAAAATAAATATTAAACAAATTCTCAGCTTAAATTAATTTAATCAATGGTATAATTTTCTAAAATTTACTGAAAGACCAACTTCCAAACACCAAAGCTATATCAAGAATTTATCAAAAGGTGTTCTATGCAAATAGCAGATATTTTAGGTATTTTACATCCAGCGATCGCAGTTATCTTTGTGTTTCCACTCATTGGTATAGTAGTTCATTTTGCTTGGCAAACACGTCAACGTCGATTGCAAATTTTAGCTGGAAGTAAAAGTAAAATTCCTCCAGTGGTCGGCCTAGAACACAAGCAATTAGGCGAATGGCTAACAAGTGCAGTTGTGGGAGTAACTTTAATCGGATTATCTTACCCAATTGGCAAAAATATTATCAAAAATCAATTGTGGAATCAAACACCTGTCCAAGTTAGCTTGATTGTATTAATATTTGCCGCAACCATCGCTTCTTTAGTATTACTTTATCGCGCTAGGCAGCGAGTATGGCGAGGAGTTTTTGCCACTTTAACTGGTGCAGGTTTAGTAATTCTTGGCTTTCAGGATGGAGTATTTCGCCGTGACAATGAGTGGTACTGGTCACATTTTTATATTGGGATGACCGCAGCATTGTTGATGATTTTTTCCTTAGCAATTGTTCAAGATATTTATCAAGATAAATCCAATCGCTGGCGCATCATCCACACGATTTTAAATTGTATTGCTCTATTGCTATTTATTGGACAAGGTATAACAGGAACTCGAGACTTAATAGAAATCCCCCTGAGTTGGCAAGAACAGCACATTTATCAGTGTGATTTTGCTAATCAAACTTGTCCAACATCAAATCCTCAAGCACCGAAGTGAGGGGAATGCGGGGATGAGGGGGATGAGGGGGATGAGGGAGATGAGGGAGATGAGGGGGATGAGGTGAAAATTCCTAACTCCTAACTCCTAACTCCTAACTCCTAACTCCCCAATCATTGCAGTGGCAGAGTCACTATCACCGTTGTGCCAACACCCTGCTCACTTTCTAATTGAATATGACCGCCATGTAGCTCTACACACTTTTTAACTATACTCAGTCCTAGCCCTGTTCCTTGAATTGCACCTACATTACTGGCGCGATAGAAAGTTTCAAAAAGATGGGTTTGGTCTTTGAGGGGAATGCCTATTCCCTTATCTCTTACTTGGAAAGTTGCGAGGCGATCTTTGCAAATCAAATCAAACCAAATAATACTATTTTCAGAAGAATATTTGATGGCATTGGAAATCAAATTCGTGAAGATGCAATTTAGTAGATCTTCGTCCATTTTAGCTTCAGTAGATTCTCCTTCAAAAGTAAATATAATCCTGTACTGAGTGCCTGCATTAATTTGAAGGATATCTGTGAGTTCTCTACAGAAATTTTCTAAATTTAAAAGTGTGGGTTTGTATTCTATTTTGGCTACTTCCGTTTTACTCAAGAATAATATCTCATCTAAGAGATGAAGCATTTGGTTAATAGCATTTTGAATTCGATCGAAGTATTTTGTTCTGCGTTCATCAGTTAACTTATCGCTATTGTATTCAAGGATATCTACAGCCGTGCGGATCGTAGTCATGGGAGTACGGAATTCATGGGAAACCATTGCGACGAAATTCGACTTTAATTCGTTGAGTTCCTGTTCCTTTACTAATGCTTGACGGGTACGTTCTTCACTCTCTCGTAGTTGCTTCAAAATTTCGCTTCTTTCAATGGCATAGCGAATAGCACGTATTAATCGTTGTATTGTTATTTGACCTTTAACAAGGTAGTCTTGTGCGCCTTCTGCTAATGCTTGCAGTGCTAAATCTTCATCATCAATTCCTGTTAACACCACAACTGGAATATAAGGTACTGCTGCTCGAAATTCTTTCAACGTATCTAGTCCAATAGAGTCTGGAAGGCTGAGGTCTAACAAAACTAGATCGAATCTGCGTTTTCTTTTACTTTCTATCTGAGAATTATCAACGATGGATGCCAAACTTTCCCTACTAACATCTATTGCTTCTGATAGCCGTTCAACGTGTAACATCTGCCATTCTTCTCGATCTGCATGTGAAAATATTCGGTGTAGCAGATCGGCATCACTGGGGCTATCTTCTACCAGTAGAATGTAAGTTGCGATATTTTCCATAGTACAGGGTTATATCAATTTGCGAGATAATTACCTGATTTCCTATTTTTCACTCGATTTTGAATTTTGCCGAAAATCTGAACGCCAAAAGCCGATGCTGAGAGTGATATCAATAGACTTCTTGCATAAATCAAAAATAAAGAACCCCACCCCGCATTTGAGTAAAGCAAACGCTCCCCTCCCCGCAAGCGGGGAGGGGTTGGGGGTGGGGTGTTAGGGACTTTTGCAAGAGGTCTAATATTTAAAATTTATTTGAAATTTAAAACTAGGTCGAATACAGCTTAACTCTTTACTATTTTAAGCAGCAAGTGAAATTATGCAATTTAATTATTGTCGTGGTAATGTTACTGCTATGAGCCAGAAATCTTTAATCAACTGTAGAACTTGAATGAATTGGTAGATATCAATGGGTTTTGTCACATAGCAATTAGCACTAAGATTATAAGAGCGTAGTATATCTTGCTCATCATTTGAAGTAGTAATGACGACAACAGGAATAGATTTAAGATTTGGGTCTGATTTGATTGCTGTTAAGACTTCGCGTCCATCCATTCCTGGAAGATTCAGATCGAGCAGAATTAAGTCTGGACGAAGAGCATCAGCAAACTCTCCTTGGGAGAGCAAATAGTTCATAGCACTTTCACCATCTTCAACCCAATGCAAGTTGTTGGCGATTCTGGCATTCAAGAAGCCTTTGATAGTCAGGTTTGCATCGCTAGGAGAGTCTTCAACCAGCAAAATTTCGATAGGTCGGAATGCCTGATCGTGAATCATGCAATTACTAGAAGATTATTAAGTTAAGGTATAGTACATATACTATGTATAGTACATATAATATATGTTAAATGTACCTTAATTTGTATTATTTGTATTAAGGGTAAAATAAAATACAGTTCCTATATCTGGCTCAGACTCAGCCCAGATTTGCCCACCATGCCGTTCGACGATTTTTTTACAGATAGCCAGACCAATGCCTGTACCAGGAAATTCTCGGCGAGTATGAAGGCGTCGGAAAACCTCAAAAATACGCTCAAGATATTGAGACTTAATACCGATGCCGTTATCTTGTACACAAATAACCCATTCGGAGTAGGAAGTGGGGAGTTCTGCTTCTGCTTCCCTTCCTCTGTTGAGGACGCCAATGTGAATCTTGGGTGGTTGTTGTCGGCGGAACTTGATGGCATTGCCGACCAGATTTTGGAATAGTTGCACCATTTGGGTTTTGTCTGCGAATAACTTTGGTAGAGGGTCATGAGTGATGATGGCTTTACTTTCGGCGATCGCTACATGTAAATTACTCACAGCTAGACTCAATGCAATATTACAATCAACCAGCACAAATTCCCGACCACGAGTCCCCACACGAGAATAAGCTAGCAAGTCTTGAATCAACTGCTGCATCCGCTTTGCCCCATCTATAATGTAAACTAAGTATTCTTTGGCAGAATCATCTAGACAGTGTTGATATTCGTTCTCTAATAATTGGGTATAACCGGTCACTGCTCGCAATGGTTCTTGTAAATCGTGGGAAGCGACATAGGCAAACTGCTCTAACTCTTGGTTAGAGCGTTTTAGATCTTCATTGAGCTTTTGTAATTCTGCTGTCCGTTCCTGAACTTTGATTTCTAGTTGCTCATTGATTTGTTGCAGTGCCTGTTGTGCTAGTTTGCGTTCTGTGATATCTGTATGAGTACCTACCCATTCTTGAATCTCGTTGTTGGCATCTAAAACCGGAACTCCACGGGCAGCAAAAAATCGATAGCTGCCATCGGGAATCTGCACGCGATGTTCAATAAAGTAAAAATTTTTGCTTTTTACTGCCTCACTCCATAACAACTGTGTCAACTCTCGATCTTCGGGATGAACTGCATTGAGCCATCCCCATTCCTCGGTTTGGGCATGAGTTTGCCCAGTCAAAGCTATCCAAGAGGAAAAATCTTTTGGCATCCCATTAGTATCAACTGTCCAGACAGCTTGAGAAGTAGCAATCACCAGTGACCGATAGCGTCTTTCACTCTCTTCGAGAGCGATTTCTGCCAATTTCCGGCGAGTGACATCTTGACAAAGAATTGACATTCCTTCAGCCGAGGGGTACATACAATATTCAATCCAGCGATCGAAAGGTGCATAATATTCTTCCATATGAATAACTCGCTGTTCTGCCCCAGCCTGATGGTAAATTTGATAAAACTTATATTCGACAACTTCAGGGAATGCTTCCCAGATATTTTTACCAATCAAATCTTTCGAGCTGCGATTGAACATTTCTTCGGCTCTGTGATTGATGTAGGTGTAACATGCGTTGCGATCTAGGGAAACAAAGGCATCCGTAATAGTTTCTAAAATATCTGCCAGTTTTGCTTTTCCAGCTTGCTGTTCTAGACGAATAGCTTCTTGTGATAAAGCCTTGTTCATCTGAATTTGCTTTTGCAGCAGCAAGTAAACCAGAATTAGCAAAACAACGCTCAAAACATATCCCAGACTCACTACAATCACAATTTCCTGAAAAAGATCGTCAGTGATTGCTGTACGCTCTTGTAATAAAGTTTCTTCCTCACTTTCCATTGCTTGGCTGATGGCTTGAATTTGTCTGCCTATCTCCATGCCGCGACTGACAATAGCTGTTTGAATTGCCTTGTCCAAACTTTTTCGCTCAAATAAGTTAATGGACTGCTCAAGCAGAGAAAATTTCTGTGCAATCAGAGCTTCGAGTGTATCAAGCCGCCTTTGTTGACTAGAGTTATCACTGCTTAGCTGGCGCATTGCCTTAAGCATTTGGTAAACTTTCTGCTTCTGCTTTTGATAAATTTCTCGGTAAAATGTGTTTTTTGTGAAAATATAGCTACTTCTTGCGCTCTCAGCGTTACCGAGGTCAATACGTACACGGTCTATGGATTCTATAACTTGTTGAGTATGAACTACCCATCGCTTTTCTGCCGTTAATCTTTGAATACTTAAGTAGGAAGTTATTGCGACAGCAGACATTAGCAGTAATGCCAAGCTAAAGCCACCGGCAACAAATTTTTCTGATAGTTTGTTCATAGAATACTCACACCAGTATAGCTAATAACTAAAATCAGCTTTAGCTCTCATAGGACGCTCTGGCGATCCTTGGATTAAATAATACTAGTATAATTAGCGATGTTTTTTGAGAAAATTATACAAATTGAGTTATTTATGTTAGCTGTTGACAAGCTTGTAGCTAAAAATGCTACTTTCACCAGATTAGAAGCGATCGCATTCCTAGAAGCAATGGGTTTTCCCGACCCATTTTTATAAGAAAATGAGTGGATATTTGTGCGCGTTACAGCACATACCCACTCTCAACTTACTCGATTCAACTCATTAAAAAACGCCACGAAATAATTAAAACTTGGTACAGTAGAAATCAATTAACGTGACTCAGTTCCTTGATTGGGACTGCCTTGTACAGTATCATTTTGTGGCGCTTCTGGCGTAGCGGTAGTTTTAGCATCACTTTTTTCAGCATCGCCAGTTTTACGGTTAGCTTCGTCTATGGTAGTTTGGTAGCCACCAGAAGAAGCGGGCGTAGTGTCTTGATTAGTAGATTTTTGTTGTTCAGCCATTATTTGATTCCTAATCATTTATTCGTTGCCACTATCTTAAAAAGATTAGGGCTATGTGTTCATCTATCTAAAATATAGTTATGGCTGATTCACCTCTCTATCAAAAGTATTATTTAGTAATAATTGTGTATGTTTATGAAAATGTAGAAATATATTAATAGTGAACTCGAAAAAACAACTAGTCATTAAGGAAGAACTAGGAAAGGGTTTTATATCTAAAATACTTTTGCAATTGCTTGATTGATTATTACCAAAAAATCCTTAGTGATTTGAGTGTAAGTGACTCAAAAATATGGTGTGATGATTGTTGGATAAACTATCAAAGAGCATAATTAATGAAGCAAAGTAACGTATCA
The DNA here is from genome assembly GCA_034531095.2 of Nostoc sp. CreGUA01. Taxonomy (GTDB): domain Bacteria; phylum Cyanobacteriota; class Cyanobacteriia; order Cyanobacteriales; family Nostocaceae; genus Nostoc. The sequence continues at coordinate 6,377 of JAVRBV020000172.1, read as the reverse complement.
TTACCATCTGGGTGTGTCCTTCGCCAAGCAACGTCTAGGGATCGGTGGTCGATTCGCTTACTAGTCTTTTTAGCGAAACTCGACCCAACCCAATTAAATTGGCAGCAATTTTGGGTAATTGAATGCGATACCTACGGCAGGCAAAGCCTACGCCATCTGGTAGCTTGTGGACAGCTACGTAATTTCTCAGGGGCGCAAGAACTTGGTAGTTTAGTCGTTGCCTCAGCTTGGAGAGGTCGCGGTTTAGGCACTTTACTAACCCAGCATTTGATTAACACAGCAGAACAACCACTTTATCTTGAATGTTTGGGTCAGCGATTGACCGAGTTCTACAGTCGCTTTGGTTTTGTGCCTATATCTTTTGCAGACCTACCAGAATTTCCCAAAACAAAAGTCTCGTCTACACTCAAGGATAAATTTAAATTCTCACAATTAGCTAAAAAGCTGCTCGGAGTTCCTGTGGTGTTTATGGAGTATCGCCCCAATTCTTAATTAAGATATAGACAACAAAACTTGATACAATCTGTTCGTAACTTGCAAATTTCAAATCCCAGGTTTACCAAAAATTGTTAGCAACACAGGCCCTAATAAATAATGGTGACTCACACACAATAGCCCAGCAGAGGAACCTAGAAGCTGACGTTGATTAGGGCTATAAAGTCGAATTCCACGGGGAGAAATTGGTAATAATTGAGGTTGTGCCTCTTTTTTGGAAGTAATGTCAACCAAATAAAAGCATCCACCAGGAGAAAGTACTCGTGATATCTCACTAACCACCTGTTGAGGTTCCAAATAATGCAAAAAGCTGATAGTGCTGAAAACAGCATCGAACTGACCATCAGCAAAAGGAAGAGACTCAGCTTTGCCCTCAACATAAATCAAGCGTCGATGGTGGCGGTTGGTCAGTCTTGCCATCCGCAACATATTAGTAGATAAGTCTAATCCGGTGCCCCGGAGATCGGGAAACTGAGTACCAAGGCGCTCAAGTAAGCGTCCAGTACCACACCCTATATCAAGTACATTTGCTCGCTCTGGTAAATTGACGTACTCTAGCAATCGTTTGTGGATGGCTCGATAAAACACTGAAGGAAACAGCCAATCGTAACTTGGCGCCCAGCGATCGAAAAGGAACTTTTTGTTATTAAGAAAGTCATAGGTCATTAGTTTTCGCAGTTTACCTGAAGCTCAATGCTTTTTTAAGGTAAGTGGCTGCGCCTCCTTGGAAGTTGGTTAACTATAGCTTTGCAGCCCAGCAATATCTAGCCTAACGTTTGGCAAAACACTTATGCTCACCTTGGCAAATTAATTATCTGGAATTTTGACACTTGAATGTGTAGTTAACAGTGTTCCTCAAGAACCTAGCTATTTCTCTAGAAAACTAAAAAACCAGCGATCGCTGCATAAAACTACTAAACCTGACCGTATTTATTCATAGATGTTCAAATACAACAAACCCAATCTATTTTAAAAATATGAAGGAGAGCGATTATGTCAAGCTTTATTCAAATCCGGTTACACAAAGATTTATTACACCCAGTCCGCGAGTGGTTGGAAGCAGTAGAAATTCATAACTCCAAATTGGCTCATTTCCTCTGCAAAGCTATTCCTGCTCAGTGTCCATTTGAACGAGACATCACTGTATTTGGTCGCAAGCTATTTCACATTCCACCAATGTGTAAATTAAATCCTCTGTACGAGGAAGTGGTTGGGTTGCGTTTTAGAGCGCTCTGTTATCTTGCCGATCAATGTGGTGAAGATGTCACAGCCTATTGTTAATAGTCAGTTGCATAGTTCTTTGATCTAGCAGCCATCGGTAATTGCAGACTTACGGTTGTTACCCACTCAGATTTATACTAAGCTAGCGTACACCTAATTAGATGTCTAGCTATTTAGTAGCTGACACCTCAGTAAAGTGTTTCAAAACCGTATTATTGCTTACCATATCCTGCTGAAATCATTAACATCATCATGACGCACATCTTACTGATTGAAGATGAAGTCAAACTGGCACGATTTATTGAATCCGAGTTGAATTATGAAGGTTATCAAGTTAGCATCGCCTACGATGGATTAACTGCACTTACCGCAGCACGGGAGTTACATCTAGATTTAGTGATTTTAGATTGGATGCTGCCTGGTTTGTTAGGGTTGGAAATTTGCCGCCGTCTGCGAGGTATTAGTAATGAAGTGCCAATAATCTTACTAATTGGCAAAGATGAAGTGAGCGATCGCATTGCAGGCTTAGACGCTGGTGCTGATGATTATGTAGTTAAACCCTTCAGCATCGATCAATTATTAGCCAGAGTCCGCACTCACCTGCGAAGAAGACATCAAACAGACACCGCAGATATTTTAGAATTTGAAGACCTGAGTTTAAATCGTCGCACGCGCCAAGTGTACCGATGTCAGCGGTTAATTGAATTAACGGTTAAGGAATTTGATTTACTGGAATATTTTCTGATCCATCCCCAACAAATAATTACATGCGATCGCATTTTAGAGGAAGTCTGGGGTTACGACTTCGTGGGTGATGCTAACATGATTGACCCTTACATCCGCTACCTAAGGCTGAAACTTGAAGCCAATAACGAAAAGTGCCTTATTCAAACTGTCACTGGTGTCGGCTATACATTGGGTGGTTAGTAGGCATTGGGTATTGGGCATTGGTTATTTTTCCCTCACTCCCTCATCTCCCTCATCTCCCTCATCTTTCCATCTCTTGACTTCCAGTGTTGAAATAATCCAAAAACCCGAAATTTTTCTATATTAGGAGAATTTGGGGTTTTTGGCAATCTCAGCAACAACTCATGCAAGTGGGAGTTAATTATATTAGGATGCACAAAGTTGTCATCATTCAAAATCTCAAGTGGCATGACGTATTTAGAAACAGCGGCGCAATTTTACCGCGAAGTCGCCCAAACCCCAGAAGTTGGACTTTGTTGTGTGCAAAGTACACCCCTGCAACTACCAGGATTAAAAATTCCTTTGCCAATGCAGAAAATGAACTATGGTTGTGGTACCACTGTTCACTCAACTGAACTAGGAAACCAACCTACTGTGCTGTATGTTGGTGTTGGCGGTGGCTTAGAAGCCTTGCAGTTCGCTTATTTTTCCCGTTATGCAGGTGCTGTAATTGCCGTTGAACCAGTTGCCGCTATGCGAGAAGCCGCCGCACGCAACCTAGAAATTGCTGCTCTAGAAAACTCCTGGTTTGACACCAGTTTTGTAGAAATCAGGGAAGGCGATGCTTTCAACTTACCCGTTGCTGATGCTACCGTTGATATAGTGGCACAGAATTGTCTTTTCAATATCTTTGAACCAGAAGATTTAACTCGTGCTTTAAAAGAAGCGCATCGGGTATTAAAACCAGGTGGACGTTTGCAGATGAGCGATCCAATTGCGACTCGTCCAATTCCAGTACATCTCCAACAAGATGAGCGACTCAGAGCTATGTGTTTATCAGGGGCACTCACCTATGAAGAGTATACTGAAAGGATTACAAATGCAGGTTTTGGTCAAGTTGAAATTCGTGCGCGTCGTCCTTACCGTCTACTAGATTCCCAGACTTATAATTTAGAAGAAAACCTACTTTTAGAAAGTCTGGATTCTGTTTGTTTTAAGGTTGCTATTCCAGAAGATGGTGCTTGTATTTTCACTGGTAAAACAGCAATTTATACTGGTTCTGAACCTTTCTTTGACGATTCAGCAGGTCATTTACTTCAACGGGGTATTCCCGCAGCAGTGTGTGATAAAACCGCTGCTAAACTTGCAGCGAAGAAGCCAGCAGAAATAATTGTTACCGATTCCACTTGGCATTATAGCGGTGGTGGTTGCTGTTAATTTTTTAATCAAGAATTCAGTTGTCAGGAGGAGGTAGTGCGGTCTTAGTTCTCGCCAAGTAGAGCAACTACGTTCAGGATTCAGAATCATTCTGTGCGACTGAAAAAATGAATGTACAATTTCAATATTTGAAACATTATTCTGGATTCTGACTTCTTATTTATAAAACCCAAAATGTTATTAATTAGCTTATTTTTAGCTACGCTTTTTTTAGCATATTCCAATGGTGCTAATGACAATTTTAAAGGTGTAGCAACTCTATTTGGTAGCCGAACATGTAGTTATCAAACAGCAATTTTGTGGTCAAGTTTTACAACTTTTGCTGGTGCTGTAGCTGCAACTTTTTTCGCAAGTACATCAATTAGAATTTTTTCAGGAAAAGGACTAGTGCCAAATGCGATCGCCAATGCACCAGAATTTCATCTAGCTGTGGCGATCGCTGCTGGTTTAACTGTACTTATTGCCACCTTTATGGGGTTTCCTATTTCCACAACTGACAGTTTAATTGGTGCTATTATTGGTGCTGGATTAGTAGCGATCGGACTAAAAGTTAATTTTGCAGCTTTGCTAACTTCCTTTATTTTGCCTTTATTGTTCAGTCCAATTATTGCTATTTTATTGGGAGCAGGAATTAGTAGCTTATCTAGCTATATCAGTTACAAATATAACCTAATAATTAACCATAAAATGATTGACAATTTTCATTTTATCAGCGCTGGAATTATTAGTTTTGCTAGAGGATTTAATTATACTCCCAAGATTGTGTCACTCATTTTGATTATTGAGTATTTTTCGATTCAGGGAGGAATGATTACCATTGCGATCGCAATGGCACTTGGCGGTTTACTCAACTCCCAAAAAGTTGCAATAACCATGAGTGAAAAAATTACTTCAATGAGTTATACTCAAGGCTTATCAGCAAATATAGTAACCGGAGTTCTGACTATCATAGCTAGCCAGTTTGGGCTTCTGGTTTCCATAACTCACCTTTCAGTAGGTTCTATTTTTGGAGTTGGACTGATTGCTAAAAAATTTAATGTGCGTGTTTTTTATCAAATACTAATGTCCTGGATTTTAACTTTACCTATTGCCGCAGTTATTGGTGGAATAACGTACAGATTATTACAGGGCTAGAAACATTGAATATATTTTAATTATCTTCAAAGAGTAATAACTAATGCAGACTAAATTAACAAATACACTAGATACATCTGTAACGAAATTCAAAAACAAACTTAATTATCCTTTAACAAAAAAAGGAATTACTGTTTTACAAATTAATCTTGGTAAACGCTGTAACCTGGCTTGTAAACATTGTCATGTCGAAGCTAGCCCAAAACGTACAGAAGAACTTTCCCCAGAAATTTGTGAAGAATTGATTTCACTAATCTATAGATTTCCAGAAATAAAAATTGTGGATTTCACTGGTGGCGCACCCGAAATGAATTACGGATTTAAACCACTAGTAGAAGCCGCAAAGTTAACGGATAAACAGGTAATTGTCCGTTCTAACTTAACCATTTATTTTGAAAATGGTTTTGGAGATTTACCGGAATACTTTGCTAAACATCAAGTAAGAATTGTGGCTTCTCTGCCCTGCTACTTAGCAGATAATGTTGATAAAATGCGCGGCACTGGCGTCTTTGATAGTTCAATCAAAGCTTTACAGTGGCTTAACCAACTCGGCTATGGCAAACAGCCAAACTTAGTTTTGGACTTGGTATTTAATCCTCAGTTACCTACCGGGGAAGAATTTTCTTTAGCTCCAGAACAGAGCAACCTAGAACAAGATTACAAAACGTTCTTACAAGAACATTTTAATATTGTTTTTAACAACCTCTTCACAATTACCAATCTGCCAGTTGGTAGAACTAAAATGCATTTAGAACGAAGAAAATTGTATACCAGCTATTTGCAGTTTTTAGAATCGCATTTTAATCCCAGCACAATTGAACATTTAATGTGTCGTGATGAACTTTCAATTGATTATCTAGGTAATGTATATGATTGTGACTTTAACCAAATGATGAATTTGCCTGCGAAAACTCTTAACGGTGAAACCTTGACAGTTGCTAAATTGCTAGATGCTGATAGTTTGGACTTGATTAATGAAATACAAACCGCTGCTTATTGCTATGGTTGTACTGCTGGCTGTGGTTCCAGCTGTGGTGGTGCTTTGCTCTAAAGCCAGAAAAATGCCAGACGATTAGAAATTGCAACTACTTACGTTACGTATCTAAAACTAATGGTCTGCTGAGTTTATGATGATAATTACTTAAGTATCCTTACACCACATTAAAAAGCCGTTGGATTGTCTAAATTTCCACGGCTTTTGTTAAGTCCTTTAGTAGTCAAATAAAAAGTCTCTCTAACTACATCAGAGAGACTTTTTATGTTTAGATAAGTAAACCTGGCATCGAGCTATTTTAGCGTAGGGCAACCCCTAAACTATCGTTGCCGCAGCAGCGTTTCACCTCTGAGTTCGGGAAGGGTTCAGTGTGGTTCCACCGCGCAATAGACACCAGGAAAGAATTCAA
>JAVRBV020000171.1:0-45307 GCA_034531095.2 Nostoc sp. CreGUA01 | reverse complement strand
GGTGACGAAGGTTGTGCCTGTCAGCCAACCGCCTAGTGCTAGGTATGCACAGGGGAATAGTAGTAGTCCTGACCAACCTACAAACACAAAGCGATCGCGCTTGAGCCAGTCGTCTACTACGTCAAACCACCCTCTTGTACTCGGGGCGCGTCCAACTGCGATGGTCATCGGACTAAAATCCTCTTTTTTTACTAAAATTGCAACGTTTTTGAGCCAGCGCCGCCTTAAAGCTTTGCTTTATTAGCGACTACCGTGAGGAATTAACGTTTTTTTGACAATCTCAACAGCCTATAAGCAACTGAGATTCTGAGAGCTTGCTGTCTAGTGAAGTCAGCATTTCTCAGACCTATGCCATTACACGTACCACTGGCTAGTAACTTAGCTTGTGGTAACTTAATGATTCTTAACTTATCATATTAGTTCGGTTTTGGCCAGACACACGCAAGCGAATCAGGTATTTAACACGAACGTGTATTAATAATATGAATATCAGAATTTTTACAATTTGACACAACTTTTCTCAGAAATCTAAACAATTTGATTGGGCATGGGGCATAGGGCATTGGGCATTGGGAGTTAGGAGTGGGAGTTAAGAGTTAGGAATTTTCTCCTCCTCATCCCCATGCGCCATGCTCTATGCCCCATGCCCCATTCCCTAATCCAGTTGCAATATACCCCGATTCAATGGCAGACTTTTAAAGAGAGTATCTCACAGGCAATGGTAGTTCAATGACGGCATCAACAACGATTAACAAAGGCGATCGCCTGCTGCATCAAAACGTTCTCGGTTCTCGTCGGTTTAGTAACTACTGGTGGGCAACTATCGTTACTTTGGGAGCAACAGGCTTTTTACTGGCTGGCATATCCAGTTACCTAAAAATTAATTTACTCATAGTTACCGATCCAACTCAACTGATATTCGTCCCTCAAGGATTGGTGATGGGATTATATGGCACTGCTGGCTTGTTACTAGCCACGTACTTATGGTTAGTGATTTTATGGGATGTTGGAGGCGGTTACAACGAATTTAATCAGGAAACCAACACATTTAAAATATTTCGTTGGGGATTTCCTGGCAAAAACCGTCAAATTCAAATTGATGGTCGCATAGAAGATGTACAGTCTGTGCGGATAGCCGTCAAAGAAGGCATTAATCCACTTCGTGCGCTCTATCTCCGCGTTAAGAATCGGCGAGATATACCCTTAACAAGGGTTGGACAACCATTATCTCTAACAGAGTTAGAAACAGAAGGCGCAAAGCTAGCTCGATTTTTGGGAGTATCACTAGAAGGAATTTGAGGGACTGGAGATGAGGGAGTGTGGCGAGTGTGGGGGATGAGGGGATGGGAGATGGGGAGATGGGGAGATGGGGAGATGGGGGATGAGGAAGAATAATAATCGTTTGCTTGCTTCCTTTACTCCCCTACCTCCCCACCTCCCTACCTCCCACACCTCCCACACCTCCCACACCTCCCACACCTCCCACACTTCCTGCTTGCCCCATGCCCAATTCCCCCTTAAAAGGATAAGATACTTAAGTTGAATCAGTAACTAGTAATGCGGTTGAAAATTTCACAATTTTTGCTTTCTGTTGCGATCGCCAGTGCTTTGATGTTAGGAGGATGTTCAACACAGCAAGTAACTTCTAATACTTCTTCTCCGACATCCACAGCTACCTCAAACGCAAGTGAGGCAAGTACAAAGACAACCACTGAAGCAACGTCTGTATCTCAAAGTAAGGAGAGTGTTCCTGGATTCGCCAATTTACCAAGGCTCCAAGGCAAGGCTACTGTGGTGCTTACAGTTAAAGGTTCGCCGATTACTATCGAAGTAGACGGTACCAACGCCCCAATTACAGCCGGCAATTTTGTAGATTTAGTGCAAAAGGGTGTCTACAATGGCTTGGTTTTCCATAGAGTCGAGCGCGGAACTCCTGAACAACCCCAGCCCTTTGTAGTTCAAGGCGGCGATCCCCAAAGCAAAGACCCAAACTTTCCTGTAGATCAATTGGGAACGGGTAGTTATATTGACCCAAAAACAGGAAATACTCGCTATATTCCCTTAGAAATTCAGCAAAAAGGCTCAAATACACCGATTTACAATCAAACATTTGATGCTACTGCTCAACCCGTTGTATTGCCCCATAAGCTAGGTGCGGTAGCAATGGCGCGATCGCAACCACCAGATTCCGCTTCTTCACAGTTTTATTTTGCTCTAGCAGATATAGGATTCCTGGATGGTAAATACGCCGTGTTTGGCAATGTTACTCAAGGTTTTGATGTAGTCAATAAAATTCAGCAAGGCGATCGCATCGACTCTGCTAAAGTTACCCAAGGTGCTGAAAATTTGAAAACACCGGCAGAGTAAGGGGATGAGGGAGATGAGGGAGTAGGGGGAGATGAGGGAGTGTGGGGAGTGTGGGGAGTGTGGGGAGTGGGGAGTGGGTAGTTATTCCCCCTCATCTCCCTTATCTTCCTCATCTCCCTCATCTCCCTCATCTCCCTCATCTCCCTCATCTCCCTTATCCCCCAAAATCGAAATTGGTGAAGGTTGTTGCTACTGGTATTGGTTTAGTTTCTGCCTTGGGTGGCAGCTTAGACGATAGTTGGCAAAATTTGCTAGCAGGTAAATCTGGAATTCGATTACATCAACCATTTCCAGAACTTACACCATTTCCTCTAGCTTTGATTGGTCAACAACCAGCCGAGTTGACAACGTTAACTCAGCTGGTTGTTGCTTCCGCTTTGCAAGATGCTGGCTTAGTTCCACCTTTAGCTGATTGCGCTGTAGTCATTGGCTCAAGTCGCTCTTTTCAAGCATCTTGGGAAGTCTTGACGCGGCAAATGTATGAGGACGCAAAGAATTTCTCCGCGTCACCGTGTCTCCGTGTCCCCGCGTCCTCTTTGAAAAATTGGCTCGATACTTTGCCTCACATGAACGCGATCGCAGCTGCGCGACAAATTGGTGCATCAGGGATAGTTTTGGCACCAATGGCTGCTTGCGCTACTGGAATTTTATCTATTGCCCAAGCAGCTATGCTCATACAAACAGGGCAATGTCAACAAGCGATCGCTGGTGCAGTGGAAGCACCAATTACACCTTTGACTTTGGCAGGATTTCAGCAAATGGGTGCTTTGGCAAAAACTGGCGCTTATCCTTTTGATTTGCACCGGGAAGGCTTAGTTTTAGGCGAAGGCGCAGCTGTGTTTGTCTTGGAATCAGCAGAGTTGGCAAAACAACGTCAAGCAAAAGTGTATGGTGAAATTCTCGGTTTTGGTTTAACTAACGACGCATATCATAGCAATTCACCGGAACCTGAAGGAAAAAGTGCGATCGCTGCTATTAAACAATGTCTAGAACGTAGTTGTCTATTACCAGGTGATATCGATTACATTCATGCTCATGGCACAGCTACCCAGCTAAATGACCAAATGGAGAGCATGGTAATCCAGCGTTTGTTTCCCCAAGGCGTAGCAGTTAGTTCCACCAAGGGAAGCTCAGGTCATACACTAGGAGCATCTGGAGCCTTAGGTGTGGCTTTTTCTTTAATGGCATTAAAGCATCAAATCTTACCGCCTTGTGTGGGATTGCAGCAACCAGAGTTTGATTTAGAGATAGTTACAGCAGCCCGCCTCAGTAATATTAGCCATGTATTATGTTTGAGTTTTGGCTTTGGTGGACAGAATGCAGCGATCGCTTTAGGGACTTTCAATTAAAAAAACATCCCACCGTAGGGGCGCACAGCTGTGCGCCCCTACAAATGTAAAAATAATTTGGGATAATTTATTTTTTGGAAGTCGCTTAGCAAGGTAATTTGTCATTTGTCATTTGTCACTTGTGAATAACCAATGCCCCATGCCCAATTCCCCATGCCCAATTCCCCATGCCCAATTTCCAATGCATATCCTATTGAAGAAAACTGTAACAAAAACTACAAAATTGCTATTTTTCTAAAAAAAAGGATAAGCTAGGCAATATATTTAGATCCGGTTCGCGCACAGACCGCGATTAGGAGAAAACTTTATGACTTTAGCATCTGTGTTGCCGTTGGAAGCTGCTTCTCCAGCGCATATTTGTCCATTTGATCAAGCCTGTAGTTACCTAGAAGCTGCGGCTAGGGAATTAAGGTTAGACCAGGGATTGATAGAAATTCTTAGTCATCCACGCAAAGTGGTAACAGTTTCGATTCCTGTGAAATTAGATAACGGAGAAATACAAGTTTTCGCTGGACATCGAGTGCAGCACTCTGATGTTTTAGGCCCTTACAAAGGCGGAATTCGTTATCATCCCGCTGTGACACTGCGCGAAGTTTCAGCCCTAGCAATGCTAATGACTTGGAAATGTGCGTTATTGGGTATTCCTTATGGTGGTGCTAAGGGTGGTATTGCGATCGATCCAAAACGTTATGGTGTCGGGGAACTAGAACGGATCAGCCGTCGTTATATCAGCGAGTTGATTAAAGATATCGGTCCTTCGGTGGATATTCCAGCACCAGACATGGGTACTTCTGCCCGTGAGATGGCTTGGATGATGGATACTTACTCGGTGAATGTAGGTCATGCTGTACCGGGGGTTGTCACTGGGAAGCCGCTTTCTGTGGGCGGTTCCAGGGGACGGGAAATGGCAACCGGGCGCGGGGCGATGATTATTGTACGCGAGGCGCTAGCAGACCAAGGTAAATCCTTGGCGGGAGTGCGAGTAGCCATCCAAGGTTTTGGTAATGTTGGCGGCGCCGCAGCTGATTTACTATACGAAGCGGGAGCGAAAATTATCGCTGTTTCTACGAGTGCTGGGGGAGTATTTTCCCAAGATGGTCTTGATATTCCCAAGTTGAAAGCCTACGCCGCTGAGAATCGCAAGAGTATTGTGGGTTTTCCGGAAGCGGTAGCAATTAGCAATGCAGATTTATTAACTTTGCCTTGCGATGTCTTGATACCAGCAGCTTTGGAAAACCAAATCACCGAAGAAAATGCGAATCAGGTACAGGCGCAAATTGTTGCAGAAGCGGCTAACGGCCCGGTGACTCTTGAGGCTAGCTTGTCCTTAGAGGCGCGGGGTGTGACAGTCCTACCAGATATTTTGGCCAATGCTGGCGGTGTAGTGGTGAGTTATTTGGAGTGGGTGCAGGGTCTTTCTTACCTATTTTGGGATGAGGAACGCGTCAACCGCGAAATGGAACATTTGATGGTGCAGGCTTACCGCCAAGTGATTCAACAGTCGAAGAAACGGCAAGTTTCTTTGAGGTTAGCAGCTTATACACTGGGAGTAGGTAGAGTAGCTCAAGCCCTGACTGACAGGGGTCTTTATCCTTAAAGTTTGGACATGCAGTAGTTTCAATTAACATCGACAACAGAGTAGGGGCACAATATATTGTGCCCCTACAAGAACTTTTGTATATTTAAGGCTACTGAAACTTAGGATTAACCTGAAGGTGTAGCGGCGTGAATTAAGTCTGGGTTTTCCTCAACAGGAGGACGCTTAATAGTTTGAGCCGATGTGGGACGTTGATGGCGAGCGCGAGTTTGTATCTTGACAGGTTGACCAATCTTAATTGACTCATAAAGCGCTTGAATGATATTGACATCAATCAACCCTTCAATCCCAGATGGTTCTGGATCTTTATCTTCAAGAATACAATTAGAGAAGTAAATAAACTCAGCTGCTAGTTGATCGCGATCGTTAAAGGTACGCTGTTGAGTTTCACCATTAATTGTCAGGTAATGCTTAATTTCTCCCTGCCAAGGATATGCAGGTTCTACTCGCAAATCTCCCTTAGTACCGACAATCTGATAAGTTGAAACACTAGCTGCTCCAAAGCTACAGGTAAAGGTTGCCAATCGTTCATTGGGGAAACGTAAGATAACACTAGTCATTTCTTCGACTTCACTGAAACGTTGTTCTCCTTTATTAGCAGCTAAAGCAAATACTTCGATTGGTTCATCTTGAAATAGATAACGTGCAGCATTAATACAGTAAATGCCAATATCATCCAGCGTTCCACCACCTTTTACATCCTGTAGACGAATATTACCTTCTTCTACTTGTTGAGTAAAAACAGAATTGAAAATACGTGGTTCACCAATTTGCTTTGAACGAATAATTTCCACCGCTTGTAAATTTGCTGCTTCTAAATGTAAGCGGTAGGCAATCATCAGTTTTACACCGTTATCATTGGCAGCTTTAATCATTGCCTCACACTCTTTTTCTGTCATTGCCATTGGCTTTTCACACAACACATGAATTGCCTGATTAGCAGCTCTTTGAGTGTATTCACAATGCAAGTGATTGGGCAAAGCAATATAAACTGCATCAACCTCACCACTTGTTAGACAGTCCTCATACTCTTCGTAAGAATAAGTCCGCTTGATGCCGTACTTTTTGCTCAGTTCTTCTCTTTTAGTGGGGTCATCAGAAACCAATGCAACTAACTCTGAGTTTTCAGCGTGGGTAAAGGAAGGTAATGCAGCTGCTTGGGCGAACCAACCTAAACCAACAACGGCGTAACGAATTTTGCGCTTACCATTTGTAGTGGTCATTTTTGTACCTCTTGATGAAGAAATTGGTGAATTTTAATAGACTAATTACCCTCAGCTTGTGACTATCTTTGTCAAGCAAAAATCGAGGGTAAATAAATGCTCAAACAGCACACTAAGATTTAACGGTGATTCTCAATGTCAGATTTGAATCATCTACCAAAAGTAATTTTGATGTTTTAATTCGGAACTATTCTTCGATTGAATTACCTTGTTGATGCAGCTTCAATTTCTGGTTCTAATTCGGTTTTAGTTTTCTGAAATTCCTGACCTAATTCAGTTAGCTCTTGCGCGTCCATACACTCGCGGACAGCATTAAAAATTTCGCTTTCTTCTTCTTCTACATGATACTGAACGGCTTCTTTCAATTCACTCATTTTTTCTTTAAACTCAGCGTCAGTGGGCTTAATAGCCTTAATTTCTTCTAAAATTAATGAAACTTCCTCGTGTTCTTCTTCAGCTTCTTCAACATATTGTTCCGTTTCTTCATATTCTCGCAAAGCTGGATAGAAGACTAATTCTTCAGTTCTAGCATGTAAATTCAATGCTTTATAGAGTTGATTGAAGTGTTCCTGCAATTTACTTCCCTTAGCTTTTTCAGCTTGTGCAAAAAGTTGCTCAACTTGACGATGTTCTGCTTCAATTAATGAGAGAATATCTGTTGCTGTAGTTTTAGCCATTTTTACCCCTCAGTAATAATCGATTTATAGGGCTGAAAATGTAGAGGTCGAACTATGGGTTCTCGTAACATTCTCAATAATTTGACAAATTAAAACCTCATTCTTTGAGTAAGCTTTCGTTTAGACTTAAGGAATATTTATGGCATTGCAGCGTGACTGAAATTCATAACCTCGGCATGAGGGATAATGAGTATGTAGAATTAGCAGCCACTACTACTACCAGGAGCGAAACAAGCGATCGCTCTCAACTTGCTATTGACATATTCCCCTTAATACCCATTGGCTCTTTAGAACAAATTTTAGATGAAAACTGGTTTACTGAGTGATGCTATTTGGCAAAGATCACAATAATTAAATACCACTTTTATCTGAGGCTACTACTCCTGAGCTTCTACAACGGCAAACAGCAGTAGCTTGATTTTGATGTTTTGGGTGATAATTACTGAAGCATCACATAAAAGAAAATAAAGCTATGAATTTACAACTAACAATCAACTACCCCAAAACTTTACCTGATGCTGTCGGCAAAACCAGAGAAGAATTTGAACAAGAATCAAAATGGGCAATGGCAGTTAAACTCTATGAAATGAAACGCCTTTCTTCTGGGATGGCTGCCGCATTAGTGGGAGTAGATCGAGTTACATTTATCCTCAAACTCAATGACTATGGTGTTCCCTTAATTGACCTTAATGAAGAGGAATTGTTATCAGATCTAGAAAATGCCTAGCACCAATCAAATTGTTATCAACACTTCTCCTTTAATTGCCCTTGTAGCTGCTATGGGCGACTTAAAGATTTTAGAGTCTCTTTATACAGATGTTCTTGTTCCCTTTGAAGTCCATGAAGAAATACTAATTGGTGGTGCTACAGGTTTAGCTGTAAGCGAATTTGAATCAGCATTCTGGCTACAAAAGCAAAGTTATCCTTTAAATATTTCTCCGTTTCTATCTAATTCCTTAGATTTAGGAGAAGCATCAGTGATTCAGTTAGCACTAAATAAAAATATTTCAACCGTTTGTATTGATGAAGCCGTAGGACGAAGAATAGCTAGATTAAGCGGTCTTTCGGTTACAGGTTCAATTGGAATTTTATTACGTGCTAAACGTGAAGGTTATCCTCTATCTATTAAAACAGCTATTCAAAAAATGCTCGATCGCAATATTCGTTTAAGTCAAAGCGTTATTGATTTTGCAGTTAAAGAAGCTGGAGAAAGTTCATAACCTGCTTGTGTTAAGCAGATAAACAAGAAAATATTACTTATACTTAATAGATGGAACCATTGCCAGTACGTAGTTTACCGCCGTAGGCATTGCCTAAAATCATTGTGCCATAGAAAGTAGGAGACTAGATCCCCGACTTCTTCAAGAAGTCGGGGATCTGAGCGCTCGAAGATAAATACCAACATATCTCTACCAAACCCGATTAAAATAAATACGCAACTTGGGTTTCCATAGGAGTTATCCAGCCGTGCAGCCGGACTTAATAGGCTTGGAAATTAGTAAAGGGGAACTGAGACGCTTGACTGGGTTCGACCCAGAAGACGTTTTTCGACCCTCTGTTTTGCGAGATCGCAAGAAGCGATTAGGATTTTTAATCAATGAAATGCTGGTGACGCTGGCGCTAACGCCAATCATCGTTGGTTTTGTTTATGCCTTTATTATTCTGCCAACAATTGGATCTTCAATTAAATTCGGCATTCTTTTACTAATTTTAGTGCCAATCCCCATCTTAGTGGGGCGATCGCTCTGGCGACAGTTGACCTTTCCTGAAGGACTGACAATACTTTTAGATGAAGTTGATAAATATCATGACCTGATTAGCGCCATAGATATCAATGACCAATTGGCAGCATCAGGAAACGTAGAAAGCAATATCCATGACCGAGATCGAGTCACTGTCGCCCTGCAACTAATTCGAGAAGATTTAGTCCGCGCTCTGAAAACAGAACGAATTTTGCGGGATAATAAAACTTTGCTTGCTAGTAACCAAGAGTTATTTGTCAATAATTTAGCCAGTCTTCAAGCTTTACAAGTTAGTACTCAAGCAGGTGAATACGCTCAACTTTTAAATCAATCATTGCAAATTGCCATCGATGTGCAAGCAGAAATCAGAAAATTGCACAAAAGCTGAGTTAAATTTTTCGTTGCTGATGTATTTTCTAAAAAAACAATTGCGCGATTGATTCGTAGAATCAATCCAAAATCTAAAATCTAAAATCCAAAATTGAATGAGTAACAAACCTAAAATCATTGTCCTAGATGACGATCCTACAGGTTCTCAAACAGTCCACAGCTGCTTGCTCTTGATGCACTGGGATGTGGACACTCTACGCACAGGGTTGCAGGATGATTCACCGATTTTCTTTGTGCTGACTAATACTAGAGCTTTAACGCCAGAGTCAGCTGCATCTGTGACGAAAGAAGTTTGCCAAAATTTGAAAATTGCTTTGCAAGCTGAAGGAATTGAGGATTTTCTGATTGTCAGTCGTTCTGATTCTACCTTGCGCGGACATTATCCTATTGAAACAGATGCGATCGCTCAAGAACTCGGTTCTTTTGATGCCCATTTTCTCGTACCTGCATTTTTTGAGGGGGGACGCATCACCCGCGACAGCGTACATTATTTAATCATTGATGGTGTACCCACCCCAGTCCATGAAACAGAATTTGCCCGTGATTCGGTTTTCAGCTACCATCATAGTTACTTGCCCAAGTACGTCGAAGAAAAAACCCAAGGACAAATCCAGTCCGAAGCAGTAGAAAGGTTTCTCCTAGATGACATTCGCGCTGGTAGCCTGGAACGCTTGCTAAAACTGAGTCATAATCAGTGTGCTGTCGTCGATGGTGAAACTCAAGCCGACCTCAACCGCTTTGCACTAGATATCTTAACAGCAGCAAGTCAAGGCAAACGCTTTTTATTCCGCAGTGCTGCCAGTATTTTAACCGCTTTAGCCGCTTTACCTCCCCAACCCATCGCTGCCCAAAACATGGCACAGTATGTGCGTCAAGGTAAACCGGGTGCGGTGATTGTTGGTTCCCATGTGAAAAAAACTACTCAGCAGTTAGAGGCGTTGTTGCAAGTAGAAGGAACTGTGGGAATTGAAGTTAATGTAGCGCGACTACTTGGCGATCGAACAAATCAATCAGCTGCACTCCTGGGGGAAATTCAGGAAAGTACACGGTTAGTACACGAGGCGGGCAAAACACCAGTGGTTTATACTAGCCGTCAGGAATTGAGTTTTAAGGATATAGAGACAAGATTGGATTTTGGGGCGAAGGTTTCAGCTTTATTGATGGATATTGTGCGCGGTTTACCATCTGATATTGGATTCTTAATCAGCAAGGGTGGCATTACCTCAAACGATGTCTTGAGTACTGGACTAGCTTTAACTTCAGCCCGCTTACTCGGTCAAATTTTACCTGGCTGTTCAATGGTACTGACGCCATCCAATCATCCCCAGTTTCCTAATTTACCTGTGGTGCTGTTTCCCGGCAATGTCGGTAATACCGATGCTTTAGGCACAATTTATCAACGGTTGACGAAAACAGCTTTAAGTGATGAGTCAAGATAGGTCTTTTTTGTCTAATACTAATTAGAAGAATGATTGCGAAACAAAAAGCGGCTAAAATCCGATCGCATCAACCTTTTTTTCCCAGACGCTATGCCTAGCTTGCTTTGACCTAGTAGTACACAATCGCAAATCTCAAATACAAAATGCTATAAGGATGTTGTTGTATTTTGCAAACGATCTAATATTGGTAATTATCGTACATTCGAGGGTTTAAGACCCCTACCTCTAGAGGTAGACCCAATTTGAGTCGGGGTAACAGTCCCCTTCTGAAATTGTCTTTAATTTTGAATTTTGAATTTTGAATTTTGAATTGTTAATCGGTGTGTCCCTCGTCTTTTGGCTAGTATTGCATGACTTCTGATTCCCCATCGCCCAATCTAAAGTCAAATTCTGCACCTCCTAATGCAGAACCAAACTCTATTCATTCCCAGGTAGAGAAAAATCGTCCTGTTTCCGATCTAGAATCAGATTCTATCCTCCCGGATGCTGAGTTAAAATCCGTGCTGCTGTATTTAAAGTCAAATACTGAGCTTGCGGATATAGAGTCAACTCCTGCGAAGCCCGATGTGGAATCAAATCCTGCAAATTCTATCCTGACTGATTTAAATAGCGGTGATTCACCATTACCAGGACATCGGTTAAATCAGAATGTTCAAGTCCAACTGAAAAGTGAAGGGGGACGACTGTTATTAATTTTACCGCTAGAATCTCAAGTACCTGCCTCAGAACTCAGTTGGTCTGATATTTGGCAGCAAACCAGACAGCGCTTGAACGCTGGCGATCGCTTCCGTATATCTAACACACCAGTGCATTTAATGGCACAAGACCGCTTGGTAGATGCCAGACAACTGCAAGAACTTGCCGAAGCTTTAAGTGATGTCCAACTGCGATTAATCTCAGTTTCCACTAGTCGCCGGCAAACTGCGATCGCAGCTGTCACATCTGGTTATTCTGTAGAACAACTACAACCCATAACTTCCCTGAGTACAGAACCAAAAGCTACAGCCATACCCCAGGCAGATGCCCTTTATTTGGAAATGACTGTACGCTCTGGAGTAGAAATTCGCCATCCGGGCACTGTAATTCTCTTGGGAGATTTAAATCCAGGTGGTATTGTAATTGCAGATGGAGATATTATCGTCTGGGGCCGTCTACGTGGAATCGCTCATGCTGGTGCTGGGGGTAATCTTTCGTGTCTGATTATGGCCTTGCAAATGGAACCAACCCAACTGCGGATCGCAGATGCTGTAGCTAGGGCACCAGAAAAAACGCCGATGCAATTTTCTCCAGAAGTGGCACACATTACCCCCCAAGGAATTCGCATCGCTAGGGCTACTGATTTTTCCAGAAACCAATTGATTAAGGCCGATAAACAACCCTGAATATTTACTTAAAACATTAAGGATATCCAGGATAAAATATAGCGATTTTCATGTAGATAGAATACACTACTTTAATCCTTAGCCCTTTTCCCCTAGCAAAGTGTATTGTACATAACCGAAAAACGCTATAAAAAAGCACTCATACCTGATTCTCATCTGAGAGATTCAGATATTTCTTCATACTTGATACGATACTTCATACTTTATACTGCAATTTACAGTTTTATATTTCCTGAACCCTCATTGACCGCACTTCTATCATGACTCGCATTATTGTGATTACCTCCGGCAAAGGAGGAGTGGGTAAAACCACAGTTTCAGCAAATCTGGGCATGGCTTTGGCCAAAATGGGGCGTCAAGTTGCCTTGGTTGATGCGGATTTTGGTCTGAGAAATTTGGATTTGCTGCTAGGGCTGGAAAACCGCATCGTCTATACTGCGGTGGAAGTCTTAGCCAGAGAGTGTCGTTTAGAACAAGCCTTAGTCAAAGATAAGCGACAACCCAATCTCGTACTTTTGCCAGCAGCCCAAAATCGCTCGAAAGATGCAGTCACACCAGAACAAATGAAGTTATTGGTGAATGCACTAGCGCAAAAGTATCAATATGTAATTATTGATAGCCCCGCCGGCATTGAAAATGGATTTAAAAATGCCATCGGCCCAGCAAAAGAAGCGCTAGTCATCAGTACACCAGAAATTTCGTCAGTTCGTGATGCAGACCGAGTAGTTGGATTACTAGAAGCACAAGGGGTTAAGCGTGTTCATTTAATAATTAACCGCATCAGACCCGCAATGGTGCAGGCAAATGATATGATGTCAGTGCAAGATGTTCAGGAACTTCTCGCCATCCCCTTGATCGGGGTAATCCCTGACGACGAGCGTGTTATTGTATCTACCAATCGCGGCGAACCTCTGGTATTAGGGGAAACTCACTCTCTAGCTGGCACAGCCTTTGAGAACATTGCTCGGAGATTGGAAGGGGAAAACGTCGAATTTCTTGATATCGACTCGTCCCAAGACAACTTCTTCGTGCGTCTTAGAAAGTTGTTCTCGACAAAGATTGTTTAACCTAATTTTCCAGTCTCGGGCCTAGACCTACTCGTAATGATTGAACTTCTAGAAAAACTTTTTTCTCGTGGTCCTGATAGCAGTCGAACTCAAGTGAAACGTCGCCTGCAATTGGTGATTGCTCACGATCGCGCTGACATCGACCCGCAAACGTTGGAAAAAATGCGGCAAGAAATCCTAGATGTCGTCTGTCGCTATGTGGAAGTTGAGACAGACGGCTTAGAGTTCTCCTTAGAAAGCAACCAACGAACCACAGCTTTAATTGCAAATTTACCCATCCGCCGGGTCAAAGGCGCCATACCTGAATGGGAAAGAGGTGATAAATAAGCGGATTTTAATCTGAGTTTTTGTAAAATTAAAATCACGTTATAGTTTGGTGCAAATCAAGTGCGTTCCCTGTTAGGGTTGCCGTAGGCATCGCCTGAGTTTAAGCATCACAAATTGCTTTAACCAATTTGTCTTTGTTAATTTTGCTACAAATTTTAACATAGCACCATTGGACTATAAACCAAGAATTTCCGCACTTTTAGGGCAAAGAGTATCAAACACACATCAAAACTACTGTTAAAATCCAAATAATTTTCAGTTAAAATTCCCACCCGACTCCTATGAGAGAAACTGTCCTAGAGGTTCGCAATCTCCAAGTTGAATTTCCCGGTGATGGCAATATCGTCAGAGCTTTGGATGGTATTTCCTTTGAATTGCGTCGAGGTGAGACTCTAGGAATCGTAGGAGAGTCAGGAAGCGGAAAATCAGTCACATCTTTAGCTGTGATGGGTTTGTTGCAGACTCCTGGTAGAGTTGCTGGCGGTGAAATTTGGTTTCGTCCTCAAGAGAACGCCAACCCCATAGATTTGGTAAAATTGCCGCCTGAGGAAATGCAGCTACACCGTGGTGGCGACATTGCGATGATTTTTCAAGAACCCATGAGTTCCCTCAATCCGGTTTATAATATTGGGTTCCAGCTCGCAGAAGCGATTATGCGGCATCAAAATGTCTCAGCAGCACAAGCAAGACAAATTGCGATCGCAGGTCTGCAAGAGGTAAAACTTTTAGCTAGTGATGAAGATATTCAACAGCAGTATATCGAAACTTGGCACCAAAACAACGCCAATTCATCCAAACCAGATACGCCAAAGTTGGCACAGTTAGTCAAAGAACACAAAGAAGCCATGCTGGAACGCTATCCCCATGAACTTTCTGGGGGTCAATTGCAACGGGTAATGATTGCAATGGCAATTTCCTGCAACCCATTAATCTTAATTGCCGATGAACCAACCACAGCCTTGGACGTGACGGTACAAGCCACAATTTTGGAATTGTTGCGAGAATTGCAGCAAAGCCGTGACATGGCGATGATTTTCATCACCCACGACTTGGGGCTAATTTCCGAAATTGCTGACCATGTAGCGGTAATGTATAAAGGCAAAGTCGTCGAATCTGGGACTGCTGAACAAATTTTTAGCAATCCCCAACATCCATATACTAAAGGCTTAATAGCCTGTCGCCCCACACTTGACCACCGTCCCCAAAAATTACTCACTGTTTCCGACTACATGAGTACCCAAGAAACAGCAACAGGACAACTAGTAATTCAAGCGAAAGAACCCGCACAACCTCCACAACTCAGTAGCCAAGAGATTGCTGCAAGATTGGCAAACTTGGATGAAAAGCAACCCCTGTTGGAAATTCGCAACTTAAAAGTCGGTTTTCCAGTCCGGGGAGTATTTGGTGGTACAAAACGCTACAGCATGGCAGTTAATGGTGTTTCCTTTGATGTCAAACCAGGGGAAACGGTGGGATTAGTGGGAGAATCTGGTTGTGGCAAAACGACCCTTGGCAGAACCTTGCTGCGATTAATCGAACCGATGAGTGGTCAGATAATCTTTGAAAAACAAGATATTACTAGCCTCAAAGGAGAACGGTTACAAAAACTGCGGCGGGAAATGCAAATAGTCTTCCAAAATCCTTTTAGTTCCCTCGACCCACGGATGAAGGTTGGCGATGCGGTGATGGAACCGTTGTTAATTCACGCTGTTGGTAAGACAAAACAACAACGACGCGAACGAGTAGCCGAACTTTTAGAAAGGGTGGGTTTGAGTGTAGATGCAATGAACCGCTATCCGCATCAGTTTTCTGGCGGTCAACGCCAGCGGATTTGTATAGCGCGTTCTTTGGCATTAAATCCCAAATTTATTATTTGCGATGAATCAGTTTCAGCGCTGGATGTTTCTGTGCAAGCACAGGTGTTAAATCTACTTAAAGAATTGCAAGCAGATTTTCAGCTGACTTATATTTTTATTTCTCATGATTTAAGTGTAGTGAAATTCATGAGCGATCGCATTTTAGTTATGAATCGCGGTCAAATTGTTGAACAAGGCACAGCCGAAAGCATCTACCAAGAACCCAAAGAAGAATACACACAAAAATTAATTGCTGCAATTCCTACTGGCAGTCCCGAACGCCTGCGAAATCGCCAAATCAGGGCTTTATAGAAACTATTTACAGGATGTTTTCCAAGTCTTGGGCGAATTAAGTGCATTTCTGAATAAAACTTTGTAGATATTAATATTCTGCAATTCTTATTTACACTTCGCTAAACGCTCAAGTTATCGTCAGGATTTTTCGCAGACATTATTGTTTTGTCTTTGATAAAGCAATACGCTTGGGTTAAGGATAATTTTAGGTTAGGTTGTACCAAGATCCCGCAAGGTACGAAGTGAAACCCAACAAACCCCGAAAAATGTTGGGTTGCATTCCTCAAGCTAACCTACGCAGGTTAAGGTTTTTGGCTCTAACTGAATTGTATTGTTTGATCGAGAGTTTTAGCCTTAACCCAAGCGTATTGGACTTTAGGGACTTCCAAAAAATAAATTGTTCCAAATTATTTGTACATTTGTAGGGGCGCACAGCTGTGCGCCCCTACGATGGGACGTTTTTTTATTGGAAGTCCCTTATTCCTCTAATAAGGACTGAAGTCCTTACTACTAACTAAATGCCAAGCTTTTTAGATTACTTCACATAGTTTAGTTTTTTTAAGTCGTTTTACTTATTGGTGTGTTGAAAAGTGAAAGTTGTTTATTAATTACATCATCCGCTTCGCTTTCTTGCATGATGCCTCTACTTCTTGAACATCAAATAGACCTACTCTTGAAAATCAAACAACTCTGCATATGAAACATTGAGGACTTCCACTAATTTCTCAAGCGTATCGAATGACGGTGCATTAATGCCGCGTTCAATGTTGCTAAGAAACTCAACTGAAATTTCTGTTGGTTCCGCAAGTTGCTGTTGAGTTAAGTTTTTCAATCTACGGATTTGTCTCAGCCTGCGCCCAAATCGCGTTCTTAGATTGCTGATAAATTAACCTTGTAATAATAACTACTAAATATTACAGAAGTCAGACTTCAATTAAAACGAAGTTTGACTTCGAGTTTTGATGTATGGAGTGAGTAAGAGGTAGTGTTACGGACGTAATGGGAGTTCGTTTAGGATCTAAAGGCTAAAACAACAGGCACAAGAAGCATTCCAGCAGTTTAGATATAAGCCAATACCCTTGGTTTAGAGGTAAAAACTTTAACCTTAACCCAAGTTTATTATTTTTGATTTCTACCTAGATGTAGATTGACAAATTTGCTGTAACTATAAATAGGCCTGAGAATTTCAATTATAAAATATTAATTTAGTGATATCACTGAAGGTATCCTGCATAAGATAGATGATATATCTGTATTTATTCGGGGATGATGAATAATGTTAAAAATTATTTGCTACCGTTTTTTCTCTGGTGTCAAATATTTTTGTATATAACTAATATAGAACAATCGAAAACTAGAAATTATCTATCATTGTTTTTGCAGTTTTGTATTCCATATAACAAATTATCAATTAGATCGAGATTACCAGACCAAAGGCGTTAGAGGATGTTATAATTACGAAGTATCTAAAAGATACGTTTTTCTAATTAATCTTTAAGCAGCGAAAAAATGTAACCTATAATGCTGCGAACGAATATTGTGCCTATGCAATTAATTAGATAACACAGATGAAGAATTGAAAACGTCGATCGCCAAATCCAAGATGATATGTTTTTGCGTAACTTTGTATTAAAAATGAAATGTATAAAAACGGTATTATGACAGTTACAAAAGTGGTTTAGCTAGTTTAATGCTACACATCTTACAGATTAAAACTAGCTAAAATAGCATCAAATCTCTCTTTTGAGAGTAGACTTACACAACAATCCGAATAACTTCAATATTGTATGAATTCAAATAGTCCGTCTGCCAGTTCTGCCGACACATACTCACACAGGTTGGCAGACATCGTGGGAACTGCGATCGCTCTGTTGACTCTTACCTTACCCGTATTTGTCATCGCCCACTATTCTTCAAGTGATGTTCAAAATACCCAGCAACCCGCGATCCAAAACCTACAACAAACTAAAGATTAACCAACAAAATGCAGCACCAAACAATGGGGGCAATGTCGGACACTGTTTGACTAATCCTCGCTTTGTCCCAGTGTTGTAGAGCGCGTATCCATAATAGCCTCTTGGAAAAAGCGTTGCGAAGTTTTCTTTCTCGCAACGCTTTTTCCATTGTTCGGGTAGGGGAGATGGGGAGATGAGGGGGATGAGGGGGATGAGGGGGATGAGGAGGTCGGGAGGTGGGGAAAAAGTAATTCTTCTTTCTCCCCATCTCCCCATCCCCTTATCCCCCCATCCCCTTCTCATGCCCAATGCCCAACACCGAATCTCTTGGGAAGAGATCCATATTGCCCTAAAATTCTACACGGGGAGCGAAGCTGAGTGCCCCCATGATCTACCGTTATCAGAGGAGTTTTTTGTGGACTTATCTCGTATTCCTGCCCAACCAAAACCAGGCCTAATCAACGTTCTGATTGAAATTACAGGCGGGAGTAAAAATAAATACGAATATGACAAAGAACTAGAAGCTTTTGCTCTAGACCGGGTACTTTATTCGTCGGTAAAATATCCCTATGACTACGGCTTTGTACCGAATACTTTGGCTGATGATGGCGATCCCTTAGATGGGATGGTGATCATTGATGAGCCAACCTTTCCAGGCTGTATTATTGCTGCCAGACCGATTGGCTTTTTGGAGATGATTGACGGAGGCGATCGCGATGAAAAAATTCTTTGTGTTCCAGACAAAGATCCACGCTACGCTCAAGTAAAATCCCTGAAAGACATACCACCACACCGTTTGGATGAAATTGCTGAATTTTTCCGTAGTTATAAAAATTTGGAAAAAAAGGTGACTGAAATTCTCGGTTGGCAAGATGTAGATAAGGTTGCAGCTTTAGTGGAAAAATCCGTCAAAGCTTATAAAGCATAATAAAAGAGTTGGGAGTTAAAAGTTAGGAGTTAGGAGTTAGGAGTTAGGAGTTAAGAGTTAAGAGTTAGGAGTTAGGAGTTAGGAGTTAGGAGTTAAGAGTTAAGAGTTATGAATTTTTATTCCTCACTCCTCACTCCTAACTTATCACTCCTAACTTATCACTCCTCACTCCTCACTCCTCACTCCTAACTCCTCACTCCTCACTCCTCACTCCTAACTTTTTGTAACTTTCCCTTGTTACGGATCGTAAAAACTGCCACTAACCCCAAACCAAAATGCAGCGGACTCTCCTTTTGGCAAAAATTCATAACTGCACCCTCACTGGGGCAAATATCAACTATGTGGGTAGTATTAGTATCGATCGCATCCTACTAGAAAAAGCTGGGATCTTACCCTATGAGCAAGTGCAAGTAGTGAATAATGCCAATGGCGAGCGCTTTATTACTTATGCGATCCCGGCTCCAGACTATTCAGGAGTGATTGAGTTAAATGGGGCTGCGGCACGTCTAGGCATTATTGGCGATCGCTTGATTATAATGACTTACGGGCAGTTCACTCCAGAGGAGTTAAAAAGCTACTCACCTACAGTAGTCATTGTGGACGAAAACAACAGGCTCTTAGAAGTGCGGCGCTATGATGACCTGCTCAGTAAGGTCTAATTTCAAAAAAAATGTCTAATTTTGAGTTGTCGGGTTCCCAGGATTACATACCTCAAAGGTCAACAAGCCTGCTCAACAGTCCAGCAGGTCAGTTTCTAGTGCAATTCTGGGGTGTCAGGGGTTTGATTGCTACTCCCAGCGATAACACCAGTCGTTATGGTGGTAACACTGCTTGTGTAGAAATGCATGTAGCCGGAAAACGCTTGATTTTTGATGGCGGTACCGGCTTACGCATACTCGGTAAAACTTGGCAAGAAGTACAAGAACCAATAGAAGCCCATTTATTTTTTACCAATTCTCAGTCTAACCGTATTCAGGGGTTTCCTTTTTTTGCCCCCGCATTTATTCCTGAAAATTGCTTCCATATTTACGGCACAGCTGCCTCAAATAGTGCCTCAATTAAACAATGTCTGTGCGACCAGATGCTCCAGCCGCACTTTCCTTACCCTTTACAGGTAATGCAGTCGGAATTACAGTTTTACAATCTCACTCCAGATAGTGACGTAAAACTAGATGATGTCATTATTACAACCGCATTAATCAATCAAACTCAGCGTTCAGTTGGCTACCGAGTTAGTTGGCAGGAATATAGTGTTGCCTATGTCACAGATTTGCACCAAAATGCAGAGCAAGTAGAACGAGAACGGATTTTACAGTTCGTTGAAGGTGTTGACTTGTTGATTGCCAATGCCACCTACACTCCGCCAACATCTCACGACCATGACTCTGCTGATTTACTTTGGCAAGTTGCAGTCAATGTGGCTGTGAATGCTGGCGTCAAACGATTAGTCATTTCTCATCACCACCCAGATGACCATGATGATTTTCTGGACAAAGTTCAAGCCGATGTGAAATCTGCTTTTGCTGAAGCATCACTAGCTCATGAGGGACTGGTATTAGTTGTTGGCAAGTGATTGAAAGTTTTTGGTAAAGCATCCACAAAAAGGGGCAGAAGTTAATTAACAACAAATGCGGGGTGATAGAAAACCCTGCCTTGATATCTACTCACTAGCAGCTTCCCTTCACTATACGGTAACAGGCGAACTACCGGAAGCTTCTGTTAATCGCAGACTTTATGTTGTGGCGTTAGTTTCGCTACAAGAGCATTGCTATTGGAAAAATTATGAATATCGACCATGACCGCTTATTTAAAGAATTAATCTCTACATTTTTTACTGAATTTATCGAGCTATTTCTTCCTACTATTGCCTGCGATATAGATAAAAACTCCATTCAATTTTTACCAGAAGAAGTACTTGTTGATGTTACCGCTGGAGAGAAAAAAATCATAGATTTACTTGCAAAAGTCAAATATCAAGAAAAAGATGCTTTCTTCTTAATTCATGTTGAAGCTCAATCTTATACACAGCAAGATTTTGCCAAACGAATGTTTAAATATTTTGCCAGACTTTACGAAAAATACGATTTACCAATTTATCCTGTCGTAATTTTCTCTTTTGATGAACCACTAAGACCAGAACCAAAAATACATAGCATTACGTTTCCTAATTTAGATGTACTCAAGTTTGAATTTGCAGGAATTCAATTAAATAGAATTAGTTGGCGAGATTATTTGAGCCAACAAAACCCAGTTGCAGCGGCATTAATGGCAAAAATGAATATTTCACCAGAAGAACGCCCGCAGGTGAAAGCAGAATGTTTGCGTCTATTAACTACTCTCAAATTAGACCCCGCACGAATGCAATTGATTTCTGGCTTTGTTGATACTTATTTAAATTTAAATGAAGCGGAAGAACAAACCTTTAAAGCAGTAATCAGTACAATGGGATTAGAAGAAAGGAAGGAATATATGGAAATCATAACGAGTTGGGAAAGAAAAGCATTAGAAAAAGTAGCACTTAATTCGTTACGTGAGGGTTTACCAGTGGAGACAGTAGCCCGAATTACAGGGTTAACAGTAGAGCGAGTACAACAATTACAGCTAGAATTAGCAGATGTCTCTAAAGAAGAGTAAAAAGAACAAAGTTAGGCGATGTCTGGGTTGGGCTGCGCTAACGCACTTGATTGCTGCTATTTTCTGCAAATATTATAGATGCGATCGCATTTTTTTAGAGAATATTTTGTTGGTGCGATCGCCAGCACAATATAAAAGTAATTGCATTTTGGAGAACATATATTTTTTGTGCGATCGCAGTACTGAGAAGATGGCGATCGCATTTTTTTCGAGAATATTTTGTTGGTGCGATCGCCAAGACCAAAGAAACCGGGTTTTTATAGCTGAAGAACCATAATTTTGCATTACACCGAAAGAAACCCAATTTCTCGGTGCAAAATCATCTTGACATGACAATGCAATTGCATTACTTTAAAATTATTATGTTTGCACATGGGTTTAGAGGCGATTATGACCCAAACACCAACCCCAATTTCGGAATCGACCCTTACCGATCGCTATCAAACAACAATTCCCGATGCTATTCGCAAGGTTCTGGGATTGAATAAGCGTGATAAAATTCGCTATACAATCGAACCCGATGGTCGAGTAGTTATTTCACGTGCGGACACAGCAGAAAACGATCCCGTGCTGGAGAAATTTTTGAATTTCCTGGCGAGAGATATCGAAAATAATCCCCAGCATTTACAAGCGATCGACTCCGATTTAGTCACTCGTGCTAAGTCCTTAGTTGCAGATGTGGATTTGGACCTCGATGCACCACTTGATGACAGTGATGAATAGATTTGTTGGGAAACTTATGTCTAAATTATGTCTACAAATCAACCGTTGGAAAATCAAATCGTAGTCATTAATGGGTGGAGTATATTTGCCCATCCTTTATTTCTTGCTCAGTTTGATGACTTACAGCAACAGGTTGAAAATTTACGTCAAAAATATCCCCAAGAATATAAGAATAAAAATACCACAAAGCGTCTAGCGGCTATAGTTAGATTAGCATTTGAAGTAATTCCCCAAGACCCCACAAGGAGTGAATATCGTCAAGGAAATACTCTTGGTGATGATTATAAGCATTGGTTTAGAGCCAAATTTTTCCAGCAGTATCGATTATTTTTTCGATATCACCTAGAGAGTAAAATAATTGTTTATGCTTGGGTTAATGATGAAAAATCAAAACGAGCTTATGATAGTAAAACAGATGCTTATCGGGTATTTCAGACAATGTTAGATAGTGGTAATCCTCCAGATAACTGGAAAGATTTATTAGAAGATGCAAAAGCAGAAATTGAACGTTTGGAGCGAGCAAGTAATATAGAAACTTAACTAATATTTTTGCTGGTTTTGTGACAAAAAGTAAAACAAAAAAATATATTCCACGGATATATTCATTTGCTGCTCATAACTTTTTATTACTAGCGTTTTATAATTTTAGCAATTTTCTAGATTTTATGCAAACTCAAAGCTTAGTATTTTGTGCGTGCGATCGCCGTTAAGTTACTTGATTAAGATACGCACTTGATTGCTTCTGTTTTCTGCAAATATTATCGTATTTATCGATGTGTAATACATTTTGATATTAAAGATGGCAAAATCTGGCTGCAACAGAATTTAACCGATCGCAATCCAGCAGAGGAATTAGTCATGATGGGAGTACCACGAGAGGATATTGTTTTAGGTTTACAAGCTCCTTACAAACGTCAGTATACAGATTATGGCGTAGCGTAATGCGGATAACAAGAACAAAAACGAAATGCCCTTTTATTAAAGGGCGTTTCATTTTTGTCAACTTCTATGTTTGGTAGTGAATCTATTAAGAAGCGTTTTGCAATTCACCTGTACGAACTGAAATTTGCTGTGTCTGATTACCCCGTTGGACTTTCACCTGTAACACTTGACCAAGGCGACTGTCTTCCACAAGATTTTGTAATTGTTCGGCGCTGGTAATTGGTTTACCATCTACTTGAACAATTACATCCCCGCGCCGGATACCCGCAGATGCGGCTGGAGAATTGGGAACAACTTGCATGACAAAAACACCATTAACTTCTGGTATTTGAATCGGAGAATTGGGATCGGTGTTATTTTGCTTGGCAAGTTCCGGTGTTAATGTTATCATTTGCACGCCTAAATAAGGGTGAGCAACTTTGCCATCTCGTTGCAGTGCAGATGCGATCGCTTTGGCTTTATCAATAGGAATGGCAAACCCAATACCCATTGCATCAGGACGAATGGCTGTGTTGATACCAATGACTTCACCGCGTCCATTTAACAGCGGTCCGCCAGAGTTACCGGGATTAATAGCGGCGTCTGTTTGAATGAAGTCCAAGCGTTTATCACTAATACCGACTTGGGCGCTGGAACGTTTGAGGGTGCTGACAATTCCTAAGGTAACGGTGTTATCAAATCCCAAAGGATTACCAACTGCGATCGCCCAGTCTCCCACCTGTACATTATTAGAAGAACCCAAAGGCGCCACTGGTAAATCGTTACCAGCATTAATTTTGACTACTGCCAAATCTGTGACTTCATCAATCCCTTGGACTTTGCCTTCAAAGGTGCGGCCATCTTTGAGTCGGACTGTTACCTTGTCAGCTTTATCCACCACGTGAGCATTAGTCAAAACTAACCCACTCTTGTCAATAATGAAACCTGAACCCAAACCGCGCAACTGTTGTTCAGAAGGTATCTGTTGGGGAAAACTATCGCCAAAGAAGCGGCGGAAAAAGGGATCTTGAAAAAATGGATCGATGCGGCGAGTAATTGTACGCTCAGTATCAATACGGACAACTGCCGTGCCTACACGATTGACTGCTGCGGTAACAAAGCTACTGCTACCGATGGCAGAAGTGGCTGGTGATTGTCCTTGGGCAATAATTTCTGAAGTATCCACAGCAGGTGCAATGGGGGCTGGTTCGGCTTGGGAGGGCAACACCTGTAATGTGCTGATTGTGAGTACAACTCCTAGCGCGATCGCTAATACATGAGTGCTGAACTGACGCATAGACCTGGGTAATTTGAGAAATCGCATAATCACAACCTAAATTTAGAAGCTTAATTGTTACTTAGTCATGACAAATCTATCTACAATTATTTTTACAAATTTGGTGTTGGCTTTTGGTTTTTTTTGCTGAAGTCACTATTGAGGTATTTTGCCAGCGACCTTTAATCAAATTAATGGAAAATTTACCCCAAAAGCTATTATGGGGATTTACACTTTACAAGTTCGGTTTTTACCCAGGCATGAAAATTCAGAATTCAGAATTCTAAATTAACTAACTTTTGAATAAAATTTCATTGCGACTGGCTGCGCCTAGTTCGGGTAAAGAGTTGATGGCTGAGTGAGGAGTGAGGGCAGTGGGAACGGTTGGCGGGACTTGTAATTGTTGGACAACACGTTGCAAGAGTTGGTCTTGTCCGGTACGTAGACTCCAGACATTTGTACCACGGTTGATGATGGCAAACCAAACCAAACCGCGATCGCGTGTAGGCATGACTCCGGCTAAAGCGCTGACATCGCGGAGAGTGCCTGTTTTAATTACAGTAGCAGAGGGGAGGTGTCTGGCGTGCAGTGTGCCTCGGCGATCGAATCCAGATGTGGGAAATAAGTCAGCTAGATTCAGTTGATGGGCGCTAGCTTCCCCTTGAATAGCCATCAGCATAGAACAAGCAGCTCTGGGGGAAATCCGATTTTCTGTCCCTAGTCCAGAACCATTGATTAACTGAATCTCCGATTGGGGCACCCTGGCAAGATAAGCAGCGGTAGATTGTACCACAGCGGCTCCTCCCACTGATTCTGCCAGCATTTCTGCCATTTCATTATTGCTATAAACGTTCATTTCCTTAATCAGTTGCTTCAAGGGTAACGAACGATGACGCACCAACAAAGTTTGTCGGGGGTTTGGTTGTGCCTGAAATTTCACAGCACCCGTAATTACGACCTTCGGCTTGGGTGTTCCCTTGGGCATGATTGAGTGTATGTAATTAGCAGGGCGACCCCAAGTGGCAGAATTTAGTGTTTGCTTGAGTAATAAACCCGCCAGCATCGGCTGACGTTGGAAATTCATGGCGAAATTGCCACTAATCACCAAATTTCCCTTTACTTGCTTGATACCCATTTTATTGAGAGTATTACCAAGGGCGATCGCTTCTTCCCAAACAAACATCGGATCGCCACCAGCAGTAATTACCAAATCACCTTGCACAACCCCATTTACCATTGGCCCGGTGACACTCACCAAAGTATCAAATTGGTGGTCTGGCCCCCAGGTTTTCAAAGCAACTAATGAAGTCGCAATTTTAGTTAAAGAGGCGGCTGGTAGAGGTGTTGTGCCTTGGTGATTTGCCATTAGCATCGGCCCTGACTGCATCCAAATTCCCTGACTTTCGGCCAGATTTTGCTCTACTACCTTGGTTGTGACTAATTCCTTGAGATATGTCTCTACCGTAGTCGCCCCAGCTGGGTTGGGATCGGGGGCAAGAACCAAGCCAGGGCTAGTTTGCCAAGCCAATGCATCTAAAGCATCTAAAGGCTTGATGTGTACCCCAGCCATTTCTAGCCAAAGTGACACCAAACCTGAACCCAGTATTTCTAGCATAGTTTGATTCCTCTATATCTGTTTAGGACGTTCTATAATTATTTCCTGTGCTAATATACACGCTTTTTTATGGCGATCAGCATTGAGTCATGATAACTGGTGTTTTTCTCATGTGGAAGTAAGTTAAATTACCTGATTTTCGTGACACTTTTTACCAAAAAAAGATGGGCTTTAACAGCCACGTCTCTTGAAAGCCAGTATAAAGGAAGCAAAGCAAATTTTATTGCCATTTTGAATCATTATTTTTACACCAATTAAAAAGCTGTGGCGATGGTTGGGAATTTATGGCGATCGCTTGGGCTACGATTTCATTTTTCACTACATGTAAGTAGATAAATATAAATAAATATATATACCGATTCCCAATCAAATTTATGTACTTCATTTCATTGAGAACCGCTATAAAAATGGTGCGTTGTGCTGTCGCTAACGCACCCTACTAGCGTGTCAATTTTTTGATAAAGTAAAACAAATATGGAGGTAAAATTATGACCCAAGCCTTGCCCAAATTATTCACCTTCGATGAATTTGTGGAATGGTATCCCAATGATGGCAAACGTTATGAATTGCACAATGGAGTAATTGTTGAAATGGGACAACCAACTGGACAGCATGAAAAAGTTGTTGCGTTTTTATCGCGGAAATTAACTGTCGAGTTTGATCGTCTTAATTTACCCTACGGAATTGCCAAAACCACATTAATAAAAACTCCTTCTGCCGAATCGGCTTATTCGCCTGATGTGTTGTTGCTAAATCTTGATAATCTCGACAATGAACTCCTTTTTCAAAAACAGTCAACTGTAAGCCAAGCAGCATCGGTTCCTTTAGTGGTTGAGGTTATTTCAACCAACTGGCGAGATGATTATTACAATAAATTTGCGGATTATGAGGAAATGGGAATTTCCGAATATTGGATTGCTGATTATGCTGCATTGGGTGGAAGAAAATTCATTGGCAATCCCAAACAACCCACTATTTTTGTATGCGAATTAGTTGATGGTGAATATCAAATGACTCCGTTTCAAGGCAACACCGCGATTTCATCACCTACCTTTCCTCAATTAAATTTAACCGCACAGCAGATTTTTGATGCAGCTAACTAATTCATAAAACAGGAGTCAGAATGGGCTACGCCCCGCTGCGCTAACAGAATTCAGATTTACTTTTGATTTTTTAACCCTGAACCTTTTTCGTCAAAAATATTGGGGTGCGGGTGGATTTTTCCACCCATAAATTCTACTTTCTTTCTGGATGTGCTGCATCTTCTGGTGAAGGAGTACCCATGTGGTTAATTGTGGCAATCATTTGATACAAGCGCCCTAAATCTCGTTGATTAAAGTAAAAAATCAGCCGGGGGAGTCCAACAGTTTCATCTTGGGTTTCTTGGGGTAACGCCTGACTTTTTTCAATCCGTCCTTGAATAATAATGTCGCTGAAATCAGCATTGAGTTGCTCAACTTGGGCATCCGATAAATCTGTCTTGAGACGGATGACTAATCGATCGCTTACATAGCGGCTAGAATGATAAACCTGATAAAAACCGGTGATAGCATCGCAAGCTACATCTAAGTTATCTGTCACCGTGTAAAGGCTGGGGTCATCAGGACTGACAAGACCTTTATGAACTAATTGTTTATCAATATATTCGCTCCAAGAGCGCCAATAATCACCACCAGGGTGGTCAATTAAAACTAAAGGTACGGGGCCAAATTTACCAGTTTGGCTTAAAGTCATACATTCAAAAGCTTCATCTTGGGTGCCAAAGCCTCCAGGAAACAAAGCTACAGCATCACTTTCTTTGAGGAGAAACAGCTTGCGCGTGAAGAAATATTTGAAGTGAATTAGCTTGGGGTCGCCGTCTATAAAAGGGTTGGCTTCCTGTTCAAAGGGTAACTGAATGTTTAAACCAAAAGAATTTTCTCGTCCAGCACCTTCGTGACCGGCTTGCATAATTCCACCACCGCCGCCGGTCATCACCATAAATCCTAATTTAGTTACGCAGCGAGCAAACTCCAGCGCCATTTGGTATTCTGGTGTATCTGTTGCCAGACGAGCAGAACCAAAAATGGTGACTTTGCGAACATGTCGGTAATCATAAAATAGCTGGAAACCGCGCTCCATATCTGCTAGCGCAGCCGACAAGATTTTCCAATCAAGACGCTCAATTTCGGTATCAGCAAGGCGAACAATAGTAGCAAGTGCTTGCTGAATAAGTTGCCGATTTTTTAATGTCGGTAGACGAGCGATTAATTCAGCGATATCCGCCTGTAGAGACTCTAACGTGTCAAACGACGCAGATGAAGTCATGAGAACTGCCGGAACAATGGCACTATATTTTACGTGAACGACTCACACTCTAGCAAGCGGGATATAGCCCTCTGTTGTACAGTTAGCATTCTTAGAAGTGGCTTTGAGGTAGTATTGGTGATTGTTCAAGCGAAGATGCCCATTTTTTGGCATTGGAACTCGGAAGTTGGAGTTTGGAACTGGAATGATGGAGTTCAAATTTTATCAATTGAGTAAAATACGCCGATTCGTAGGGGCGCACAGCTGTGCGCCCCTACATGGGACGTTTTTTTTATTGGAAGTCCCTAAAAAAATATCCAATTAACTATTGTAGGGTGGGCGTCTCGCCCGCCCAGTAAATAGGGCGGGCAAGATGCCCACCCTACAAAATTGGATAATTTATTGCCGATACATTTTGGTTGTAGACCTAACTCCTAACTTTTCTAATTTCCTTGCAACGGCGCATTCAAGATTTTCTCAATGCGATCGCGTGTTTCTAGTAAGTGCGCTTTGGTATATTCATCATCAGAACTAACATCCTTGAGTTTTTCATCCAATTGTCTAAGTTTATACCATGCCAAAGTTCGAGCATCTTCTGGGACATATTGTTTTCGCAACACCATGCCACTTAAAATGTCCAGGTATTCCCGCTGCAAGCCTCGCCGCAAACTAGCAATCTTCATGGGTTTACCTTTCGGTTTGATGACTTCCGTCCAAATACCAGATTGCAATGTTTCAAATAATTCTGGTAAAGTCAGTGCATTTTCTGGCTTGGTTTTGAGTTCAATATCCTTGAGACGCGAAAGGCGATCGCCTGAGAGTAAATCCCGCAACACAGAACCCTGCAACAGTAGCACCAAGTCATGAATTGGATAATCCAAACGACCAACTTGCGGATAACTACCCCAATGACGCCAGCGGGAAGGTGCTAATTTATTCAGTAGTTCTGGTGAAAAGCTGAGGGCATCTTCGGCAAATAAGTATTTTTGCAGTGTATCTAAAGCCTGACGTTGTTGTGCAACTGATACCGGTTCAAATGGTAATCGGCGTTGCCCGACTTCGGAGGTATTTTGGGAGGAAGTTTCCCTAGCACGGATGCGATAGAATGACTGTCCGCCGATATATTTTGTTGTGTAATATATTTGCTGGAAATAATTGCCCAATACTGTGCTAAAACGTTCGCTGACATCGCTGTAACTGTCTCCAGCCATTGGGTAACGCTTATCGAGACGTTCCCACATCACACGGGAATTATCTAACTGCCACTGAGAATAAAGCAGCACATCACTACTGTTATCCCAAGCATCGGCTGTGGGGTCAAGGTCATACACATCTTCGTCGGTGGAATAACTCAACTCAGGTTTGGAGGATTCACTGGCAATTTCCTCTAAAATTGGCTTTTCCGCTACAGGAGTTGATGTCTGAATTGGGATGTAGCCGTACTTAATCGCCCATTCATCATAAACCCCCACCGTACTGGGAAAATAATCTCCCTGTTTTGTACCTTGAGGGGCAATATTTGGCGGGATGTAGTCCATCACGGAAGTTGTCAAACCTTTAGTTTTGGTAATTTCCGTATTATTCATTTCTTGTGGTGCTAGCAGGGTACTACCACGGAAGTTATGGCGTAAACCAAGGGTATGTCCAACTTCATGGGCGATGATTAAACGCAAATATTGATGAATATATTGTTTCACCTGTTCTTGACTGGGCATGTTATCTGGCAACAATGACATTGCTAGAGAACCCAAGGCAAACTGATTGGCTGCTTCCATCCCGTAGCACAAATCGTACTCCCCTGCCATTTTAGATAAATGACTCAAAAACCCTTGGGTTTGCTGGGGCATATTTTTGTCTTTGGCATTTAAACCATTGGCGCAAAGTAAGCGATTTTGCATCAATGCCGATATGGTGGTGGTGTTTTGCGCTTGGTTTGGTTGGACGATTTTGCGATATTCACCTTTGAGTGCCCGCACAAAGCTAGCATCTACAAGAATATCTGCATCTAAAATTTCTCCGGTCAATGGGTTAACGCGGGATGGCCCCATTGCAAAGTATCCATCTACTGTGTTAATCCAGCGAATCGTGTTGTAACGAATATCTGCCGGGTCCCAAGTAGCGTCATCTGGCATTTGGCGGGCTTCAATGGCATCCTTGAATCCGGCTTTGAGGAAGGCTTTGTTCCACATCAGAATGCCTTCTTTGATAGCATCGCGGTATTCTAAGGGCACAGCGTTATCAATCCAAAAGACAATGGGTTTTTTGGGACGAGAAATTGCGGCTTTTGGGTCTTGTTTTTCCAAGTCCCAGCGGTTAATGTAACGGACAAAAGAATCGCCGCGATCGTCTTTGGATAAATCTTGGTAGGCGGTGATGAAATAACCGATGCGATCGTCGGCAAGACGGGGACGATAATTTTTATCAGGTAGTTGGGAAAGACTGTAGTGGACGCGTAAGGTAAAACCACGGTTGTCAGCGAGTGAGGCAAAGGTTGGCACTTCACTTTCTCGACCAGCACCACCAGAGAAATTTAAAACTGACTCAATTTCTATGTTCTGGGGAAATGCTTTAGAAGTACCAAAATATGACTGGTCTGTGGCTCCTGGGACTCCTAAACTTAGAGATAATCCGGCTAAGTCTGAGAGTAGCAAATCACCCAGGTCAATGAGAATGGTTTTGCGTTCCGGATGAATGCTTTTTATGGAAATATTATAGAGAACGGAGTCACTAAAAGAACGGGCAAGCGATCGCACTTGTGGATCTCCCTCACGAGTCCGGAAGTTGACATTGCGGATCGCAAAGTGTAAATTATTATCCACCCGCCGGAAATAAAACAAAAAATCTTGCAGAGGCATACCGCTGTAAATACCTCTTTCGCCAATGCCTGATTCCAACGTTGCCGCAGCTAAGAAATTTTTATTCAGTTGCTCTGGTTTAATTTCTAAATAAATTTTATTCTTTTCTTTATTACGATAAAGGGTGAACAATCCCCCCTGCTTTACAGTGTCTTTGACTACTTCATCAAAGGCCTCTAAATCATCCTTTGGTGCTGGTTTAGCACTAGGATTCGGCTTAGAATTCGGTTTTTGTGGCGGTTTAGCAACTTGCAAAAATGGTTGCTGTGGTGCTTTTTTCGGATCTTTTACTACCCAAACAAACGGTTGAGGCTGTGCCTGTTTATTTTGATTAAGTACCCAAACTTGCCCTGCTGCTAATCTCTGTTGAGGACGGGTATTGTTATTTTGTGGCGATAAGGTTGGGGTTTTGGTCGCAGAAGTTTTTGTCGTTGAGGGACTATTGGACTTGTGTTTACTAGTGTCTGTAACTAAGACTGTCTGATGGTTGGTAGGCAATTCTGTATTCACTCCATTCACAGCCAGTGACTTGGCACTAGGCATTGCTATTCCTAAAAACAAACCCTGTAACAAAATCATATAAAAGCTCAATCTGTTCATCGCATCGATCCCCGATAACTATCTTTCGTGAAGTTTTAACTTTTGCAAAGCTATACAGCTTGTAATGTGTTGATTAATTACCTGCTTTATATCAAGCAGCAAACTTTGACTTCAATTTTAATTGGCATTTTTCCGGTTTTTTGTGCTGTTTTACAGTAGGATTTTTCCTAACAATTGCGTCTCTCACAAAGAGTAAGTATTATTTTTACATCACACTAGTAAATATCTTGGGAAAAAAATATAACGAATTCGCCAACGCAGCAAAATTATGTCATTTTTGAAATAATTTTCAGTTGGCAATTTATTTACATCACTAGTATCAGTTTCCAGTTCAAAGCGCCTTCCATCAATACCTCCAAGAGATGCTATTACCAATTAACCAGCACAATTAGTATTGATTTATACTGATATGTTAGTCATGGAAAGCAAACCAGCAGAGAAAAAATTTTAGTTCAGGATTATCAAAACAATTACTTTAAATGTATCAACGGACACAGAAATGTCAACATATCTATCTCAAGTCTGGAATCTGCTGACAAATTATGTGAAGTGTAAGAGGTTGGAAGAGATGTCAAAAGCGACATCTGTGGAAACCAAAGCAGTTTTGCCTCTAGGGAAAAATATTAAAGAATCAGACAAAAGCGTTAAATTTGCTCAAGATAATTTGCTGGAATATTTATTGTGTGAAAAACTGCAAGAAAGTTTAGAAAAATGGACATTAATCGGGAGCGCATGGAATTCTAAGATAGACGAAAAGACATTGGGTAGGCAAGCTGCTGGGTTATGCTTTGCAGTGAGCGATCGCCAAATGCATCAAGAGATTTATGATTTACTCGGTAACAGTGCCCTGAAACCCGAAATAGTCAACGAACTAATGGAATTGGTAGTTACAGGTAAAAAAATTAACCTAGAATTACTTTTCTGGCGCTTAGAAGACTTTTATCATCGTTGGTGTCAGGGAGAGTTTATTGATGCCACACCAGAGGATAACCTACCTCAGAAAAAAATGTTACAGTTGGCACAAAAAAATGTGGCGATCGCCCTCAGACAAGTAGATATATATACAGGGCTAAACGTGCTGATTTTACTACTAGAGTTACACCGCTACGCCCAACAACAAGAACAACTCAAACAAAAAATCATTTTCTATCCATCTGCCAAACCAGACACAGACAATTTTTTCACATCCCAACTCCTGCGGATAGTTAACTATAGCGATGCCTTGGAAATTGGCAACTTTAGCAGTGTAGTTGGGCAATTCCTCAAAGGCGGCAACTTTACCGCTGCTTACCTTGGCGACGCTAACCTGACTGGAGTAGACTTTAGCGACGCCAACCTCAGCCGTTCTTACCTTGGCGATGCCAACTTAACAGGAGTCAACTTTAGTCGTGCCAACCTCAGCGCCGCTAACCTTGGTGATGCCAACCTCAGCGGTGCCAACCTCAGCGGTGCCAACCTCAGCGGTGCCGACCTCAGTAGCGCCAACCTCAGCGGTGCCAACCTCAGCGGCGCAAATCTCAACCGCGCCGACCTTAGCCACGCTGACCTTAGCAGTGCCAACCTCACTCACGCTAACCTCAGCAGTGCCGACCTCAACCGCGCCGACCTCAGCAGCGCCGACCTCAACCGCGCCGACCTCAGCAGCGCCATCCTTTTCGGTGTCAATTTGAGTGACGCCAACCTCACCAGCAGCAACCTTAACCATGCCGACCTTTGTCGTAGCGACCTCAGCGGTGCTGACTTAAGTCATGCCATCCTCAACGGTGCAAATCTCAGTGACACAATACTTTTTAGTACCAACCTCAAGGGCGCCATCCTCATCGCCGCCGACCTCAGTTAC
The DNA here is from genome assembly GCA_034531095.2 of Nostoc sp. CreGUA01. Classification (GTDB taxonomy): domain Bacteria; phylum Cyanobacteriota; class Cyanobacteriia; order Cyanobacteriales; family Nostocaceae; genus Nostoc. The sequence goes on along the minus strand of JAVRBV020000171.1, from coordinate 11,964 downwards.
GCCAAACTCAACGGCGCCAAGCTGAACAACGCCAGACTTAACGGTGCCATGTTTTTAGGTGCAGACCTCAGCGGCGTAGACCTGAGTCACGTAACACTCAACGAAGCCGACCTCAGCGGCGTAATTCTCAACGACGCCGACCTCAGCGGTGCAGACCTCACCGACGCCATACTTTTCGGCACAGACCTCAGCTATGCCAACCTAAATAGCGCTAACCTCAGCGGCAGTAACCTCAGTGGTGCCATCCTCAATGGTGCAAATCTCAGCCACAGTAATCTTAGCAGCGCCATTCTCTCCGGCGCCGACCTCAGTGATGCAAATATGGAAGAAATGACCTGGGGTCAAAAGCAGCAGTGGGAAGGAGTGCGGGGACTGGAGAAAGCAGTTAATGTGCCTCTGGCGTTGAAGGAAGAATTGGGGTTGAAGTGAGAGAAGGAGAAGCACAAAAGCCAAGTTCCGAACACGAATCGCCGAGTTCTGAACAGCATTTGTAAGTATCTAAGCTTGAACGATGCTGTTCGCAATAGCAAACGTTTAATTAATAGGATAATGCGATCGCCATTTCTTTTTCTCTGTGTCCTCTATTCTTGTTTGTATGCAATACGCTGTAGGGGCGCACAGCTGTGCGCCCCTACAAATCTACAAATAATTTGGAACAATTTATTTTTTGGAAGTCCCTTATTTGGAAATCCCTAACTACTCAAAGCCTTTAAAAACCGTTGCAAACTCTTAAATACATTGGCCTTTCTTCCTGGTACAGCGTTGGTTGTTGTTTGGGGTTGTCCCTTCATGAGGATGAGATCCAACTCATCACCCGACGGTTTTGTGGGTAATTCGGCAATTTTTTGATAATCGCTGCCGTTTTCTACCCAAACTTCCCACTGTCCTGGGTAGCAGCGATATAAAGCAGTTTGATCGTCTACCGGACGCAGGTAATAGCACGATTCAATGGTGTTGATGAAGCGATCGCGGATTTTTCTAGCTGCATAACCAATGCCTACAACCCCAGAATCTTCCAGGCGGGGATTTAAAAATACTAAAGGGCGATCGCCGATTACATCACATAACTTTTCTAACTGCGGTACTTCTACGGAAGTGGGGGAGATGAACAAGAAAATCTCATCCTCTGACTGAATTTTTGTCTGCAACGAAGCAGCCCTCCCCGTGCCGATATCTAAAATTTGAAATGGCGCATCAGCCCAATCGCGGCGGGCTAAGGCCGCAGCCCCAGCGTCAGCAAAGAAAATCTTCAGGCGGGAGTCATATTCAGCAAACAGTGGCACAAATTGTTCCGCCACGGGCATCAGTTTCAGTTCTGGGAATAGGAACTCGACTTGGAGGCGATTGCAGCCATCGGCAAGGGCGGCTTGGACGGCGGTTTGAGATTGAGCGATCGCATCTTCAAGACTATTGGGAAGTTCACTCATGATTTATTATCGTTGGTTTAGCATTACTTCTATTGTTCCAGTATTGGCTCTGATTTGGGCGTTACTAAATTTGAATATGAATCATTTGATATCGATCTGGGAACATTAAAAATGGAGTATTGATATCAGGGTCTTTCATGAAACCTGTTTTTCATAAAGGTAAATTAACAACATGGAAGGATGATAAGGGTTTTGGCTTCATCCGTTCCAGTGAAAGTAGTCAAGATATTTTTCTTCATATCACTGCACTCAAAGAAACCAATCATCGTCCACAAATTGGTGATGTAATTTGCTATCAGTTAAAGGTTGATAAAGATGGAAAAACTTGTGCTTGCAACGCCTTCATTGAGGGAGTTGTATCTAAATCTATCCCGAAAACCTCATCTTCTAAAATAGAGAAAGAAACATTCAAGCTTAAAGCCAAATCTTCTTTAATATTCGAGGTGTTGCTGTTATCTTTATTGCCAGGTTTAGGATCATTACATTTTGCATTAACGACTTTCAACGCAATTCCTCTGATTCTCTATCCTTTAATGAGTTTTCTGACCTTTGTACTGTATGCAGATGATAAATCTCGTGCAAAGCAGGGGCGTTGGAGAGTACCAGAAAAGACATTACATTTGTGTGAATTTATGGGTGGATGGTTGGGGGCATTCATTGCCCAAAAAACATTACGCCACAAAAGTAATAAGGCTTCATACCAAGCTGTATTTTGGGTAATAGTAGTTATTCATACTATATTTTGGTTGGATTGGCTTTTCTTTGGTAAAAGACTGCTGGGTTTATTTGTCAGCAGTGTTTTTAGAGGGTAAGAAAGTCAAGCTTAGAAACTATCTGGTGCCAATGAATGGTTGATCTCTATTAGTCATAAAGTCATCGGAGAAATTATTTAGACTATCGATGAGGGATTGCCAGGGGTTATCTTTGCTAATAAATTCAGCGTCTTTATTTGGGGAGGAAAGTTCATAAAAGTAAAGATAAAAGTACTTTACATCCTGATTTTAGAGTGCGTTTAACGCTTAACTAAAAACAAATCCGGTGTCAGTCTCTCTAAAACTTGCTTCAATACCATCACTGTCCAATCTATATCAGCTTCCGTCGTATCACGCCCCAATGTGATGCGAATTCCACCCAAGGCGGCTTTTTCGGAATAACCCATTGCTAACAATATCGGACTTGGGCTGAGTTTTCCACTGTGACAAGCGGCACCAGCACTGATACCGATACCTGCAAGATTTAGCTGTCGTACCAAGGTTTTACCGCTGAGTTTTTCGCCGTCGGCGTATTCTAAGCACATACTCACATGGTGAGGTAAGCGATCGCAACTATCCCCTGTAGGAATTAAACCAGGAATTTCACTTAATTGGGCGAAGGCGCGATCGCGTAACTGAATCAATCGTGGTGTTTCTATAGCCAATTCCTCTGCTGCTAATTCTGCGGCGACACCAAACCCAGCAATTATCGGTACTGCTTGTGTGCCAGAACGCAATCCCATTTCTTGCCCACCACCAGTTAGTAAAGGCATCAATTCTACACCAGGACGCACATACAGCGCCCCTGCACCTTGGGGACCATATATTTTATGGCTGGAAAGGCTAAGTAAGTCTACGGGCAGTTGTTGTACATCTATTGCCAAGCGTCCCGCAGCTTGCACCGCATCTGTATGGAACAAACAACCATGCGATCGCGCAATTTTTCCTAATTCAGCAATTGGTTGCACAGTCCCAACTTCACTTTGTCCGTAAATCACAGAAACCAACACTGTATTATGTCGCAACGCCGCCTTTAAATCTAGGGGGTTAACTCTGCCTTTGATATCTACATCTAAGCGCGTAACTTCCCAACCCCATATTTCTAACAACCGTACTGTCTCGGAAATTGCGGAATGCTCGACGCTGGAGATAATTATGTGTTGAGGAACACTATACAACCGAGCTACGCCCATAATTGCTAGATTATTGGCTTCAGTACCGCCAGAGGTAAAAACAATCGATTCCGGAGTGGCGGCGTTAATTAAGAGAGCAACTTGGACTCTAGCTTGTTCCACAACGGTTGCAGCTCGTTGTCCCCATTCATGTAAGCTGGAAGGATTGCCCCACTGTTGAGTGAGGACTGTTTGCATAATTGCGATCGCTTCTTTGCGAGTGGGAGTAGTCGCGCTGTAATCTAGATAAATTTGCATATAACCGATAATGGTGAGAACACACGCTAGTAATAGACCGTTGATGTTTTTAGCACATACACCTTAGGCGAGAAATCTGACAAATTCTCTGAAATTGTACATGTATAAGTGGATTTTTCTTGCCTGGGAAAGCTATTTTTCTACTTCATATGAAAACCCACAATTTTGGGAATGATAAATATGTCCCCTCTCATTCCACTTTTAACAGATTACAGTGCAACTTTTATCTAAACAAAGGTATTTTTTATATATCTTTTTACCGATCTTTCTCCTTGCTGCTTGTCAGCAAGTCCAATCTTCCAATAAACTTCTATCAGCTTTACCACAAGATCCCTTAGTTCAAGTTTATTTTAACCATTCTCAATCTTCGGAATACAAAGAATCATACCGTCAGCAAACTCGCTTGGGGGATGACTTAGAAAAACAGATTGTTGATACTATTTCTCAAGCTAAATCTACAATAGATGTGGCGGTGCAAGAATTACGTTTACCTAAAGTAGCCCAAGCACTGGTTGATAGACAAAAAGCTGGGGTAAAAGTCAGGTTGATTTTAGAGAATACTTATAGTAGACCTTGGAGTAGTTTTACACCTGAAGAAGTAAGTAAATTAGATAAAAGAGAACGAGAACGCTATCAAGAATTTCGGCAATTTATCGATGTTAATCACGATAATCAACTCACTCCCACAGAAATAAATCAACGAGATGCTTTAATAATTTTGCAAAATGCGAAAATTCCCTCGTTAGACGATCGAGAGGATGGTTCAGCAGGTAGTAGTTTGATGCACCATAAATTTGTGATTGTAGATAATCGCATTGTAATTATTACTTCAGCGAATTTTACATTGAGTGATACTTTTGGCGATTATACAAATCCTAGCACTTTCGGTAACGCCAATAACTTATTGCGAATTGACAGCCCAGAATTAGCAACTTTATTTACAGAAGAGTTTAACATTATGTGGGGTGATGGACCGGGAGGTAAACCAGATAGTCGATTTGGTTTACAAAAGTTGCCACGTTTACCTAAACAAATCACATTAAATCAAAGCAAAATCACTGTACAGTTTTCGCCGACTTCTCCAACTAAACCTTGGATTAACAGTAGTAATGGTTTAATTGGCAAAACTTTAAATTCAGCAACAGGATCTATTGATTTAGCTTTATTTGTCTTTTCCGAACAACGTCTTGCTAATATTTTAGAAACTCGACATCAACAAAATGTCCAAATTCGGGCTTTAATTGAAGCACAATTCGCTTATAGGCCTTACAGTGAAGCATTAGATATGATGGGAGTTGCTCTCAGTAATAAATGTAAATATGAAGTTGATAATCATCCCTGGCAAAATCCAATTACAACTGTAGGCGTACCCATTTTACCCAAAGGTGATTTATTACATCATAAATTTGCTGTTATTGATAACCAAACAGTAATTACAGGTTCTCATAATTGGTCAGATGCTGCCAATAATGGTAATGACGAGACACTTTTAGTGATTGAAAGTCCGATAGTTGCTGCTCATTATGTCCGAGAATTTGCTCGTCTTTACGCTAAAGTTAAACCTGGCTTACCACCAGGGATTCAACAAAAAATTAAAGTACAACAAACACAATGTCCTTAACTAAAAACTTCTTCGTAAAGTGAATTCAGATCCCCGACTTTTTTAAGAAGTCGGGGATCTGGTTATTTCACAAAGTTCAGTTTATATTGAAAATTTTCAGGAAATTCTCAGATTAAATTAATTTAATTTAGATTGATAACATATAAATTATTATTCACAGAGACTTTGGCAATTGAGGGGAGAAGGAAAAAAAGATTAGCCATTTTTGGGGAATGCTTATCTTTTTTAATGTAGGTATACAACAGAGCTAATTTCCAATCAGCTATTCACAATAAAATCTCACAACTTAGAATGAAAAGTAATATATCTTACTCCCTACTCCCTTTTTCAAAACATTAAAGCAGTGAAGCAAATCAAAAAAACTTGCCAAAATATAGATCCATTTTCATTACAGCTACGCCTAACGGTAGGTATTGCTAGCTTTTCGGCTTTGGTATTAGGCGGTCTTGCTATATGGACGAGTTGGAAAACGCAGAAAATTTTAATTGATAATCATAAACATAATATAGAACAAATAGCTAAACGTTTGCCGCGAGATGTACAAATTTATAGTGAAATGATGCAACCTGAAACTGGGTTGCAAAAGGCTATTAATAATTTGGCGAGTCACAATACATTATTATGGGTGAAAAACTCTGAAAATCAAATCCTGGCACAATCTAATACTTTAAGTTTGTTATCTAATTCTATGGTATCTGAATTAATGTCCTTAACTAAGATGCCGATTAAATCACAAGTTTATAAAATTAATCAAAACTACTTTGTTTTTTGTGGTGGTTCTGTAGAAGTGCAGGGTAAGTTACTGGGCGAATTATTTGTAGTTAAAGATATTACCCGCGAACAGACAATGTTTGTGGGACTGGTTCAGAGTTTAGGTATTATTAGTTTGTTGATAATTATTATTTTAACAGTTGTGATCGCCATTTACATCAAGCATTCTCTCCAACCTCTCCGCCAGCTAAATCAAATGGCTGCTATGATTTCCGCCCAAGATTTAGGACAAGCACAGTTATATCTGGATAATGCACCCAGCGAAGTCAAAGAATTAGCTCAAACTTTAACTATGTTGCTATCGCGTCTTTCCCAATCGTGGGAACAAGAAAGAGAATTTGTTAGCAATGTTTCTCACGAATTGCGTACACCTTTAACCATTGTACATGGTTATTTACAAAGCGTTTTGCGGCGGCAAAATAACTTAACCCAAACCCAACAAGAAGCTTTAGAAACTGCTGCATCAGAAGCTGAACGTACTATTCGCCTGCTACAAGATTTACTCGACTTAGCACGAGCAGATAGTGGTTACTTGCATTTTCAAATGAAATCTTACGTGCTGAATGACTTAGTTGAAGAAATTGCGATCATGGCAGAAAAATATAGCGATCGCCAAATTATCATCGAGTCAACAATTTACCCAATTGAAGTGAAAGTAGATTATAGCCGTCTCAAACAAGTATTACTCAATTTGATTGATAATGCTGTTAAATATTCTGAAGCAGGTACACCTATAAATTTTAAGTTAGATCGACTTCCAGACAAAATAATTATTCAAGTTTGCGACAATGGTTATGGTATTCCTTTGCAACATCAAGCACGTATTTTTGAAAGATTTTACCGCGTAGATGAATCTCGCTCTCATGCAACTGGAGGTTCTGGTTTAGGTTTATCAATTGTCAAGACACTGGTAGAAGGTATGGGTGGCAATGTCAGTGTACAATCAAAATTAGGAGAAGGAAGTATTTTTACAATCAGTTTACCAATCTGAGCCAGAATTTAGAATTCAGAATTCAGAATTCTGAATTCTGAATTTTAAATACTCCATTTGTGAAGATATGAAGTTTGATAAATGACAATATGCTTGAGTTAAGCATTTCCATCTTATCTTAACCTACTAACATTTAAGTGCCAACTCTGTTAACAAAGTCGGCACTTTTGAATATACAACACTATCAAGTTAATCAAGAACATTTTTTTCCAATCAAGAGCCAGATATCAACTAAATTTTACTTCTGAATTCTGACTCCTGAATTCTGAATTCTGAATTCTGACTCCTGAATTCTGACTCCTGACTCGTGACTCCTAACCTTTATCAGCAATATCAATTCTAGCTGTTCCAATAGGAATATCTCCATTTAATCCAACTCTTTTAGCAGTTACTCCATAGAGTAGGATTTTTTCAAATGGAATTCTTCTTTGCACTCCTAAGAATTCTACTTCTACAGAAGCACCAGAATTGACAGGTTCATCAAAGGTGATTGACACACGTTCTTTATTAATCTGTGTTTTAGCTGCAATTTCTCTACCAGATTGGTCTGTAATCCGAACTTTATTAAAACTTTCCATCTGACTTGGTAACGAAATCATCAAGTCTTGTAAAGACATACCAACTACTGCCACTTTGATAAAATGAGTATCATTCCTGGCACCAGAGTTAGTGATATGAGGAACGTTTACATTCAATGCTATTTGAGATACTGTATGTGTATCAGAATTTGACTGTTGATACTTTACAGGTGTAGCTAGAGCCGTAGCAGATGTAGTGAGTATTAAAGCAGATAAACTACCAAAAATTAAACCTTTCACGATCAAATCCTCGCTTTTGCGTGAACTAAACTTGTAATTAATATATTGCTGCATCACTATGAGTTCTCGCTGATGCATAAATTAAACTATTCTGAGATTTCAAGATTCATTTGCTGAGAACAATATTTTCTTTAAAATTAGGACTTACGCAAACTCTACGAACTCTTGGCGTTCTTCTCTAACGAGACGCTCCGCGTTGGCGTTGGCGAAGCCTCTCGTAGAGAAGCCTCTCGTAGAGAAGGCGTCTTGGCGGTAGCCTACGGCAAGCCGCAAAGCGTCTACGATAAATTAAGCGAAGTTAGCTATTTTTGTGTAAGTCCTAAAAATGAGAAAAAACCTGCAAGATAAAGCCTTACTGCTTTTTAAGCAAAAATTATAAGTCTATTCAGGAAAAACTCATTTTTCTGACACTCATACATATTAGAATGCGAACTACATATAAATAATTCGTTATCTATTTCTGCAATCCCGACACAAAGTTAATTTATGTCAATTAATCAAGTAATGTACGGGTAATTATAGACTATACTTTTATCAATTAAATTTTAATACAACACGAAGCGAATTTAAAGCGTTAACCTTGATTTGGAAAGAATTATTAACGCAGTAAAAACAAATAAAATAATAGCAGCAGTTTCCCAACAACTGAGCTAACAAATCACGTACACCCTTGAGTATGGTTTATGCATATCTGCAAAGAAGCTGGCAGCGTAGTTATAACTTGACAGATTCTTAACAAGAAGTCCTGAAAATGATAAGTAATTATCCGAATTTGATATTAAATCACAGATAGGTTACGCCAGTACATTTATTTTGAAATTACTTATTTTAGGAGTGAAAAAATGACAACACATATCCTTTTGGTTGAAGATGAAGTCAAACTAGCGCGATTTGTGGAATTAGAACTTAGTAGTGAAGGATATAAAGTTAGCATAGCCCATGATGGCATCACGGGATTGACTTTGGCGCGGGAGTCGTCCCCAGATTTAGCCGTTCTGGATTGGATGTTACCAGGACTGTCCGGTTTAGAAATTTGCCGTCGTCTGCGAGCCACAGGTAGCTCAGTACCAGTAATTTTGTTAACAGCAAAAGATGAAGTTAGCGATCGCGTGGCAGGATTAGATGCAGGAGCTGATGATTATGTAGTCAAACCCTTCAGCATAGAAGAACTCCTAGCAAGAATCCGCGCTCATTTGCGCCGCACTCAAGAAACCGATGAAGACTTATTACAGTTTGAAGACCTCAGCTTAAATCGGCGCACTCGTCAAGTGTTTCGCGCCAAAAGAAGCATTGAATTAACAGCAAAAGAATTTGATTTATTAGAATATTTACTTTCCCATCCCCGTCAGGTATTTACTAGAGACCAAATTCTCGAAAAAGTCTGGGGTTACGACTTCATGGGTGATTCCAATATTATCGAAGTCTATGTTCGTTATCTGCGCCTGAAATTAGAAGAAAATAAAGAAAAACGCCTAATTCACACAGTGCGCGGTGTGGGGTACGCACTGCGCGAGTAATGCCATTTTGGATTTTAGATTTTGGATTGGCAATAGCCCCATGTCTCCCCGCGTCCCCGCGTCCCCGCGTCCCCGCGTCCCCGCGTCCCCGCGTCTCCCAGATCACTGATGAATGGCACCATCAGGCATAATTGCCCCAGCTAGGTTAGCACCAATTAGTTTCACTAAAAGGCGCTCCCCAGAGTGCATCCGCGCTCCGGTTAAATCAGCACCACGCAAATCGGCTCCACTGAGATCCGCACCAATTAAATTAGCAGCACGTAAATTCGCCTCCCTCATATCCGCTAAAAGTAGGTTTGCTCGGAACAAATTAGCTTCAGATAAATTTGCTCCTCTGAGGTTAACTTTGTGCATAAAAGTATCGCTGAGATTAGCACCACTCAAATTGGCATAGCTGAGATTTCTGCCAGATAAATCTTTATTGCTCAAATTTGCCCGACTATAATCCTTACCACTCAAATCTGGATTGTGCTTTGGTGGTGGCTGGCTTGTTTGAGATGGTGTTTCATAGTGAAACGGCGATGACGATGGCTTATGTGTGCTTTGATGTTTGGTTTTGAGAGAGCGCAATTTTTCACGAGCCTCATTTATCGCTTTGAGCTTGTCCTGTGCCTTCTGCTGTAAGCGGAGATTTTCCTTAGGAATGCGATCGGGATGCCAAACAAAGACCAAATCTTTATAAGCCTGGTTCACTTCCTCAAGTGTTGCCCCAGGCTCTAATTCCAAAACTCTATAGTACCGATCCAGATCGCTCATACGTCATTTTGGTGGACAATCAACTTAATTATGAGTGATGCAGCGGTCTATCGGCTGCATCTTTTATTATTTGGGGAATGGCGAATGGGGAGTGGGGAATGGGGAGTGGGGAATGGGGAGTGGGGAGTGGGGATTTGTCATTAGTTATTCCCCGCGTCCCCGCGTCCCCGCGTCCCCACGTCCCCGCGTCCCCGCGTCCCCACGTCCCCGCGTCCCCACTCCCTACCTCCCCATCTCCCCATTTCTCCATCGAGCGATCGCTCTTAAATATGCCGCAACTGGAATTTGATAAACTTCAATAAAAATCCAAACAATAATTGATAAATGTGACAAAAAAGTTAATATTGTCCAAATATATGGCATCCAGGTAATCGGCTCGTTGATATTAGCAGGAAAATAATAAGCTACTACGCCAATGAGAGTAGTAGGAAGGACTACAAAAGCAGCAGCAGCTAGTCCATAACCCCAACCTAATTCCACACCTTCTAACTGGGCTTCTGTCCAACTAAACCCATTCCAACGCCAAACTAACGGTGGTTGTCTAGAAGGCATCTTGATTTGCTGTAGTTCTAGGTTCACTGTAAAAATCTCTTGGCAAAAATCACAAGCCATAGCTTCCATTAATGGCATATGAGAAATCTTACCTATCCGACAGACTGGGCAGGGGTAAACTCCATGATAGTCAAAAGATTTGGCTAAGATTTTGGGACTGGGCATAATGAAACTGGTGATTCTAAAAAGTTGATCTGCTGAATAAGGACTTGGGTAAGAACAATGTATGGCATTTCTGAATTGTCTGTAATCAGCTTTCGTAAGTTAAAAACAGAAGTCAGGAAAATTAGATGTTTTGATTTTGAAATCCTAGCTTTGGGAATTTTTGAAAGACTAAGCTGCCGCTTTTCATTTTCTCTGATTCCTGGGAATTTGCTGGATTTATTCATCTGAACTTTTAAATTTTTCCTCATTGATTTTTGGCTATCTACACTATTTATTCGGTTCTCACATAGCAATATTTGTAAAGTTATATAACCATAACAATGTCTAATCACAAGCCCCTCAGTCGCTTACCGTAGCCATCAAGACAGAGCGTGACGAGTGAACTTTGCTGACTCCTCTACACAAATTCAGATGTGCCTATCATCTGGCAGAAAAATGCTATGGTCTTAATTGCCCCAGTTGTACTGAGTCTATCGCTTTTTTAGCTGTTGTGGGGGTCTTGACACCACTAACCCTTCCTGTTAATGTTACTATACATAGGTTTATCTAGTTTCAAATTTTCCAGCCAAAGCACCTCGCAAATGTTTAACACAAATTCTTACTTTTATTTTTGGCATAGGGTGGTTCACCGGGAGTGAATAAAGTTTCCACATGGAAACCACCCGGTGAACCGCAGAGCGAACTCTGCGGTTTTTGTTTTTTAAGGAGAATTTCATTGTGACGACTTATTTTGGTTGTTGGTTTTATAGCTTTTACTTTTGGCCTAGAGTCAGTTCCGGGTAGATAGCGTTATGCCGATAAACCACAACGCGCCCGGAACCTTGAGTCTCGGGCTTTTTTTATTGGGGCATGGGGAGATGGGGAGATGGGGAGATGGGGAGATGGGGAGATGGGGGAAAGAGAATTAATGCTTCCCCATCCTCCCACACCGGACACACCTCCCACACTCCCTCATCTCCCCCATCTCCCTCATCTCCCTCATCTCCCTCATCTCCCACATCTCCCTCAACTCCCTCATCTCCCTCACCTCTCCATGCCTAATTCTCCATGCCCAATGCCCAATACTTAATTTTTCAGGAGAATTAAATCATGATTAACGCTAAACTTGCTGCACAATCTCATCCCAATCACCAGACAATCGTTAAACTCTCAGAAAAAGTTGTT
>JAVRBV020000170.1:0-20873 GCA_034531095.2 Nostoc sp. CreGUA01 | reverse complement strand
CATCCCCGCGTCCCCGCGTCCCCACCTCCCCACCTCCCCACCTCCCCACGTCTTCATCTCTAGCCGTCTTTTGGAGAACTGATATTACTATGCCAACTTGGTATTATTGGGTTCAACGGCTGTATCAAAACTGGCAAACTCTACCAATTCGAGTACGGGGAACAGCGATCGTTGCCATTCCCATCACCTGCTTGTTTATGGCTTTATCAGCCTTTGCGTGGTTAAAAGCAAGTCTGGTAGAAGATGAAACCTGGGTACAGCATACTCAAACAGTACGCCTAGAAACAAAACAGCTTCTCAACGCCTTGATTGATGCCGAAACCGGAGTTCGAGGTTATGGGCTAACTCAACGCGAGGAATTTTTGGCTCCTTATAAGCAAGCTCAGACAATTATTCCTCCATCCTTGAATCGATTAGAACAGCTGGTGCAAGACAATGCTCAGCAAACCCAGCAAATGCAGAAAATTCGCACACTGGTTGATGATAATTTAGAAATATTTCAGCAAAAATTAACTTTACAGCGAGAACTAAAACGAATTCGCGGGCAAACCGATACCTTGGTTCCCGTGGCTTCCCTTTACGAGTGGTTGGAAGAAGGAAAGTTAACAATGGATCGGGTGCGAGAACAAATCGATCGCTTTGCTCAAACTGAAGAAGAATTGTTAATACAGCGCAGACAACATCAAGATTTTTATCGGCAAATTACTTGGATTGTATTGTGCATTTCTGTGGTGTTCGGGACGATGGCAGCTTTGTTTGCAGTTCATCTTTTCTATCAACTAGAGCGAGAATTAGCCAACCGAGAAATCAATTTGCGAGAAACCAATCAGCGTTTAGAAAAAGTATGCGAACAACTCCAGCGATTTACTGCTAATGCTTCTCACGAACTCAGGGCACCCTTAGCAGCAATCATGAGTAACGCCCAAGTTGGGCTAATGGATATAGATGAGCTAGATTCCTCACCAATGCAACTGCGAAAGCGCATTGAGAAGATTATCACTCTTACCAAACAGATGAGTACATTGGTGGGTGATTTGTTATTTTTGGCGCGACACGAAGGCTTATTGGCTCCCGAATCAATGAAATCTGTCGATTTAACAGAGCTTTTACGCAATCTGTCCGCAGAATGGTTACCACAGGCCAAAATTCATTCCTTAGAACTCACAAATCGATTACCCGATGGCGCAGTTGTAGTTCATGGTGATGCAAATTTGTTACAACAGGCGATCGCCAATCTCCTCAGCAATGCCTGTCGCTACACAACTGCTGGTGGAAGCATCGAATTGTGCCTGATTAGACAGACAGAACAAGCCTTAATTGAAGTTACAGATACCGGCATTGGCATTCCCAGCCATGCATTACCTCATGTATTTGAACGATTTTACCGAGTCGATGCCAAACGTTCTAAAGCATCAGGTGGATTTGGACTAGGATTGGCGATCGCTCAGCAAATTGTCCAAGTTCACGGGGGACAAATTAATCTTACTAGTACCGTCGGTCAAGGCTCAACCTTTCAAATAGCCCTGCCCCTTAGCCGAACCATTCACCTCGACTGTTAACCGTCAACAATCAACAGCCCAATTTCTGGTCATTTTCTGGTCATACTTCATTTTTATAGTTTACGCAGTGTAGTTCAAAGCAATAAATTCCTATGAAATCCACTGTCGCTATGACCTTTACATCAGCACTGTTAGCGGTAGTTATTCCCACCGCCCAGGCACAAATCCCAATTCGTGATTTGCAGCGCGATCCGGGAGTCAGCGTTTCTGGTGAAATTCGCAGCGTTGTTGGCAATGAATTTATCTTAGAGGACAGCACTGGACAAATCATTGTAGATGCTGGTCCCCGGTGGTATCATCAGCTAAATTTGCGCCAAGGTGAAAAAGTCACCGTTGTGGGAGAATACGACGACTATGATTTTGATGCCTTCAGCATCACTCGCAGTAACGGCGAAGTGATTCGCATTCGTAATGCTGGAGGGCCACCCCCCTGGGCAGGCGGACGGGCACGCCACAATCGGAAGTAAGCAACAAGCAAGTTGAAGAAGAATACAGAATTCAGAATTCTGCAATCTTGACGCGACTCGAAAATACTCGCTACCGCTGCGCTATGGCGGACACAGCGAATCGCTACTCTATCCGCCAGTCGTACAAAATACCCAACTGAATTCTGAATTCTGAACGGCAGTTACTCATGGGGGAAACCCCCAAGACCGCACTGCCTCCTCCTGAATTCTGTTTAAACACGTCAAATGGGTAATGGGCAATAATTTTTGATTATTGCCCATTACCCATTGGCTAACTTCATATGTGACATACCCTCCTCGTCCTGAAGGAGCAAGGATTCCTTGACACTTCACTAAGACGCGCCACTAAGTGGTCTTATCGTCCCTCCATGTCCGTTTATAGTCTCCCAATGCCCTATGGCGACTATACCTATTCTAGCAAAAGCCGATCCTTGAGGACGGGGCTTGTATCCCATTATTTTAGCTTGAACAGTAAGAAGCCTCACACTTACTGCTTGATCGGAAGTGTTGAGATGAATTGCGCGTGAAACACGACGACAGTTCTGTGACCAATTTCTTCCGAAGGAAGAACAGGGAGGAGAACATGGAGGAGACGAGCAATCATTATGTTATACTTTTTATAACAAACCTCGTTCACTCTAATATGTTAAGAGTAGTCAAAGTCAGGCTATATCCAGATGTCCAACAACAGCAGTCTCTAGCGCAAGCTTTTGGCAGTTGTCGTTGGCTCTGGAATTATTGTCTGAACTTGATGAACCAAACATACAAAGAAACGGGTTTTGGTTTGTCTGGATATCAAGTTAAAAAGATAATCCCGCAGTTAAAGAAAGAGTATGAATGGCTGACATCAACCTATTCGCAATGTTTACAGCAGGTTTGCTTGAATCTTGGTGTAGCGTTCAATAACTTCTTTGAAAAAAGAGCTAAATATCCTAGATTCAAATCAAAGCATGGTAAGCAGTCAATACAATATCCCCAAAATGTTCAAGTTGCTGATAATTATTTAAGTCTGCCCAAAGTAGGTGATGTATCCGCAATAATTCATAGGAATGTTCAGGGGAAAGTCAAGACTGTAACTATATCCAAAAACTGCTCCAATCAATACTTTGCGTCAATTCTGTTTGACGATGGTAAAGAGAAACCTAGTTCAACTATAGAAGGCAAAGCTGTAGGCATAGATTTGGGATTAACTCACTTCGCTATTACTAGCGATGGCTCAAAGTTTGATAATCCTAAAATACTCAACAAACATGATTTGAATTTAAAACTTAAACAGCAACAGCTATCTAGAAAACAGAAAGGTTCTCGAAATCGAATTAAGTCTAGGAAAAAAGTCGCTAGAGTTCATAGAAAAATAACTAACTGCCGTGAAAATTTTCTGCACAAGCTATCTCGTAGGATAGTCAACGAAAACCAAGTTATTGTGGTTGAAAATCTCAATGTTAAAGGCATGATGCAAAACCATTGTTTGGCTAAATCCATCCATCAAGTAGGGTGGGGAACGTTTTGTACAATGCTGAAATACAAGGCAGAGATGGAAGGGAAAATCTATCAGGAAGTTGATAGATTTTTTCCTAGTTCAAAAACCTGTCATGTATGTCTTAATCAAGTTGGTAGTTTGCCACTTGATATAAGATTCTGGACTTGTGACAATTGCCAAACTAAACACGACAGAGATATTAACGCAGCTATTAACCTCAGAGACGAGGGACTACGGATTTTGACATGCCAGTTGCCCCAAGTCGGGAAACCCGCCCAAGGCACTGGCTCCTCTGGAACGGGGGATAAAGCCTGTCGCCCAGATGTAAGTCGCAGTAAGGGAGGACGCAAGAAATCCACTACTGCGCTTTCTGTTGGACAGGAAGCCCACACTGTACCGTCAGGTCAGTGTGGGTAGTTCACCCACCCCAAACTTTCTCCAAAACAGCATTTGGTGAAATATCTGCCGTTTTACCCGTAGGGGATTTAATGGCAAGGAATTTATCGTTTTTCGGCAACAACTTAGCTGGTTCCGTGGGACCCAATAGAGCAATAGTATAAGTTTGTACTGCAACACTCAGTTGTAGTGCCGCACTATCAGTAGACAACATCAAATTTGCCCCAGCAATCATGGCAGTTAACTTGCCAATATCGCTTGGGGCAGTCACCTTGATACCTGGAGAAGACTCCAGAAGCGATCGCACAAACTGGTCATCCTCAGCCCCCTTAATTACTACCACAGGCAGATCCGGCTGCTTGTATTGGAAATCTTGGATAATTTGCCGCCAACTCTCCACAGGATAAATTTGATCCTGTTGTTGAGCTTGACCATGAATTAAGACATAGCCTGTTTCATGTACTCCTAAGCGTTTTTGCTCTTTTTGTGCCCATTCAATGTCTGGTTTGGGCACATTTACTGCTAACTCTGGTACAGGAGTATTGATACCCAATGGTTGCAGCAAGTCGTGATATGCTGTCGCACCATACTGCGATGGTTTGAACAGCACAGCCTGGGTTAGAAAAACCGAACCCTTACCTTGGTAGCCAATGCGTATGGGAATTCCCGTCAACCAAAGTAAAAGAGCAATCGACCAACTTTGCCCAACAGCAATGGCGACATCGTACTCGCGATCGCGAATGGTGCCCACCAAGTTGCCCCAATCTGCCAAACTATTACGGTCTTTGAAATCAAAAGCCAGCACCTCATGAACTGACTTGCTGACCTGGTAGGCGGCCTTTGCTTGGGGTTCAACAACGACATCTATCTGAGCGTTTGGGTAATAGCGCTTCAGGTCATCTAGAGTCGGAAAGAAGAGAATTTGGTCGCCAATCCCGCCAGGTACAAGGGCTACTACTCGCATAATATTTATTGACGCTTACTCGCTCCTTATTTTAGGGGAAAATATATAGCTTAAAGATTGAGGAATTCTGTGTATTTACTAATTCCCGCTGCCGGAATCGGAAAAAGAATGGGGAGTAACCGCAATAAACTCCTACTCCTCGTGCGATCGCAACCAATTATTGCCTGGACTTTGTTAGCCGCCGAAGCCGCCAGTACGATCGCTTGGATCGGAATTATTTCCCAACCCACTGACTGGCAAGACTTGAAGGCAATTATCACCGATCTCAAGCTAACTAAACCAGTGGAATTGATTCTCGGCGGCTCCACCCGCCAAGAGTCTGTTTACAACGGCTTACAGGCGCTCCCTGCGGATGCAGAAAAAGTTTTGATTCACGACGGAGCCAGATGTCTGATTACACCAGATTTATTTAATTCTTGTGCCCAGGCCATTCTCGAATGTCGCGGTTTAATTGCTGCGGTACCCGTCAAAGACACCATCAAAGTTGTCGATGGACAAGGAATAATTCAAAGTACGCCCGACAGACAAAAGCTGTGGGCAGCACAAACTCCCCAAGGATTTGATGTCAAATTGTTAAAACAGTGTCATGCCGAAGGCGTGCGCCAAGGTTGGGAAGTAACAGACGATGCCGCTTTATTTGAAAGATGTGGCATTCAAGTCAGAATTGTCGAAGGCGAAGAGACAAATTTAAAAGTTACCACCCCGCAAGATTTAGCGATCGCAGAATTTATCCTTACCAGTAGGGGTCTTTGAAAGAGTGGGCATGGGGGAGATGAGGGGGATGAGGGGGATGAGGGAGATGAGGGAGTGGGGGGGAAAGATTTCTTCCACATCCTCCCACACCAGACACACTTCCTGCTTGCCCTGCTTGCCCAATGCCCAATTTTGACATTTTAAGATATAATCCCAGAGACTTATTGATAATTAGTTGTCAATCCAAAATCCAAAATCTAAAATCCAAAATTGTTTGACCAATGACTATTGACTAAATGATTACAGCCACAGCGACTAAGATAGAAGCGATTCTCTATTTAAAGGGTAAACCCTTGTCGCTCGGCGAAATCGCCGAGTATGCCGCTTGCGATCGCGCCACTGTTAAGGAAGGCATCATTGAACTAATGGACAATTATGCCCACCGAGATAGCGCCCTAGAGGTAGTGGAAACCCCAGATGGTTATAGTTTGCAACTCAGGTCTGATTTTCATGATTTAGTGCAAACGATGATCCCAGTAGAATTGGGTGTAGGCGCATTGCGAACATTGGCGGCGATCGCTCTCAATAATCCCATACTCCAGAGCGACTTAATTAACTTGCGGGGTTCAGGAGTATATCAGCACGTTCCAGAACTCGTTGAACTTGGTTTCGTCCGTAAGCGGCGAGACAGCGATTCTCGCTCCTACTCACTGCAAGTAACCCCAAAATTTCATCAATATTTCCAAATCGAAGAACTTCCACAAATACTTTCTACCAACCACAAGGAAGAACAACTAGAACTAGAACTTGAACTCAAGGGAGTGGGGAATGGGGCATAGGGGATGGGGCATGGGGCATGGGGCATGGGAGAGATGAGGGGGATGAGGTGGATGAGGGAGTGTGGGGAGTGTGGAGAGTGTGGGGGAAAAGATTTCTTCCCCATCCTCCCACACCTCCCACACCTCCCACACTTCCTGGAAAGCCCCATGCCCTGTTTGGCCAATGCCCAACTCCTCTTAACGACTTATACCCGTGGTGAATGCGCTACCCTTGTACTATGGTTTAGAGTAGAGTTAGCAATTAAGCTAAATAAAACTGCCAATGGTGTTTAATCCTGACTTTTTGAACGACAACTCTGAGGAACACCCTAATCAACTTCTTTCGGATCACTCTGAGGAATACCCGAATCAATTACTCAAATATCTACAACATCAGTCTCCTGATGTTCTAGCTAGGGTCGCCCAGTCTGTCAGCCCTGAAATTAAACAAATTATCTCGCAAAATGTCCAAGGGCTAGTGGGAATGCTCCCTGCAGAAAATTTCAATGTACAAATTACAACAGATCGTGAGAATTTAGCTGGGCTTCTAGCATCGGCTATGATGACGGGTTATTTTCTGCGTCAGATGGAACAAAGGATGCAATTAGAACAAAAGTTATGAGTAATGAGGTGAGAGTTAGGAGTTCTAAGTTATGAGTTAGGAATTGTGGAAAGTTTTTAACTCCTAACTCCTCACTCCTCACTCCTTACTCATACATTTCTAACTCCTCACTCCTCACTCATAACTTCTAACTCCTAACTATTTTTTGGGGTAAGGTCCCGATTGCACTTTGAAGGTTTGAATTTTCCCACTGCGGTTGACTTCAATCGCTAAAATATCCCCGACTTTACTGGACTCTACCAGTTTCTGCACTTGGGCTGAGGTTTTGACTAGCTGACCGTTGACTTTTTGAATCACGTCTCCAGCAATAAGTCCCCCTCGCTTAGCTGGAGAGTCCTGTGTCACTTCTTTAATCACAACCCCCACTTCCTGCTGAATATTCAGCTGATTTTCTTGATTAATCTGCTGTTTTCTGCTGGGAGAAAGATCTGCCATGTCAATACCCAAGAAGGGATGTTCTACACGCCCTTTGGTAAAAAGTTCATTGGCAATGCGGGCAGCGGTTTCAATGGGAATAGCAAAACCGAGTCCTTGGGCATCAGCGCGGATGGCAGTGTTAACACCAATCACTTCGCCTTGGGCGTTTAACAAAGGCCCACCAGAATTACCAGGGTTAATTGCTGCATCAGTTTGGATAAAGCTAACCCGTTTATCTGGAACACCAACTTGAGTGCTAGTGCGGTCTGTAGCGCTGATGATGCCAATGGTGACAGTATTATCTAAACCCAGAGGATTGCCAATAGCGATCGCCCACTGTCCTGGAATCAAGTTTTGGGAATTTCCCAACTTCACCGTCGGTAGATCATTGGCTTTAATTTTCACTACTGCCACATCAGTCATGGAATCAACTCCCACTACTTTTCCCTCTAAAGTCCGACCATCTTTGAGGGTAACCAGTACTGTATCTGTATCGGCTACAACATGAGCGTTGGTAAGTAATTGTCCATCTTCGCTCAAAATGAATCCCGAACCCGTACCACGTTCAATGCGTTCTTGGGGAATTGGTTGCTCATCCTCTCCAAAGAATCGCCGCAAGAGGGGATTTTTCAAAGCATCAGAAATGGGATTGGCTACTTTGCGGGTGGCATTAATTCGCACCACAGCTGGGCCAACTTTTTGCACTGCCGTTGCAATAAAATTTACATTATCGCCCCCAGTAGCCCCGATCGCTCCGTTGGGAGAATTGGGAACTACCGATTCTGGAGGCAAAGCTATTGTTACATTTTTTAACTGTTGGAACGAGGGATTTTGTAACAGCAGATAACGACTGCCAAACAAACCTGCACCACCGCCGATCGCCAGTAAAAACAGATAAACGGCCAGTTGCTTTAAGGATAACTTCATAATCATTCTGCTCAAGGACAGCAATGCAGCTGCTAATTTCTAAGTTTAGTCAAGCCAACGGTAAGTGGACAGATCAATTTAGGAGGAATTAGGGATTGGGACATGGGGAGTGGGGGGACGCGGGGACGCGGGGACGCGGGGATAGAGAGATGGGGAGACAAGGAGAAAACTTGCAGTAAGTCTTTGCCTTTGTCCCTCTATCTTCTTCCTTCCCCGTGTCTCCGTGTCCCCGCGTCTCCGTGTCCTCTTCCCATACCCAATGCCCCAATTCTTAAACTCTCCATCTAAGATCTAAAGTTAATGCGCTCTTGACTTGTATACATGACTTTACCTTTTCGTCAACTATTTCTCTGTAGCTTAGTTAGCGCCTTGGGGTTAGTATCCATACTGCCAAACTTGAACAGCGCCAATGCTGCTGAAGGTGGTTGCCTGACTCCAGCCCTATCTCGCTTCCAACGCCATAAAGTAGTTCGTGGCGAAACTTTGGAGACTATAGCGCAGCGCTACAATCTCATCCCCACAACTATTATCGGGATGAATCCAGCTTTGCAGAATAACGGAGCGATCGCTACCGTTGGTACTGTACTGCAAATTCCTCCCTACAATGGGATTGTAGTCGAAGTGCCCCGCGGTCAAACTTGGCGGCAAGTGGCAGCAAAATACAAAATTCGTGCCGATAGCCTTTTTGAGGTGAATGGTTGCCAACAAGACCCCAGAATTGTCTTTGTTCCGGGGGTAAATTGGTCGCCCGATGGTGTTGTCACCAAGGCTCCTGTACCTACTGATACGGGTACGCAAAACCGTGTATCTCTGTCGGGATATCCCTTGGCAGAAGTAGCAAATATGGCATTAGCTTACGGCTGGCAGATAAATCCTAGTACAGGTCAAGTTTTCTTCCATAGCGGCGTTGATTTATTAGCACCAGTTGGTACAGATGTGCTAGCGATCGCGCCTGGAACCGTAGCCTTTGCCGATGACCAAGGTAGTTATGGCAAGTTGGTCATCATTAACCACGGCGGCGGACTCCAAAGCCGCTACGCGCAGCTTGATAGTATCAATGTCAGTCTTGGTCAAAAAGTCAACAAAGGCGACTTACTGGGAAATGTAGGCACCAGTGGAACGCCAAGCGCCAGTCAACCCCATCTCCATTTTGAAGTCCGTTCTAGCTCATCTCTGGGTTGGGTAGCGCAAGATCCCAAGGGTTATTTGAGGAAATGAGGGAGTGAGGAGTGAGGAGTTAAGAATTATTCTTATTGTCCCCCTTGTCTCCCCACCTCCCCATCACCCCAGTCACCAATTTCAGTAGATTTGACGACGTGCATTCCTGCCTCTGCAAATCTGGTAAACGCTGCATCTGCCTGTTTTGTGTAGTCCACAACACCAGGAACAACCACGGGAGAAGTGCAATCTTCTAGCAAATAGATTTTTTGAGCAAGGGTGGCATCTACCTGTTTAATTTCTGTTAATAAATCATCAATTGTCCAGGCTACACAATGACTTTTAGCTTGACCACCAATAATAACAACATCAAATTCTAAAAGTTGCTTAATTAACCGCGTATTTTTTTGACCAAGTGGGCGTTGCTCAAAATCTTCTAAAACTTCTGGGCGTAAAATAGAATAGTTTTCTGTTAAAGGATTTTCCCCTTTCATTTCAAATTGCGTTTGATTTTGACGAGCAATGCTGTGAAAAAAGATTGCTTCTTCCACTGATGAAACTAACGCATGACCGATACCACCCAACATTGAATGATAAGGCCAAACAGTGAGGGGATATTTACCGTCTTGACTAAGTTGCTTAACGTAATGGTAAGCATGTTTTTCTAATAATTCGTAATTGCCATTAGTGACGCTATTAGCAACTGCTGGATTGACTTTCCAAATACCTTGTTCGATATCTCTAGGAGTGATACTAGTAGCAGCTGGGGTAGGATGTTCTCCGGCAGTGTTCACCCAAAAAATGGGATGAAAAATTTGCGTTGCTGTGTGAGTATCTAAGGTGGGGATAATTTTGGTAATTATTCCTAAGTTGCGATAGATAAATTCACATAATCGCCGATTATCATCCACCGCCGCAGTTCCAGATTTACCACCTACAAATAATTCAAATCCAGGAATGCAGAAGGTGTTTTGGACATCAATTAGAAGTAGGCAAATTCGGATTTTATCTAAAGATGCGGGTTTAATATTTTGTTGTTTTACCCAGTTTTCGGCTTCCGCTGCACGTTCTTGATAAGGTACGCGCCAGACTTCGCCGACTTGATTGGAATTAAAGTGTAAGGGAATGGGTAGATGGGTTGTTGTTTGGGTATTCATAATTACAGTTTGGTTTATTCTGTAATAACATCAATAATTTGAATTCCCAAATTTTTTCAAGTCTATTGTTACCTTAGTACACATCATCATGAGAACCTAAGGTTAGTAAAGAAATTACTAATTCTCCAGAATCAGGATGAGGAACAAATTCAAATAGAATACGATTGTTGTGGTCTATGGAACAAGCCCATGTACCCAATAAATCTCCTTTAAGTTTATGAGTACGCAAGCTAGTGTAAAACGGATCTTCAGCAAGTTGTTGTAATGTTTGCTCAACTACAGAACTTAATTGCGGGTTTCGACGCGCTAAACGCTTAAAATCTCTAATAAATCTGGCACTCCAAAGCAGTTGCATCAATTATCCAACTCCGCCATTAAATCAGCAACAGTTCCACTGCGTACTTCTCCTTTAGCATAGGCTTCACGAGCTTCTGCAACTGCCTTTAATAAGTCATCCCGTCGCTGTTGTTTGAGGCGCTTTTGGATAATATCTACAAGAATAACCTGAGCTTCTGGGTCTAGTGCTTCTACTGCTTCTATAGCTTTCTGGAATGTGGATGTTTTTTCTAGCATGGGAGTTAAAGCATTTGATGATAAGTTTAATTTAGCTAATAATGTGGCGTAAGCGTAGCCCCTCGTAGACATCGCTCCTCATTAATAGTATATTTGTATTATGCAAACACAAATTTAGCGATCGCTACTCAAGCTGCTCAAGTTAAAAGAATTTTTCGCAACATATCTTGACAAACGAGCAAAACCTCTTTATTTATTTGGCTGTATTGTTTTCTTTTTTTCTATATTAATTGCCCAAAAAAGTCCTAGCTGTGGCAATCTGGGAACAGAGATTTATCCAATTTGATATTTTAGCTACAACAAATCTGCCTAATCAGGTTATGCAAACTCTGCCCACATTAGAAACTTCAAATACTACATCAACTCAACCTACCTTTGATACAACTATCAAACGGCGTCAAACCCGTCCTGTAAAGGTGGGTAATGTCACCATTGGCGGTGGCTACCCTGTTGTAGTGCAGTCGATGATTAACGAAGACACTCTTGATATTGACGGTTCCGTGACTGCTATTCGTCGTCTGCACGAAATCGGCTGCGAAATTGTCCGCGTCACCGTGCCAAGTATGGCTCATGCCAAAGCCTTAGCAGAAATTAAACAAAAATTAATCAAAACTTACCAAGACGTGCCAATTGTGGCTGATGTCCATCACAACGGCATGAAAATTGCTCTGGAAGTTTCCAAGCACATAGAGAAAGTGCGGATTAATCCAGGGTTGTATGTGTTTGAAAAGCCAAACTTTAATAGAACCGAATATACTCAAGCCGAATTTGACGAAATCGGCGAAAAAATCCGCGAAACTCTAGAACCTCTGGTAGTTTCTTTGCGCGACCAAGGTAAATCGATGCGAATTGGGGTAAACCACGGTTCCCTCGCTGAGAGGATGCTATTTACCTACGGTGACACCCCTGAAGGAATGGTGGAATCAGCCATAGAATTTATTCGCATCTGTGAGTCTTTGGACTTCCGCAACTTGGTAATTTCCATGAAAGCTTCACGAGTGCCGGTGATGGTAGCCGCCTATCGCCTCATGGCCAAGCGCATGGATGAGCTAGGTATGGATTATCCGCTACATTTAGGCGTTACCGAAGCTGGTGATGGCGAATATGGCCGAATCAAATCCACCGCTGGGATTGCGACATTACTCGCTGATGGTATTGGCGACACAATTCGTGTCTCCCTAACAGAAGCACCAGAAAAAGAAATTCCCGTCTGCTACAGCATTCTCCAAGCTTTGGGATTGCGGAAAACAATGGTGGAATATGTCGCCTGTCCATCTTGTGGACGGACTTTGTTTAACTTAGAGGAAGTGCTACACAAAGTCCGGGAAGCCACTAAACACTTAACTGGTCTGGACATAGCAGTGATGGGCTGCATTGTCAATGGACCAGGAGAAATGGCAGATGCCGACTATGGTTATGTTGGCAAAACACCCGGTTACATTTCTTTGTATCGTGGCAGAGAAGAAATTAAAAAAGTCCCAGAAGACAAAGGCGTAGAGGAATTAATCAATTTGATTAAGGCAGATGGACGCTGGGTAGAGCCGTGAGGGAGTGGGGAGATGGGGAGATGAGGGAGATGGGGGAGATGAGGGAGTGTGGGGAGTGTGGGGAGTGTGGGGAGTGTGGGGGGAAAGATTTCTTCCCCATCCTCCCACACCTCCCACACTTCCTGGAAAGCCCCATGCCCAATGCCCAATGCCCTTTGACCAATTTATAAAACTTTTGTATAGATAACGACCAACATCGCCTGATTGTCAAGTATTTTGTTGAAATTAGAAATACATGCTTGACCTCTACAGTAATACCCTGTGTTAGATTGAGCATACTGACTATAAATTTTCCCTCTGACGCAGCTGTCATTATGGTGATTACAAAAAATAGGCTTGTTTTGGGTGCTACGGTAGTGACACTCTCCACGATCGCTGTTACGAGTCTTGGCATTCATTCACGAGGTCAGGCTTTATTTAAAGCAAGTCCGAAAGAACTGGTAGATGAAGTTTGGCAAATTGTCCAGCGCCAATATGTAGATGGTACTTTCAATCAGGTAGATTGGCAGGCTGTTCGTAACGAGTACGTGAGGAACAAGTCCTACAGTAATCAACAGGATGCTTATAAGTCCATTCGGGAAATGCTCAAAAAGCTAGATGACCCCTACACCCGATTTCTGGACCCAGAGGAATTCAAGAATATGCAAGTGGATACCTCTGGAGAATTAACAGGAATTGGTATCACAATCAGTCAAGATGAAAAAACGAAGCAACTGGTTGTAATTGCCCCAATTGAAGATACACCAGCTTTTAAAGCTGGAATTTTAGCCAAAGATATCATCCTCAAAATTGACAACAAAAACACTAAGGGGATGGATACGAATCAGGCAGTATCTTTGATTCGCGGTGAACCAGGAACCCAAGTCAATCTAACGATTCAGCGAAACGGTCAAACAAGGCAATTTAACATCAAACGGGCGCGGATAGAAATTCATCCAGTTAAATATTCTCAAAAGCAAACTCCAGCAGGTAACCTTGGCTACATCCGTTTGAATCAATTCAGCGCCAATGCTGGAAAAGAAATGCAAGCCGCTATCAGGGATTTAGAAAGCAAAAAGGTATCTGGATATATCCTCGATTTACGTGGTAATCCAGGTGGTTTATTGTTCTCTAGTATAGAAATTGCTCGGATGTGGTTAAATAAAGGCACAATCGTTTCTACAATTGACCGCCAAGGCCAGAGAGAACGGGAAATCGCAAACGGGCGGGCGCTGACAAATAAACCGTTGGTGGTATTAGTAGATAAAGGTTCAGCTAGTGCCAGTGAAATCCTCTCAGGGGCTTTGCAGGACAACAAACGTGCAACTGTGGTAGGTACTCAAACCTTTGGTAAGGGATTAGTGCAATCGGTACGTCCCCTAGAAGGTGGTTCCGGCTTGGCGGTGACCATTGCTAAATACCACACGCCGAACGATCGCGATATTAATAAGCATGGTATAGATCCAGATGTGAAGGTCGATTTAACTGATGCCCAACGACAGGATTTGTGGCTCAACGAACGTGAAAAACTAGCTACTCCAGCAGATCCCCAATACGCTAAAGCATTAGAAATAATCACTAAACAACTTGCTGTTAAAGGCACAGCCACAGCAGAAAAATAAACCGTGTGGGCATTGGGCATGGAGAGATGAGGGAGATGAGGGGGATGAGGGAGATGAGGGAGATGAGGGAGATGAGGAGGACGCGGGGACACAGAGAAAAATTAATGCCCCATCCCCCATGCCCCATGCCCAGCTTAAACTGGCTGGCACTTCCCGGTTCTAATGAGTCCGACACGACGGGCGATCGCTTCTTCCTGTGAACTATAAGGTCCCCATTGTTGTATAATCTCTGGGTCGTCCTCACCTATTTGGTCGCTGGAGACTATTTCGCAATTACCAGCAGAACGCTTGACAATATACCATTTTTCTGAATTTTCCATACTGGAAGTGAAAATTTGGTTTTTGATAGTCAAAATTGTACAAAGAAGATTGCTATGAGCTACATTAAGAATCTTGTTTTGTCAAGCTTATGTGTTCACCTTTTCCAGGGATGAACCCATACCTAGAAAATCCTGAACTCTGGACTGAAGTTCAGAGTTGGTTAGTTGTTGCGATCGCTCCTCAACTACGACCGAAATATCGAGTCGCATTTGAAAAAAAGTATACCAAATGATAGATGAAAATTCTATTCTCATTGGTATGGTTTTGGAAAATTGATTGATCGTGGACAAGATTCCCGATTTTTTAAAGAAGTCGGGAATCTGTGAATAAATATTTTTATTTTAAAGGGATGATCAAAAAAAGTGAGAGAATGCGGTTTAACCAAGCCTGGTCATTATTATGTTTTCTCCATTTGTAAAAACCCTGGGAAGAGATCCAAAGCCATCGGTGCATTATGATAAAGCAAGCAACGATAAATTTTCATCTTCATAAAATGACTCGATCACGTTAAAATTATGACGTAGCAAATTTTCAACTTGTAATGTCGAACAGTTTCCAGCGCGAAGCCAAATAACTTTGGGTGGGTTCCCAAATACTAAGCTCAGGTCGTGCATATCTGCATCTTTTGAGACAATCATCAAATTATTGTTTTTTGCATAATCCCAAACTATTGGGTCGATCGTTGCTTTCATGCCCACATCTCGAACGTGAAGCGAATTTGGGAAAAGATCGCTCAAATAGCTTGGTAACTTAGGTGACAAGTTTTCATCAAAAAGTAATTTCATGCAGATAATGGAGTGGTCATAAACCGACGCTCACGGTCAGCAGCATAAGCAATGCAAGCTTTTAAATCTTCTCGCGTCAGATCGGGAAAATCGTCGAGAATTTCTGCTTCGGTCATCTCGGAAGCCAAGTACTCAAGCACTTCATAAACCGTAATTCGCAAGCCGCGTACACAAGGTTTACCACCGCGTTTATTTGGTTCGATCGTAATGTAGTTTCGGTAGTTCATAGTTGAAATTATCGACATTGTATTCTCGACCAAGGCACAATTTTAGATTATGGCTTGGTCATGTTTAAACATAGCAAAAATTTAAAGAGTGGTGATTGCCACCATCCTAAGACTAAGTGCCATACACAATGCAATTTCTGGTGCTGTCACGCTAAGCAAATCACAGTTGTGTTAGTATTCAGATGAATCTCGGTTCTAGTGGGGAACAGCCGCTAGAGGAAACGGGGAAAGTCCGGTGTAAATCCGGCGCTGTCCCGCAGCTGTAATCAAGGCTTGCCTTGTGAGTCAGAATGCCCGCCGAAGTGAACTTGTAAATTTTGTACATCTGCGAGGCACAGATGACTGTTCTTATGAAGATTTCTACAATTACTCAGCTTTACGTTCTCATAGCCCCACATATCAAGACGCTACAGATTACGACTTTCTATGAGAGGGAAAGCGATTAATTTCCGGTACATATTGTGTCTTGAGATGCAGCGATAGCGAAGCGCTGCTGCAAGCAGATCGCAATTACTACTCCAGATGAGAGTATCGCTTGCAAATAGTCACAGCAACAAAAAAACTCTGTATTACCTAACAGGTGAAAGTTGTTAAAAAATAGGTAGTAAATGGCGTGTATGACTTACATAGTCCTGTTCTACATTACCCATACAAATTGCTAATTTACTAGACTAATACTTCAGTTAATTATCATGCCGAAATTCTATCTTCAGCGAACTGGGAAGATTCCTACTGCTATTCATCCCTTTGTCAAACAAACGGCTCTCCCTCAAGGCAAATACAAGCCCAGTCTACTTCAAGGGAAAATTATTCAAGATGTTCAAAACATTGCAATGTCGATGTATCGGATGATTTATATTGTAATCGCCTCTGTCGGACAGTTACGATATCGCTCGTCTGATTCGGGACAAGCAGCAATAAGTAAACCGTTAGATCGACTCAAATAGGTGTCAGGAGCCTTCAAAAAAATGTCAACTTTATTATATTCTGTAATTGGTTTTCTTCTGCTTTTAGTAATTGGAATTGCGGCTTATTTCCTAACTGCCCGCAAGTATCAATCTTCATCTACAGTCGCCAATTCCTACGATAAATGGACACTTGACGGCATCTTAGAGTTTTATTGGGGGGAACACATTCACCTCGGTCATTACGGTTCGCCACCGCGACGAAAGGATTTTTTAGCTGCTAAATCTGACTTTGTACATGAAATGGTTAAATGGGGTGGTTTAGAAAAATTACCTCCTGGTACTACCGTCTTAGATGTTGGCTGTGGGATTGGGGGTAGCAGCCGGATTTTAGCGCGAGATTATGGGTTTGCTGTCACAGGGATTACCATCAGTCCACAGCAGGTTAACCGCGCCCAGGAGTTAACACCCCAAGGGCTAAATGCCCAGTTTGCGGTGGATGATGCGATGGCATTGTCGTTTCCAGATGCCTCTTTTGATGTAGTCTGGTCAATCGAAGCAGGCCCCCATATGCCAGATAAAACCGTTTTTGCTAGAGAATTAATGCGGGTGCTAAAGCCTGGTGGAGTGTTGGTTGTAGCTGACTGGAATCAGAGGGATGACCGCCAAAAGCCGCTAAATTTCTGGGAAAAACCAGTAATGCAGCAACTCCTCGATCAGTGGTCTCATCCAGCTTTTTCCAGTATTGAAGGCTTTTCCGAGCTTCTGGTGGGGACAGAATTAGTTGAGGGAGAGGTAATTACGGCAGACTGGACGCAAGAAACCCTTCCTTCTTGGTTCGATTCGATTTGGCAAGGGATAGCTAGACCAGAGGGATTGGTGCGTTTTGGGCTGTCTGGTTTTGTCAAGTCTGTGCGGGAAGTACCGACGCTTTTACTGATGCGTTTGGCGTTTGGTGCAGGGCTGTGCCGATTTGGAATGTTCCGCGCTGTGCGGGGGAACGGGAGTACAGAATTGATGGACAGAAACTTTGCCAACCAAAATCCCTCAAACTTGGTTAGGTAGCTAACCTGACACCTTTGCGGGAATTGAGGATTGAGGTTTAAACGCAGAGGGACGCAAAGGTTAGCGCAGAGGTACGCAGAGGATTCGCTACGAAGTTGTGAAATCTTGTACTAAGAATGAATTTAAGTTTCGCAGTTAGTTATCAATATTTGGATTTTAACACCTGCTGACTGTGTGATATCTGCGGTTAGAACTATCGCAAAATTAACGATCAACAAACAACATACTCTATATGCAAAAAATTCCCGTCACAGTAATTACAGGATTTCTAGGCGCAGGCAAAACAACGTTAATTCGGCATTTACTCCAAAACAATGAAGGACGACGCATTGCTGTTTTGGTGAATGAATTTGGAGAAATCGGAATTGATGGCGAACTTTTACGTGACTGTCGAGTATGTGACGATGAAGAAGATTCCAACAGTAATATTGTTGAACTCACCAACGGTTGTCTGTGCTGTACGGTGCAAGAAGAATTCCTGCCAGCGATGCAAGAATTACTGAAGCGACGCGCGAGCCTAGACTGTATGTTAATTGAAACCTCTGGATTAGCATTACCAAAACCATTGGTGCAAGCATTTCGCTGGCCGGAGATTCGCACAGGCGCTACAGTTGACAGCGTAATTACTGTAGTGGACTGTGAAGCTTTAGCAACTAATCAATATGTAGGTGATTTAGCAGCCCTCTTAGCACAGAGACAAGCCGACTCTAGCCTAGAACACGAAACACCCATTGAGGAACTGTTTGAAGATCAGCTGGCTTGTGCTGATCTAGTATTGCTGACTAAGAGCGATCGCGTTGATTTCCCAACGCAAGTTAGGGTGCAAGAATGGCTGCAACAGAACTTATCCCCTGGTGTAAAAGTCATTCCTTGTCAGGATGGTAAAATCAGTGGCGATTTGTTACTCGGTTTCAATGCTGCGGTAGAAGACAACTTAGATAGTCGCCCCAGTCACCACGATACTGAAGAAGACCACGAACATGATGAAGGGATTAATGCAGTACAACTACTGTTAGACCAGGCATTTGAGCCGACCGTCTTAGTTAAACGCTTGCAAACATTAGTACAACAGCAAGAAATTTATCGAATTAAGGGATTTGTAGCAGTTCCGAACAAAGCCATGCGTCTGGTATTACAGGGAGTTGGTAATCGATTTGACTACTTTTACGATCGTCCTTGGAAACCCCACGAACCCCGTCAAACGAGATTAGTATTGATTGGACAAGAACTCGATCAAGTTCGCATTGAATCATTGGTGTTGGGGGAAGAAGTCAATGCGACCATCTAATAGTCTTTGGCAAGGAAATTTCGGCTACTGGCAAAACAACTTTATTCATAATAATCTGCTGGTAATCGGTTACACAGGATGGAAGGGATTTCAGTCATTTGGGCGGGGAATTGTTATTTGTGATGTGGATACTAAAGTTACTCACCCTACAAATACAAGTCTTGATACAGTTTCTTTCACCCTGCAATTTCTCCCCTCTGATTTGATTGGGTTTTACTTGCGTTCGTTTGAAGATAGCGGATTTATATCACATCAATCTGCTCATCTATGATTTCATCAATTTTACCCGCGATCGCAACATACAACTACCAAGTAGCTATTAAGTATAGGACTTAAGCAAACTCTACGAACTCTTGACGTTCTTCTCTAACGAGACGCTCCGCGAAGGCACGCCAGTTGCTTCTCCTGTGGTCGCCGCTACGCGAACAAGTCGGCAGAGCCGACGGCAGTTGCTTCTCCCAAGGGGAGACGCTGCGCGAACAAGCCGGGAAACCCGTCCAACGCACTGCCTCCCCAACGCACTGGCTCGTCTTGGTGAACCAGCGCTGTAGGCGGGTTTCCCGCCGTAGGCGACTGGTGAACCCGGAGGGCGGTAGCCTACGGCAAGCCGCAAAGCGTCTACGATAAATTAAGCGAAGTTAGCTATTTTTGCGTAAGTCATGAAGTATATAAAACAGGAAAATATCCTGTTTGGGAAATAAATCAATGTAAAAGATACAAAGTGAAAAATAAAAAATTTTACTTTGATTGTAGAGTGATGTAAATTGTTTAATATTGTTTATCCAAAATTTAAATAATATGAAACGTCGTGATTTTATTACTTGCTTTGGTTTAGGTTATTTGGCAAGTAGCCTACCTGGAAAAGTTGTGGCTTCTCCTCCAGAAACTACAGCAATATCATCAACATCTGGAGATTGGCAAACAGTGGGAACAATTGCCGAATTGGATAAAGCTGGCCAACTATTAAATGAAAAATCACCTGTTGGTTCAGTATTGGTAATTGGTACTTCTAAAAGTGAAAATCTAGTGGCTGTGAACCCTATCTGCACCCACATGGGTTGTACAGTGGAGTGGCTTGCAGAAGAAAAAATATTTTTATGCCCTTGTCATGCTTCGGAATTTGATCCTAATGGTAATGTTCAGATGGGGCCAGCTACAAAACCACTATCAAATTACGAGACAAAAATAGAGGGTGATTTAGTTATTGTGAAACGTAATTCATAATTTTTATGGGCTACGTCCGCTGCGCTCTAGGCGCAGCTATGCCGCAGGCTTTACGTAATTCGGAATTAATAATCTCAGGTTTCATTTGAGGCTTTAAGTTTTCACTATAATTAGTAGTATCTAGAAACTTGCAAATAGCAATACGTTAGTTAATAAAACGACAAAATTAACAAACTAACATCGCTTGGAATATTGGGCATAAGTGTGCAATTGTTTCTACCAATTTATAAATGCAAAAACCAAAATTAATCAATATTCCCAAAGCGACTCGCTACCAAAATGCAGCGATAGATTACTATATGGGGCTTACAGGTTCTTCCTATCTTCATTACGGGTATTGGGAACCACTACCTAAAAGGGGTGAAGAATTAACTCTGACTCGCCTGGGTGCGGCGCAGTCAGCATATACAGCTAAACTTTTATATATGTATAGAGCTTTAATAGCAAAAATACTTATCATGGTTGTTTGAAAAGTCTAAATTAATACTAGCCCCGGCGATTAGAAATCGCGCGCCACTTGCTTCAAGTCGGCAGAGCCGCCCAACGCAGTGGCTTGGCTACACAGACGAAACCCACCTGCGTGGGTTTGAAAGGCCTAATTTTTGGTTAGTCCGCGCAGGCGGACGAGAGTTTGTGTAGTAGCGAATTATATTCGCCCAAAACTTTTCAAACAAGCTCT
>JAVRBV020000169.1:0-22797 GCA_034531095.2 Nostoc sp. CreGUA01 | reverse complement strand
TGAGGAAATGCAAAGTATATTAGTTGCAAGTTTAAACAAACTCAAAGTTTGAATTTATAATTTTCTTCTTCTTCCTTCTGCCCTCTGCCCTCTGCCTTCTGCCTTGCCCCAACCAAGATCACCAAAAGTTGCCAAGAACCGATATATGCCTTAAAGGTAGCGGGAATGCTGTAGTTATACATAGGAATGCCAAAGACGTAGAGATCCGCCGCTAGCAGTTCGTCGATTAATTCATCAGAAATACTCAGTGCTGCTGTTAGTTCTGGGGTAACTTGTTCAGGAGGGCTAAATGATGCGGCAATCCATGATTCATCAATAAATGGCACTGGAGAATGCCTCAAATCACGGTAAGTAATAGTGTCATGAGGATGAATTTGCTTCCAGACGTGAATAAATTCTTTTGTAAGTTGGCGAGAAATAGAACGCTCGGCGCGAGGGCTAGAGTCGATGTGGAGAATATGAGTCATGAGTTGATTCCTCTTGAAGATGAGATATTAAAAAGAAAAGACCGTTCGCAATGTAC
This sequence comes from Nostoc sp. CreGUA01, assembly GCA_034531095.2. Lineage (GTDB taxonomy): Bacteria > Cyanobacteriota > Cyanobacteriia > Cyanobacteriales > Nostocaceae > Nostoc. Next base: position 22,274 of record JAVRBV020000169.1, on the reverse strand, counting down.
CCGTGACAATCGTGCCGTTACTGCCTTGATTGCTAGGATTAGTCACTACTTGCACTACTGGAGTAACCCTGATATTCTCGTTAATTGGAAAGTTGTAAAAAGCTTCAAAATTAGTCTGGGTTGCATTGCCGATTTCACTAGCAATAAATGGTTGTCCTGCGGCAAGTCCTGCAAAAGCGCCCTCTACAAATAAATCGCGCAAGCCCACTCCTGCCATCCAATAGCTGGGGTTAAGATCGCCAAAAGCTGTGTCAGCATAACTGCCGTAGCCGTACCTGCCAAAAACTGCAATTTGTTGTGAGATTGCTAATTCAGCATTTGCGCCAACTACGTCAAAACGGTTATCAAATATTTGTCCACCACTATATTGCAGGCGCAGAGCAAAGGCTTGAGATGGAGAGTATTCTAGTTCAACGGTATTTTGGTAGGTGTCGCCGAATAAGCCACCCGCACCACCGACTTTAGGGTAAAGCGTACCAGTGAAGAATGATAAACCCACACCATTAGAGCGAAGTCCTGGATTAGCGGGATCGGAGGCTGCATACAAAGCCCGCACCTTGAACGCTCCCCCGCCAGGATTCCAGTTAATTACTGCACCCGCACTAGGGCCGTTGACGGGTAAAAGAATAAAGTTATTGACTAAAGCTGAAGTGCTAAAGTCTCGAAAGCTCAAATTAGCGTAGCTGTTGAGATCCACAAAGTCTGTGGTTTTTATATCAGGTCCTACAGCTATGGAGAGATTGCGAACAGGTTGAAAACTGTAGTACAGCCGACTAAGAGCAAATTCACCATTAGTAGGCGGTTTAGCTGAGTAGTCTAGGACGCTACCAAAACTAGGTTCTAGCACTCCAGCAGCATTATCGTTAATTCCGTTGCTGCCTGTATCTATGCGAATTTTTAGTAAGTCATTGCCGAAGAAACTGGTGTTAAAGTCAAGGGAGGCACGGTAAAGTACTGTTGCATTGGGGTTATCGTTAGCAATTTTCGCACCTGTAGGGCTGATAATGCGATCGCCACTAAGGCTACCTGCATTCACCGCAAACAGCGCTTGTCCTGTAACCTTGGTAGTAGTCGAAAATTGATTGGTTTCTAGTTGGGTGTTGCGGGCTTCTAGCGTATCGATCCGACCTTGTAAAACAGCTAGTTCCTCGGCAAACTCAGCCTGCAATCGTTGTAATACAGCCAAGTCTTCACGCGAAACTTTATCTGCAACTCCCGCAGCAATTAACTCATTAATTTGCTCAAGCGCCGCATTTAGACCCGCCGCAAACTCATAACGAGTCATCGCGCGTTGACGCGTTCGCCTTTGGCGTTGCCGCAGGCTAGCGGCTTGTCGTAAGACATCGCCTTTATAATTACTATCCAAGTAGCCTGCTACTACGCCGTAGTGTTCAACCAATGATTGCAAAGCTTGATATGCCCAATGTGAAGGTTGAACATCGGATAATTGCGATACGGAAGTAAATCGATTCTCTGTTGCTTGAGCTATTAGGTTAGGAGGATGCGATCTTTCAATAGTTTTAACGACACCTAACTTTTTAGCACCACTAGCCGCAATTGATGTTTCAGCTACAGTGCTTTGGATAAGAAAACACAAAAGGCTCGTACTACCAGTTATTGAAGCAGCTTGAAGCAACATCCTACCAGTTGTGGAGCAGTAGTTTAATTTGTAAGTTGCTGAAGACACAAAATCTGATCTCCTGGGATGAAGTAACGCTGATGCGCTGAAAAAACGAGATTGGCAGGTGCTAGTTAGCTGTTTGAATTACTGGATTGTATTAAACTGTGTAATAAATACGGCTATCTGAGCGCTCTCACTAAATACAATGCCAACAGTAAGAGGCAAAATTAATGCAGCAAAAATTAGATGGTGCATTAGCACAACCTCTTAGTTGCGAATAATGTATCTGCAACTAATACAAAACCCTGTTTTAAATCAGCGATTAATGAACATTTAGTATTTGTATTAGAGCTAGAAATCGTTACAAGTAAAGCTATGCTCTTAAATCGTCTCTATTGAGTAACAAAACAGCCATTCAATTTAAATCTGTTGCCCTGTTACTCACAAATCAGGGCAAAAAGATTACTAAGAGTTCTGACTTCACTCACCTCACTTTCTAAAGTTTTATCTTTATAAAGTAGAGTTTAGCGAATAGAGTTGACTTTGTAAAGATATTTCTTTAGATTGTAATTATGACCACTAAGCCACCAAGTCAAACTGTTCGCAGTCAACGCGCTATTATCAAACTGCTCAAGCAAGAAGGACCGATGGATGCCAACGCTCTTGCCTCCCATTTAGCGGTCTCGGCTATGGCAGTACGTCAGCATTTGTATGCATTACAGAAAGAGCATCTAGTTACTTACCAAGAAGAACCGCGTGCAATGGGTCGTCCTGCAAAACTGTGGCAGCTAACCTCTGCTGCTGACCGCTTGTTTCCTGATGGCTATGCGGAGTTGACTTTGAGCCTAATTAACTCGATGAAAGAGGCGTTTGGTGAAGAGGGACTTGAACGGCTACTGGACATAAGAAGCCGCCAGGGAATTGCCGCTTACCAAGAGTACGTACCTAAAGATGGCTCCCTTCAACAGCGGCTGGAAGCCTTAGCTGTAATGCGTACTGAAGAAGGGTATATGGCTGAGGTTGTACCTCTTGCAAATGATTCTTTTTTATTAATTGAAAACCACTGTCCTATTTGTGCTGCGGCTACAGTGTGTACAGGACTTTGTAGTAAGGAGCTAGAAGTTTTCCAAATCGTCTTGGGTGAGAATGTTGTCATCGAACGAACCGAACACATTCTGGCAGGTGCGCGTCGTTGCGTTTATCAGGTTTCGTTTATAGTAGAGTCTTGAAAACTAGTCGTACAACGATATTGCCCTTGCTTACGGGTACTGGTTTAGCTGTTTAAAGCCAAATGGCAAGAAGGTAAAGGTAAGCTGATAGCTGATATCAGGTTCGCCTAAATAGTTACGATAAGAATGACGCGGAGAATTTTTAATCATAAGTGATTATCCGAACTTGATATGAAACTTTAAAAAACAACTAAATCATTTGCCAAAATATCTCTTGTTAATCTCTTTGCGTCGTTTGCGGTTCGTTCAAATATTGACTGATGTAAAATCACCACCGGCAAATGGCGTAAAACCACTAAACTTTAAAGATTGAGCGATCGCATTTTCAGCCGATTGTTTATAATCTTGCTTTTTCTTCTCTTCGAGTTCCTTATCTTCATCACTGAATGAATCTTTACTCAAAGATTTTATCGTCTCATCAATTATCTGCTCAAACCCACCAGGTGACTGCTCGATTTCCTCTGTCAAATCCCGTAGCCTAATAAGAATTTCTTGCAGAAATTCTTCAATATTTGCCGAAGAAAACACCTCTTGTAACTTATTAGGTAGTTCTTCAATTTCTTCGCTGATGTTGATTCCTTCGGCGTGTAGTATTTCTCTTAAGTGATGTAGATGCGATCGCGTACTTTCAACTTGAGTAGAATTGTCCGAGATAGATTCACCTAAAAATTCTTTGAATTGGGTATATATATTAACAAAAGCAATTTGGGCAGCTTCAGGATTATTTTGTAAATCTTCAATTTTCGCACCCAAAAGTGAGGAAAGAATGTTTGAAACTGATGTAGTTTCACTAGATGCTGGAGAAGATTTTTCTGAGGTTTCTGTTGAGGATAACATCAGATTAGAGACAGCGATTTTTGCTTGCGCCATCGCCTGATGAATTTCATTTTCCAGGTATGCTTTTGCTGCTGACTCTGGAATTTCAAAATTAGCGATCGCAGTTTGGGTGACTTTCTTTTCGGTGCCAGTCAGGGTAGATATGATAAAGCGACCTCTAAATAGTTTTTGATTGTCGGGAATCAGAAAATAACGCTGACGTTTGACATCAATCCAAAGAGAACATTTATCTTGATTATTCATAATTTTATTCGATGTAAAACTGCTCTGAAACTTCATCTCCATCTTCTGTAACTTCAACGTATTCAAAGCTACTAGTAATATTTTGTTCTTGGCACAATTGCCAAAGTTGCTGTAACAACGCTTTGACTTCTTCAAGCTTCCCGGACATATTACCTTCCAAGAGAAAACTTGGTGGTACTCCTTCAACAGTCACCGAATTGTAAGAATATAAGTAAAATTCTTCGGTTTCGTAGACTATTTCTTCACCACTGAGCCTGATTTTAATATCCAAATCTTCTGTTTTTAGCCAATTTTTCAATATGGCGGCTACAACTTTGTAATCCCCAGAATATATTGTTCCATAGAAAGCTATTTTATTCACGATCTCAATTTCCTGTAATAGGTAAGTCAGGCTTGACATCAAATTTTCCGCCTCTGATTAAAACAGAGATAGATTCAACATTCAAATGAGGATATTTATTCTGAATTTCCTTACTGGCGGTTTTCAATGGTTTAACAATATCAGATTTGGAACTGATGATGCCATTTAGCAAGGCGTTCTGGAAAGTGTTACCTTGTGAATTATATTTTGCCGGATTGGCTGCAATATCATTAGCTAATTGAACTAGCTCGTCGTGGGATTTGTCATTCAGAGAAACTTTTGTATTGGTTTCTTTTATTGTTATTCTTTCATGGTATCGCTGAACCAGTAATTTATCAAAAGTAGGTTCATCGACAAATGTAGCAATATCAACATCTTGAGCGCTAGTTTTCCGCAGTGATGAGCCTTGAATTCTGATATCATCGGCAGGAATACCTGCATTTCTTACACCTTGGAGTAGGTCTTGGCTGAATTGGTCAAACTCATTTTTATCAGCAAACTTCTCTGGGTATCCGCGCTTGCTGATGACATTAACCCAGTGTTGCATTTGACCAATGAGTTCATCAGCGGAGATTGCCTTAGCCTTTCTCGACCCTGTGTAAATTAAATCTTCAATCACTTTATCATTCAGTCCCAGTTCTTTGCCTTTCTTGATGATGGAGTCTAATTGGTCTTGAGTGTAGGTAAGTTCAAATTTATCAGACTGGCTATCTATTCTGTTGTTAACAGAATTTAGTATTTCCTCGGGCTTTCCTGCTGGTTTAGTCTGAGATGATTCCTCTGATTTAGTACTACTAGATTCGCCTATTTCTTCTGGGCGATCGCTCCTAGTACCGCTAGATTCGCCTATTTCTTCTGGGCGATCGCTCCTAGTACTACTAGACTCGCCTATTTCTTCTGGGCGATCGCTCCTAGTACTACTAGACTCGCCTATTTCTTCTGGGCGATCGCTCCTAGTACTACTAGATTCGCCTATTTCTTCGGGGCGAGTCCCTCTTGGTACTTCAGTTTCCGGACGCTGAACATTTGGCACATCTACATCAGGACTGCCGATCGCCGGTGTATCAACTCTGCCGCCAAAGCCTGTTCTAATTCCATTTCCTAGCGAAGTACCAAATCGTTCTCCGGCTTGGAAAGTTCTGGTTTGCATATTTTGAACGCCACGACCAAATCTACCAAGTCTACCGAGGTTTGCTGTAGAAATTTGCACAGCCGCACCGATCGCCGCACCAATGAGAACTGCTTCTAAAGTGATGGGATCTCCTGTTGCTAAGTTACCAAATATACCACCAGCAATATCGAAGGCAACATCAATACCAAACCTCAAGAACGATTGAGTCAGCCCTGTCCCCAGTCTACCTGCTTGAGCTAACATGTTGCCGAATACACCACCAGCACCACCCAAGGCACCACCGATCGCCCCAGCCAAGGCTGCTTTACCCACGCCATCCAGCAGGTTCTTGCCGTCGATCGCGTTGTTGCCCATCTGAATCACGGCACCAGCCACAGCCCCAACGATCGCCCCACCAACAATTGCACCGATGCCCCCTGCTAAAGCTGCACCTGCTCCCAATGCCCCAGCTACCGCGCCCACTGCCCCAATCACTGCTGGTGCAACGATAATGGCGACAACAATGACAGCAATGATTAGGAAGATCTTTAGGACTTTTTTCCAGCGCGGTTGTTCTTGGTCTGCTGCTTCTTGAGCGTATTTTTGGATATCAGAGTCGAGATTTGGCTGTCTGTCTCCTTGTATTGACTCACGCAACCCTTCTTCCAAGTCATTGACACTCTTTTGGAAGTTAGTGTCCATGTTTTGGTTACTCTGGTCAAAAGCACTTTGCATTCCTTGAGTGACTTCACCAAAACCTGTTACTGCTGCTTGGGTGGTATTTGTGACTGTGGTTGTGAAGGCTTGCTGAATTTGATTGAACGTGTCTGTAGCGCCTTGATAGAGATTAGTTAGGCTTGTTTTGGCTTCTTGAGAAACAGCAGCAGACTCTTCCAACCCACTTTGGGCAATACCATTTACCCCAGTCACCGCTTGCTGTCCTCCTTGGGCAATACCTTCTTGTGATGCCGTAATTCCCTGTTCGGTTTGCTGCTGGACTTGAGCCACAGAACTATCAAACTGCGCTAAGATTTCTGCTAAAGCAACACTCAATTCTTCAGGATTCGGCACTGGCGTTCCCTGGAGTTGGGTTTGGGTTTCTTGGATGGCAGTTTGGAGACTAGTAGCAGCTTGGTTGATGCCATCCTGGATGGAAGCGATCGCCTTTTGGGCATCCCGTTCAATTGCCGACACTTGCCCATCACCATAAATTGACAACAATTGCAATTGAGCAGTTTGCTGTTGGTCTAAAGTTTGTAATGTAGATTGCAGAGTTTGGTTAGCTGTTTGAGTCAACTGGGTTTGTGCTTCGGTTAGTTGAGTCAAAACTTGCTGTTCAACAGAGTTTAAATTGTCTAAAGTTTGTTGTTGGAGAGTTTGCAGTTGTTGGCGAGACTGATTAGCAACATTATGGATTGCTTCAATATCCTTCGGTTTGCCTTGTTCGACTGCATCAGCCTGTTTATTGCCTTCTTCAACTAAACCGTCTTTGTATTGTTGGGCGACTTCTCTAGCTGCTTTCGCCCTCGCCTTGAGTCGGTTATCTGTCAGTGGCCCATCCCAGAAGTTATCATCTTTACCAGTAAGTTGAGCTTCCCATTCAGCGGCCTTTTGTTCTCCAAAGGCGATCGCTTCGTCTCCTATTTTGACACCAGCAGCACGATATTTTTCTTTTGCCTGGGTATAAAATTCTTCAATCTTGGCCAGTTGATTGCTTTCACTTTCATCTACTTTCTGAACAGACGTTGTATATTCTGTTGCAACTTTTTGACGTTCTGTGGCAGTTGTTTGGGAAGTTGCCGCTGCTGCTGTCTGATATTGTGTTTGAATCTGGGCTATTATTGCTTGTGCTTCACTTTGCACTTGTTCGCGCTGCTGGGCAATTTGGGCGGTAACGCTTGCCTTTTGTTGCTCAACTGCCGCCATTACAGAAGCTTTGGCATTTTCAGTCGAACCTTGAATACGCGCCTCAATTCCTTGTCCCAGCTGAGTAATTGTCTGCACTCGCAAAGCTGCTTCAGCCAAAAAGCTATTTGTAACATTCGTCGCCTCAACTTTTTGCTGTTCTTGGAAGACGGCATCATCCCCGCCTTCAGTTGTCTCTTCCGATTCGGGATCTGCAAAGTTAACTTCTGTTGCCGCCAATTGGGAAGTTTGGGCATTTATGGCATTTTGCTGGGCTTGTGCTGCCAAAACGGCGGTTGTCGCTTGTTCTTTCTCTGCTACAGTTTCCGGGGCGACGCTTTGGGGATTAGCCTGTGATTGGGGTAATTGTTCTAAGCCTTCACCTTGAGCAGCATTGGCTTGCGGTGCAACCTGTTCGCTTTGAGCTGCTTGCATTTCCGGGGTGGCAACTTTGTCCATATTTGCTGGATTAACCTCACCAGTCTCCCCTGCTTCTACTGCTGATTCAGATGCCTCTTCTTCCTCTTCATCTTTGTTTTTGCCACTGACAGCTTCAGCTATACCTGCTTTCACTGATTGTGACTTTTCCTCGCCTTTACCCTTGACATCATCACCTTTATCTGCATTGGGTTCCCCACTGACAGCTTGTGATTGAGGTAAATTTTCTTCACCTTTATCTGCGTTGTTTTCTGGGCTGACAGTTTCAGCCATGCCTTCTGGATTTTGCCCATCGTCAGTTTCGTCTGTGGGTGCAGCCATTTCAACGGAATTGCTGTCAGGCTTTGTTTCGGGGTTATCCTCTGGTGGTGGTTCTGTTGTTCCCGCCGCGAGGGGAGGTTCAGCGCCGAGACTTGCTGGTATTGGGCGATTGTTTTCAAGTTCCTGACGTACATCATTCTCAACTTCAGCAGCATCTTGCTCTGGGGTTTGTGGAGAAACTTGAGTATTTACATCAGGAGCAAGTTGGATGGTGTGGCCGGGAAGTTCTTTAGCTTGCAAAAGCTCCTCTTCCTGCTCAGATTCTGAGGAATAAAGCCGCTGAAGATCTATATCTGGCGTTTGTGTTTGTCGTTCAATTGCGCTACCGTTTTGTTGAACAACGTGAGTTAATTCATGAGCCAGTAATTCCTTGCCTTGATAACTCTGAGAATTGTATTCTCCTTGACGAAAAAAGATATCCTGTCCTGTGGTGAAGGCACGAGCTTGAATGGTTTGGTTGAGTTCGTGAGAGCGAGTATCTGTGTGGATTTTGACACCGCTGAAGTCAGCCCCAAAGGCCTCCTCCATTGGTTGCCGGATATGGTTTGAAAGTGGCTGCCCATTTTCGCGTGCCTGTTGGATGGAAGTTTCTAGGTTGGATGTATTTGCCACTCCACCACCCTGGCGCTGCACCGCAGGAATAGCGGAACCAACTAGAAATTTCCTTTGTAATTCTGTCTCTGGCAATTCCTCATGTTGGATAAACTGCTGATTTCGAGGCTCAGTTATCCTCTGCATCACCTGGCGTGCTACTGCATCAGCTTGCTGTTCGTAAATGTCTCCTGGCTGATTAATTGTGAGTTTTGTTTGCACCCGCAGTGACATTCGACTAATGTCGTGGGTAAGGGGTTCGTTTACGGGTTGCTCCTGGGTAAGTGCTTGGGGGGAAGAATCAAGAGGCTTCATTTGTAATTCTTCCTCTTCTTCTAACTCCTGGGATTGAAATTCTGCCGCTGTGCGTTCCTCTTCTTCTTCTGGTAATTCTTCCCGTTGCACTGTTTGGTGATTTTCAGGCTCGTTTATTTCCTGCATCACCTGTGGTGCTAGTGTCTGGGCTTCTTGTTCCTCAACATCTTCCGGCTGGTTAGCTTTACTTATTGTTTGTCGGTGTAGCGATATTCGACTAATGTCGTGCCCTAAAGGTTTGTTGAGGGATGGTAATTCAGCAGTTATTTGAGGCAAGACACCAGAGGAGTTCAAACCAAAACCGCGCGTCGGTTGTCTGAGTTTAGGTATTGAGAAGGAACTGGTGCTAGCTTTTTTGGGCTTGGCTACGCGTTCTCTCATTTGCTTCTCCTGATGCCCATTTTGCTGACACAGAGTAGAGTAGTGCGATCGCACTCCCCACACAATTAATCAAAAGTCTACAATCAATGGCAAATCCAGTTTTTTTCTCTTTAATAACATTTCACCCTACAATAGGAGGCGATCGCACTATAAGATGAGCGATCGCAGTTTAAAAGTTTCTTGAGAATTAAGGTTACGTTTTCCATTCAATATATCTAAGATTGTTTGTTCTTGATCGAATATTCCTAAAAAATCCTTGATTTTTAGATCGTATTCTTGCATTAATGTTTGTAATAATTCTCTATCATTTAATTGAGGAAAACTTTCATTTTTTTCTTCATAGTCATAGATTAACATCCCTAATACTGTTAAATAATCTCGGTCATCTTGATTAAGATTTTTATTATCTATTATTGAGTTTATTCTTTGTTGAGTTGCTTCTAATTCAGCATCATTGGTAATAGGACGGGGTGCAAATTCTGCGATTAAATTAAGGTAATAAGGGCTAGGAGTTGTTAAACCAGTTGTCATTTTTCCAGTCTTCCTTATCGTAGTCTGCGTGGGTTAAAACGGCACGAATAAAAATCATTTGTGCTTGATAGTCAATGTAAGTAATTAAGCGATAATTATTGCCACCGATATTAAAAACAGTGAAGTTCTTAACCACATCAGCCGAGGGAAACAGTTGACGCAATTGAGCAAAGTTCTCAACGGAGGATTTACTGATTCTGTCATACCATAATAATAAGCTATCTCTAGCCGTTGAGTGCTTTTCCCAAAATTCTCGCAAAGTCCTCCGGCTAATCACCCGCATGGTTTTAAAAGATCGACGGTCACGGTTAATAATAACTGATTGGTCAATAAATAGATGGTGCGTTACATTTCATTAACGCACCCTACAAGATCGGCGATCGCACATTCATTGAACCATCATAGATGAGCGATCGCACTTCGTTAATGCACCCTACAATAGGAGGCGATCGCACTCTTGCTATTCCTAGCTTTCTAAATTTATCGTCTCCATCAGGTAGAGATCGGAAGCGCCTACTTCGCCGAGGGACTCGATGGCAGCCCCGGATTCTGCTTCCCCAGGTTTTGGGTTCCCACGGTGCATGTACACGTAGATTCGCAGCTGCCTCTGGCCTGTCTTCTCAAACCACTTCTGTGCCAACTCCTTCTTCTTGTCGCTAGTGAAGGTCTTGTCGTAGTCCTGCTTCGTGTTAGGCCAGGCGTAAAAAAGCCCTACATAAGCATCGGGATTGGCAGTTAATATCTGCACCTCGTTCCAGTTCCCCATTTTGGCCGGGTTCGTCTTCTTGGTTTCGTTAGATTTAGTAACAAGCGCATCGAACTCCTGGGCTACGTCCTTCTGTGTGATTGCCGGATTGTCTGCAACGGTTGACGGCTTGGCTGTGCTTCCCGATTGCACATCTTCCTCAGAGATAGCGAGTTTTCCCTCCTGGGTGAGAATATGACCTGAGACCTTCTCCCAGTCAACGAGGAATCCCATACTCCGTCCCCCGAACGTCCGCATTGTCGTGTCGCTGCGAATATAGGAGTACTTCTCTAAGTTAAATTTTCGCTCCTTGAGTTTGTCCTGTGGGGTATCGGGTTCAGGGATGCTGGTCATGAATGTGTTGAGTTCGCCGAAGTCAGCGACTCCACGCATCAGTAATCCACCACCCTCCTTTGCAGTCTTGCCGAATTGCTCCGTTGTTGGGTCGGTGGTGCCGTTTTCGGGACGGACGGGCTTGGCTGCTATCTTCTCTTTTTCCGCCTTGGCGGCAGCAGCTAGCTCAAGCTCTTTGAGCAGTGTATCGAAATTCTCGGTGAGTTCCAGCTCGCTGAGGTCGTCTGTCTTCAGCGAATCAAGCGCTTTCTGCGCCTCCACCTTGGCGTCCTTGTCCTTCATCTGGGAGATCTTCTGTCGTTGGTTGCTTTGCCACTGTATTAACCGAATTTTGCTGATTTTTTGTTGCTTCAAAGCAGAAACAGACTCGGCCGGCGGGGGCACGGTCGCTTTGGATGAGGATGATGTTACTAATTCTTTCTCGGTCGGCGGCGCTGTTGCGGGTGATGTCACTGATTCTTCTTTTAGCGGCGCTGTTGCGGGTGATGTCACTGATTCTTCTTTTAGCGGCGCTGTTGCGGGTGATGTTACTAATTCTTCTTTTAGCGGCGCTGTTGCGGGTGATGTGACCGCATTGCTTCCCACGCCTGGTGGGCTTGTCTGGTTTTGCAATCTCCAGATATTGATTTGCTCCGGGATCTGCTCTTTTGAAAATTTCTCTGGGTTATCTCTTATTTCCACAAAGATTTTTCGTTTTTCAGCGTAAGATAATCCGCCCAGGTGCGCCTTAAATTGGTTTGTGAAATGCTCAACGTTTGTCGGTGGGTTTGGATAATCAAAAGCTCTCTGTATCTTTAGTCCTATGGCGCTATTGTCTCTAGGTTTATTGCCTGTGACTTCTGATTTCCTATTCTCACCACTCTGCTGCACAACATGGGTCAACTCATGCGCTAACAACTCCTGACCGCCCCGACTTTCAGGATTATATTCCCCCTGGCGAAAGAACACATCCTGCCCTGTGGTGAAAGCCCGTGCCTGAATTGATTGATTCAATTCATCTGATTGAGCATCCGTGTGAACCTTCACGCCACTGAAATCTGCGCCAAACGCCTGTTCCATCGGTTCTCGGATCTTGTCGTCCATCGCCTGTCCACTCCCCCGTGCTTGGTTAATGGACGCTTCCAAGTTTGGGGTAGCAGCCATCGCGCCTTTCGCCTGACGCTGCACCATCGACGACATTTGTAATTCTTCTTCTTCTTCTTCCTCTGGCGCTGACTCTCGTTGCAGAGTGCTATTATCCAGAGATTTCATTTGTAATTCTTCTTCCTCTTCCTCTGGTATTTCTTCCCGTTGCACCAGAGGCGTGATGGAATTTGCCAGAGGTTTCATTTGTAATTGTTCCTCTTGTGGCACTTGTTGGCGCTGGATAGACGGACGATTTCCCAGTTGTTCCAATTTTCCCACGACCTGCTGCGCTACGGTATCAGCTTGTTGTTCGTAAATATCTTCTGGCTGATTAACCGTGAGTTTGGCTTGGGGACGACGCAGTGGTATTCGACTAATGTCGTGGACTAAAGGTTTGTTTAACGCTGGTTGGGATGAAGTATCAGAGGACTGTGAACCAAAGCCACGTGTTGGTTGTCTGAGTGCAGGTATTGAGAAGGAATCTGTGGTAGCTTTCTTGGGCTGAATGATGCGTTCTTTCATATTTTTCCGATGCCCAACCAGTTAGTAGATAAATATTTGGCTGATACCGATATCTAGTGTAGAGCGATCGCACTTGTAACACAACTTACCAACTTTATATTGGGCATGGGGCATGGAGCATGGGGCATTGGTAAGAGCGCTAATGACCGACAAAGAAAAGGATACAAGCCCCTAAATTTATTTATGGGGATTATTAATTTTGAATTTTGAATTTTGAATTCGGAGCGTTCGCCCTTGGCGTCTCGAAGAGAAGCGACGTGACTAATTCGACTTTTGGCTACTTTTGATTCTGATGCCGTACCTTTAGCCTTGATTTAGGGAGAGTGTTTTTATTTATGGACTCAAATCAGCAAGAAACTTTGTTCGCATTTAATGGAGACGTTGGTGGTACTGCTGGATATGCGGGAGTTTCAGCAACTTCTGATGCGAGTAAACTGGCTCAGACTGCGAGTAAATACCTCAACGATTCACTGTTGTTGAACGATCTCACAGAGCAAGTGTATAAACTTTTGCAAGAGGATTTGCGATCGCAGCGCGAAAGAATAGGCAATTATAGTTCTCAAAGGTGGTTTTAATGGCTGGAAATAACGGCAAAGTTACTCACGAATTAAATTATGTTACTAGCAATCGTTTTTACGTAGAAATAGATAGTTCTATTGCTGCATCTTTTACTGAATGTACAGGTTTGAGCGTTCAAATTAAGAAAAATGTTTTTCAAGAAGGTGGTGTCAATGACCAGCAAAGAATTTATTTAGGTCATACAGAATTTGCAGACATAACTCTTAAACGTGGAGTTACCGACCATCCAGGTTTTTGGAACTGGATAAATGCAGTTTTTGATGAACAAAAAAGAACATCCCGACGGAATGTTAACATTCTGATTTTTAATCAATCTGGTGAAACAATGATGAGTTGGACTTTGATTGGTGCTATTCCAGTAACTTGGAAAACACCTGCACTCCAAGCCGATGGTAAAGCCGTTGCTATTGAAGAATTAACTTTAGCTTATGAAGGCTTAAAAGTTGCCAGAACTACGGGAGGAGGTAATTCTGTAGACCGAAATGAAAAAACAGGATATTTCGTTTCTAGTTAATTTCCTATTTTTCTACTATAACTATGCAAATCATCAAACCTCTATTAACAAACAATACTCGTCCACTCGGTGTAATATCATCTTTATCTAACACTGACAGACTAATTTTCCGAAAAGAGTCTGATTTTCTGCATTCGCGCAGTAATTTCCTCAGTCCCATACAAACAAAATCACCATTAGCTACATCTTCTCAATTTTTATTATCTCGTGAACTAGAACCATCGATTCAACCAGTAATAGACTGGGATAATTGGGATAATCCAGATATTGATGGCGGATTTCCATTTATTGATTTTGACCCTTTTGAATCAATAGATTCACAAGAAAATAATAATGTTCATAGCACTGAATTATTAAAAAGTGATATTTCACATATACTGCCAAAGGTTGTTGACAATAATATAATTAATGAAGCTTCGCCGGAAATAAATATTAAAAAGTCAAGTAAAAATACAATTCAAACTCAAAAGAAATCTCAATCTAAATCAACAAATAAATCTCAGCAGCAATCAAAAACCAAAACAAAATCTACACCGAAAAAATCAGTCAAATCATCTGCGGCTAAAAATGTTGTACAAGCTGACGATAAAAATAATCAAGATAACTTCATAGCATCAAATGAACCTTTATTCGCTGAAGTTAATGGGGATATTCGACAAACAACCGACGAAAATCATATCTTGAAATCTCAAACTCCAGATTCTCTGAACATATTGTCACTTTTGGATGAAAATAATTATTCTACAAATTCACAAGAAGATACTACTTTAAAAACTACCACAATTGATATTGATGATGTTAGTAATACCACGCCTAACATCATGCCATCTACTCGGTCTGATGTTCAAGAAAAATCAAGCTTGTTTAAAAACTTAGCAAATGAAGAATCACAATTAATTTCTGATTTACCATCTAGTTTATCGAGTGTAGAACCGTCTACTTCAGAAACGATTTCGTCGTTACGAAAAAATCATCAATTAGATGAACACACAGGTGAATTAGCAGATAATTCCCTGAGAGAATTTTCTTTGCCTCATAATGTTGAAAAACAACAAGTAGTCGCTCAAGATATTCCAAGTACTCAATTTTCACAAAAAACGGATATTTCAGATATTGCAGTTAGTCCAACGCCAATACAACAAGATATTCCAAGTACTCAATTTTCACAAAAAACGGATATTTCAGATATTGCAGTTAGCCCAACACCAATACAAACAAATATTCCAACTACTCAATTTTCACAAAAAACGGATATTTCAGATATTGCAGTTAGCCCAACGCCAATACAAACAAATATTCCAACTACTCAATTTTCACAAAAAACGGATATTTCAGATATTGCAGTTAGTCCAACGCCAATACAAACAGATATTCCAACTACTCAATTTTCACAAAAAACGGATATTTCAGATATTGCAGTTAGCCCAACGCCACAACAACAAGATATTCCAACTACTCACTTTTCACAAAAAACGGATATTTCAGATATTGCAGTTAGCCCAACACCAATACAACCAGATATTCCAACAGATGAATTTACTTCGCAGGTTGATAATCAAAATCCACATTCTCCAAGAAATATCATCCAAAAAAAAGAAATATCACCAATCATAAATCCTCCATCACTGGAACAAGAATCACTAAATAAAAATAATAATTTCAAAGCAATTACAGCCATTGAGCCAGATTCAGAGAAAAATACGATTAATACTGATAATCATCTAGAAAATTTACCTTTATCATCAGCAGTTACTTCACCTAATATTGATGATGCACCTATTTTGGTTCATCATTTGGCAAATGATGAAAATACTGTAGAGACGCAAAGCTTTGCTTCTCTACCGTCTGCTGTTATAGATAATTTTGAATCTTCAGTTACAAAAACTTCTATTGTAGTACAACAGGAAATTGACTCTAGTTCGACAACTGAATCTTTAGCCTCTGCGCCTGTTCAATTAACGCCTAATTCAGCTAATATTGAAGATACACCCAATTTTTTTAGCAAGCCTGAAAACTCTGAACAGTCAGTAAATTCAGAGTCACACTCTACTGTAACGGTTAATGTTTCAGATGTCCCAGCAAATATAATTTCACTGCAACCCGATAATAATCTGGAAAATACTATCAGCGAGTCTATGGAAACTCAGCGTATTTTATTCCCGGATGAAATTGTCGAAGCACCAAAATTTAGCAACATCTCACCTGAAATTATCGAATCACCAAAAATTAACAACATATCGCCTGAGATTGTCGAATCATCAAATGTTGAGGAAACATCGAATATTTTCCGGAAAATAGTTGACAGCGAACCAATAGTAGAGTCAGAATTATTAGGTGCGATCGCTAATTCTGAAAACCCTGAAATCTTAACCTTTATTGATATCCCAGAACAAGCAACTTTTCCCCCAAATCAATTTCAACAAAACACCACCATTCAAAATTTACCACCACCAAAAGGTTATGCTACTGGTGGTCAAGTAACAAACTCTGAACTTGAAAATAATCAGCACATCGCACCCTCGGATACCATACCTGCAATGCTGACACCAGGGGAGTTTGTCATTAATACCAGGGACGCACAGAAAAATCTACCTCTACTACAGCACATCAACAGTGGTGGTACGCCGGACAATATTATTCTTCCCAGTTTACAGACACCCGACGCCGAAGAACCAGAAAAAACAACTCCACAGAGTTCGACTAAAGTCGATTCTTTTCCAGACACTTCATTACAACTCAAACCTCAAGAATCTAATTCTTTAATTCCTACTTCTTTGGGGTTCAATGTTGGAAAACAAAAACTTTCAGTAGTCAATTCTTTGCAACTTAATACTGTTGAAAATAAAACGAATGATACACCTTTTACTTCACCCCAATATTCATCACCACCACTAATTTTTAGAAAAGCAAACTCTACCACTCAAACACCTCCTCAATGGTCAAGCGTACAAGAATTATTCAATGACAACAATGATGAATTCACCAGCTTTTTTAGTGGTGGAGAATCTAATAGTCAAAATTCTGCATTTTCTGATGTTTTTACACCATCAGAATCTGCACCAAGTTTTGCTAAACACTCTGCTGCACCTAGAGGTTTTGCGGAAGGTGGAGAAGTTACTACACCTGCATCTGAAAATACCGAAACAGCACAAAATACTTCCGGAAAAAACGAAGAAGATAATAAAGATGATACAGCCGATCTTGAAGCTTTAGCCTGTGAAATTTATAGCAGATTACGCCAACGTTTGGAAATTGAACGAGAACGTCATGGCGGTCACTCAGGCCGTTTATCTTGGTAAATTTTATGCAAAAAATATAGGAGAAATATTCAAATGGCAACTCCCGCAATTATTGTTACCCAAAAGCGTCAACCACAACTTGAGAAAGCCAAACTTGTAGCTTATAACAATGAAGCACCAGATATTGAATTAATGTTTAATCCTACAGATGTTAGTTTTTCTCGAACTGTTAAATGGGAAAGTAAACAAGGTAATAGAGGAACTACTCTACTACCTAAAGTTAATTTCTCTGGTGTAGATCCTTATAAATTCACACTCAAACAATTGCTATTTGATACTTATGAAACTAAAGAATCGGTGATGACAAAGTATATAGATAAAATTAAAAAAGGTGTAGAAACTATTGATAGAGCCAATGACAAACGTCCGCCTGTTTATATATTAACATGGAAAACCGAGTATTTTTATTGTGTAATTACCAGCCTAACTTACACCTTAAATATGTTTCTCACTGATGGTACACCAGTCAGAGCAATGGTAGATATTGCTTTGCAAGAAGTAGATAAAAATAACCTTCCTGGAGGACGGGAATCTGCTTCTAGAGGTGGAAGTCGTCAGCCAAATCAACGGTTGGGAAGAACTTAATTAGTGGTCTGTCTTATTAAATATGATGGTTAAAAAGGTTCGTAGTCAGGACTTTAGTCCTGAATTTTTAAGCACTGAAGTGCTTACTACAAACTCATCAAAATTAATGACACAGACTATTAGAATTTTGGATTTTTAATTTTAGTGAGTCATATCTTTGGTGCGCTGTCAGCGCAAATTATAGCTTATGCCTAACGAAAACCTTTATTTAAGCGATCCTTTGGTTCAGATAGAAGGACAACAGGCTTCTCCTGAATTGCTCAAAGATTTGTTGCAAATGACTGTAGAAGAAAGTCTGCATTTACCAGCAATGTTTACGCTGGTGATACATAATAGTTATATTCCCACATCTGAGCGATCGCAAAATCAACCTTGGCGACACGAACAGGTTTTTCAAATTGGGAAAAAAGTAACATTAGGCTTTAAATCAAGCACCACTCAAGATCAACATTTTCGCACTAATAAAAGAAATATCCTGATTGAAGGCGAAATTACAGGCATGGAAGTTCACTTCAATGAAAAATCTGAAGCTAATATAATTGTTCGGGGCTATGATATGTCCCATCGTCTTCACAGAGGGCGTTATAATCGTTCTTTTTTAAATATAACTGATAGCAACATAGTCCAAAAAATCGCTAAAGAAGTAGGGATAAAGATTGGCAAAATAGACCAAAGTGGCGAAGTTCATAAATATGTCTTTCAAGAAAATCAAACTAATATGGAGTTTTTGCAAGAAAGAGCTGCTCGCATTGGTTTCGATTTATTTGTTACAGAAGACAAGATAAATTTTTGCAAACCAGAAAGTCAGGCTTCTTTACCATTGGAATGGCTAGTTGATATTAGTAAATTTAGTACTCGTGTCACCAGTGCTGAACAGGTGAGTTCTGTGGAAGTACGTGGCTGGGACTATAGCCAAAAAAAATTGATTAGCTCAAAAGCCAACAAAGAAAAGCAAACAACTGAGACAGGCAATAAATTAGGAAGTAGTACCAGTACTAAATTTCGCAATCTGCAAGCACCCAAAATGATTGTTGTTGATAAGCCTGTTGCTACTCAAAAACAAGCAGATGTAATGGCTCAGGCTTTGTGTGATGAATTGGGAGGAGAATTTGTTTTTGCAGATGCCAAAGCATTCGGAAATCCAGAAATTCGACCGAGGCGCGTGGTTCGTCTTCAAGATTTAGGCGATCGCTACAGTGGCCAATATTATGTCACAGAAACGCGCCACTTTTACAACGGGCGCGTTTATGAAACTGATTTTAGCGTCCGGGGCTTGCGTGCTGCTAACTTATTCACAACTCTATCTACGAAAAAACATTTACAGCCATCTGAGACTTTATTAGTCGGAATTGTGACTAATAATAAAGATCCACAGAAATGGGGTAGAGTAAAAGTCAAGTTCCCCACCATGACAGAAGAACATGAAAGCGACTGGGCAAGAGTTGTAGCTGTGGGAGCAGGGCCAAACAGAGGTTTCGACTGTTTACCAGAAATAAACGATGAAGTATTAGTCGGTTTTGAACATGGCGATATCCACCGTCCCTACGTCATTGGCGGCGTATGGAATGGTAAAGACGCACCACCAGAAAAAGTAGATGACTCAGTTGGCAGCAAGGGTGTCAGATTACGCACCATTAAGACTCGTGTTGGACATGTTCTACAGTTTGTCGAAGAAGATAAAGCCAGCAGTAAAACAGGTATTCGGGTAGAAACTCAAGCCGGTCACAAAATGTATCTCAATGATAGCGATCGCCATATCGAAATTAAAACCGCAGGCGGTCATACAATCAAAATGGACGATAGAAGTAAATCTATTACCATTGAAACCACAGGCGGTCATTCAATCGAAATGAGCGATGCAAGTAAATCTGTTTCCGTAAAATCAAAAGGCAATCTCTCATTAGACGCTGTTGGCAATATAGATATTACCGCCAACGGAAATATTACAGTCAGAGGTGCAATCATTCGCTTGAATTAGTTTGGGAATGGGGAGTGGGGAGTGGAGTCTTGATTTGCGTTCACGAGTAAAAATTACTTGTTCACCAGCAAAAATTACTCCTTCATAACTAAAAAAGTCTCGTTCACGAGCAAAAATTACTCGTGAACGAGTATCAAAGACTCACTAATCGGCAAAATATCCTCATTAATCGGCAAAATATCCTCGTTAATCAGCAAAATATCCTCATTAACCGGCAAAATATCCTCATTAACCAGCAAAATATACTCGTTAATGAGTATTAAAAACTCGTGAACGAGTATTAAAGCTTCATTAATGAGTATCAAAGACTCATTTAGGATAGGACTTACGCAACGCCGATAATGTCATTGCGACCGGAACGAAGTGTAGGGAAGCAATCCCAGCGTTAGGGGAGATTACTTCGCTATCGCTCGTAATGACGGAGTTACGTTTTTTTGCGTAAGTCCTGTAGGAGTATCAGCGGTTATTTAAAAATAAAAATACTTTAGGATAGTGAGAACCCCGACTTCTTCAAGAAGTCGGGGTTCTGGGCACGAAAAAGATAAATATTAGTGGCTAAAACACCCTACTTAAGATTTACGAAATTACTTTTTCTGTCTTACCAGTAAATTTTGATGACTTCTGACGTTTAAATACTGAAATAACGCCCAGAGTCCCGAAGGCGATTAAGCCAACAATAGATGTGGTTTCAGGGACGGTGACTATACTTGCAGAAAAACTAATGCTTAACTCACTATCTTCCGGGCCAAAATTTTCAAAGCCTGGTACAAATGGCGGCGCAGAAAAAACCTCTAAATAACCCGGTATCGGCAAAAAACTAGCGAAAAAGGGACTAGAATAATTTCCTCCAGAAGTAGAATATCCGAAACCATCACCCGTTAATTGCTGAGCATTCAGACTAATTAAATTGTCAACCTCAAAAGGTTCGTTTCCTGGTATTGGAGTTCCAGCAGGTTGCAGGCCAGTAATTGTTTCACCATTTCGTGTACCAGTAATTCCCAAAATTTGGTAAAAACCCAAATCATCAGGAGTGTCATTAGTGATGAAAGTACCGTCAGCCGTTATGCCAACACCAGAATAATTCCAAGTCCAATTTAAAGCAGAAGCGGCTTGCATTGTGCCGAAAACTAATCCCGACGTAGCAGCAATAGCTGTAGCAGATAATAGAGCTAAATTTTTCATAGACGTTGTTATTGCGATTACTTACAGTACACCAAAGGCGATCGCGGTTCTTAGAGGTTGAGTCAAGCTACAGCCCAATCTAAAACTAATGGCAGTTTACCACCAAAGATATAGCAAACTACTGAGTTAGTCATTTGTCATTTTAAATTTGAGTGCTGAAGCAATACGCTGTAGGGGCTTTACAGCTGTGCATTAGTGTCAACTTACAGCTATTTTCAGGTAAATAGACCAC
This sequence comes from Nostoc sp. CreGUA01, assembly GCA_034531095.2. Lineage (GTDB taxonomy): Bacteria > Cyanobacteriota > Cyanobacteriia > Cyanobacteriales > Nostocaceae > Nostoc. Next base: position 1,275 of record JAVRBV020000169.1, on the reverse strand, counting down.
ACTGTAGGGGCACAGCACTGCTGTGCCCTGACGATAGGTGTAGTTCAAATAGGTGAAAACTGCTGTAAGTTAGAAATGGCTTAACTGTTGGCTTCTTCACCCGGAAGGGAATGAATTCCCTCTCTTATAGCTCAAGTCTACTGAAGTAGACTAAAGATTTTTGCGGATATTTTAGTCATCTTTTAGATGACTTTCGCTATTAGCAAGGAACTTCAGTTCCTTGCGGGACATCGGTTTCACGTTAAGTTGACACCAATGTACAACTGTAAAGCCCCTACGAACGGCCGTATTTTACCCAATTGAGAAGCGCTATAATTACGCGGACATGATATGAGCTAACGGCGTTGCATAATTGCGGGATGATTTGAGAATCTGGATCAATGTATAATCACCGCGTCTCCGTGTCCCCGCGTCCCCGCGTCAGCCTCAATCATCCCCTCATTCAGCAACGCCGAGCTAACAATAGAGGTGAAGTTCAGGAACGGTGATTTATAGTTGCAGAAAAACTAATGGGTAATTCACTATCTTCTGCTCCCAAATTTTTAGAACCCGGTATCAATGGCGGCGCTGAAAAAACCTCTAAATAACTCGGTGTCGGCAAAAAACTAGCGAAAAATGGACTAGAGTAATTTCCAACAGAAGTGGAATATCCAAAACCTTCACGTGTTAACTGTTGATCGTTAAGACTAATTAAATTGTCAATACTAGAAGGTTCGTTTCCTGGTATTGGAGTTCCGGTAGGTTGCAGACCAGTAATTGTTTCACCATTTCGTGTACCAGTAATTTCCAAAATCTGGTAAAAACCCAAATCATCAGGAGTGTCATTAGTGGTGAAAGTACCGCTGGCCGTTATCCCAGTACCAGAATAACTCCAGTTCCAACTTAAAGCAGAGGCGGCTTCCATTGTCCCGAAAACTAATCCAAATGTAGCAGCGATAGCTATGGCAAATAGCAAAGCAAAATTTTTCATGGAGACTGTTAATGCGATTACTTACGCTAAAGGCGATCGCGGATCTTAGAGGTTGAGTTCAGCTACAGCACAACCCAAAATTAATTGCTAGTTTACCACCAAAGGCGTCTCGCCCGCCCCAAGCCAAGGGCGGACAAGATGTCCACCCCACAAGATTGAGTAATTAATTTCTCGGAAGTCCCTCATCCCCCTCATCCCCCTCATCCCCCTCATCCCCCTCATCCCCCTCATCCCCCTCATCCCCCTCATCCCCCTCATCCCCCTCATCCCCCTCATCCCCCTCATCCCCCTCATCCCCCTCATCC
>JAVRBV020000168.1:0-25490 GCA_034531095.2 Nostoc sp. CreGUA01 | reverse complement strand
AGTTAGGAGTTAGGAGTTAGGAGTTAGGAGTTAGGAGTTAGGAGTTAGGAGTTAGGAGTTAGGAGTTAGGAGTTAGGAGTTAGGAGTTAGGAGTTAGGAGTTAGGAGTTAGGAGTTAGGAGTTAGGAGTTAGGAGTGTGGGAGCATGGGGAAGCATTAATTCTCTTTCCCCCATCTCCCCATCCCCCCACACTCCCTCATCCCCCTCATCTCCCTCATCCCCCTCATCTCCCTCATCTCCCCAATCCCCAATCCCCAGTCCCCAGTCCCTAGTACGATGGTAAACGTGATAATTCTTCTCAGCAATTAACAAATCAATGGATAAACGATTTTTTAGCATTTTTGGGCTAACAGAAGAACAAGCGATCGCCATTATAGATACACCTTTGGAAGAACTTGAAGACGCTTCTGATAAATACATTGCTGTTTCGCATTTGATTAATTTTCCCACGGAACAATCGATCGCGGCTTTGGTGCGGGCGATTGAAACTAGTAATCCGGCTGAGTTGGACCACCGCATTGTCCGGCGCAAGGCTGTGGAAAGTCTGGGACGGTTGCAAGCTGAATCAGCTTTACCTGTAATTCGCCAGTGCCTTCAAGATGATGATATTTATACTGTGGAAAATACTGTATGGGCAATTGGGGAAATTGGAACTAAAGACCCTGAAATTCTGGAAGAAGTAGCACAATTACTCGATAAACCCGGTCAAATTTATCGAGTAATTATTCATACTTTGGCTCATGCTAATTATCAGCCGTCTTTGGAGCGTCTGCGTAAATTTACTGAAGTAGAGGACGAACCTACGCGTAGTGCAGCGATCGCTACAGTTTGTCGTTTTACGGGTGACTATTCCCAAATCACTGAGGTCATGGCATTGTTGCAGAGTCCGAATGTGAATGCACGACGCGGTTGTATTCAAGATTTAATTGATTCGCGCTACTACAAAGCTATCCCTGAAATCGCCCGTTGTCCTGTATCTTTGGTGTTCCGATTGCGAGGATTGCGGATGCTTTTAGATGCAGGTGTGTCATTGGGCGAAGTTACTTTTGCAGAAGTTAAACCTTACTTAGAACAAGTATTATACGATCATCCCAATAACATTGATTTAGTACATGAATACGATGTTACGCCTGTATTGAATTTTGCGATCGAGGAACTCTATCAAACTGATTTTGGCAGGTGCTATTTAGCAACAAAAACTTTACTAGATATCTATCACCAAGAAGCACCAGCGGCACTTTTAGCGACTTATGCAGATAAAGCATATAACGATTATGGCGCTCATTATCATGTGATGAAACTATTGGGTTGGCTCAAATATGCTCCTAGTTACGATTTGTTAGTAGAAAATTTGCACAACCGCGAACCGCAATTTCAGAAATCTCGTGCTGCTTGTGCGATCGCTCTTGGTGAATTGGGTAACCCAAAAGCAATTCCGGAACTCAAAATTTGCCTAAATTCCCAAATTTGGGATTTGAAATATGCTTGTTTATTGGCGCTAGACCGCTTAGGAGATTCCTCTGGTCGGGAAATTGGCGCTAACGATGGTGACTGGTTAATTAGAGCTAAATCAGAGAGTTTTAATTAATGAATAATTAATCTAAAATTACAACAAATTGCAACTTTGTCAAGTAAAGATATTCGTAGGGTAGCACAGCTGTGCTACCCTACTTGATTTACCTAAAATACACTGTATTAATGGGTTATTTTTTAGTTAAATTTTGGAGCGATCGCCAATCATAATTCAAGATTTTACCAGTATTTAATAGTTGATATCCGGCGAATAATAAAGCACAAGATCCTACAATACTTAAAAAGTTAGCCGATACAAATACATTACCAGTAAAAGCTATCACTAGAATTCCTAATGCTATTAAAACCCATCCTAAGTTAGGATCTATCCGGCGCTGACAAAGGATAAAAAGACCGGATAAACACAGTAAAAAACCAGGAATTCCAAAAAATATACCAACTCGAATATTTGCAATTAAAATAATTGTCCCGACAACCATCAAAATAAAACCTACAGCTTTGGTTGTCCGATTCACTGGAATTTGTCGGCTTTGAGCATCGATTTTAGTTTGTATTTGTGTGGGGTTTAAAGGAGTAAAAACATTTTGTTGCTGTTGTATTTTATTTTGAAATATAAATGTTACCTTTTCTCCCTGTCCCAGGTCGATTTTATCTCCTAAATTAATTTGATAAGGCCTTTTAGGTTCTAACTTAATATTATTCAAAAATGTTCCATTGGAGCTTTCCAAGTCTTCAATAAAGTAATTATTGACATGTATTTGAATTTGTGCATGAATCCGAGAAACCACATCAGCATCTGGTAAGTGAGAAACATCAATATCTGGCGTAATTTGGTCATTAGGCTTACCGATATGAAACACTCCACCATTGGGTGGTAATTCAAAAGCAGTGTTGGTTTGGACGTGAAACAATTCTAAACTCAGCCCTATGGTATTTGGTGTATTTAAGTTTTGCATAGCTTGTTATTGGAGGAGCAATTTATCTAGTTTTAATCTAACAGGACTTACGCAAAAACTCTCTGAAACTCTTATTTCTTTGCGTCCTTGGCGTTCTTCTCTAACGAGACGCTAACGCGAAGGCGGTTCGTTTTATCTATTACCTAAAATATCAAATATAAAATTAGTAAAATCAATAATTGCTCTAGACTATTGAACCTTGCCAATCAGTAGGCAATTTTAATTCATTAGAATTTAGCTGTTTTGGAATCTGGTGCAAAGGAATTTCAATCCAAAACTCAGTTCCTTTGCCTAATTGTGAATCACATCGCAGTAATCCAGAGTGTTTTTGCACAATAATTTGATAGCTAATCGATAAGCCTAACCCTGTTCCCTGACCTACAGGTTTAGTCGTGAAAAACGGATCAAACAATTTTTTCTTAACTTCTTGGGTGATACCCGGTCCATTATCTGCAATTCTCACTACTACTCGGTTATTGTTAATAAGTTTAGTATTAATTATAATCTGACTAGGATTGCTTTCAACTTCTTGTTTGTCATGTTGTACATTGCACATATCCAAAGCATCGATCGCATTATTAATCACATTCATAAACACCTGATTTAATTGCCCCGCATAGCACTCTACCAAAGGCAATTCACCATATTCCTTGATAATTTCAATTTTGGGATGTTCTGGCTTGGCTTTCAACCGATTTTGTAAAATCAGTAGTGTACTATCAATACCTTCGTGAATATCAACTTCTTTCATATCTGCTTCATCAAGATGAGAGAAGGTGCGTAAAGATAAGACAATCTGCTCAATTCGCTGTGACCCCATTTTCATTGAACTAAGAATTTTAGGCAAATCGTCTATGAGAAATTCCAAGTCCATATCGTCAATTTTTTGCTGAATTTTCTGTCTATGATTGGGAAATTCTTCTTGATAAAGTTGTACCAACTCTAGCAGATTTTGTGTGTATTGACTGACGTAAAGAATATTGCCAGAAATAAAATTTACAGGGTTATTAATTTCGTGTGCTACTCCTGCCACAAGTTGCCCCAGACTAGACATTTTTTCAGTTTGAATTAGTTGAGATTGCGTGCTTTGGAGTTCTTGTAAAGCTTTTTGGAGTTCTGATTGCGCTTGGTTGCGTTCAGAAATTTCCAACTCCAGGCGTTGGTTCATATGAGTTAATTCAGTGTTTTTCATTAAAGTTTCACGAGACTCGGCTAGCTTCATTGCCATATGGTTAAAAGCATCGGCAAGATCTTCTAGTTCATCTTTTGTGTGAATATCTAGACGGTAATCTAAGTTTCCGGCTGCAATTTCTGAAGTTCCTGTTTGTAAATTCTGCAAAGACTTAACTGTTGGACGCCAAATTAACAGAAATTTGCCAATAAATAAAATTATAATTACTTGCACAACTGCAAAGGAAATAATTCTCTGCACTTGATATAAATTTTCTAATTGTTCTTCAACTAAAATACTCTGCTGATTGGCACGTTCAACCAATTGAGCGAGAAACAACTCAATATCTCTGTCAAAAGAATTAATAGCTCTAAAATACTGTTGGAAATCTGCTACAGAAGTGTCACTGAAATTTTGATGAGTTAATTGATTTGCCAACTGAGTAAGAAACTGGTGCCGGCGACGAATAACTGAGATTTCCTTAGCATTTGGCATCAATTTTTCTAACTGGTTGAGGGAGTCGATAAACTTGGTTGAAGAGTTAACCATTGCTGTATCTTGACTCTTGAGTAAAACAATATCTTTGAGTTCAATAATTTCAGATTTTAAAGCATTTTCGGCAGTTAGAGCTACTTTAATAGTGTCGGCAGTTCGATTGCTTTTTTCACGGATAGTTTGCTTAATTTGCTGGACAGCTACAGCATTGCCAACAAGAATTGCTACTATTAGTCCGACAGACACAGCGGAACCTGTAAAAAACTTGGTAGAGATTTTCATTTTGTCGGAACAGAAATTAAGTTGAGATCTTTTCGGACTTTCTCAATAGCAGCATAATCTGAAGATGTAACAAGAGTGTATCCGGCTGACTCAATTCCTAGAATATCCTCAAGTCCTTCTGGGCTGCTAATAAAAGCCTGCTTGAGTTGTTGAATTAACTCTGGTGGTAATTTTTTAGATACTACGATTGGGAAATTGAGTATAGGAGCAGATTCCCACACTACTCTAGAATTTTGAGTTGTTAATTTGCCACTTTTTTGTCTTTTTAAATATGAGGAAATATTAGTAGCTGCGGCATCAACAATCCCATCTTCTAATGCAGCCACAGTTTTGCTATGACTACCAGTATAAAGGACTTGAAAAAAATAGCGTTTGTCATCAATCCCTAGTTTTTTAAAAGTAGCTAATGGCATCAAATAGCCAGAGGTTGATAATTTGTCCACAAAGGCAATGCGCTTGCCTTTGAGGTCTTTTAAAGTTTTGATGGGGCTGTTTTGTTTGACGATGATACACGCACGATACCAGGGTTCTCCTGTATTTTTATCGATCGCAGCAACCAGCGGTTCAATTTTAGCACCCCGGTCTACTGCCTCTAGATAGCTCATAGGCCCTAAATAAGCCATATCCAGCCGATCTTGGACTAGCAAATCAATGATTTGTTCATAATTTTTGCCAATTTGGAAATCTAGTGAAACTGCGATCGCATTTTGTTTCTTATGAATTTCTTCTGTGTTTTGTTTTGTCTGTCTCCCTATAGTTCTTGACTGTGACTCAACTTCAACCCCTCCCCCAACAGATTGCTCTAAGTATTCTTTGAGAGGTTTAATCATTCGTTCTTGCTCTATTAAATTTTCCGTGGGAACCACACCAATTTTCAAATTGTACAAATTCCGTTTATTATTAGTTGAGACATTATCCCCAATAGAGTGATTCTTTTCAGATACTTTTCCACTACAACTTGTAGTCAATAACCCCATGACAATCGCTAAAATTAAAACTCTATTTTTACTGAATAAATAATATTTCGCAACCAGCCACACCGCTACTAAATACTTTTTCATAATTAAATTTAGGAATTAATGAGTGATTGGGCATTGGGCATGGGGCATTGGGCATGGGGCATTGGGCATGGGGCATTGGGCAGGGGGCAGAGGTGAGAATTCCAAACTCCAAACTCCAAACTCCAAACTCCAAACTCCAAACTCCAAACTCCTAACTCCTAACTCCTAACTCCTAACTCCTAACTCCTAACTCCTAACTCCCCACTTCCTTCTAAATCGGAATTTGAATCCAGAATTCTGTACCTTGTCCCGTTTCTGATATGCACTTGAGAATTCCACCATGTTTTTCTACTACAATTTGGTAGCTAATTGATAGTCCTAGTCCTGTTCCTTTGCCAACAGGTTTTGTAGTGAAAAATGGATCGAATAATCGCTTTCTCACTTCTTCTGGAATTCCGGCTCCATTATCGGTAATCCGAATCACGACAAAATTATTGTCTAAAATTTCTGTGCGAATTACAATCTGGGGTTTTTTTGTTATTTCTTCGTTGACTTTTAACTCTTCTAATGCATCGATCGCATTAGTCAAAATATTCATAAATACTTGATTAAGCTGTCCAGGATAACAGTCAATTAAAGGCAAATCACCATATTCTTTGACGATAGATATATCTAGACCAATTCCATTATTTTTCCAGCGGTGATGCAAAATTAACAATGTATTATCAATTCCTTCATGAATATTAACTTGTTTTTTTTCAGCTTCATCGTGGCGGGAAAAGTTTCGTAAGCCCAAGACAATTTCCCGGATACGAGTCGTACCCATTTCCATTGAAGACAGGAGTTTATAAAGATCACTAGTAATAAAATTTAAATCAATTTTTTCAGCAAAATCTTCAATTTCTACCTGTGGCTGGGGATAGTGTTGTTGATATAGGCGCAAGAGAGTTAGTAACTCTTGAAAATATTCGTGAGCATAAGTTAAATTACCGTGAATAAAATTAACTGGATTGTTAATTTCATGAGCAACACCAGCTACTAATTGTCCAAGGCTGGACATTTTTTCATGTTGGATTAGTTGAGATTGAGTTTGCTGCAACTGATACAAAGTTGTGGTGAGTTTTTCGGCTTGAGTTTGAGCAGCTAAAGTAGCAGAACGACTTTGAGTATAAAGTTGTGCGTGATCTATGGCGATCGCTAGTTGGTCGCACACAGCTTGTAGTAAACTAATTTCACTATTACTCCAAATGCGATCGCCACTACAATGACTGCAAACAATTGCCCCAATTTCCCCAGAATTACTCTTAACTGGTAGCACTAGTTGAGCTGTAATCCCAAAGTCAGCTAAAAGCTGTTGCATATCATCATCAAGGTCTGATTTACGATTAATATCGTCGATACAAATTAGTTCTTGAGACAGTAGTATTTTGGTCAAAGAATCGCTTTTTTGCTGCGGAATACTACCTAACATTGTCGGTAAATTAGGGTAGTTAGGATTTCGCGCTTCAGAGGTAATAGTCAGGCTTGGTTGGGATGGCTGCGCTGAATAAGAAATAAAGTAACAACGGTCAATTTGTAATAAACTCCGAATTTCATTAACAGCAGTTTCTAGAATAATATCTAAGTCAAGAGAACTGCGAATTTGGCTAGCTAAACCCAGTAATAATGCTTCGCGGCGACTGAGGAGTTCTTCTCTAGCCCAAATCCTATCAATAGCCACAGCAATATTATTAGCAATCCAATTTAATAAATTGTGAGTTGGTTCGCTAAACAATTGCTGGCTAAATAAAGCTATGATACCGATTAATTGCTGCTCTACTATTAAAGGATAGGCAGAAAAGCGAAAAATAGAGAATGCAGAATTTAATAGCAATTCTGGATGATTAATTGTTAATTCTTGGTTAAAAATTGCTTGATGATTTTGATTCATTAAGCCAACAATGTTATTGGCTAAAACCATGTGATTAGGAAAATCTTGGCTATTGTTCAAAGCACTACAATTAACCTCTGTGCAATGAACGCCAGCTTGTAATTCTAGTTGGTTTGTCTGGCGCTCAAAAGTCCAGATACAAACAAAGGCAATCTTCAAGTATTGTGAAATAGTATTTGTACAGTTTTGCAAAATTTCTGCAAGTGTACCACTTTGAGATAATGCTAAACTAATTTCTGCACTCAAAAGTGATAAACGCGATCGCTCCACTAAAGCTAACTCTGAAAGCTTGCGCTGTGTAATATCAGTACGAATTGATACATATTGATAGGGATTTCCATCGGAGTCTAACATTGGGGTAATCAAAGTATCCACCCAATAAAAAGTCCCATCTTTAGCTTTATTTTTGATTTCTCCCTTCCAAATTTTGCCTTTGCTAATAGTTTTCCACAAATTCTCAAAGAATTCCTTTGGATGATAACCAGAATTTATAATTCTATGGTCTTGTCCTAAAAGTTCTTCTCTAGAATATTTAGAAACTTCACAAAACTGTTCATTAGCATAGGTAATTCGCCCTCTTTTATCAGTAATAGCTACCAGAGAATGAGCATTCAAGGCAAATTTAAAAGCCTCTAATTCCCGGATAGTTTTTTGGAGATAAATTTCATTGTCCTTCTTCAGAGTAATATCACGAGCTACTGCATAAATTAACTTTTCTTCTATAAAGCTAGTTGCATTCCACGAGAGCCATTTATAGGAATCATCTTTACAAAGATAGCGATTTTCAAAATAAATTGCATCTGTAGATTGGGCAATTTTTTGGGCTGCTAGAATAGTTGATTTCCGGTCTTCAGGGTGAACAAATTCGATAAAGGGTTTAGCCAGCAATTCTTCAGTTGACCAACCCAGTGTTTTTGTCCATACTGGATTTAAATACATGAAATAACCATCAAAACTAGCAATACATAGTAAATCTATAGAAAGTAAGAAAAATCGAGAATATTTTTCTTCTAATTGTTGTGATTCAAATTCAACTAGTTTCATTAGCTTTCAGGTATTAAAATTATTAAACAGAATTCAGGAGTCAGAATTCAGAATTCAGAATAAATCAAAAATATAGCTTTTCTAGGGAATAGACTAGCTAGCTATTAACTCAATCCTCTGTTGAATATAGGTTTCCCTAAAAAACTATAAAGTAAGCATTTATAGTTTATATTTAAGATAAGAAGTGTTATTTTACGTAAACTAAATTAACAAAACGCCACAAACAAAATGCTGATCCAACAAGTTGCTTGGCAAAACATTTTTTAACTATAGCGATTCTCGTTTGGATACAATACGCTGTAGGGGCGCACAGCTGTGCGCCCCTACGAACGGCCGTATTTTACCCAATTGAGAAGCGCTATATTGAGTGTTTATAATCCTAAATCTGCGGCAATGCGGTGAGCGCAGGCGAACCCAGAAAAAGCTACTGCATTTAATCCTTGACCGGGAAAAGTACTATCTCCTACACAATAAAGTCCTGGAATAGCGGTGCGATTAAAGAGCATTTTCAACAACCCGCGTAACTTGCGTCGGGGAATTGGCCCATAAGTACCATCTTCACGACCCAAAAAGCGGCGATGGGTGCGGGGCGTCCCCACCTCCAAATAATCTAATCCCGCATCTAAACCAGGGAAAATTTTCTCTAAGCGGTCAATAATTCGCCAAGCTGTTTTTTCTTTCCTGGCTTCGTACTCACTCTGAGAAAGTTCTTGCCAATCATTAATCCAGTGAGGTGTAAACGCATGAATGATATGATATCCACTTGGTGCTAAATCTGGGTCAAGGAGTGTGGGAATGGAAACAAAAATTGTACCTTCCACCGCCGTCATCTTTTCCCACTCTTCCAGCAAAATATGGTGACACTCCGTCCCCTCAGGTAAAACTGACTGTTTTACCCCCATATGTAAACTCAAAAAGCTAGGTGATTTTTGATAATTTTGTTGCCAATTTTTCTCATTATGGGGTATTTCTTCTGCTGGTAGTAATTGTTGAAATGTATCCCAGCGTGTAGCATTGGAGACTATGCGTTTACCCCGATATATTTCACCATTAGCCAGCTGCACACCCACCGCCCGTCCCTGTTCCGTAAGAATTTTCGTGACCCTTGCTTGGTACTGAATCTTACCTCCAGCCTTCTCCAGTCCCTCCACCAGTTTTTGGGCAATTTGTCCAACTCCACCCTTGGGATAGTTGACTCCGCCGTAATGCCTATCAGAAAAGACCATCCCAGCATTAATCATCGGCGTCATATCTGCTGGAACCACCGACCAGCAGTAACATTCCATATCAATAAATTTTAATAATTGGGGGTCTTTGATATAGCGTCGCGCCATGTCCCCCACATTTTGCGGCAGATACTTAACTAAACCGAGACACGCCAAAGGATGCTGGAAAAATACGCGCAGTAGATACCGAGGTTCTTCCAGTGACAGCAAATCCATGCTATTGAGGCAATTGAAGACTTTTTGGCATTCGTCATAAAAGCGACGAATCCCCCGTTCTTCATGGCGAAAATGAGCAGTAAGATTTTGCAAAAATTTTTCATAAACCCGGTCAACCTTGAGGTTTACACCTTGGGGTAGATGATAGTGAATTTGCACTGGATCTGCGATCGCTTCTTGGCTAACATTGACAGCTGACAATGCGCGAGTGAGCAAGTTAGTAGTACCGTTTTGCCCCAGCCCAAAAATCATTGATGCCCCAACATCAAATCGATAACCTTGCCGTTCAAAATAACCAGCGCTACCACCTGGGATCAAATAACGTTCCAGTACCAGCACTTTTGCTCCCTTAGCTGCTAACTGAGTTGCCGTCACTAAACCGCCAATCCCAGACCCAATCACGATCGCATCATATGTCATTTGTCATTTATCCTTGGGTATGGGGCATAGGGCATTGGGCATTGGGCATTGGGCATTAAAAAGTCACGCATTCAAAAGTTCTTTAATTTTGAATTTTGAATTTTGAATTTTGAATTGATTTGTCTCCCTCATCCCCCCATTTTCCCATCACGATGCCCAATCACAAAAAAGAGGGACAAGCCCGCTGCCGCTGGCTAATCCCGTCTGCCGATCCTTAAAGAGAGGAGAACACTGTATAACAATATAACCTTGATTGAGAATTGATGTCAACTACTAATGAAAATATTTATCAATAATTTTGAAGAAGGGTGGGAGTGGGGAGTGTGGGGAGATGGGGAGATGGGGGGATGAGGGAGACAAATCAATTCAAAATTCAAAATTCAAAATTCAAAATTAAAGAACTTTTGAATGCGTGACTTTTTAATGCCCAATGCCCAATGCCCCATGCCCAATGCCCAATGCCCACCCCTTCTAGTCACCCAGATGCAGGAAAGAGTATTATGGTGTTTCAGTTCTTGTACATTAAAAAGGCGCTAACTTCTGGCTATGACGCTACAATTGCGGGTTTATGTACCACCTCATCCCTTAATACAACACTGGCTGGCAGTCGCTCGTGATGCAGGTACGCCTTCAGTGTTATTCCGCAGTGCGATGACAGAGTTGGGAAGATGGCTGACTTATGAAGCTGCGCGTGACTGGTTGCCGACCCAAGAAACAGCTGTGCAGAGTCCTTTGGATACTTGTCCGGCAACTGTGATCGATCCACAAATACCAGTGGCAGTGGTGCCAATTCTCCGGGCTGGGCTGGGATTATTAGAGGGAGCGCAGACTTTACTTCCTTTGGCATCAATTTATCATCTGGGATTGGCACGAGATGAACAGACACTGCAACCTCATTGTTATTTGAATAAATTACCAGAAAAATTTGACCCCCAAACACGAGTTCTGATTACCGATCCGATGTTGGCAACGGGAGGGTCAATTATGACGGCAATGGCAGAATTGACACAGCGGGGTGTCGATCCAACCCTAACGCGGATTGTTTGTGTGGTGGCGGCTCCACCGGCTTTGCAAAAGCTGAGTGCTAGTTATCCTGGTTTAATAGTTTACACCGCTACTATTGATGAAAAACTTAATAGTCAGGGGTATATTGTACCGGGATTGGGAGATGCAGGCGATCGCATCTTTGGGACTTAAGTTAGTATGCAGCTAGGATAGATTCATGGCATAACTACTGTAAGAGTTGCAAGGTTGTTCAAGGCGGTAAATATATGAGTCAGCGAGATGGTTTTGCCAGTGGTTTTTTAGCAGGGGCATTTGTCGGTAGCGTATTTGGTGGTGTCGTTGGGGCGCTGATTGCTTCTCGGCGAGATTCCGAATTGCTAGTAGAGGAAGAAACAGAACAAACAGATAGCCAAGCCGAAGCCAAAAGAATAGCAGCAAAACGGCGTCAGATGAAAGCCTCAGAAGCTGAGAGCGTCAGCATAGAAACGGCTCGGCGATCGCTAGAAGATAAAATTGCCCAGTTAAATGCCACAATTGATGAAGTGCGAAAGCAGCTGGGGAATGTGAATGGTGGCTCACCACAGACAGTTGGCGATCGCTCCTTCACTAAAGAACAATAAAGTTTGTTCCAGCATGGTAAAAGTGTGGTATGTCCTAAATCCACAGACACGATGGTATGGACTAAATTAAAATCAATAGATAAGACCGCATTTGAAACTTAGTAGGAAACCTAGCTATCTATGGAATTACTGATTACCACTCTTGCTACTTTTACGCAGATTTATACATTTTTGTTGCTGATTCGGGTGCTTTTAACTTGGTTCCCGACCATCAACTGGTATGACCAACCATTTGCCGCTTTGAGTCAAATAACTGACCCTTATCTGAATGTATTTCGCTCATTCATTCCTCCCCTGGGCGGCATAGATTTTTCGCCAATGTTAGCTATTATACTGCTGCAATTTTTAGGCGGATTTATCAGCCGTCTCGCCTACGTTGTGTAACACAGAATTTGCTGTTTACTCGATGTTCAGCTAAAGAATTTGAGGTCTGGGCTAACCAGCCCAGACATATTACTTACGCACCGCAGCGCTAAATCCAGCTGCCTTGAACTGCTTCAACTTTAAGGGAGTAGGCTGATTTGCAGGCACAGAAATTCTCAATTCAAAATCGCTAACACCCGGTGGTACCTCAGCAATCGAACCAAGACGGGTGCGGTTTTGCATTACTGAGTCATTGTTGGCATCATAGATGCGTCCAAAAATATCTGCGTCATAAACTGTTTTATTTGTACCATTTTCTGCCTTGCCAATGACAATAAAGCAATTGGCAGCTGCGCTACCGCTACTGATAACAGCTCCTTGCGCTAGTTCTGGTGGACAATCCTCATAAGAAATATCAAATAGTCTAATCTGTGTCAGCGCTAGAGCCGGGGGAGTAACCACCCACGATAGAAAAGTGATGAGACAAGAAATCAAAACAACCGTGAGCGATCGCAACTGCATAAAAGACCCCGTAATTTAATTCAATAATTATGTAAGTTATGTTCTCAGCTTACAACGGAATTACGGTTGATTAATGACGGTTAACAGTCAACAAATTTTGGATTTCAGGTCAACAGTTAAACTGCAAACACCTGCTCGACTATCAATTGGCAATTGGGTACTAGATCTGATGCAATAGTCGCCGTACCCTGCAACACCGTATCCTCATACTGTCCTTCCACCCACTTACAAACGGTGATTTGTTTTAACTCCGGATCGACAATCCAGTATTCGGTAATGCCTCTAGCCGCGTATTCTGTGCGTTTGTAACGGTAATCGCAGTTGCGGTTCTCAGTTCCAGGACTGACGACTTCAACCACCAGCGCCGGTGGGTGCATATCACGGGTAATCACATTGCGGGGACTGCCAATCAAAGCTGCTTTTGACTCTTGTGTATGCACTACCAGATCTGGTAACCGACAGGTAGCTCGTCGTCCACTAACTTCAATTTCAATGTCCTTGTAAGCCAGCAGGACAATAGGAAAATACTTTCCCAACTCGAATAGGAGAAATTTAGCAATATCGCAGTTTTCTTGGCTTTCGGTTGGCATTTCTACTAGCTCACCATCCACTAATTCATAGCGGGTATCAGTGCGATCGTCATAAACCAGAAATTCCTCAAAAGTCAGGAATTTTGTTGGATGCTGAGTTTGAGTCATGGCAATTTTCGATACAACAATCCTCAGAATTGTTCACATTTTCTTCCTGTTTCCACTTGGAAGTTTCGGCACTATACTATACAGTCCACCATAATGATAACTACAAATGGATTAGAAACTTTAATTTAACCTTTGTAATAATTAAGTAAACAAACCCACGATTGCTATTAACTTTTATGACACCAGATGAGATAGAAACAGCCATGCAAGCAGCCTTTAGTAGTTGTGATGCTGTAGGCTGTCCTCTCACTGACGCGCAGAAACAGATATTATTGCAATTCGTTGAGCAAATTCACGAAAATTCTAACTCTGGGGCGTCAGATATTGCTAATCCCTTAGACGAACTTACCCCAGAAGAGTTAGAAGCATTTTTAGAGTTTGTGAAGACAGAAGAACAACGTAACCGTACTTGGAAAGTGCAATTACTCAACGATTGGCTGTTAGAAAATGACTCTGGAACAGTACAATTTATCCGCCAACGCTACGGTTTACAGTGGCTCAACCGTGTCGAATCGTATCATTTTGACAAGTATTGTTATTTTGAAGATGCATTAAAGTTGAAAGTAGGCGATCGCATTGAAGTTTCCAATGCATTATGGGAATGGGTGCAAGAAGATGGCCCCTGTAAACCAGAGTGGTTTCCATCCATTGTGATTCAAGTTAATGAAATTAGCCGCAATAACTCCTCTACTAATTGCGTCGTCCGCTTCTTCAACGGCGCTGAGTATGAAATTCAAGGAATCTACGAATGGAATCGGTATAATTGGCGCTGGTCTCAGAAGTAGTGGGGAGATGAAGAAGATGAGGGGGATGAGGAAGAGGGGCAGGGTGCAGGGGGCAGGGGAGAGGTCAATTATCTCCCGAAACCCAGGTAATTTTGTAAAGCTTGACGCATGATTTCTACAGGCACAGTTTCCTGCTGCAACCAGATTTTTAATGCTGCTGCACCTTGTTGGACTAACATTTCTAATCCATCGATCGCAATTGCGCCTTGTTTTTCTGCTAGTTTGAGAAATTGTGTCGGCTGAGGAATATATATTAAGTCATAGGCGATCGCACCCTTTGGTAAATTCGCTATTTCCTCTACACTCAAAGGTGATTCATCAACTTTAGGATACATACCTATGGGGGTTGTGTTTACTAGCAAATCTGCTTGGGGAATCAATTTTGCTAGTTCATCCCATGTACCGACTTGCAAATTCTCTTCTATAGCTGAATTATTCCAACTATCGCAAAATGCTTGTAATTTCTGTACATTGCGCCCCAACACATAAATTTTGCCAAAACCAAGTTGGTGACAACCTGCGACAACTGCCCTAGCTGCACCACCATTGCCTAAAATTACCGCTACTTTTTGACTCCAATCTTGTTGATATGTTGTCTGCAAAGGAGCGATAAATCCTTCGATATCTGTGTTTGTACCTACCCACTTGTGATTTTTGCGGCTAACAGTATTCACTGCTTGGATAGTTTGAGCAATAGGGGTAATTTCCGAAAGTAGGGGTATGATCGCTTGTTTGTGAGGTATCGTCACACTAAAGCCCACAATATCGATAGCAGCGAAACCTGCGATCGCCATCTCCAAATTTTCTGGTGCTATGGGAAAAGGCAGATAAACATAATCTAATCCCAAATCAGCGATCGCTGCATTATGCATCACCGGCGACAGCGAATGTTCCACCGGATGTCCAATCACTCCTAGTAGTTTAGTTTTGCCTGTAATTAATTTTGTCATTTGTTATTGCGTTGAACATGGGGCATGGGGCATTGGGCATTGGGCATTGGGCATTGGACGTGTGGGAGGATGGGGAAGCATTAATTCTCTTTCCCCCATCTCCCCATCTCCCCACTCTCCCCACTCTCCCCACTCCCCCCCATCTCCCTCATCCCCCTCATCCCCCTCACCTTCCCATGCCCCATGCCCCATGCCCAATTCCCCACTTACTCTACAATTATTAAAGGCTACTTCACATTTGTTTAAATCATGCAGGCAACTACAGCCCCCTCTACAACTCCAATTCCTGGTAAATATTGGCAGTGGCGCGGGCACAATGTTTACTATGTGCGTGCGGGAGAAAAGCAAGCGCAACGTCCGCCTTTGCTTTTGGTACATGGATTTGGTGCTTCCACTGACCACTGGCGCAAGAATATCACGGGATTGTCTCAAGATTTTGAAGTGTTTGCCATCGACCTTTTGGGATTTGGGCGATCGGCAAAACCAAAATTGCAATACAGTGGTGACTTATGGCGCGACCAACTTCACGATTTTATCAGTGAAGCGATCGGTCAAAAAGCAGTCTTGGCTGGTAACTCTCTTGGTGGCTATGCTAGCTTGTGTGTTGCAGCACAACGTCCTGATAGGGCGGCTGGTTTGGTGTTACTCAATAGTGCTGGCCCCTTTAGCGAAAGTCAGCCGACATCTGAACCTGAAGCTTTACAAAGCCAAATTCAGCCTCCCAAACAACCTTCTTCTTTACAAAAACTTTTGGGTGACTCGGTTAAGTGGATGTTTCAACAACCTTTAGCCCAGTTTCTACTCTTTCAATATGTGCGACAACGTTGGGTAATTCGTCAAACTCTTGAAAAAGTTTATCTTGACAAAAGCGCAATTACAGACCAATTAGTAGAAGAAATTTATCGTCCAGCTTACGATCCTGGGGCATTGGATGTGTTTGTTTCAGTTTTTAGCACGCCTCAAGGAGAAAAAGTTGATACCCTACTCAAAGAATTAACTTGCCCTTTATTGATGCTATGGGGAGAAGCAGATCCTTGGGTGAATGCTAGAGAACGTTCTCAAAAGTTTCGTCAATATTATCCCCAACTTACAGAACATTTTCTAACCGCCGGTCATTGTCCCCATGATGAAGTACCGGATAAAGTAAATCAATTGTTACGCGATTGGGTTTTGTCTGTTGTCCAATGATATGACAGCAATTTTCAGGTAAATAAACCACATCTGTAGGGGCGCAAGGTCTTGCGCCTCTACAGATGTGGTTCAAATAGATTAGGACTAGTACTTGATTTTTGAAGAGATACGTAGTGGCGTGACAAGACTAAAATGTTGCAATAAATTGTAGGTTGGGTTGAACGGAGTGAAACCTAACACCGAGATCCACGTTGGGTTTCGCTAAAGCTCAACCCAACCTACTAATGCACTGCTGTAAAAAATTACGACTTTCTGAACTCAAAAATAATTATGCACGACTCATAACTACAACTTAGTTAGTGCTGGATTAAACGGAGGTTCAATAGTGTTTGAAATGAACCGGCGGTCAAACCCCAGGTGGAATATTACAGAGGATTTGGCTGGGTATATGTTCATGATGCCCACCATTTTGGTTTTAGGAACTTTTGTAGTTTTACCTATTCTGTATGCCGTTTTTCTTTCTCTACAAAAAGTTCAACTTCTAGGCGGTATTCATTATCAATTCATTGGTTTTCGGAACTTCACGCGATTAGTTGAAGATGAACGGGTTTGGATTGCTTTGAGAAATACCGCCCAATATGTAGCCATTGTTGTGCCAACTCAAACAGTCTTAGCTTTAATTTTGGCAGTAACTCTCAATTCTGGAATTCGCGGTAAAAACTGGTGGCGTATTCTCTACTTTTTGCCCACAGTCACTTCTTCAGCAGTACTGACGCTGATTTTCATGTGGATTTATAACACTGATGGGCTACTAAATGATTTTTTGGCTTTCGTGGGGCTACCGACTTATAACTGGTTGGGTGACCCAGCAGTTGCTCTCAAAGGAATTATGATCATGAATATTTGGTCAACTGCGCCATTTTTCATGGTGATTTACCTGGCGGCGTTGCAGGATATCCCCCAAACAGTGTATGAAGCTGCTGAATTGGATGGGGCGAATGAATGGCAGCAATTTATTTACATTACTATTCCTTTGCTCAAGCCTGTAACCTTCTTCGTGGTGGCGATGGGGGTGATTGGCACTTTTCAATTATTTGACCAGTCTTACATTTTCTCCGGTGGTACTGGCGGGCCAAATAACGCTACCTTAACTGTGGTGCTATTAGTTTACCAGGCTGTATTTCGGAATTTACAGATGGGATATGCTGCGGCGATCGCCTTTTTGTTAGCAGCAGTTATCATTACCCTGACCATAATTGCGCGGCGACTTTTTGGAGGCGAACAGATTTGACTAGAATTTCTGGCTTGTCCTGGCCTAAAGTCTTGTTATATATCTTGCTGACACTTTATGCCCTCATTACCCTCATTCCCTTTCTCTGGGCACTTTCAGCATCATTTAAGCCGCTAACGGAAATTGTTAGCGGTGAAGCTAACTTTTTCCCCAAAAATTTCACCTTCGACAACTACAAACAAATTTTTTTGCAAGAACCGCTGTTTTGGCGCTGGCTGTTTAATAGTGTGATAATTGCTGTCAGCGTCACCGTTTTAAATTTGTTGTTAAATTCAATGGCGGGTTATGCCTTAGCCAGACTGCGCTTTATCGGCAAGCGATTTTGGTTTTTCCTCATCTTGACAGTACTGGCGGTACCAGCACAAATTACGTTAATTCCCACATTTTTGATTTTAAAAGCGATCGGCTGGCTGAATTCTTACCAAGGCATGATTGTCCCCAGCATGGTCAATGCCACCTTTATCTTTATGATGCGACAGTTTTTTGTGAATTTTCCCAAAGAATTAGAAGAAGCAGGCCAACTTGATGGATTAAATACCTTGGGAATTTTCCGGCATATCGTCCTACCCTTGGCAAAACCAGCACTAGCAGCCCAGGCAGTTTTTGTATTCATGGCAAGTTGGAATAATTTCTTGCTGCCCATAGTTATCCTATTTGACCCAGAAATGTTTACCCTACCTTTGGGCTTAAACACCTTCAAAGGCCAATATATCAGCTATTGGAACTACATTATGGCCGCTTCTATGGTATTCACCCTGCCGGCTTTAAGTATTTATGCCTTCTTTAACCGCTACTTCATCCAAAGCGTTACATTTACTGGCGGGAAAGGTTATTGACACTCCACCACCCTAAAAGGGCGAGGATTCTTGGTTCCACGAGTCCACTTAGAGTAAATTCCTTGCGTTACTTACCCTAGAGGTGGTTCTCTCCCCAAGCGTTAACTTTCCGAGTGCCCCTCGGTAGTTGGACGGAACCAAAATTTGTTTGTTTGAAATACTGATCGTCTAGTACCTGTAAATCTTTTACCTACTTCCAGGTGATACTAGAGCTACGAAGTAGAACCAGCAAGATTCAGTTGTCAAGGTACAGCGTCTGCGTTTTAGGCAGCAATCGGGTTTTTATACAGGTTTATTACCCTTCCTGTTGCGATCATTTTACCACTTAAAGCCGTCCTATCAGGACGGGGTTTTAGACCCAAATTTTCGATAATTTTGGGCAAACAGGGCAAGCAGGAAGTGTGGGAGGTGTGGGAGGATGGGGAAGCATTAATTTTCTTTCCCCACACTCCCCACACTCCCCACACTCCCTCATCCCCCTCATCCCCCTCATCCCCCCATGCCCCACGCCCCATCCCCAAAACCGTATTTTGGGCAACAAATTGCACTCCTAACGTGATATTGGTATTACAGCGACTCAATCTCTATCTATCAGTTAACAAGCATTATGGGTTTTGCAAACCTATCGATCGCAGAGATAGCAGCCGACTACAGCATGACTGTAGAAAAATTGTTTTCTCTGGAGAACCAACTCTTAATTGCCGACAAACACCAAAAGAGCCGTTTGGCGTTAGAGGATGCAAAGGCAATTATTTTCCGAATATTGTTTGAAATACGCCCAAAAGGTTGGCGATTCGGTGGGTGGTACCGAAGTCACTTCAAGGGGTATCTCAGGCTTTGGATATGGAGATTGAGCATCGTTTTATTAGCTGTGTTGAGCGTCAAAATCTTTAAGGGGAAACATGTTTAGAAGACTAATTGGCGTTGTTGTGGCTACTGTTTTACTCACGTTTGGGTTGATTGTCGGTAACGCCACAGCAGTGGAACTGGACAAAGCTACCCGAACAGTGCCATTAAACGATCAGGGTGATACTATCGTACTTAGCCTCAAACAAGTCAAAGAAGGCAAAGCCTTATTTGCTTACGCTTGTGCCCAATGTCATGTTGGTGGCGTTACCAAGACTAACCAGAACGTGGGACTAGAACCAGAAGCTCTGGCACTGGCAACACCAAACCGTAATAACATTGAAGGCTTGGTGGATTACATGAAAAATCCCACTACTTATGACGGGGTAGAGGAAATTTCTGAATTACATCCCAGCACTAAGAGTGCAGATATTTTCACAGAAATGCGAAATCTGACCGATGATGATTTAGTAGCGATCGCTGGTCATATTCTCCTACAACCCAAAGTTGTCGGCAATAAGTGGGGAGGCGGAAAAATCTATTACTAAATCCCTGAATTAGCACATTAGTGCTGAGTCCTTGGGATTGGGTATTGGGTATTGGGAGTGTGAGAAGGGTGGAAAGAGTGGGAAGCTTTTTTATAATTTCCTCACACTTGCCTCTCCCCCACACTCCCCTAGTCCCCAAACTCCAGTCCCCTCTACTCTGTTTTCACTCGACAAAACTGCAAAATTTACCTTCATACAAAGACTTTCCGAGGTCTAGCAGTCTATTACCTATTACTGATTGCACAGGTTTTCCTTATAATTTTGCTTCCCATTCTTAAAAAAAAATTGTATCTACGACATATTGTCATATTTGGCGTTGATTTTATTTAAAATGAGAAAGGAAAAAAAAATGTTTGTTTAGGAGAAAGTCATGAAATTTATTTCGGCAAGCTGGCAACGGCTGAGTTTGGCTGTGCTGACAATTGTTTTAGTTGTTAGCAGCTTCGCTGTTTTTACTCCCAGCGCAGCGGCTGAAACATACCAAGTGAAACTTGGTAGTGATAAAGGAATGCTGGCATTTCAACCGAAAAAATTGACAGTTAAGCCGGGTGACACTGTTGAATGGGTGAACAATAAAGTTCCCCCCCATAATGTTGTGTTTGATCCTACAAAAAACCCAGCTGGAAGCAAGGAATTGGCAGCATCTCTGTCTCACAAGAAACAGTTGATGAATCCTGGACAAAAAGTAACAACCACCTTCCCCGCAGACGCACCTGCTGGTGACTACACCTTCTACTGCGAACCTCACCGTGGTGCTGGCATGGTTGGTACAATCACTGTGGAAAGCTAAAAACATCATCGTTGACACTAGATGATTTTTTCAGCTTCCCCAGGGAAATCAGCTTATAAGCAACACGCTACACACCCAGAGTGACCCACACAATGGATAATGGCGGTAACGAGTCATCTGCCCACCGAAGACGCTAAACACTGAGTGGCGACGGAGGGGTGAACTTGTTACCGCCAATTTCGATCAAATTTGACTTAATGTAACGATTGATCGCGTTTATACTCTTCCTGGTGGCTTGTTGCGAGGAAATTCTCTTGAGAATACTTTTATTAATTTTGCTGTTAGCGATCGCCCTATTCAAATTAACATTCATTAGTCCAGCACTAGCAGCCGAAACATCCAACGGTGCGAAAATTTTCGAGGCTAACTGTGCTTCTTGCCATATCGGTGGCGGTAACATCCTGATTACTCAGAAAACCTTAAAACAAGAAGCATTGTCAAAGTACCTAGAAAACTACGATCGAGACTCAATTGAGGCAATTATCCACCAAGTGCGAAATGGCAAAAATGCCATGCCTGCTTTTAAAGACAAGTTAAGTCCTGAGGAAATTCTACAAGTAGCTGCTTACGTTTTTCAGAATGCACAACAAGGCTGGTAAAATCAAGGTTTTGAAACCCTGGTCGCTGGTTTTTTTGTGTAGACGCCATTTCTAACCACCCGTTGCGCTTTTTATAACGGTTCCCCTATGGGTGAGGTACAGAAAAAATAGATCATAGTAGGGTATCACAACTGTGCTACCCTAGCTATGTATCTCATTCACATAAGAATAGCTGTCATGGCAACTGGCTATTTTTCTAGATTAGACTTTTGTCTGTTGTTCTTTAGTTGCCGTAACTGTTGTAATAATTCTTGCTCAGTTTCCGGAGTGGGTGTCGGCTGATTTTTATTAACTCTTGGGGCTAATAACGGTTCAGAAGAAGTACTAGCTGCCGGTGGAGATGTGGGCTGGTTGTTTTTAATTTGCACTGCCGATGATGGCTGAGAACTATTTGTTGGTAAGGGCTGGTTTTGATTTGTATTGACTTTTGGTAGAACTAATGGCTTGGGATTGCCTGTAGGTGAGGACGCAGGCTGATTATTCCTGATTAGCACTTCGGATAATGGTTTTGTATTACCTGTGGGTGAGTTGTTATTAACTCCTGGTGCAACTAAGGGTTTGAGAGTACTCGCAGGTGAGGATGCAGGCTGATTAGTTCTGATGGGCGCTTCCGAGAATGGTTTAGAAGTCGGTGCTGACGGCGTTAGCTGATTGCCATTGCTTGCTGGCGCCAATAGTGGAAAAGGTTTTTGGTCTTGAGTAGCTCCTATTGTGTTGCTACCGTTGTTTTGAAAGACTAAGTTAAATGGATAAGAACTGACCTTTTTATCTCCCTTGGGGGATTGTTTGCTAAAGTATTCCCTTGCTTTGGTTCGCAATTCTGGGGAAAGTGACTTGTCTTGGAACTTAATATCTAAAACCTTGCCATCAGGATCTATTACTAATACACCCAAAACAGCGCCTTCTATATTCGGCTTATCTGTAGCTACTGTTTGTCGAATAACTGGTTTTTGTTCGGCATTGGGGTATTCTTGCTCGACTTGCTTTCTGAGAGTGTCGTAAGATTCCAGCTGGGCGATCGCTTGTTGAGTTCCTTTTGGCGATAAATCCCTTGCTTGGGGCGTACTTACCGTAGTTCCAATTAAAGTATTACTATTCCCTCGACCTTGTTTTAGAGAGTTGACGAGCAAGTTTTGAGAAATTTTAGACCCGTCAATACTTGGTTGGGTAATTTGTGGAGTTGGATTTCCCTGGGCTGTTGTAATGGGGCTAGTGTTAGGAAGGTTCTGAGATTGGGCATTTTGCAGAAGATCGTCAGGTATGTTCTGTGACTGCAATTGTGGCAATCTATTTACAGGCAGTGGTGTTGGTGGCTCGTTTTTGAGAGCGTTCTCATTGAAACGAGGAGCTGGAGGAACTGACGATGAGAATTTGGGGGTGTTATTGAATTTAGAACTGTCAAATTTAGAAGCATCAAATCCCAAATTATAATTTGGAATCATTCGCAAAGACTGTCTTGTAGGCACAGAGGATACCCGATAGCTATTAGCTGATGGAGGTAACGGAGGCAGTACCAACTGACTTGTTGGCGGCGATGCCAATGGAGGTAATACACTCTGGGCGCTAAAATTCGGTGGAGAAACTGCCGCTATGGGCGGTAATTGTTGTAAACCTACTTGGGGTGTGCTTTGGGGTAAACGGCCTTGGTCGGCTTGACTCAATTCCATCAGTCCGACTGTTTTTGATGATGCCGTTTCTTTGGGCTTGCTAGAGTCTATGGGCATCAATGGTACAATCATGGCGATCGCACCGTGGATACCAACAGAAGCTATAGCCGCTATCCCAATTGGCTGGCTAATGACTTCTGGTATATTTTTTAACAGGGAGACGTAAGACATGGCTGTTATCGTTCACTCGGCTCAGTTGCAGTTGACTAAACAATTTTCTCTTTGAGACTATATTGCAATATATTTCAACAGATGCGTCCCTCTAAGGAAATAATAACTTCCTATTCTGGCAATCCAGACACTAAAATTACCATTTCCTCAAGTTTTGAATTTCTTAATGATGCTCTATCATATTTTTTAAGTTGTCCTTGCTAAAAAGATGTTTGAACAATTACTACTTTCGATTTTATATTGTTATAAAGCACACGATTAAAAGTAATATTTCGGATATTTATAATGTTTCATATCTCGTATAAATTTGACTAAATCAGAACATTTGCTCTGGTTGTCCTGTTTTTTCTATTGCCTTTTTTTAACAAACCTTACGTAACAAATGTCACAGTAAATTGATAGATACTACGCCCTTTGTGACAATCTTACCACATCATCTGACCCAAAAACTGTCATCAACTGTACCATTTTGTTGACACATTAACCCTAAAACCCATCGATATGCGTTTGGGTTTGGCTGCCAAAAGTGAGTCTGACAATGGTTATTTTAGCTTCTAACTACTAACTAATTCTTGATTCAAAAATTTTAAATGCCGTTACCGACAGTTATTGTGCCTGGATATCTAGAAAGCGCGATAGCTTATCGCCAACTAGAACAAGCTTTACAACAGTTAAATTTTCCCACTCTCACAGTACCACTACGGCGGCGTGACTGGCTACCCACTATTGGTGGAAGGCCTGTCACACCGATTTTGCAACAACTCGATCGCACAGTCAAACAGATATTGCAAGAATATAAAGCTACTCAAATTAATTTGATTGGTCACTCAGCCGGAGGTTGGATATCACGCATTTACATGGGAGAAAAACCCTATTTGACACGCCCTAATGTGAAGCCAAGCCTCTGGCAAGCCCATCCCTTGGTTGCAACTCTCATCACCTTGGGTACACCCCACATCAGCCAAGAACGCTGGACGCGCTCAAATCTAGATTTTGTCACCAATAACTATCCTGGAGCTTTTTATAAAAACGTTCGTTACGTTTGTGTCGCTGGCAAAACTATTTTTGGAGAAAAGCGCCGTGGTAGCTGGTTAGCTTACAGTAGTTACCAATTAACCTGCGGCAAGGGTAACACTTGGGGAGATGGAATTACGCCCATTCAAGCAGCTCACTTGGAAGGCGCAGAAAACCTTGTAATTGAGGGTGTGAACCATTCTCCCAGAAGTCCTGGCATCTGGTACGGCTCACCAGAACCTTTAACAGCTTGGGTACAATACTTGATTTAAAAAACTTTATTTTTATATAAGAAAAGCAAAATATATTAAAATTTCTTAGCTAAAATAATTGTATAAGAATAAATACCTACTTAAGAACAGGAGGGGTGAGCTATGCAAAGCACCCAGTTCGATAGGATTTTGCGACGAATAGCGACGATATTATCAGTTGTACTTCTGACGCTGTGCTTAATTTACGTTTCTAGCGGAGTTTTGCTTTCTTTTTACTACGAACCCACAGCAGGGGGGGCTTATAACTCCTTAAAGACCATTAACACACAACTGCCATATGGTTGGTTGTTTTGGAGAGCGCACAATCTAGCTGGTAACGGGCTAATTGCGATCGCCTTAATTCAAATTGTAGTCATGTTTTTGAGTCGGCAATTTCGCAAGAGTTGGCTGACAGCTTGGATTAGTGGGATTTTGTTTACCCTCAGTGCCATCGGATTAGATTGGACAGGGATGATTCTAGACTGGACTCAGGAAGGATATTGGCGTTTTAGCATAGAGCTAGGAACCATCGAAGCCATTCCGTTTATTGGTGTGCAACTGCGTGACATTCTCACAGGTGGTGGAGCCATCAGCACAGTTACTGTTGAACACCTTTACACAATACACACTTACCTGATTGCGACAACAACACTAATTCTGGCGATAGTGCATTTGTGTGCTTTACTCTGGCAGGAATCACAAATGTATCAAGCTGAGTGGGAAGTTAGGAGCTAGAACACCAATTCAGTCCACCGCTTCCATCTGTTAGCAAATCGTTAGTGACGAGGAACGTCACTTTCCTCTTAGAGGGTGTTTGAAAAGTGTTTCGTTGTGATTAGACCTCTTGCAAAAGTCCTTCTTTTCCTCTTCTTCTTTGCGCCTTTGCGCCTTTGCGTGAGACAAAAAATTATTTATGCAAGAGGTCTATTGTAGACACTTTTAGATCTCCCCTAGCTTTCTAAGCTGCGGTGTACACACAAGTATAGGTCGCAAGGGTTTCAACCCTTTGATTCCCCATAAATACCCAAATTTTGGGCGACTTGAAATTCCATTTCTCCCCCTAATTTTAGAACTAGGGCAACGAAACTAAGTTTCATGGTGGGATTTCAAGACTTGTGTGTACACCGTA
>JAVRBV020000167.1:0-37643 GCA_034531095.2 Nostoc sp. CreGUA01 | reverse complement strand
AGCGACGCAGCGCAAAGTCAGAGCGCCGGCTTCCGGCGATCGGAACTTTGTAAGAGAGGAGCATCTGAATATTGGTTAAAACCGGACTTACATCCCGCTACGCTAACGCCCGAAGTTAAGCGAAAGTAAAATAAATATTTTTCGTAATCAATACTCTATCCCCTTGTGGGTAGAGTATTCACCAATTCTGAATTCTGACTCCTGTTTTATTATCTAATTTTGTGTTTAGAGATCAGGTTTAAATATATTTTTAGATATTCTTAATTTAGAGAGCGATCGCAACTTTCTGATGATAGATGTATTATTAGTTAAATAAAAACCAATCTACGATTGTTGTCATAAATATATTACAAAAAGTAATCTAATAAAAATCGTTATAATTCTGGTGACCCAAAAAAACCAAGTATGATTTGAGTTTTCGGGAGACCAAGCCATGTTAGAGTACAACTTACCAAAGTACTTGCCCTCAGCCGACGAACTACCCGACTCTGATGAAACCCCTGTGGATAACGAACTGCAAGAATTGATACCAGGTTTGCTGAAGGCGATACTGCTGATACTCTGGGCAGAACGTATGGACTGGTTTTTTGGCATAGATATGGGTATTTATTATCACCCTGATAAACCTGCCATTGTCCCAGATGGGTTCTTGAGTTTAGGAGTAGAACGCTTTTATGATGAAGAACTGCGTCCCAGCTATGTGCTTTGGGATGAAAACGTTCTACCGATTTTGGTACTAGAAGTCGTTTCTCAAAATTATCGCAAAGAGTACAGCACTAAACTGGATGAATATGCAGCATTGGGTGTACTTTACTACGTGATTTATTCTTCTCGTCGTCGCCGCAAACCTCGATTGGAAGTGCATAAATTAGTTAATGGTAAGTATGAATTGCAACAAGGAAACCCCGTTTGGCTACCAGAAATTGGTTTAGGAATTGGTTGTGAAAGGGGCAATTATTCGGGTGTAACGCGGGAGTGGATGTATTGGTATGATGAGGCTGGAAAACGCTATCCCACACCAGCAGAACAAATTAAACAAGAAGTAGAACGCGCTCAACAAGAAGCACAACGCGCCCAACAAGAAGCACAACGCGCTCAACAAGAAGCGCAACGCGCTCAACAAGAAACACAACGCGCCGAAGTTGCAGAACAACGTGTTCAACAATTGACAGAACAATTAAGAGCGCTGGGAATAGATCCGGATAATCTAGGTTAGCTAGATATTTGAAAATATTTTCAACAAATTTGTAACTCAAAGCTGTTAGTTAAGAAAAACCATAGCATTTTCCGATAAGCGTGAGGTACTTGGTAGGGGCGCAAAGCTTTGCGCCCCTACAAATTTGTGTACCTCATATGATGTCCGCCAAATCACCCATAGTAGACAGTTTGTAGTGAGGACTTTAGTCCTCTGTGCGAGACGCTACGCGTAGCTTGCTTCCCCGGAGGGGTACACTACGAGCAAACATTTTTATTCAGTTTGATTAACCGGACATGACATCATTTAATTGGGAACCGCTATATTACTTTTTCGGAATAACGTTCCTGATTCCACTTTTAACAGAAACAGTATCACCTTTGTAACGAGGGATGATATGAATACTTGCGTGCATAATATTTTGACCTGCTTCTCGATTGATGTTCATTCCTACATTAAAACCATCAGGCTCAAATTCTGTTTTGAGAATTTCTTGGACTTTATTTACCATAAACCAGCAAGCGGATTGTTCTTTAAATGGTAGTTCAAAATAATTGCTAACATGACGTTTAGGAATAACTAAAACGTGTCCTTTACTTATAGGATAACCATCAAATATAGCGTAGGCAGTTGCTGATTCAGTTAATAGTTTGAGATTTTTGCGGGGATTACAAAATGTACAATAATTAGATGAGTTTTGCTGATGATTATAGTGAATATATTCATAAACTTCACGATGTTCATCTAAATAAACTGAAGAAAAAGGAAGTTTTACAATACATTGATATGTAGGTTTTTTATGAACATAATGTTCCCGAAATCCTTCTTTTTTAATATCCCTTCTCACAGTATAATAAGCTTTTCCTCCAGCTTTTAATAAATGTGAGACTTGCATCAGAATATTAGCTTGTTCTTCAGCAAATAAAACATTTAAAACATAAAAGCAAATGATTGTATCAAATTTATTTTGAGGATATTCTGGAAAATAATAAGGGTCATAGCCTGTAATATCACAGCCTTTCTGGCGTAATATTTTTACATCATTACCAAAACCACAACCAAAGTCTAGTATTTTGCCTTGTAGCAGATTTTGATTTAATAAAAACTGTGCTGGAAATGATAGATAAGTTCTTGCGATCGCAGTTAGATGGCTGAATTGATTTTTTTGCTGTTTCATGGAATTTTGGTGCAGATGTCCCAAAATTATTATTCCCAGCATTGATTGAGGTTATGCGATGTCTACGACGGGCTACGCCTACGCATCAGGGTCAACACCCAGCTCGCGTAACTTAGCTGCTAATATATCAGCGCGTTGGCGTTCCTGCTCAGCGCGTTGGCGTTCCTGCTCAGCACGTTGACTTTCCTGTTGGGCGCGCTGGCGTTCCTGTTCAGCACGTTGGCGTTCCTGTTGGGCTTGTTCACTGCTCGACAAGAGCAAATTTCCTTGTGTATCCCACCACCGCAGCCAATTTGTGGTATTGCAAAGTCTTTCGCCATACCAAATTCCCAGGAATAAATCTAACTCAGGCATCCAAAAGCGTCCATTGCTATCTGCTTGCTGCAAAGTATATCGTCCATTTTGCAGGCAGCGTACTTCTAAATTGGGTTCGTAGGGATCGTAGGTTACGTAGGTTGGAACCTTGAGAATTCGTTCGTAAAAATAGAGCTTACCATAAGGTGGAGTTGAGCGAACCGAAAGTTCTCCACCTTCTGTGTCTGAGAGAAATTCCATCACCACAGCCACAGCAGCGCCTTCTAAATTCTGGGTATAGCTACGGCGAATTACGTCAGCAGCTACAGGATGTACTTGAGGGACATAAAACCAGTCTGGTGCTTTGACAACGATTTTTTTATTGACCGTGGCGACAAGTCCAAAATTAGAGCCAATTAGCATCTGTGGTTGGATGCGTTCTGCGGTTCCCAAAGCATCAGTAAGCGCCGCAGCGAGAGCCGGTTGTTGAATATTTTCCACTGGATCGTCAGGTAAAATGAAGTCAGCTGGGAGCGCTTCCCAAGTAACAATTGGTTCTTTTTGGGTGGGTTGAATTTGTAGAACCATAAAACGACTCTTAATATCAATTTCCAAGTTATCAGTAAAAGTAGCATAACTTGAAAGAGCGTGGTTTACCGCCGTAGGCATCACTCACACTCAAAATACTCACTACAATGTATAAACAATTCTCAAAATTTCTCAATAACTTTTAAATATATTGAATGAATCATCTTCAGCAGATAGGCATGGTGGACTGTTACCACAGCCGAAAACACTAGAACAGTCGTAAAAATTAGCATAACTCCAAAAAACCGGCTCAACATCTACCAAAGTAATCCTCAGTTATAGTTTGTTGATTTACAGGAGTTTTTATGTATTTGAACCACATCTGTCGTCAGGGCACAGCAATGTTCCCTACCGCGTGATCTATTTACCTGAAAATAGCTGTAACTAACAATATTATGTATCAATCTGACTTTTCAAAGTCAAAAAGTATCACAAACAACAAAACTTTTCTCAATCATCGCACCCAAGAAAACTTTTCTTATTGATTCAACACTGATAGGATTAATCTAAAGACTTGTGGAATCTGCTCTTCGTAAACAGACTGGACTAGCATAAATTACTATCAACAACTTTCCACTCACATTATGAACCGCTTTGCCTCTATTTTTCTCGCAGGCTTGATAGCTTCTGCTTCAGCTTTGGCTATTTCTCCTAAAGCTGATGCGTCTTATCTGGCTGAGTTAGATAGCTATAGCTATCATCAAAACGATGATGGTAACTATGAACTTCAGAGTCGTCACTACAGACGTGATGACGATCGCCGCGATCGCGATTTTCGCAATATTCGTGACGATAAGCGCCGTTATGACCGCAATCGTAACCGCCGTTATGACCGCGATCGCAACCGTCGTTATGACCGCGATCGCGATTTTCGCAACATTCGTAACGATCGCCGTCGCTATGACCGCGATCGCTACCTTCCCAGCATTCGTGACAATCAGCGTCGCTATGAACGCGATCGCTATTGGAATCGTTATTAATCCCTCCGCTTTGATTTATGAAGCTTGGTTCCAAGTGATATCATGTCCAGCGGAAGACTTATTATTTAGACTGACGCGGGGACGCGGAGAGTTTTTTTTGATAAGTGATTAAGCGGACATGATATGAACCACATCTGTTGTAGGGGCACAGCAATGCTGTGCCCCTACCGCGTGGTCTATTTACCTGAAAATAGCTGTAATTTTAAGATTAGTGGGCCAGGGAGCAGAAATTTTACAAGCTGCTGTAACGTTTTCCTCTGATGCTGTTCTCCTGGCTAAAGCCGCCAATTGTCAGCCAATTGACAAAATGTACTTTTTCCTAACCTGTCACGGATGCCAAAGAGGGAACTTTGACTTGTTGTTCAACTCCCAAATCAAAGTCATACCACTCATTACGCCATTGCAGGCGAAACTTCAAACGCGTCCAGTGGGGTGGAAGATTGGGACAAGCCACTGGGCCAAATTGAGTCATCCGAATACCACCAAATCCAAAGACTACTGCTTGCCAAACTCCTCCAGCACTGGCGGCGTGAATTCCTTCACCTGCGTTGAGCCGGACATCTTCTAAGTCTACCAAGGCCGATCGCAGAAAATGGGTATAAGCTTCGGTTGGTTGATTCAAGTCGCAAGCTAAGATGGCATGAATGGCCGGGCCGAGTGATGAACCATAGGTGTGGTCAGTGCGTTGGTTGTAATAATCCCAGTTAGCAGCGAGGGTGTTATAGTCATAGCGCTCCCGCATCAAATACAAAAGCATCAACACATCCGGCTGCTTGAGAATCTGCTTTTGGCTTGTAGCTTCAATTCCCAACAGACCTTGCAGAGATTTACTACGCGGTTCGTAATCAGCTAGGTTAACGTCTTCTAGTTGGAAAAACCCTTCAAACTGCTCAATTAAACCTGTGTTGGCATCTTGATTCACGAATAAATGTTCTGGGATTTCTGCCCAACGGTGCAGACGTTCCGTAGTTAAGTTGAGTTTTTGCGCTAATTGTGCTGAAGTTTCGGGGTAGGCTTGTTTGAGCCAGTCCCACAGCGCCAAAGCGGATTGTAAGTGCCAGTTTACCATGAGATTGGTGAAGGCATTATTATCGACGCGATCGTGATTTTCATCTGGGCCAATTACATCTAGGATGTCGTAGGTGTGGCGGTTTTGATTCCACTGGACGCGACTTTCCCAGAAAACAGCGGTATCGAGGATAATTTCGGCGCCATAATCTCGCATCCATTCATCATCGTTGGTGGTGTGCCAGTAGTGTAATACTGCATAAGCGATATCTGCGGTGATATGCACTTCAATGTCACCGCACCAAATACGGACTAATTCACCGGTGGGAGTTGGTACCCAGCGCGGGGTGACTTCATCGCCAGTAGCAGCACTTTCCCAAGCAAACATGGCTCCTTGGTAACCTGCTTCTTGGGCTTTGCGTCTAGCGCCTGGTAAAGTGTGATAGCGGTAGGTGAGCAAGTTCCGAGCTAGGGCTGGTTGAGTAAAGGTGAGGAAAGGAAGAATGAAAATTTCCGTATCCCAAAAGATGTGTCCGCTATAGGCAAAACCAGAGAGGGTTTTGGGAGGAATGCTGACTCGGTTATCGTGACGGGGTGTGACGGCTAGTAATTGGAAGACATTATAACGGACACTTAATTGAGCTTGGCGATCGCC
Organism: Nostoc sp. CreGUA01; assembly: GCA_034531095.2. Taxonomy (GTDB): domain Bacteria; phylum Cyanobacteriota; class Cyanobacteriia; order Cyanobacteriales; family Nostocaceae; genus Nostoc. The sequence continues at coordinate 31,746 of JAVRBV020000167.1, read as the reverse complement.
TTCAATAATTATGTCACTGTCTTGCCACACTTGCTCCCATGCAGCAATGTGAGCAGCTAACAGAGTGGCATACCTGGGTTCGTTACCCAGTCTTTCTATGGCTGCGGCAATGGGAACTTCTCTTTCCCGTGAAGTAAACACAGTGACAATCTTTTCCACAGTCACCGTTTTTCCTGGGTAAAACTCAAAGGAGGTTGTCAAAGTCGGAAAACTAGCATTTTCAACGCCCACTGGTGTATCGTCATCTTCAACCACTAACTTAGCCGCCATTCCCAGTTGAATAGCTGAGTGCAGAGTTTGACTGTTGAGCCAGATAATTTGATCTACACCACCTTGGTTTATGGTTCGCCAATGTCTAACACCTTGGGTATGTGGTTCGGCATCAAACCCGGCTTCCATAGTAATTTCACCCTCAAAGTCTACCGATGTGATGGAAGTACGAATCGCCAAAACATGTTGGTCTGCTAAACTAGCGAACCGCTGAAAGTGAAAATCTAAAGTATGACCACTAGGACTACGCCAGCGCACATCACGACTAACTAAACCCAACCGCAAATCAAGCCGACGCTCATAGTTGAGAATTTCACCACTGTCCATGCTAAAGCGTTCACCTGCAACTGTCACCACCAATGGCAACCAGTTAGGACAATTCACAAGTTCAGTGTGAGCAATTTTCACATCATCATAAACACCATGAATGAGTGTGGCCGAAAAATCCTCAGAATACCCTTCCTCAAAACTACCTCGCACTCCTAAATAGCCGTTACCAAGGGTGAAAACAGTTTCTTTGTGATGCAACTGTGTCGGATCGAATTGCGTTTCAATAACGTTCCAGTCAGTGGTGTCAATCAATTGCTGATTTTGCTGAGAATTTTGAGTGGATACGTTGAGCATGATGAATAAAACCTATGTCTTGGGGCTGGCTGTGGAAGGAATGAAATACATTTAGGAGTAATATCAAATGATTCCTTCCTTGTCTTTAGCGTCTACACTTGAATGTAGGCTAAACACAAAAAATACAGATTCTTACCAACACTAACGTTTCATATTTCATCTGTCTACAGTTAGATTTCCTGGATAATCCAAGTTACAACTGATAAATCTCCATCAGATGCAAATTGATAGAGTTTTTCTTCAATTTCTTTGATTCAGCAGGACTCAGCTGTATGGCCGTGATTTTTAATCATCGGTGCAGGTATTAATTTAGACTGTTAAAAGAGCCTCTCAGCATCCTTTAAGTGTCAAGCTTTTTTCTTGAAACTTTATAACTTTTTGTTCTTTTGCCAGAAGTGGTATATTGGCACTTGAGCAGAAGAGGACAAAGGAAAAGGGAGAACATCCTCAACCTAGCCGATATTGAATTTAACAAAATGGAACTGCAAGTAGCTTCGACTTCAATTCAAGAATTATGTGACTCTAGTCTCAGCTTTGTCAAACATCTGGCATTGCAAAAAAATATCCAGTTGAGCGTACAAGTACCCGAAGAACTTGCACCCATCCAAATTGATGAAGACCGCATTCGACAAGCGTTCATCAACCTCTTAAACAACGCTGTTAAGTATACTCCAGACGGAGGCAGAGTTTGGATTGAAATCCAAGCGAACCCCACAAACGAATATATCTTTTTCAGCGTCGTAGATACTGGGATTGGTATTCCTTCCGATGACCTGTTCCAATTATTTCAACCTTTAGTCCCAGAAGATCAAAGTTCATACAGTAGTCGTTGTACAAACACAGGTCTAGGATTACTAACGGTACAAAGAATTGTAGAGTTACACGGCGGTAGTGTCCATGCTGAAAGTCAATTAGGCAAAGGCAGTAGGTTTACAGTCAAGCTTCCTTGGAGAAATATGGGGCATGGGGCATGGGGCATGGGGAGATGAGGGAGTGTGGGGAGTGTGGGGGGAAAGATTTCTTCCCCATCCTCCCACACCGGACACACCTCCCACACTTCCTGCTTGCCCCATGCCCTGTTTGGCCAATGCCCCATGGCCAATACCCACCTTTTCAATAAGTGATTATCCGTATTTGACCTCAGGGAAGAAGCTCTGATGCAAAGATATACAGATATTTTGATAAGTGATTATCCGGAATCGATATGAATCACGGTTTAATACTTATAGTATTTTGGAATATTCACGTATGACAAAAAGGGTTAAAAATTCTATATCCAAATGTTTTCAAGGGTTTTAGCTTTTAAATAATCAAATTTATTTGATAGAAATCTGCGTGTTTGCACTTAATTTTATATTTCATGTAGAAGCAAATTAGACACAATATAAAAAAATAGTAAAGAAATTGGGTTTACATGTAGAACGTAGACTAAAACTTCCCTTGAATCAAAATTCAATAAATACAGATATATGTCAGATAGAGTTGCTAAAGAGTTGGGAAATTTTTTACAGCAGATAGAACAGCGATCGCACTTTCACGCAGGTTACCCATATAATTTAACTTGTGATTATAGTGAGATAGTTAAATCTTTTAATTACATGTTAAATAATGCTGGCGATCCTTATGTAGAACCAGATTTTGGACTGCATTCTCGTCAATTTGAACAAGAAGTTTTATCTTTTTTTGCCCAACTTTATCAGATTCCAGAAAATAAGTTTTGGGGTTATGTTACTGCTGGGGGAACTGAAGGAAATTTATATGGAATGTTTTTAGCAAGAGAAATTTATCCAAATGGAATTCTTTACTCATCACAAGACTCTCATTACTCAATTCCGAAAGCGGCCAGATTATTTCGCATCAAACATCAGGTTGTAGATTCGCAAATTAATGGGGAATTAAGTTATGACCATTTTGAACAGCTAGTCAGCCAAAATCGTGATTATCCAGCGATAATAAATTTAAATATTGGTACTACTGTTAAAGGTGCGATCGATAACTTAGACAAAGTTCTCGAAATTTTAAATCGTCATCAAATCAAAAATTACTACATTCATTGTGATGCTGCATTGTCAGGATTAATATTACCCTTTTTAGATGGCGCTCCTCAAGTTAACTTTCAAAAACCCATAGATAGTGTAGCTATTTCTGCGAAATTCATGGGTTCTCCATTGCCTTGTGGTGTAGTCTTAACTAAGAAGAAGTGGGTAGAAAAAGTGGAAACAATGATTGAATATATTGGTTCCAAAGATACAACTATTCTCGGTTCTAGAAACGGCCACGCTCCTCTAATTCTCTGGTATGCACTGCAAAATAGAGGCTATAATGGGTTAGCCAGAGAAGCAAAAACATGTATTCGCAATGCTCAATATCTTTTTCAACAACTTCAATTGAGAAAATATCCATGTATGCTGAATAATTTCTCTACTACTGTAGTGTTTAAAAAACCTTCTCAAAGGTTAATTAAAAAGTGGCAGTTAGCAAGTTTTGAAAATTGGGTACACATTGTGGTCATGCAGAATATCGATAGAGAGAAAATCGATACTTTTATTGATGAACTCGTCTTAGAACAGAGATTATTTCATCAAATCAAAGATTTGCAGCTACAGGCAGTGAGTTAAATTATTTGGCGATGGGGCATGGGGCATGGGGCAGAGGTGAGAATTCCAAATTCCAAACTCCCAACTCCCACACTCCTAACTCCCCACTCCCCACTCCCCACTCTCCAATGACAATTTAATTCCTTAAGAAGTCTTTGTAGGAAAAGTTAGCAGCAAGTAATCTTTCTACTTCTGTGCTTTGCATAGGTGGCAAGAAAAAATATCCTTGTCCATAATCACATTGCAATGCTTTAAGTTGTGCTAATTGCTCTACAGTTTCTATTCCTTCTGCTGTTACAGACATATTCAAATTATGAGCTAATGTAACAATCGCTCGAACAATTTCTAAATTTTCTCCTCGACTACCAATGTTGTTGACAAAAGAACGGTCAATCTTAATGGTTTTAATTGGTAGTCGATGCAGATAATTTAAAGATGAATAGCCTGTACCAAAATCATCCATGTGCAATTCGACATTTAGGGCAGTTAACTGGGAAAGCACGGTATTAGCTAATTCAAAATTATCCATCAACAAACTTTCAGTAATCTCCAGTTTCAAATTACATGGCTCTAGTCCAGTTTGCTGCAAAATTTGTTGAACTTGCTTAAAAATATCAGGTTGGGTAATCTGTTTTCCAGAAAAATTGACGCTAATTGTCAAGTTGAGTGAGTTAGGAAATTGTTGATGCCATGCCTGCATTTGGTGACAGGCTTGATAAAGTACCCATTGCCCGATATTAACAATCATTCCAGTTTCTTCTGCCAGGGGAATAAAATCTTGAGGAGAAACAATTCCTCTTTCTGGATGATGCCAGCGTATCAATGCTTCAAATCCAATAATTTTCCCAGTTAATAGTGAAATAATTGGCTGGTAATAAAGGCGAAATTCCTCTTGCTTGAGCAGCAGTGCATGTCGCAGAGCAGTTTCTAATTCTAAGAGCAAAGATGCACCCTCGTGCATCTTTTGGTCAAACACTTCATAACGTGCCTTACCAAGTGTTTTGGCAGAGTACATTGCCACATCAGCATCGCGGATAATTTGCGCTGCTTGTTGGTAATCTGCTTTACTAAAAGCAATGCCAATACTAGCATTGGTAAACACTCTATGCTCATTTAATTGAAATGGTAAAGCAAGTACTTTTTTGATGCGTTCTGCTATTTGGGTTGCCGTATTAATATCATCGATTTCCTCAATTAAAATTGTGAACTCATCTCCACCAAAACGGGCAACTATATCTCCACCTCGGACAACTGATTTGAGGCGGTGAGAAATTGCAATTAAAAGTTGGTTACCTAGTAGATGTCCCAGGCTATCATTCACAACTTTAAAGCGGTCTACGTCTAAAAAAAGTACAGCAAATAAATAATGTTTGTCTTGTTTTGCACGTTCTATTGACTGCTGCACTCGCTGAATAAATAAAGACTGATTGGGTAACCCAGTTAGTCCGTCGTGAAGACTATTGTGTAGTAATTGCTCTTGTGCTTCTTGACGCTTGATAATGTCTTGTTGGAGTTGTTGATTAACTCGAATAAGTTCGATAGTGCGTTCTAAAACTAGTTGCTCAAGCTGGTAACGGTATTGGACTAATTCTTCCTCTGCTAGTTTCCGTTGAGTGATGTCACGTACAATAACAACATACTCTCTGAGTTGGGGATTAAATGGCCGTGAAACAGTTGATTCAACAATTCTTAGGCCTTGGTTGATTTTTAAAGTTTGCTCGCTCCTAATAGACCATTGCTCTGGTTTACCGTGATAGCAGATTAAGAGTTGATTCAAATTTTGCCCAAGTAACTGCTGAACACTTAGTTGAAATAATTCTTCAGCAGCTGCATTGGTTTGACAAATCATACCGTCTTCATCTAAAACTAAAACAGTATCTGGAACAGTATCAAGAGTAGTGATAAATAGGTTTTTTGCTTGTTTGCGTGCCTCATCAATAGCAACAATTTGTGGTAGAGTTGTCCAACAGGCGATCGCAACTCCTCCAAAAGAAAGTGTCACTAGCAGAATAGCTAATAAAGAGTTAGGAGTATTATTAGTAACTTTGCCTAATAAATCCCGGATAAACCAACTACTTATAGCAGTAATGCAAATTAATGATACTAAAACAATTACCTGTAGGACAACAAAATCTGAGTTGCTTCTACTAGACTTTGTATCGTAACCTTCTGCCCACCATTTTGGATATAATGTCGCAAAACTGACGCGACTTAGCATTGTATCTCCTAACATCAAAAGAATGGGTAACAATAATCCCACTAAAAAATCTCTCCAATTCCAAGCTAAACCTCCCACTATTAGAACTATCGCTTCTACAAAGAAAAAACTAAGTGACCACCAAGGCCATAACACCTCCGGTTGACCCCGACACAACCATAATCCTAAATGTAGTCCCATAATCGACAACAGATAACAAGTACCTGCCACAGTCACTAATTGAGATACATTGCCGAAATTCAAACACAACAAACTGAGGCAAAAGGCAACTAAAATAGCAGGTCCAAGAACACCTTGACGGGAAACTACTGTGAATATTTCAGAAACTTGTCCGTCTAAAGCAAGTTGATATAATACTCTCGGAGAATTAGAAACTGCTGTAGCAGAACTTAATAGGCAAGATACAGTAATTAAAAGTGTGACTAGAAAAGAAGCGTATTTACCCCAAAAAGGTACAGACGCGGTTAGCAAATTTAAGAAAGCATCATCGCCTATTATTTGATTTGGAACTGAACATATTAAGATCCAAGAACTACCTAAAAATACAGGCGGAATTAAGCAAGCGGCCACAGTTAAGAACTTCAAAGTTTTATCTGGGTTGTGGCTATCGGCAACAAAAGAAGAAGTAGTTTCACAAGCATAAATTGAATAGCTGGACAGAAAAAACCACTTTGCCCATTCTTCAAAACTCAAGCTATGTATACTAATTTGACCCAAGTTAAAACTAGTGCTTGAAAAGGTTAAGCATACTACGCCTTGAATGCAAAATAAAAACAGTAATAAAATCGCTGGGAACACAAAAAATAAGTGCAGCAACGCTAAAGCACGACTACCACTGAACGCTACTATAAAAGGAATTGCTGTAAATACAACTTTTAAAAAAGTTTCTGGACAAACAACACCTAATGTTTGAAAATTAACTTTAATCAGGTTTGTCAAAATAATTGCGTACAGTGCTGGCGCTGCTGCCCAGCTAAAAAAGTATCCTAAAGCTACATAACGACCTAAAACAGGAAAGTTTTTTAATAGCCTTGTGGTATAGTTCGGTGTTCCTCCTGCCACATCTGACCAATGTTTACCTAAACTTTGTACCTGCAAATTAAGTAAAAAGGAGACAATGGTGCCAAACAACCAAACTAAGATAGCTTTAGATCCTAATGCTGCATGAATAATCGGGGCAGTACCAATCCATCCAACATGACCCGTCAACCCAAAGCCCCAGGTTTCAAGATAACTCAGAGTACGCGGCAAACGCATTCGCAAGGGCTGATTTTTCTCTGCCTGTAGAGAATCGTTACTAATCATTGTTTCTTAGCTAGATTTACTGGCCTTTTCACTCAATAACTGAATCTAGCTATTAAAGCTTCAGTATAAGTACTGGTTTTAGTAAAAAGCTAGCTTAATTATTACCAAATTTTAATTTTTTATATCATCATTGAAATGGAAAAATTCCCTAATTCTTTGAGAATTAGGGAATTTGGTGATTTATCAATGATTAAGTAAGACTATAGTTTTTGCAACAACTCCTGAGTTAACTGAAAAAACGCTTTTGAGCCAGGTGATTGAGGAGCATTTAAAACTGCTGGCATAAAGCTATCAACAGCCTTAGCAACATTCACATCAACTGGTATTTGTACCTTACAAATTTTTTCAACCCCGAAATCTTCAACAACACGGTGCATCACTTGTTTATAGTATCTACCAGTCAGAAGGTTAGCACTAGACATACTGAAGATAATTCCTAGCATTTTTATATCTATCTTGGTTTCGTTTCCGTGACTATCTTTTAATTGGGCAATACGTCTTTCTAGTAGTTGAATACCCACCACAGACAAGGGTTCTGGTTTAGCAGGAAGTATGTAAAAATCGCTGGCAGCTAAAGCGCTACGAGTCAATAGATTATAACCGGGGGCACAATCGAGCAGAATAAAATCATATTCTTGCCGCACAGGTTTTAAAATGTTGTTGATCAAAACTCTTTCAAAGCGATTCCAAATGGTTTCAAAATCTTGTTCGCCTAAAGCGGTTGCTTGTTGATGTAGCATTTCTGACACAACAAATTCATCATACAAGTCGATATCTCCCGGTAATAAATCCAGTCCAGCAAGATTACAAACTTGGGATTGAATGATATCTTGAATTGTCAGCTTTGCTTGTGGTTCTGGATTGATAACCTCGTCTATGAGATATCTAAATGTCTTACTTTGTTTACGACGCTTAGCAAAATCTAATGGTGACATCAAACTGAGCGTGGCACTAATTTGGCTATCTAAATCAAGGACAAGTACCCGCTTGCCATGATTTTTAGCTAAACAGGTAGCTAAGTTGACAGTCAGGGTAGTTTTACCAACGCCACCTTTCATGTTTGCAGTTGCAATTACATATCCCATTGATTGAGTCCTTTGTTTACGCTTTCCCATCTAGGTAGCGTACACCCCTCTGGATTTATGAAATCTTCCATTAAATTTAATATTGTGCCATATGAATGCAGTTAACATGTATCTGATCTGCTGGAGAGGGAACAATCTGCGATCGCCAATTTTCACCGTAATAAAAGGGGCGTTGCTGATTGAAAGTATGAATCAGATTCTCTCCTTCATTGAAGGCTTGTAAAGAAGGTCTAGACAAATAACCATATCTGTTTTAGCTTAATAGCTATATAGTTATTTATTCTATTACCGCATTACACATGGTTAATACCCTACCCAAGCCAGAAATTAAAACCCCCAGCAAAGAAACTGTACTTACCCCCCGGTTTTACACTACAGATTTTGAAACTGCTGCCAACCTGGATTTATCTGCCCAGGAGACGGAGTTAAAGGCAATGCTGACAGAAATGCGGACAGATTACAACCGTCATCATTTTGTTCGTGATGAAGCGTTTGAGCAGTCTTGGGAACACGTTGAGGGTGAAGCAAGACAGGCATTTATTGAGTATTTGGAACGCTCTTGCATTTCTGAGTTTTCCGGCTTCTTGCTATTCAAGGAATTATCCCGCAAGCTGAAAAATCGTAGTCCAGTGCTAGCGGAAATATTTCAACTGATGGCGCGTGATGAAGCCCGCCACGCCGGATTTCTCAACAAAGCAATGGGCGATTTTAAAGTCTCCCTGGATTTAGCCGCTGTTACTAAAACCCGCACCTATACGTTTTTCCCCATTGAGTGGGTACTTTACACCGTTTACCTCTCAGAAAAAATCGGCTACTGGCGTTACATTATTATTTTCAGACATCTAGAAAAGCATCCAGAAAACCAGTTTTACCCGATCTTCCGCTACTTTGAGAGTTGGTGTCAGGACGAAAATCGCCACGGAGATATATTCAAAGCATTATTGCGTTCTCAACCGCAACTATGGAACACCTGGAAATCTAAGCTGTGGAGTCGCTTTTTCTTGCTATCGGTATTTGCTACCCACAGCCTGACAGTTCATGAACGTTCCGGGTTCTACAAATCACTAGGACTTGATGCCACAGAATTTGATGTCCAAGTTGTCCGCAACACCAATGAAACTGCGGGACGGGCTTTTCCGGTGATGTTGAATACTGAACACCCCAAATTTTTCCCACGACTGCAACGCTGTGCAGGTTATAACTTGAAAATTGCAGAGATTGAGGACAGTTCTGGGTCGAAGCTGGTGAAGTTGATTCGCAAACTACCTTTGATTGCGGCAATTGTTTGGAATCTGCTGTTACTTTACCTGATTAAACCCATTGATACTGAAGCTTTACGGGGAACCGTGCGTTAGCTATTAATTGATTTGCAAGTTGGTAATACCAATTCTTTGTGAAGCTGCACATTATTTTTACCCCTCCCAACCTCCCCTTACCAAGGCTACGGTGTACACACAAATCTTTTAAAGTTGCTTCGTAACGTAGGGTGGGTTAATTTTTGTAGGTCGATACAACAAAGGTGCAGGTCGATACAACAAAGGTGCAGGTCGATGCAACAAAGGTGCAGGTCGATACAACAAAGGTGCAGGTCGATACAACAAAGGTGCAGGGCAATGCAACAAAGGTGCAGGTCGATACAACAAACGTGCAGGTCGATGCAACAAACGTGCAGGGCAATGCAACAAAGGTGCAGGTCGAGAGACTTGTCTGTACACCGTAGCTTACCAAGGGGAGGTGCCGTAGGCGGTGGGGTTATTTCTATGCATCTTCATATAGAAATGGTATAAGGTACAGATAATCGTAGGGGCAAAATATATTGCATTGGTGTCAGCTTAAGCCTGGGCGAATGGAATAAAGTTTGTGGTTGATTGACTTTTTTGGTTGATTACTTTGTCCTGATGTCACAGACTCGATTGCGAGATTAATGGTATTTTATTTTTGCACAAACTCCTCGATCGCAATTGCGATACAAGCTATGACACTCAATTTATATTTGCTGCGACATGGAGAAACTACTTTTAGTCAAAGTGGTAATTTCTGCGGTGAAACTGATGCCGAGTTGACTTCTGAAGGGATGCAGATGGCAGAGAGTTTTGCCGATGTTTATCAACAATTGAAGTGGGAGGCTGTTTATGTTAGCCCGATGAAGCGCACAATTGCAACTGCCAAGCCATTTTGTGATGCTATCGGTATGGATATGCAGTTGCGTGAGGGACTTAGAGAAGGTAGTTACGGCCAATGGGAAACTAAGAGTAAATCGTTTGCCCAAGAGAATTACGCCGAAAACTATGTAAAATGGTTGACAGAACCCGCTTGGAATGCACCACTAGGTGGAGAAACTGCGGTAGATATTGCTAACCGTTCTATGCCTGTAATTGCTGAAATTCAAGAAAAACATGCCCAAGGTAATGTTTTAGTAGTTTCCCATAAAGCCACGATTCGGATTATGCTTTGCAGTTTACTGGGAATTGATTTGGGACGCTATCGCTATCGGGTGAATATTTTGGTCGCGTCGGTAAGTATGGTTAAATTTGACGTTCATGGCCCCTTGTTAGAAATATTAGGCGATCGCCATCATATACCGGATCGTATTCGCTCTCGTCCGGGAACATAATGATACTTTGCTTTTAGCTGTGCTATTTGTTGTTGCTAAACTGAGAGGTGAGAATTCTCATTTTTCAGTTTTTGTATTTCTCCCAACTAAATAGCACAAGGTAAGCAAAACAATGCGGATATCCTTTGAACGCACGGGTGGCTTTGCTGGAATTACCAAAAAAACAACCGTTGATACAGCCGAACTTCCAGCAAGCGAAGCTAACACCCTTCCTCGATTAGTGGAAGCTGCTGATTTATTTAGGCTACCAGAACAAATTACCTCGCCTAATCCCCAGAGCGATCGCTTTCAGTATAAATTAACAGTGGAAGATAACGGTAAGCAGCATACGGTGACTGTCAGCGAAGCAGCATTACCAGGAACTTTAAGACCTCTGATTGAATGGCTACAAAACATAGCACAAAAAAGGTAATTTGCTCAATTAATAACTGAATTTTTAATAAAAAATCCAGTCAACGCAATATAAAAATGAAACCCCAAGGAGAATATAAATTTTGTGGGCGAAGAGAATATAAATTTTAACTCTGCACAAGAGAACCAAACTGATGATTTTTTGCATGTACCATCTGTAAAAGAAGATTGGGGCGGAGATGGAACAGGACGCATGAGTTTATCAGGGAGGTGTACAGCAATTTCCCACGAGTATGTACCCCGCAAGTACCAATTTTTTGATACAAATGCCGTACCAGAAAAACACGATTGGCGAGTGAATGGAATGCCAGATGATGTAGTATTTGGAAGTAGGCGATCGCTAACTTGGCATAACTGTGGTGCATCAACTTCAAAAGTAGTTTTACCGCGTGAATTTAAAGCACCTTCTGGCTACTTTACTGCTGATTTAGAAATTTTTGTATTGAAGGGTGCAATTCAATTAGGTGAGTGGCAATTAAATAAGCATGGCTACTCTTTTATTCCCGCAGGTGTGAAAATCGGCCCTTGGAAAGTGCTAGGTAATGAAGAAGTTGAAATTCTCTGGATGGAAAACGGCCCAGTCAAATTAGAGTATCAAAATGTATTCAATAATCATCCCCTAGCTAAACTAAAGGATTTTATTCCAGCATTGGATAGCAAATTGCTACCGTGGAGCAAAACAGATACAGTTCAATTTGAGGTGTCTAAAAAAAAGTATCTGAGAAAAGATAATAACGGCAGTGGAGTATGGTTGCTTGCAATTTTGCCACATTATGATGGCAGATATCCAATGATTCAATCATATAACGAAGAAGCATATTGCTTAGCTGGATACTGCGATATCGGAGATTTTCGATTTGTAAAGGATTGCTTTGGCTATGTTCCTAGCTTTACGACTGCTCCTTGGCACAGAACAGATGATGGTTGCTTATTCTTTATCCGAGTTGATAGGGATTTATCAAAGCTGGGAACAGTATTTTCATATCCATACCATTGAAGAAGAATTCAGAATTCAGAATTCAGAATTTATAACTCCCCACCTTCACCAGTTATTTTTGACTTGAAAAACTATTAGTGGTTTGTTCCATTAATTTTGATGAGTTTGTAGTAAGCACTTCAGTGCTTAAAAATTTAGGACTAAAGTCCTGACTACAAACATTTTTACTTATCATATTTAATGAAATAGACTACTAGAATATCTTTTTAAATACCGTCCAAGAGGTGAACCTAAAACCTCTCCATTATTGTAAATCAAATTACCACGTAAAAACGTACTTTTTACCCTTCCAGTTAACTCCATTCCTTCAAAAGGTGTATAACCTTGTTGTGATTCTGAATTTACCGCACTTACTACAAAACTTTCATTTGGGTCTAGCAATACCAAATCAGCATCATAGCCAATAGCAATGTCGCCTTTTTCTAATAAACCAAAGCGCCGCGATGGGTTCCAAGATAGTAATTTAGCCATGTGGTTGTAAGACATTCCCCGCTTACTACCTTCACTAAATACACCAGAAAGTAAATATTCTGTACCGCCAAAACCAGATTTTGCTAACCAAATATTATTAGGTTCTTTAGCACTTCTTTTTTGTTCCGCAGAACAACAAGCATGGTCGCTAACTATCCAATCTACTTGATGATTAAGTACTGCTTCCCATAAGTATTCTACATCAGCACGGGGACGAATTGGTGGGTTTACTTTTGCCCAAATTGTATTAGGAGTATCTACATCTAATAGCAAATGTCCTACGGTAACTTCTCGACGAAAATTGATATGAGGAAAAGCAGTTTGCATCGTCAAAGCTGCTTCCATTGCTTTGCGCGAACTCAGGTGCAATAAATTAATATTTACACAATTAGTTTCATGTGCCAAATAAGAAGCAATGCAAATTGCTAAACCTTCAGAATGAGGAGGACGCGCTGCACTGTAAGCGTGGAGTCCGCTAATACTCAAATCATTTTCAACTATTTTAGTATAGGCGTTGAGAATTTCTGCAACTTCGCAGTGCAAACTTAAGCTGATAGTATCTCGCGCTTGTGGATGTTTTTCCATCAAGCGAGTTAGACCGCGCATAATAAATTCAAAATGGGCGAAATCGTACCTTTCCTCTTTATTAATCATCAAAAAAAGGTTTTGCTGGTCTGACAAACCATGCAAACCATAGCCACCATAAAACATGAAAATTTTAAACGAAGATACACCGTGTTCCTCAAATAATAAAGGTATTTCATCAATGTGCTGGCTGGCTATGGGTGCAATGTGATAACTGTAATCAACAAAAAAATTACCTGCGGATAACGCTAACACTTCGGGGAAAAAATCTTGATAAGAACCGCCTTTATTGAGATAATATTGCCCTGTACGAATGTAATTTAAACTAGTAGTCACCCCTCCCATTGCCGCTGCTTTACTTTCAGTTACAGCATCTTTGTCGAGGGGTTGATAAATACCGATGTGCATGTGGGCATCCACGACGCCAGGAAAGCCCAGCAGGTTTTTGGCATCAAATACTTCTTTAGCTGTGTCTGGGCTAATATGAGAAGCAATCTGAGCAAATTTCCCATCTTTAATTCCTAAATCAAGTAGTTCGTAGGCGTAGCCCGCCGTAGACATCCCATCATCATGGGGACGAACTACCCGCACATTTTTAATAACTCGATCTAATCCGGGAGTTTCAGACACAGTATACCTCACACTAAAATAAGTTTAGTTAGGAATTTCCACATCGTACCGGGACGCAGAGCAAATACCATCACCATGTAACAGTTTTTTATGAAATTATCTTCAGGAGTCAAGACAATGGAAAGTTTTAATGAATATCATTTAGATCCAGAACAATTTTCTTTTCTCAAAAGTTTCTCAGATAACTGGCAAGCAATTAGAGATGAATTTACATACTTTATTAAAAATGCATCTGCTGAGGAATTAAAATTTAGTTACGATGTTCAAGGTCCAAAAAATAAAACGATTCAAACAAAAGGAAATTCTAAATATAGTGCTTTTGGGATTTTATTTCAAGGTCTTTTTATTGAAAAATATATCCAATTGTATCAAATAGAATATCCTGATTTCGGGTCAGATGAGGCATCAAAAAAAGCACTGGCATTAAGAGAAAAATATTTTTCAAATTTGGCTAAGATAATCGAGAAAGTCAACTTTCATCATGATGAAATCATCAGAAATGTGTATTTTGGGACATTTCATCCAGGCTTAGATATCAAACTACATGTGAACTATAATCCTCACATGAATCGTGGCTATTTAGGATTAATTGTGCCGGCGGGAAATGTGGCAATGAAAATATGCCATGAACAGCTTTATTGGCATGAAGGAAAAATTATGGTTTTAGACCACAGTTACCCACACTGTCCGCATAATTACACTGATTATGATAGAACTGTTTTGGTTATAGACTTTTTTAAACCGGATCGACCTAGAGAGGAAGTGATGGGATTTGAAAAAGAGCAAGTTAGACAACGTATGCAAGACAATCCTTACAGTTTGGGTGTTTTTGGTAAAAGTGATAAAGCTGAGATAGAAGATTTTATCAAATATGGTTTAGCTCATCAATTAGAGTGGGATAAAGCTTTATAGAGACTTTCAAGTAATAAAATCCCCAATAATTTCTTGTAGGATGGGCATCTCGCCCGTCCTGTAAATTGGTTGGGGTAGAAAGCTTAACCCACGATTTATTGCAATTTATTTCTTGCAGTTATCCTACTAAATCTGCACAGCGATCGCTCTTAACAATGTTACTGTGATGAGAGTTGCGATCGCCTGTTAATTTGTGGCCAATTCACCACGTTCCACCAATTATTTAAATATTCAGCACGACGGTTGCGATATTTCAAGTAATAAGCGTGTTCCCACACATCATTGCCCATAATCGGATATGAACCCTCCATAATTGGATTATCCTGATTGGCTGTAGTCACAATCTGGAGTTGGTTTTGGGGGTTACGTACCAGCCAAACCCAACCACTACCGAAGCGACCTGCACCAGCCGTGTTAAACTGTTTTTTAAAGGCATCGAAACTACCAAAAGTTTGGTTGATTTCTTGAGCGATCGCTCCTGATGGTTGTCCTCCACCTTGGGGACTCATTAATTGCCAAAAAATCGTATGATTCAGGTGACCACCAGCATTATTCCGTACTTTTGTCCGAATATCTTCAGGTACGCTGTTCAAATCTAATAGTAAACTTTCAACACTTCTTTTTTGCAAATCTGGATACTGCTTTAATGCATCATTTAAATTGTTGACATAGCTAGCATGGTGAGCGCTATGATGCAATTTCATTGTTTCAGCATCAATCGCTTTTGCTAGTGCCCCATAAGCATAAGGTAATGGTGCTAATTTTGCCGGAGAAGCGCTCAGCGACCTATTAGGATAAGCTACAGAAAGCAGCGATCTATTAGTTGTTGTTGGTGGTGTTGTAGGTTGTGCTTCGGCTAGTGGTACTGGATTCTGAAAGTTTACCATAATTGCCAGCACAATTGTTGTGAGAACACAAATTATGATTTCTCGCCGAAATCTTATCATAAATTATTGCCTCAAAATAAATATTTGTAATTTGTAATCTAATGATTGACTGTTGTGTTACAGCCCAATCAATCTAGATATATGTCTTATATCATAATCTGCCTAATTACAGAGCAAAAAACTATTTTTATCTGTACGTTTTATATCAAGTTCGGATAATCACTTACTATTCAAAACTCTCCACATCCCCACCAGGTTCAGTCTTTCAACTGATCTATTAAGCTAAAAAACGTTTAATTTGCATAATCGAATTAAATATAACTCTTGTGGGGTAGCCCGGAAAGCCCGCCCGTCTTTCCAAGCAAACAAGGCAAAAGCAAAAAATTGCGGCAGAATTCAGAATCAACACCACTAAATCTGAGATTTAGTGGGGGAGTGAAATTTTTGCTTTTTTATTTAAAAGAAGTAAATTCAAGTAATCTGAGCCACGATATTCAATAAAATAGAATTAATAATTGCCAAAGCAATTGAGCCGCTTAATGCACTCCAAAAACCCCATCTCAGGCGAAAACCTTCTACTAAATAAGCTGCCAGGGCAAAAATAATTGCATTCAAAATAAAGAAAAATAAGCCAAGGGTAAGGATAATCAGAGGAAAGGTAAAGAAACTAAGTATTGGCAGCAAAATTGCATTTAAAATTCCGAAAACAACAGCAGCGATCGCCGCTTTTTTAAAACTATCAATTTCTATACCCAAAGGTAATTTAGAAATAATCAAAAAACTGATAGTAGTAATTAACCAAGTGAGGAGTATTTGAAGCATAATTCTTTTTCAAATTATTTGTATGAGTGCATCAGTTCACTCTCAAATCAGCTGAAGTAATATTTATTACTCAGAATTAACTTAGGTGTAATGTCTAGCAAAGTTTTAAAATATTCTTCCACCAATTGTAACATAAAAGTATCCACATTTTCTGCCTATTGTATAATTTATTCCCTTGGACATATAGCTGTAAATGATAAGCAAAACTCTTGGCAGATATAGCTGAAATTTTATTTTGGTAAACCTATAATTAAAAGCTTGTAAATTTTGTGTTTTACCTTTCATCTGATGTACTTAAAAACTTCTCATCAATTTCAGTTAACTAAAATACAAGTGAATAAACTTAATCCTGCAACACACTTGCTTACCTAAGTTTTTAACATGTAAATCTTGAAACATAGACAATGTGGAGGATTTTTTAAATAAGACTTTATCAGTCAGAATTTCTAAAAATTAAAGCATTAAAGACGAAAGCAGAAGGTCAATAATATGTCTGATCGTGAAATCCTGCAAAGAACTGTAGCAGCCAATAAAAATTTAGATCGCGTAATCCAGAGTGAAGTTAAAAACGAGCAAACACCAACGAATCAATTGACTGTCCCCGATCTAGTTATATCTTTATCGCCCCTTGGGTTTATCATCGGTTGGGTAGTTTTTTTATTAGTGTTGCAAAAAATCAGGTTGTTTTTAGATAACAAGATGGTTTTTCCCACTAATAACTCGCACAAAGTTCATTGTAAAAACTGTCGATTTTATTCAAATAATAATTATCTCAAATGTGCCGTCAACCCTTCTATTGTTCTAACTGAAGAAGCGAAGGATTGCTCAGAATATTCACCAAATAAGAAGAGATTTTACTCCAAAAAAGCTCTGTGATCCCAGAACATTGATGAAGTTGATATTCTAAGATCGCCTGTCAAATTCCAGATTTTTATTGACTGCTAAAAATCTAGCTTTTTGGGAATAAACTAACTATTACAACTGGACATTTAGCAGATATTTTTAATACTCTGCAATCAAAACAAACTAGTTGACTGACGAATTCTGGCGCATTCATCGTATCTGATTGCCTAAATCTCGCTGGCGCTGTAACCAATGTGCTACATCATTAGCAGTGATAATACCTTTGAGTGAACCATTTTGAGTCACTAAAACGCGACGAATTCCTGATTCTTGCATTTTTTCCAACACCTGAGACATTTGTTCTTCTGGACGAACAGTAACTCGTGTATGCATAGGAATCATCGTCTCTCTAACAGTGCGATCGCTCCATTCTTGACGCGGCACATTCTTGACCTCATTTAAAGTAATAATACCAACAGGATGGCTATCTTCAACTACTGGGAAAGACTGATAGCGGCGACTGAGCAAATATTTATCCACTAAATCTTGCAGCGTCAAATCAGTATTGACCGTTTCTGGATAGGGAGTCATGATTTCCTGTGCCCTAACTCCTTCAAGACTTCTACGAATCAAAAGTTCCTCATAGCCAGCCTCTGCGGCGTTGTATAAAAACCAACCAATCAAAATCAACCAGAGTCCACTCAACACAGCTGAACCAAACAACTCCCAGAAACCAAGGGCAATCAATAGATATCCTAGCCATTTACCCCCCGTCGAGGCGATTTTAGTGGCCTTTTGTTGATTGCCAGTATACTTCCAGATAATCGAACGGAAAACGCGACCACCATCTAAAGGAAATCCAGGCAACATATTGAAGATGGCGAGGATGAGGTTAATAGAGCCAAGGTAAGACGCAACACCCGTAACCACAACACTCCATCCCGCAGTTTTACCGATATACCAAATTAAGCCAAACACAGCAGCCAACACCAAACTGGTAAGAGGCCCCACAATAGCAATTTGGAACTCATCATCAGGACGTTCAGCATCCATCCGAGTGCGCGACACCCCACCAAAGATAAACAGAGTGATACCTTCTACAGGAATTCCTTTAGCCCTAGCGACAAAGGAGTGAGAAAGTTCATGAGCTAGCAGCGAGGCAAAAAACAGAACCGTTGCTACTAAACCCATACCGAAATAAGTTGTATTGTTAAGTCCTGGATAATTAATTGGAAATAGACCTGTGCTTAATGTCCAGAGAACTAGGAAGACAATCAACAGCCACGACAAGTCTACTCGGATTTCAAACCCGAAAATAGAACCTAAGCGAAAACCTTGCATATATGCCTCTTTATTTAAAGCAATTTTTTTCTACAAATGCTGTAAAAAAAATCAACACCTGAGCGATACTAAATCACCAAAAGCATAGGAAATCACAATTCTGGCTTCCTCTGGCAAACGATAGATGTTGGAAAATACCACCAAAGCAAGCTTTTCCCTCAAATTGCTACACAAGTTTTGTAATAATCCTTTACAAATCAAAACCCAGTCCCCAATCTCTTGGACAAACCGTGTGCCGATAGCTACACAAACAATCAACAATCAACAAAACTGGGTGGATGTAGACAACACAGATTTCAAACGTAAACTTTTGACTACTAGATGTCAATTCCTAATGACTAATAACTTCTTGAGAAGTTACGATAAAATTAGCATCAAACAGCAACACTGCTGCCGTCAATTTTTAACAATTTCTAGTAAATATCAATTATTAATCCCATGCCAAATCGTCATTATCCTCCCGCCTACTTACGCTATCTCAAAGCCAGGTTATGGAATCTAGGGCGACCTGGCTTTTGGGTAACTGCAATTTTTTTATCTGTAGTCGGGCTAGTAACTTGGGAATACTGGTCAAACCCAGATATTTTCGTTTACAAACAAAAAAAACAAGTCGCTTCACAAAAGCCTGTTGACTCCTCCCTGTCAGAGGAAAACAAAGCTATTGCAGCCGATATTGATAACTTGCCAGTCTTGTTTAATGATTTTGACGAAGCGGCTCTTTCACTAACAACAAATACCCCTAAAGAAAACACTGAAGGAAAAAAGAGCAAGAGCTTATTAGACGATTTAATTAATAAACAAAAGTCTCTTAGTGATAGCAAATTAAAACCTGTTAATCTTGACCCCCCTCCAGCGATAAAAAATCCCTTTATCGCACAAACAGAAAATTTATTGCGTACTGGGACGGTGGATAGCAATAGTCAGTTTCTCGGTATCAAATCCTTCAGTGGGGCGTCTGAAACAGAAAGCGAACAAACATCTTCTAGCTTGGGAATTGGATTAACTAATCAAACTAACAAAAATCAAAATTCTCTTTCTATTAGCCCTCTGCAAGCAGCACTCAACGAATCGACAAACCAGAAGTTATCTGGGGTAAATGGCTTGGGGCGCGTCTCTGACAGAGGAACAAACTCGATCCTACCGTTGAACAGCTTACCGAGTCAAATACCCACTACTGGGTTAAATCCTGCGACGGGCTACACCTCAACAGGTACAAACTTGCAGCCAAACCCCTACAGCAATTTAAATAGCAGACAAGCACAAGTGACGCCCCCAGTCAACTCCGTTGCACCCACAAATATTGCACCTTATTCTAGCCAGAGTCCGAATCAGAGTGTTGTTGCACCCACAAGCCCTACGGGATACGTTAACTATGGCTTGCAGCAACCCACGCAAGTACCGCAGCCTACCTATGGAAATTATGGCTCACAGCAGCCAACCCAATCACCAAACTCCACTGCCTCATATATGCGCCAGATTCTAGAAAAACATAGAGGTCAGAATCAAAGGTAACATACAGCAGATTTCAACCAAAGTTAAGTACACAAAGTGAGTCTCAAAACTCTAGTTAAAGCTTATTTTCTTTCTGAGTTCTGACTTCTGAATTCTGACTTCTGTTAAGGAAATTGTGGGCTATTGGGAATAATTGGAACCTCTGGTGTTTCAGGTTGTTGCTTTTGGCGTTGCAAATATTTACTTAAGACATAAGCCATATCGCCACGGGTGACAGGCCTTAATGGGGAAATATTGTTTTGAGCGTCTGTATTGAGAAATCCCTCAGTAACTACAGTGGCGATCGCTTTTCTCGCCCAAGATGGGATAGACTTTTGATCTGGATGTACAGCGAGAATTTCATCAACAGCATCATCGGGAAATTGAAATACGCCATAAGCCTGGGCGAAAATCGCCAAAGCTTCTGCCCTTGTTACCTTTTGGTTAGGGAAAAATTGATTTCCTCGATAACCTTTCATAATGTCAGTTTTTAACACCGTTTGTATATCATTAAATGCCCAGTGAGAGCGAGGAACATCTGGAATCGCTAAATTTTCTTTGCTCACAGCTTGTCTTTTATCTAAGCGAAATGCTTTCACCATAATCGCCGCTAATTCTGCTCTACTCAATAACCTTTCTGGATAAAATTGACCATCAGAAAAGTTTGTCATCCATTTAACAGCAACCACCTGTTGAATAGAATCAGATGGTATTCCAGAAGTAGTTTCTGGCACTTGAGCTTGAGCAATTGCTGGCAAGTTTTGTAGTAGTGCTACTAAAGATAAACTAATTGAAAGGCGACGCATCATAATAACCACTTTTAGCTTTAAAAAACTACGTTACTTTTGGTGTTCCTAATAATCAGTAATATCATGTCCGCCTAATCACTTATCAAAAAAAATCTCCACGTCCCCGCGTCTTTACGTCTCCCGAAGTTCAGTTTGCCGGAAGCCCTAGCTCCTCCTTCTCTCCGTGTCAGTTTAAATGATAAGTATTCAACCGGACATGATATAACTCAGGTAGTGACGAATTTAGAGTCATCAATGTTGCGTAACTAAGTACGGTGTTTGCTAGCAGTGGTAGCTTGTTTTCATCATCCAGGAACTAAAAATCAGCAAAAACTTGTTTTTTAGCTTTCATCTTTTGGTGTTGCCTGCCCACTACTATGGACTATAGTCAGTTTTTCAGGAGTTTTGGGAATGACCGCAGCAGCAGATCCCGTAAAGTTGATGAAGCAAGAAGTTGGCAAAGCCGCCGCCGCCTTAGTAAAGTCGGGTTCCATTGTCGGGTTGGGTACGGGGTCAACTACAGCATACACAATTCAGTATTTGGGCGATCGCCTCAAGTCTGGTGAACTTCAAGATATCATTGGCATACCGACCTCGTTTCAGTCAGAAGTGCTGGCGAAGGATTATGGTGTTCCTCTCGCCACCTTAGACGCTGTTGACCACATCGATATTGCCATTGATGGGGCAGATGAAGTAGATCCCCAGAAGAATTTGATTAAAGGCGGTGGTGCAGCACATACCCGCGAAAAAGTCGTAGATTACTTAGCAGAACAGTTTATCGTCGTCGTAGATAGCGGTAAGTTAGTAGATCGCTTGGGTTCTAGTTTCGCAGTACCCGTGGAAGTGATTCCAATGGCAATTACTCCCGTAACTAATGCCATCAAAAAACTCGGTGGTAAACCAGAACTCCGCATGGGTGTCAAAAAAGCTGGTCCGGTAATCACTGACCAAGGCAATTTTGTCTTAGATGTCAGATTTGACTCGATTGAAGATCCAGCCAACTTAGAAAAGACATTGAATAATATTCCCGGTGTTTTGGAAAATGGGATCTTCGTTAACTGCGTAGATTTAGTTTTGATTGGTGAAGTCAAAGATGGTCAGCCGTTAGTGCGGCAACTCTAGGAATTTTAGATTTTGGATTTTGGATTTTAGAGAAATCTAAAATCCAAAATTATGGATGTTTTGCTAACTATAAAAACCGATCTAATTCTTCCAATAGCATCTTTTGATCTTTCCACATAGTAATGCGACTATCACGATAGACTTTGGCGATGAATGGAGCAGGATTTTGGCGGACAAATTCTTGCATGGAAACAATTGCTGTTAGAAAGATTGCAGCCATATCTTTTCCTGATAGGTTTTGAGAGGCGAGCGCAAACATTTTTATCTGAGCGCGGGCGACGGCAATTCTTTCTAAGGTATTTTTACCAATGTTGGCATCTTTAGTCAGAACAACCCAGCCTCTTTTGCCGATTTCTGGTAGCCAGTCTATATCTTGAGCGTCTTTATCAAAGTGTTCGTCATGAATTTCGATGTTGATGCCTGCGGATTGAAGCGTTTCTACAATGTATCTGCTACCTAAACATCGATCTATAAAAAAGGTAATAGCTGGGGTTGGATCATGCAACGGCAGGTAGTTCACACCGGATGGCTTCTTCGATCTTGAGGCGATCGCAGTCATAATCATAAGCGAGATCGTCAATTGAATCACCTGCTTGATACCGTTCTGCTAACACGCGGGTGGCAATTCCTGTACCAGCGATGACAAGGCGACCAAAGGCAATTCGGGGATCTATGACGACAATGCGAGGATTGTCTTGCTCATGAGAGCGAGTAAAGGGATAAAGTTTAATCGCAAGCCCAGTGTCATCAGGCTCAATTCGTTTCAGATGAGCATTGAAGGCGTCTTTTAGTTCCGTTTGCTCATTTTTCGAGGCATTGATCAGAGAGCCATAACGCTCAATAAACAGATCAACACCATCGGTGAGAAAACGCTCGCGTGCTAGGGGATGAGATATTTGAAACTGCTCATCAATAAAATCAAGGGCATCTCGCACTTTGCCTAAATCAATTTTGTGGTGTTTGCGAATCGCTCTTAGAACATGAACTTCCACTAGGTTAGTGAATGAGAGGAGTTTCGGCTTGAGATGGCGAATTGGAATCAGGGGTCTGAAGAAATTAGAACCGTTTGAGATTGGATAATATCTCCCAACTGTCCAAGATCGAATAGTGCCTGTTGGAATACGTAAATAACGAGCAGCATCGCTAATGGAGTAGGTGGGAATATCTCTAGGATCTTTGCCTCCGTAAAGCTCTGTCATAGCGTGCCCTGCCTTAAGATGGTTATTTCATTATCTCTGATATCAACAATATGGTGAAGCGATCGCTTTGTATGGAAGGCTCGACTTGATTGGATAGCCAGCTATCCAATTATAGAACAAGCCGATCGCACTTTGATTGTTTGTGTAACAGGTATAATCATTCATCCGCTTTCAGTTGACTGCGGAAGACACCAAGTATGTATTGTCATAGAATTAAAATGGGGGTGTATACACCCGGTAAGTAAAATTCTAAATAAAGTTTGCAAAGGTCAAAAAGTTATTTAATTCTGTAGTTGTTTGCGAATACGAGTAAGTTGGGAGAGTGTAGCGGTGTCCACTGCGATCGTGATTTTTACTCATGAGTTTGAGCAGATCCGGCAAAGAAAGATCGGTTCATCATCGAATTTTGAGAAATTAACTGCCAAGATTCGCAAGTTAACCCATAGAGTTAAGCAGGAGTGGAGCAATCTTTCTGTTGAAGACCGCGAGGGATTAAAAGAGTTTGCATACGATTGGCTTGAACCACCAGCAAAAGGTGTGTTTAGCTTGCAGCTGCAAATTCGGGCAATAATTTATTTCTTGTTTTTGCAGGTAACCAATCAGAGAGAAGCTTTCAGGTCTTGCATGAAGGCTATGGATACGCTGGTTGAGACTATTTTGGATGCTGTTGAGCGTCAAGATCCCAATTATCAAGCGGTTTTATCTGATACCCTAGAACAATTGTACTCAGGTACAATTCAGGGTAGAGAGCTGAAGCCGGAGGAAACCCGTGACTGGTTGCGAAGCATATCGGATAGAGCAATTAGAGAGGTTTGAGATTAGCCTCAAAAAGTTAATTAAAAGTCACTACCGTAAAAATGAAAGAGCTAGAAATTCTTTTTTGGAGTTAGTTAATGACTACATAAGTCAACTCCGTGAGAATCCTAGCTCTAATTCCTTTTCAGAGGATGAAGGTTTTCCCAAAGGAACGTATCAATCAGATTTTAAATTTAGAAAAATTAGATTCAGAGCGCCTGAGCTAGATGGAGCAGCGAAGAAATGTCGCTTCATGTATGTAGTCAATGAGACGAAGCGCGTCGTTTATTTGTTGTGGATATACACTCATGAGGAATTTCGTACAAGACCGTCCGACGACGATTTAAGAAGAGAATTTGTAGGTATTCAACAACAGACAGAAGAGGAACAAGTCTAGCGTTGTGAAAAACTTTTCACAATCTCTCCGATACCCGAACAAAAACCACCCGAAGCAGGTGGTGAAGGTTAATTTCGTTTCAGTAGTTGAAATCAAAGCAAAGCGATCGCCAATCCAAAATTTGAAATCCAAAATCCAAAATCCTATTAGCTATATTCATCCCAAGCCACAGGAAAAGAATAATCTGAAAACGCCGAGAAAACCTGATTTTCACTGCGGGTTTCTTCATCCAAAACTTTGACAACTCTGTTATAAATATCTTGTGCTTGTTGCGGGGAATCACCGATACTAGTTAATCCCAACTTGCCAAACTGCGAAAGGCAACCCATCAGATGAAAAACTGTGCCCGTCTCAGTACCACTATCAAAGTGCAATCTGTGATGAGCGATGATATCCATCAAATCATTAGGTAATAATCCCCGATAGCGGTCTTTTTGCAGGTTGTCGGTGGCAATGTAGTATTTAGGACGACCTTGTTGGCTGTAAAATAAGCCTGTGGAAAGGTCATAGCGACCATTTGTCAGTAATTTCAAGGTCATGAATGGATGAGTTGTACCGCCTTTACGCAGGTTAATTTCGATCGCCTGAATATCCCACTCTCCATTACCCTTGTCAACTGCGATAAAATCTACGCCAAATCGCTCTAGGGCACCTTTCTCGGCTAGTTTTTTGCCAACTTGTAACCCCAATTGCTGTAATTGCAACCGATACCTTTCATCAGCAGGAAAGCTACAACCAAGATAAATTTGACCGTCTGGACCTCCGAGAATTTGGTCGTGGGTGGAGAGGATTTCTACTTCGCCACCAGGCGTAATTCGTCCTTGAACGCTGGGCGATCGCTTGATTTCTCCTTCCACAAATGCTTCGACAATTGCGCCTAATTCGGGAATTCTTGCGGAAAAATTCTGCCAAGTTTCTTGTTTTGCTTGAAAGCGCATTGTTGAAAAGCGATCGCTAATTTCTGCTACCCTTTGGGCATGGCTACTTTTTCCCGGTGCGACATTTTCAATCGGTCTTAAATCCACTAGCGCATTTCCTTCTCCGGAAATACCTTCGTTGAGTTTCACCACTATTCTTTGTAATGTCGGTTGGCGTTCCCACAAATCACTAGCGGCGGCTGCTAAATCGCTGTGATGCCAAACTTTCTCGCTACCATCTGGATGGGGTACTCCACTTTCGCTAAAAATTTGCCGACTACCACTTTTTGTTCCCCAAATCTGCAAATCTGGTGCAGCTGCGTACAGTGGTACACCCAATTTTACAGATAATTCGCCTTCAAAAACCGATGAGTTGTAGCAGATCATAAATGACCTATCAAGCCTCAATGCTTGACGAATTCGTTCTAGTAAGCGGGGGCGTTCTAAAATTTTTTGGCTGAGGGGTTTAAGAGAGGAATCGTAAGTAGAAAGTAGCAGCAAGCGATTGCGAGCATGAGAAAAGGGAATTCCTGGCAAAAGTTGTAGATAATAATCAATAATACTGGGATGCAGTGGTACTGATGTGATATAAATCAACCTAGTACGAGGATTCCGCAAGCGAATCAAAGAAAATAGTAATCTTTCTTCATAATGTTCGCAGCCTTCAATTTTTTGAAGTTCGCGCTGGTCAATACTCAAAGAAGGAATAATTAAAATATCAGCTTCACTATTATCAAATAACTCGATGGTTTTCCAGCGATCGCGCAGAGTTGATTGCAGATTACGAAACTTTTCAATCTGCTGTAATTCCGAAACATCCAGTGTTGCCATAATCTCTACCTGCCGCGATCGAAAAACTACTCTAATGGTCTGGTATATCCCAAGTCACTTGTTTGACAAGTCACTCTGTGAAGAAAATTAAACAATATTAATTTTCTTGTTCAAAAGTTGAATAACTTGAGACATTGGTTTAAGTAAATCGGAGAAACTTGGTCAAAAGTACTAGAAGTTTCTGTGGGAATACCAGTTTAAATTTATATTAACGAAAATAGCAAGCAATATATAGGATTTCCCGATAAGCGTGAGGTACAAAGTAGGGGCGCAAAGCTACAAAAATTTGTAGCTCATTTGATTGGTGACCGCCATAGTGGATATTTTGGCATTTATAAAGAACAAACTAAAAACTTATATTGAAATTTATTTGAGTTTATGTCTTAAGGTTGAGGAAATTTTAGCTAGCTTTATCTCTAGAGGGCGATAAAGTCTTTGAGCATACATAGTTAACTTAAATTAGGTGGAAATGACAAATCCTTCATCAAATGAGGGTTGTATACTTGCTTTTCGTAATCAGATAAACAACCTATGTCGGGTGTGAGTATAAATTAGGCAAGCCACGTACAATTCTGATTAAGAAGTACGTTTGGTAAGCATTCTCGGTGTAAAAGCCTAAAATTGCAAATGGCAGGTGGGAGCCAAAGCAAAAAATAAACCTTGGATTGAATATTCGATCCAAGGTTTACTTTTGGAAATGGTGAGATGAGGAGAATCACTCTTAATTCTTAACTCCTAACTCTTAATTCAACACTCTCAATTCCCAACTAAATATTCAATTACCAAAACAACACTTATGCCTAAATCAAAAGAGCAAAAACTACAACCGCCACAGCAACAACAACCACCAGGCACCGAATCAGAAATGACGCCAAAACCCAAAGCTGATGATGCTCAGTATCAGGGTAGTGGTAAGTTACAAAATAAAGTAGCATTAATTACGGGTGGAGATAGTGGTATTGGTCGTGCTGTAGCGATCGCTTTTGCTAAAGAAGGTGCAGATGTCGCAATTCTTTACCTTAACGAACACGATGATGCCAAAGAAACAAAACATTTGGTAGAAAAACAAGGGCGTCGTGCAGTAACCATAGCAGGCGATATTGGTGATGAAACTTTTTGTCAGCAAGCTATACAGCAAACAATTGGTGAATTTGGTAAACTCGATATTCTGATCAACAACGCTGCGGAACAACATCCTAAACAAAGTATCGAGGAAATCACCAAAGAGCAACTAGAGCGAACTTTCCGCACTAATATATTCTCGATGTTTTTCATGACTAAAGCTGCACTCAAGCACTTACAGCAAGGCAGTTCTATCATCAATACCACATCGGTAACAGCTTATAAAGGTAATCCCCAACTACTAGATTATTCCTCAACAAAAGGTGCGATCGTTGCCTTTACTCGTTCCTTGTCACAAAACTTAGTACCAAAAGGAATTCGTGTTAATGCTGTCGCACCAGGCCCTATTTGGACACCTTTAATTCCCTCAACTTTTCCTGAAGAAAAAGTTGAAACTTTTGGAAAACAAGTACCAATGCAACGAGCCGGACAACCAGAAGAAGTTGCACCTAGCTATGTCTTTTTAGCATCGGATGACGCTTCTTATATCTCTGGTCAAGTGTTACATGTTAATGGCGGAGAAGTTATCAACGGCTAAATTAAAAAGTTAGGAGTGAAAGAATTTTGGATTTTAACTTGTTAATTAGAAATTTCTAATTATTAAATCCTAATTCCTCACTCCTAATTTTTCATTCTTAGCTTCTAATGATACCCTGTTTTTCTTCCATTAGAGAGAGGAGTGAATGTTGAAATATTGCTATTATACTTAGCAGCAAACGTTTAATAATTAATAACTATCTCTATGGCATCTCCTACACCATTGCATGGTACAGAACTAGTAGATTGTGCTAGAGCAAATGCCAAGCAAGGAATTGAAACCGCTGCTTATCAATGTGGCTATGGTGAAGATATCAACAAATTTGCACGAGAACTTAGGCAAGCTTGCGAGCAAATGAATTTGCAAGTCAAGGAACTTAGCGAACTGATTACTGACCAGGACTTAATATTAGAATTGGGTACTGGCGAAATCATTGCTCCAGACACGGCATCAGAATTGTAACATTTAAGAGCGAGGAGTTAGGAGTTAAGAGTTAAGAGTTAGGAGTTAGGAGTTAGGAGTTAAAAGTTATGAATTTTTATTCCTCACTCCTCACTCCTCACTCCTCACTTTTACTTCATAACTCTTAATTCATAACTTTAAAATTACCCGCGCCAAGTTGAAGTAAATTAAAACGCCGACTACATCAACTGCTGTGGTGATAAATGGTGCTGACATTAAGGCTGGATCTAAACGTAGGAAACGAAATAGAAACGGCAGTGCTGAACCGGAAACAGAAGCTAAAATCGAAATGGCTACCAAACTACTGCCTACAGCGATCGCTACTTCTAATCGTCCTTGCAAAAAGTAAGCCCAAACAGTAGCTATGGTACCTAACATTACTCCCAATAAAGCACCTGCGATCGCTTCCCTTACAATTACCTGCAATGTTCCCAGCGATCGAATTTCATCGGTGTTCATCCCGCGAATTACGACTGTGGAAGACTGGGCACCTACGTTACCACCAGTACCAGTCAGTAAGGGGATAAATGCTGTCAGTGTCACCACTTTTGTTAAAATATCTTCTTGGGACTTAATAATCGTTCCTGTGACGGTATTGGTGATCAATAAAACCAGCAACCATAAAACCCGCTTTCGAGCTACTTCTAATAAATTTGTCTGAAAATAGTTGTCGCCCCCGGACTGCACACCACCACCCAAGGCATAGATATCTTCGGTGGTTTCTTGTTGCAGAATATCAATCACATCATCAACAGTGACAATACCTACTAGACGTTCTTCCCGATCTACCACGGGCACAGCCAAAAAATCATATCTTTGGATTAATCTGGCAACTTCTTCCTGGTCTGTATCGGTGTGGACAAATACCACATCACGGGTCATAATTTCGCCAATAATTTCTTCTGGCTGAGATGTCACCAATTCCCGCAACGATACAATTCCTGTTAATCGCCTTGCTGCATCCGTGACATAAAGATAATAAATCATTTCACTGGCATTAGCTAAGTTGCGAATTCGCTCCAGGGCTTGAGATACTGTGAAGTTTTCTTTAAGCGAAATCAACTCTAAGGTCATGATTCGCCCAGCGGTGTCAGCTTCATAACCCAATAACAAAGCTGTAGCTTGGCGTTCCTCTGGACTGAGTTGTTCTAGGAGGCGATTAACGACTTTTGCCGGTAATTCATCAAATAACCTCGCTCGGTCATCAGATGACATCTGGTCTACAATATCACGGACTTCCTGACTTTTCAGTTCCCCGATTAACCTTTCTTGAACGCTGTAGTCGAGATACTCATAAACCTCGATCGCTTCATCTTTAGAAAGCAAGCGAAAAGCCAAAGCGTGCATCGCTTCTGGCAAACCCTCAATTGCCTCGGCAATATCCGCAGGCTGCACAGGTACGAGAATCGCTTTTGCTCCCTGCAAGTCGCCTGCTTCTAGGAGCATTTGCAGCTGAGTCCGCACCAAATCCCGCAATTCCCTGCGTGAGACATTCTGGAGGGCAGAGTTTAAATTGTTTGTCTCAGTCAAAGTTCACTTTCCTCAGCCAGTTTGAACAAGGTTGCTGCCATTAGTCTAGGGGAAAGTGGGGATATGCAACGTCAAAAGGAGTGATTTTTCCCAGATAAAGTTAATTGCAAATTTTTGTAAACAAATTATAGTTCGCCATCAATTTTGTCTCAGTACTCCATACTCTGCTAATTCTTGTAACAAAGATCTAATTTGAGAGTCCAAATCAAGTAATGAATAAATAATACTTTTTTAAATCTTTAAATATACAAACTTTCTTTATGAAATTTTCATAATTAGGATTATTCTATAGACAAAAAAATGTGAGAGTATTCTAGACAATAGGTAATTTTTATTAAAAAATTGTAACAAGTTTGATATAGCTTTAAAAATCCGTATTCAATGTGAATATTTCAACAATCTTGCATAAAACAGATAGACATAATACGGTAATCTAGTGTCAAATGTTCAAGTGTATTGAACTAAGAAATATATCACAGTACAAAAGTGAGGAATTAAAATAGCACTTACGTATATACTTATTTTGAGCAAGTAAAACTTTGTTTCCTGAAATATCATCTGATTGCATATTAGATTAAATTATCAGTCTTTCATATTGATCGATAATTTTTCAATCAATTGACCAAACTGAGTTTACATAACATTGCAAGTTCTGGGATTTCTCAAAAGCAAAGTTTAATTGTGGCTAATACGCCATAAAACTAGGCTTTAGTATTTCGCACTGTACATATTTTCCTATATATCTTCTCTTAGCAGATATATAGGAAGATATGTCTTGTCATCTTGCTTGATTCTGATGTTTGTTACTACATAAACGGCAAAGGAACCGAGTCAATGGGCAGAAGAACAGATGGAGAAAATGTGTATTAGCATTGATTAATATGTAAATAAGTCAGCAAATTACGTAAGTAAACTTACAAATTTTCCTGCAAAACATTCAAATCAAAACTAATTATCAAGCATTGATTATGCTGTTAGTTTTAGCTCTATTGTGAGGCATATATATCAAATGAATAATTTACAGAATCAAAATCTTAATCAACTTTCCCCAACATCTACAAGTCCAGTAATTGCTGGTCAATCATCTCTAGCAGCCCTCGACCAGGCACAACCGAGTCTATTGCCTCGCGCTGGCAATGTGCTTTCTCAGGGAGATGGACTCAAAGCAGAATACTTCGACAACAGTGATTTTACTAACCTCAAGGTAACTCGCACTGATAGCAAGATAGACTTTAACTGGGGTAATGGTTCTCCAGATGCCCTCATAGGTGCAGATACCTTCTCAGCGCGTTGGACAGGTCAGGTAGAAGCAAAGTACAGCGAGAATTACAACTTTTATACCAGCAGTGATGATGGTGTGCGACTGTGGGTAAATAATCAATTGGTGATTGATAAATTTGTCAATCAATCGCTCACAGAACATACAGGTAACATCGCCTTAGTTGCAGGTCAAAAGTACGATATTAAACTTGAGTATTTCGACAATACTTACTCTGCTATTTCTCGACTATCTTGGTCAAGCAACTCTCAAGCCAAAGAAATTATTCCTCAGTCTCAACTTTATAGTCAGGTGAGTATACCCGTTGCTGGTAATGGCAACGGACTCAAAGCAGAATACTTCGACAACAGTGATTTTACTAACCTGAAAGTAACTCGCACAGATAGCAAGGTAGATTTTAACTGGGGTAGTGGTTCTCCAGATCCTTTGATTGGTGCAGATAGCTTCTCAGCGCGTTGGACAGGTCAAGTAGAAGCTAAGTACAGCGAGAATTACAACTTCCACACCAGTAGTGATGATGGCGTGAGACTGTGGGTGAATAATCAACTGCTGATTGATAAGTTTGTCAATCAATCGACCACAGAACATACTGGTACCATCGCCTTAGTTGCAGGTCAAAAGTACGATATTAAACTTGAGTACTTCGACAATGCTTATTCTGCT
>JAVRBV020000166.1:0-29988 GCA_034531095.2 Nostoc sp. CreGUA01 | reverse complement strand
CAAAAAATGAAGATGATATTTTTCACAGCTACGATTTACACGTGAATTGTTACATTACTAAATCCCGCAACCTCAGCCAGCTATTCCAAATCGTCAAAAGTATTGAAGACTTTTGGCTTTGTACTGTGACGTTACCATCTGATTGAGGGGAGTGGGGAGTGGGGAGATGAGGGGGATGAGGGGGATGAGGGAGATGAGGGAGATGAGGGAGATAAATCAATTCAAAATTCAAAATTCAAAATTCAAAATTAAAGAACTTTTGAATGCGTGACTTTTTAATGCCCCATGCCCAATGCCCAATGCCCCACTTAAAACAATAGGGGGTGAAGCCCGAAGATTATGGTTGTGAGCTACTCAGTAAAAATCTTGTTAATTGAGGATAACCTCGCTTCTGCTAGGTTGTTACAAGAGTTTCTCATGCAAGCCCAGTTGCAAGAGTTTAGTTTGGTTCATGTGAAGCGATTGGGGGAAGCACTCCAGGAACTAAGTAAGTGTAATTACGATGTTATTTTGTTAGATTTAACTTTACCTGACAGCCAAGGATTATCATCTTTGCCTCCTCTAATTGGTCAAGCCCCAAGTGTACCGATTGTTGTATTAACTAATACTAATGACGAAAAACTGGCAATTGAGGCAGTACGGCAAGGGGCACAAGATTATTTAGTCAAGCGACAGGTAAATGTAGATGTGTTGGTGCGATCGCTGCGTTATGCGATCGAGCGCAAGCAAGTATTAGAATCATTACGCACGGTCAATCAGACCTTACAAAGCCGGGTTGAGGAACGAACTGCTGAACTGGTGAAAGCTAAAGAAATCAATCAGTTCAAATCTGAATTTGTATCGATGCTCTCCCATGACATCCGTAATCCCCTCAATACTATTCTCTTGGCTGCTGGGTTACTAGAAAGTCACGATGAAAGATTGACTAAGGAGAAAAAACTCAATCATTTGGGGTTGATTCGCGCAGCAATCAAAAATATGGCGCAGCTATTAGATGAAGTTTCATTGATTGGTAAGGCTGATTCTGGTAGTCTGCTGTGTGATTTGATTTCTCTGGATTTAGAAGCTTTTTGCCGTCAGATCGTTGCTGAAGTTCAATTAGCTGCTAACCAGAAGCATCTAACTTTGGCCTTCAGCTGTTTTGGGCAATTAGGCGCAGGACTATGGGATGAAAGCCTACTGCGTCACATTTTGGGCAATTTACTTAGCAATGCGATTAAGTATTCATTACCGGGTGGTATGGTGCGCTTTGAACTAATTGGCCAGGAAAAAGCAGTAATTTTCCGAATTCAAGACTGGGGAATTGGCATTCCTGAAGAAAACCAAAAGCGACTGTTTGAGCCTTTCCATCGTGCAGATAATGTGGGAAGTATTCCTGGCACAGGTTTGGGGCTGGCGATCGCCAAAAAGTGTGTTGAAGCACACGGAGGTGAGATTGTAGTCAATAGTCAACTTGGAGTCAGTACAACCTTCACCGTCACCCTGCCTTTACTGGAAGTTTAAGCCGTTACAGCAATTTTCACATCTGGGCAATACAGATTTCTGTAAAGGCACAATACATGGAAACTTCCACCAAGCGTTGTGATTTGGGAAGTAAAACACCCTCTATGTCTAGCTTTGAGACTGGGTTGCGTACTTCACGCTTGGTGAAATCCGGTTTATCTTTACAAAAAGTTTATTAAAAATATACTAATTATTTTCGGAATTTATAAATACGATTTGTAGCCTAATCTATACTTGCAAAAGCAGTTTACCAAATCTTAATGTAATAAATATTACTATATAAAATTTAGGATTTGCATAAAACAAATAACTAAAAGTGATAAGTATTACAGTTAACGTGAAAAATTAGCTTTTGGATTTTATCTGCTCATCTTAGCGGATTATTCGTCATAGCATCAAATATTTGTGTGTTTCTAACCTAGTTAATTATACGTATATGTCAGAATTTAAAACAAAAACTGAAACAAAATACGTAAATTCATCTAACAGTAAGTATTTAACATCATTCCAGCGTAAATTACTGTTAGTAAGTTTGCAAAAAACTTTACCTGAGTCTTACCGACAACGCATCGAAATTATGTTGTTGGCAGATGAGGGAAAAACTCAAACCGAGATTTGTCAAATTTTGGGGTGTTGTCCAGCAACAGCAAGGCATTGGACGCACATAGCCCGGACGGGGATGGCGCATCAATGGCAAGATTGCCCCATTGGTCGCCCAAAGGCAGTAAATGACGAGTATTTAGAACGTTTGAAAGAACTGGTTAATAGTAGTCCCCGGGATCATGGCTATTCTTTTCGCAGGTGGACAGCCAATTGGTTAGGGAAACATTTAGCGAAAGAATTTGGTATTGAAGTTAGCGATCGCCATCTCAAGCGACTACTCAAACAAATGGGATTATCTACACGAGCAAAATCCAATAATACCGCAACAAACAGCAACGAGCAGACACAAGGTAACAAAATTTTGATTGGTGACCTTGGAGGAGCGACTATTGGCGATAATTCCGAACTATTAGCTATTAAATTCGCAAAATTAGGAAAAAATGTAGATATTCATGGCGGACAATCTATCTAATCAGTTGGTTTCTTTAGAACAGTTGAACAATATCCTGGGGTGTTCTATTTCAGCAGAACAATATCAACAATGTGTTCAACAAGTTAAATTTCTGAATCCCAAAGTCGGCAAATTTTGGCAAGCAACTGATGGCGAGGCAGGAATATATATTGCGATCGCTGGCAAGGTAAGATTACTCGATAGCGCTGATGAGTTAATCGCTACTTTAGAAACTGGAGACTCATTTGGGGAATGTACCTTGTTCCCAGATGCACAATTTCCGTCTTATACTGCCAGAGCTTCGGTAAATTTGCAACTATGCTTTATTCCGAGTGAGGTCTTGTCGTCATTGATGACAAAATATCCTCAAATTCGGGAAAATTTGTGGGCTAAGGCACTATCCCTCAATCCCCAACAGGTGGAATCTAGTAACTCTGCTGCGAACGCAGTTGCGGCAAATATCCAATATGAAACAGATATTTTGTCACAGCCAGCAGATTTATCGCTTGGGAAGAAGATTAGCAAAGCCTATTTTCCCAATCCCACACAGCAAGTAGGGCATTTATGGCAACGAGTAACGCGGCGCTATCCGTTTTTTGCCCAACAGAGTGCATCTGATTGTGGTGCAGCTTGTTTGGTGATGGTGTCTCGCTATTGGGGAAAACACTTTAGCGTCAATCGCTTGCGGGATATTGCCAACGTTGACCGCAATGGCGCATCTTTGCGGGGGTTGTTGATAGCGGCAGAAAGTCTCGGCTTTAGCACACGACCTGTAAAAGCTGGTCTCAAGCAGTTAGCGAAACAAAGCTTACCAGCCATTGTGCATTGGGAAGGCAACCATTACATCGTTGTCTACCAAGTTACCACCAGACATGTGATTGTAGCAGATCCAGCGATCGGTCAACGCACTCTTAGCCACGCCGAATTTAAAGCCAACTGGACTGGTTACACATTGCTGCTGCAACCCACAGCCATGCTCAAAGAAACTCAAGAAAGTTCTACACCCTTTTGGCAGTTCTTTGAGTTGATGAAGCCTCACGCCTTGGTGATGCTGGAAGTGTTGATTGCTTCAGTATTTATCCAGCTATTTGGACTTGTAACGCCCTTATTCACCCAGTTAATTTTAGATCGGGTGGTAGTGCAGCGATCGGAACTCACCTTAACAGCTGTAGGGTTAGGGTTGCTGATGTTTAACCTGTTTCGGGTGGCGATGACAGGGTTGCGCCAATATCTCCTAGACCACACAGCCAATCGCATCGACTTAGCACTAATTGTGGGGTTTATTCGCCATACTTTACGCCTACCCCTGAGTTTCTTCGAGTCGCGTTACGTCGGGGATATTATCTCTCGCGTCCAGGAAAACCGCAAGATTCAAAGCTTCCTCTCTGGTGAAGCCTTGTCTATCCTCCTAGATTTACTAACTGTATTTATCTATGTCGGATTAATGTTTTGGTACAGTTGGAAAATGGCATCTTTGGCACTATTAATTATTCCACCCTTTGCCTTACTAGCCTTAATTGCCACACCTTTTTTACAAAGAATTTCTAGAGAAATTTTCAATGCGATCGCCAAAGAAAGTAGTTATTTAATTGAAGCCTTAACCGGTATCAGAACAATCAAAGCCACAGCAGTAGAACAAACAGTACGTTGGCATTGGGAGGAATTATTAAATAAAGAAATCAAAACTAAATTTTCTGGACAAATTATTAGTAATCGTTTGCAAATATTCAGCAACACAATTCAAGCATTAATTACTACCGCTTTACTGTGGTTTGGGGCGTACCAAGTTATTCACAACCAATTAAGTGTTGGACAACTAGTAGCATTTAATATGTTATTGGAAAATATTATGACACCCTTTCAAAGATTAAGCGTTTTGTGGAATGAATTGCAAGAAGTCGTGATTTCAGTAGAACGCATTAATGATGTATTAGATGCCAAGCCAGAAGAGGATTTACAACAGCAAATCAGGCAAAACTTACCCAAAATTCAAGGACATATTCGCTTTCAAGACGTGACATTTCGCTACCACCTAGAGAACGATACAAATATCTTAGAAAATCTCAGTTTTGAAGTTAAACCAGGGCAGATGGTGGCGTTAGTGGGGCGTAGTGGTTCCGGAAAAACTACCATTTCTAAGTTAGTTTTAGGGTTGTATCCTCCTACAGATGGCAAAATTTTGATTGATGGACAAGATATCACCAGTATTTCCTTAAGTTCCCTACGTCGGCAAGTTGGAGTAGTTGACCAAGATACCTTTTTATTTGGCGGCACAATTCGAGAAAATATTAGCTTAGGGCATCCTGGATCAAGTTTAGAAGAAGTAATGGACGCAGCAAAACTAGCAGGTGCTGATGAATTTATTAAAAAATTACCGATGGGCTATGAAACCCAAATTGGTGAAGGAGGGGGATTATTATCTGGCGGACAAAGACAAAGGATAGCTATTGCCAGAGCTTTAGTAGGTAATCCTCAGCTATTAATTTTAGATGAAGCAACTTCTCATTTAGATACTGAATCAGAGAGAATTATTCAGCATAATTTCAACACAATTCTTAAGGGAAGAACCACTTTAGTAATTGCCCATCGCCTTTCCACAATCCGCAATGCCGATTTGATTTTAGTATTAGACCGAGGTGTGTTACTTGAGAGTGGAAATCATGAAGAATTGATGGCGAAGCGGGGACATTATTTCTATCTCAATCAACAACAGTTACAAGTGGCAGTCTAAATCATAAAAATAGAAACATCATTCATTGTTAATCATTAATCAATCATTGGTCTTTCAAAATCTGTCTCAAGATAATTATGCCAAACACTGTCATTAATCAACGAGAAAGTAATTCGATATCAGAAAAAATATTTCAACAGGAAATTTCAACTTCACAAACACCAGCCACAACGATTGATGATTGGTCTGAATTGACTAAAGAATCAATTGATAGTTTGCCCCAGGTTTGGACAAGAGGATTAGTATATTTTTTAGTTATATTTGTGTCTTTAGTTTTACCTTGGGCTATGCTTTCTAAAGTGGATGAAACTGGTACAGCTAAAGGGCGAATTGAGCCTCAAGAAAAAACAATTAAACTCGATGCTCCTGTTGCAGGAACTGTTGCCGAAATTCGAGTTAAGGAAGGAGATTTAGTGAAAGCAGGGCAGACTTTATTAATTTTAGAATCAGAATTAGTCAAAGCAGATTTGCAGCAGACACAAGATAAATTAGAAGGACAATTAAATCGACTCGCTCAGTTAAATTCATCTAAAAATCAATTATTTGTATCTTTAGCAACTCAACAGCAACAAAATCAATCTCAACAATTAGAAAAGCAAACCCAAATCGATCAAGCACGTCAGAATTTGAATGCTTTGAAGAATGCCTATGAATTACAAAAATCAGAAAAACTAGCTCAAGTTAATCAAGCACGACAAACTCTTGAGCATAGTCGAACCACTAGTAAGTTAGTGGAAAGTAGTTTGATTAGTACTCAACGGGAAGTTGAACGCTATAGCAAACTAAAAGAAGAAGGAGTGGTTCCAGAAATTAATGTTGTAGAAAAGCAAGATATAGCTAAAGAGAAACAAAAAATATATGAACAAAGTAAGTCCGATATTGAACAAGCCAAATTAACTTTAGCAGAACAAAAGAGTAGCTATGAACGGAGTATTAGTCAAATTAATGCCGATATTGAACAAGCTAGATTGCAATTAAAAGAACAAGAAAGAAGTTATGAAACTTTGATTCGTTCTGGTCAGCTAACTGTGCTAAGAATTACAGAACAAGAGAAAAGCCTAGAAACAGATATTACTTCCCTCAAATCAGAAATTGCTCAAAGTAAAAGGCAAATCATATCATTAAAGTTTCAGGTGGGACAAAGAGAAATCAGAGCAACTAGCGGTGGTATATTGTTTCGTCTACCAATTGAAAAAGCTGGTTCTTTTGTGCAGTCAGGGACAATGGTGGCGGAAATCGCACCGCGAAATTCGCCTTTAATCATTCGGGCACAAATAGCAACCACAGAAAGTGGTTCTTTGCGGACAGGATTACCAGTAAAAATCAAATTTGATGCTTATCCTTTTCAAGATTATGGAGTTTTATCAGGTGAATTAATTAAAATTTCTCCTACCACTATAGACATAGATACACCTAATGGAAAAGTACCAGCTTATAACTTAGACATTAGTCTAAAACAGAATTGTATTCTCTCCGATAATAAGTGTATTTCTTTGCGTCCTGGAGATACAGCAACAGCTGAGGTAATTGTGCGTCAGCGTCGAATTATCGATTTTCTACTCGATCCGTTTAAGCAGTTGCAGCAGGGTGGAGTCAAATTGTAGTTCCTCTGATTAAAAATTACTAGTCTCACAAATAAAGTCCGTTTAGACTTGAAACAATCTACAAATAAGTTATCTATTAGGATAAACATGATGTTGCAAACTATTACTATTACCAACAAAGATATTCTTCAGCAAGTTAAGCTATCCTGCCAAATTCCTGAGATAGTTGAGGAAATTGTTAGCCGCAATTTTATTGTATCTGCTGCTAAAGAAGCCGGGATTAAAGTAGAGACAGAAGAATTACAAAAAGCAGCGGATTTATTAAGATTAATGAACGGCCTCACCAGTGCTGATAATACATGGAAGTGGCTAGATAAATATGGTTTATCTTTAGACGATTTTGAAGAAATGGTCTATTATAGTAGCCTGATTGCTAAGTTAACTCAACATCTATTTGCGGAAAAAATCGAACCTTACTTTTTTGAACATCAACTAGATTTTGCTGGTGTAGTTATCTATGAGGTGATCTTAGAAGATGAAGATTTAGCACTGGAGCTTTTCTATGCGATAAAGGAAGGCGAAATGAGTTTCTTTGATGTAGCTCACAAATATATTCAGGATACTGAGTTACGCCGGAAAGGGGGATACTTAGGTATATTACGTCGCCAGGATTTAAAGCCAGAAATATCTGCTGCTGTCTTTGCAGCTAAACCACCTCAAATTCTTAAACCAATAGTTACTTTGAAGGGGCTACATTTAGTTTTTGTTGAGGAGATTATTCAAGCAGAATTAGATGATAACTTGCGCCATAAAATTGCTTCACAATTGTTTGCTGAATGGCTCAAGGAACAAGTTCAGGAAGTTGAAGTTATTAGAGAACCATGAATAAATTAACTTTGACTGAAGAGCTACTTTGAAAAATCTGTCAAAAATTTATGTAAATAAGGTGGATAATGCCCACCTTATAAAATTGACTGTAGGGGCACAGCATTGCTGTGCCCCTACAGTTATACACCTCTACCTATATATTTGTATCGGGTGTTCTTGAAATGGTATCAGTTATGGCTGGACGTAGGAAACAACCTTTGTCTTCGTATTATAAAGAGGGTATATCTTTTTAGCGCCACCTACGATCGCCATGATTTCGTCATCGTTAAGCTGATGCATAAAACTTTCAGAATCAACAAATAATTCAGCACCAGCAGGTTTGATTTCATTAATAGTAATGTTAGCCATTTGATTTTTTCTCCAATGCAATTCAAGTTATTTATTAGAAATCATTTATGTTTGATTTCTAATAAATATATTGTCTGAAGTTTTAGAGTAATTGTCTAGTAATTTAGAGCTAAATAACAGGACAAAAAAGATTCATTTTGATGGACAATAATAGTTTTTTTAGAGATATAGGAGTCATCTTTAATTCCTAATATGTAGGTTATACAAAAGGCTAAAGCACAACTTTCATCATTAAATATAGGCTACTATAGAACTAAATATTTACACAGTAAGTATTTCTAAAATATATTGTTTTTTTTATTCTATAATTAGATCCTTTTTAACAAGAGATAAAAATAAAACAGTTTTGTCTCTTATTCTTAACCGAACCGTATTGGGTCTTCAGCCAAAATTATAAAAAATTAGTCCAAGAGTATTCTTGGACTAATTTATAAAAAGTACTAATAAATGTATTCGTATTAGTTACCTAACTCCACCTGCCTATATATATCCTCAGACTCACTATTCAAATAAACACGGTGTAAATCAATCCTCAAACGAGAAAACTCTTCATATATAGCCCCTATCCTACCCTCAATTGATTGCTCTCCTTGATACCAAGCTGCTAGCAACCCATTCGCTACAATCTGACACCGATTCACGCCAAAACTTTCCTGCACAGCAAACTTTTGGTCTGGTTCCTCTGCTAAACTTAATCCTGGTGCAAGCTGCTTAGTAAATAGGGGAACTTCCAACTTAAAACCCAATTTATTTTCTCTATACACAACCTGTAAAACTTCCCTAACTGCTTCATAATCCCTTTTATCAAAAAACAATACTCCAGAATCATGTCTTTCATAGTCTTTAGGGTTATATAAAACCTTAAAGCTAAAAGGAATTAGTAAATTGTTCAGTTGTTGTGTTAAACTTGCCATCACTGCAACTGCACATTGGGGAGTGAAATTAAAATAAATTCGCACAGTTGTAGGCTGATATTTAGTATTATCAAGACGATTAAATCCCTGATTACTAACTGCCATATAAAAGCCATTTTGTACTCTATTTTTAGGCAAATTAATAGCTACAAAATCACCTAATTTAGCATTTTTATCAATATTTTTTAGATGCTTATCCCGCTGAATGTGCAGCTTCAAACCGCCTTTAGTAACTGCTAAACTACCA
Source organism: Nostoc sp. CreGUA01 (assembly GCA_034531095.2). Taxonomy (GTDB): domain Bacteria; phylum Cyanobacteriota; class Cyanobacteriia; order Cyanobacteriales; family Nostocaceae; genus Nostoc. The sequence continues at coordinate 20,759 of JAVRBV020000166.1, read as the reverse complement.
TCACTTTCTTCTCTGATAACAGACCAACCCGCATCAAAATAGCCTTCTCCAGAATTACTTTTATGTAATTGCTCATAAAAACTCAAATCTACCCCCAGAAAATTATTATTCTCCACATCAAGGGGTAAATTATTCGCTGCTCCATCTAGTGATAAGCTACTACGCAGAGAACCGTTGTAATAAATACCATAGAGAAAACTCCGCAGTTGCAAACTCAAATATTTTTGCTGCATCTGGCTGGGCATTTTCTGGAAACGGTTAACTACCTCTGATGCTAATTCCAAGGGTTGATAGTCTGGATGATGAATTGAGAAATCAGATCTAATGTCAATTTTTTGAACTATATCTGCTAAAACTTCCGCTAATTGTCCAGTTAACCCAGTGAAAGGCTGTATTTGAATAGAATTTAATAATGGCATGATAGTTTAGTGGTGACAAAATACTTTAAGCAACAGAAGTGTGAGGGCGAGTTAATTCAAGAGCAGCATTACCAAAAATTGTTGGTATTGATTGTTCAGGACGGCATAATAATGCTTTGGCAACTTGAAGCATGGCAATTTCTGTGTTACCAAAAGATTTTTGATACTGAATCACAGCTTGAATCTGTTGAATTATAGCGAAACCCGCAAATTGCACCACTCGCAACAAAAAACCTGGCTGATATTCAATAATTTCTGGAAAAGTGTCGAAATAAGCTTGGGTTAATGTAGCAATTGAAGGCTGAAGTAGTTCCAAAGGCGTTATTGCTAAACGCAGGGATTCTTCAATACTCAAAGAATTACTGATAACTAAACTACCTAACCAAAGTTGGAGATAGCTGCTGATGAGAGTTCCCAAATCGAAAGCTGGATCTCCCCAAGTGGAGCGTTCCCAGTCAATCAGCCGTACAATTTTATCAGTTGAATTATGCCAATCTTTTTTCAAAAGGATATTATTTAGTTTCAGGTCATTGTGAGTTAGACAACAGGGAATTACAGCATTACCCAGTTTGCCGATCGCCTTTCCTAAACTATCATATTGCTGATAAAAAGCAAAGAATTTTAAAGCATCATCAGGTACTAAACCAAAAATTTCTGGTTCAATTCTTTCTAATTCACGAATTAAATATGATACAAGTTCAGCGGTCCGATTATCCTGCTTTTTTGATAAAAAATATTGGTATTCTTGATTGTTGAAAGTTTGACGATGGATAGTCGCTATGATTGTACCAATTGCTGTAGTAATTTCTGTAGGAAAGCTATTTTCATTTGTGTAAAAATCTAATAAATCACTATACTTATCTAAGTATCTGAAAACCAAAATCGAGTTTTCTACATCAAAAGATAAGAATTCTGGCAAAAATAAACGCCAATGTTCGAGTTGAGAAAATTTCTGTAATAACTCTTGAATTCGACATTCACTCAAAAATTCACCAGCCGCTTTGCCTTTTTGATTATGTCGTTCTTGCTTAACTATAAATTGGCGATCGCCTGTTAAATTAACTAATAAATTAAAGTTTTTAGCTGTCACTGGTTCTATTTTAAGCGCTGGTTTTTCTGAGTGATTACATAATCCCTGTTCAACTAAATAATCGACAACATTATGAGAGTTTAAGATAAATGTCATAAGCTTTAAATGTATCAACTAATTTTGATGTCAAGAAAACTCAAACCCGCGTTTTCTCAACTGTGTAGCTTTGCTTAACTAACAGTGGGTGTTGCCACTTTCACTAGTAATTCAGAGGGGTTGTAATTATCTGTAATCACTTGGGGACAACGCATACAAGCTGCCTTACCTTCCTGCTGCCACCATCGGCAGTCTCGGCGTATGGAACAAGGTGGTAAATCCTCTACTACCTTTGGCAAATTTTCTACAATTCGCGTCGCCAAACGACAATCTTTGCCATCAAAATGTTGACAACTCTTAGTTGCACAGGGGGCCGCCGTCCGAAAAATTTCTGTGGGTGTCACTGGACTAGCTTTTGCTATCAGTTCATCTGTGACGGGTTGTGGCTGCTTGAGATAAGCTACGTGGGGTTCTGTGACCGTGCCACCGATGACGCCGAAAACAACGCTGTCCTGCCATTCTGGTCTAGCACTAGGACAAAGTGTAGTCTTTTCTCTAGCGATGTCTTCCATAAATTGAACCTATAGTGAATTGTATTTTTAAGCTGATGGAGATTTACAGCTAGTTTCTGGTCAAACTCGTCTCCATCAACCTAAATAAGCAAATTAAATGTTCAAGAGTTTAATACTGACTACTAATTTAAGAAAATGATGTTTTATCGATCTGCTGTAGCTGTAGTATGGGAATTCTTCCTCCACAAATAATGGGTACTTTCACAAAAGAAACACTTGTAAGGTTTGCGAAACCACCCGCAATGTTCGCTGTTTCATCATTAGATAGAGTTACCAAAGCATCTTCTGAATCCTCAGCTAAGTTCCGTCGTGCTACTGCATTATTAACAGCGTCATCAATGAGATTATTAATTTCCAATCGAATATTTGAATTCTTGCTTTCCATTGTGCTTTTCCTCAGTATATATAAGATATAGGCTTAATTACAAAGTAATGTAATTCACCAATCTGTCTATATTCTAGGTAGCATTCAAATGATTTAACTATGTTTTATAAATTTTTCATCAGACAGAAATGAAACTTTTATGTCACCCAACAATAAATCAACAATCTTTAATAAAAAGTATTTAATTATTTAGCTTATATATCTGTAAATTGCTCTACGAAAAACTTTTACGGCAATTATTTAGAGCATATTTTATTAACTTTTTGACCTTTAATAAAACATTTAAGTCCCAACAATTTGCCCAATCTCTGGGCAATGTTTAACTACAAGATAACAAGTAAGACTTAAGTCTCTAGTACTATAGCAGTTCCCAATTACATGAGGTAGAGCAATTTGTAGGTTGGCACAGCTAGCTCTGTTAAACTAGCTTGTATCACAGTGTACTAATCTGAACTTCCGATCTTTTCAAACAAAGCTCGATAAACAGGTTCACCCTTGTTTTGAGTATATATTTCTCGTTCTGTGGGCACTGGTAGCGGGTTTTCAGGCAACCATTCTTCTGTACCGATTTTCTGATAAGCTGGATGGGCAGCAAAGCGATCGCGCATCTCCACAGCGATAAATTCCATATCTGATTGCAGAAATACAACTCCCCCAACTGCAAGATAATTAGCTAATTCTGCCACTAGTTCTGGTTGGACTACACGACGTTTAGCATGGCGAGTTTTAAACCAAGGATCGGGAAATTGAATTGTCACCCGCTGTAAACTTCCTGGAGGTAGGGAAGATAAAAGCGATTCCAAGGAATTATTCACATTACAAAATAAGTAGTGCAGGTTTGTTAAACCTAACTTAGAACGCAACTTATTCGCCTCCAACACCAGCGGTTCCCGAATTTCTAAGCCCAAAAAATTCCAGTTTGGTTCTATCTTGGCCATATTCAACAAAAAGAGTCCTTTCGCACAGCCAATATCTAAATGTAGCGATTGATTTGGCTTTGCATAAACTTTTTCCCACTCCAGAGGACTTACTGGTGTTTGATACTTTTGGGCTAGCGGGTTAACATGTTGGCGGACTCGGACTGCTGCCAAAATTCACTCTCCTTATTTGTAATGCGTAATTTTTAGTAATCAAATTTTATTGATTTTTGTAGATTGAATACATCTCATAAGTCTTGAAGTCAATTGTTACTATAGCGTGTAATCGATGCTCAATGTATACAAATGTTAAGTCGGCACACTCCTGAGCAGGAATATAAAGTAAGGGTTATACTTTTTGGAAAAGACTTGTTTTAGCTCCTCCTTTTAACATTTTCCTAAATCGATGACTCTCAATTTTCGCTTTGCGGTAGTCAGTGACTTACACCTAGCACTTCCCCACACAATCTGGAATCATCCTAGTCGGTTTCATTTGGTGGAAGTTAGTATCTCGGCGTTTGAAAGTGTACTAGAACATCTAACACAACTCGATTTAGATTTCCTATTATTGCCAGGAGATTTAACCCAGCACGGCGAACCAGAAAATCACGCTTGGTTGCAACAACGCTTAGCCCAGCTACCTTTTCCCGCCTATGTTGTTCCTGGGAATCATGATGTTCCTGTAGTGTTGGCTGACCAGCAATCAATTGCTTTTGCGGATTTTCCCTACTATTACACTAAATTTGGTTATGAAGATCCACAACAGATTTACTACATTCGTCAGTTGCTACCTGGAGTGAAACTTATTGGACTAAATTCTAACTCTTTTAACGACCAAGGTGAGCAGGTGGGATGTTTAGATACCAAACAACTACGCTGGCTAGAAGAAATGCTGGCGGCATCTGCTGATGAATTAATTTTGGTGATGGTGCATCATAATGTGGTTGAGCATTTACCCAATCAATCGCGTCACCCACTAGCAAATCGCTATATGCTGGCGAATTCCGCAGAACTGTTGCAGTTACTCAGGCGCTACGGAGTCAAGTTAGTGTTTACCGGGCATTTGCACGTCCAGGACGTTGCTTACGATAAGGGGGTATATGATATTACCACCGGCTCCTTAGTGAGCTATCCTCATCCTTATCGTGTCCTAGAATTTCGTCGGGATAGTCAAGGTAGAGAATGGTTGCAAATTTTGTCCCATAGGGTAGAGTCAGTGCCTGATTTTCCCAACTTGCAGCAGTCATCAAGGCAGTGGATGGGCGATCGCTCTTTCCCATTTTTAATCAAACTACTAACTAACTCTCCCTTAAACTTACCACTATCACAAGCAAAAGAATTAGCTCCAGGTTTGCGTGACTTCTGGGCGACTATTGCCGATGGCGATGCCATGTTAGACTACCCCCATTTTCCCCAAGAAGTGCGCCGCTACATTCAAGCTTATGGTGCTTCACAGCCCAACTCAAGCATTGCCAGCAATCAAACTCTGACTTTGATTGATAATAACAGCACACTTTTGCTGGATAGAAATGAGGAGTTAAAAGTTAGGAGTGAGGAGTGAGGAGTTAAAAATAAGAAGTGAGGAGTCAGGAGTGAAGAGTTAGATATTTCAATTCCTGACTCTTAACTCACAACTCCTAACTTCCAACTCCTAACTCCTAACTCACAGCTGACTTTGCCGACAAATTCCAAATGCTGAAGTATATGCGTGTAAGAAAGTCCTACCACCAACAGGGCCAATTTCACCGCCACAGAAAAAGCCGCCTACAGGAATATCACTGAGGTAGCGCCTAAATAATTCGGAATCAAAATTGGGTTTACCATACAGTCCTTCACCTCTACCGAGACAGGCAAACATCAAAGCAGCTACGGCAGAGGGTTCGGAGTTCCGTTGGTCTTGATAGCTTTGGAGGAGTAATTCTAAATCTTCGGCGGAGGCTTGGGCATCGCGGAGGTGGAATTGCAGCCTTTGACCGGGACGAACCCGATCGCCAATTGCGATCGCCCCTGCTGTGGGATCTACACCAAGGATACCGCGAATTAAAAAGTCTCCCTGTTGTAAAGCCAGCTTAAATTCATCCATTGCCACACCCACAAACAAGGAGTGTTGTGCTAGAGTTCGTTCTTGTTCGCTGAGACTGGCGATCAAATCTCGCAATACTACTAAAGGTACTTGTTCATCTAACTCAATAATGATATTGCGATCGGCTTTTGTGACTTGCAATGGTTTGCCAATAGGTCGGCATCCTTGGGCGACAATGGTTTCCAAAACAATATTCCCAGTCAAAGCTATGCCGAGAGTACCTTCTCGATACAAGTGTTGACCCAAATCGCCAGAGTCATCCTTACAAAATAGGGCAACACGACCACCCATACCGCCACCGCTAGCCTGTCCCCCCACTATCACCGATCCTGGATAAGCAAAATCCAGCCCCTGCAATAAATCGTTGATTCCAGAGGCGAAGGAACTAGAAAGCAAAATGAACTGCGGTGTTGGCGATGCTGGCACACCAACCAAATCAAGCCAAGCATCTGGGGAACTGTCCAAGTCAGGTAATTCTTCAGCAACAACATGAAATACCTGAACCTGCACCCCAGGGAGGTGCGCTAAAGTCAAACTGATAGCTGGTTCAGCTTCTAGTTCTTGGGTTTCCCCGCTAACTGTTGTCCCAATTACACCTCCACCACTACAACCAATTAGCACAGGCACAGAAAGTTTCTCAGCCAACAAAGGTAATAGTCGAGAATACTCACTCGTAAAAGCAGACGAAATGAATACCAGCCCTAAATCCGCAGGTGCTGTTAACGATGAGACAGCTCGTTGTACCACATCTGCGACTGCTGCTTCCAATGAATGATGGGTTGATAGGGCATTTGCCCACTGCATTTGGTCTGCCATGAGTTTTCGGCTTCTTTTGCTTGTTAGGCTAGTAGTTTTTGATTTTTCATTTTGGGAAGAGTTGCATTCTACAAGAGTTGACCCCAGTTGTTTGTATTCACCATCCCAGGAAACTGGGGTTATTATTCCCTAATACATGCATCTAAATATATTGTATGATTATCTATCTGTAGTACTGATTCCATAAAATCTTAAAAAATAAAGGTGAATGCATTATATGTGTCACAGTTTGCTGTATTGGTTAGAAATCAATAAACTCAAACGCTAACTTAATTATCAGCCAAGTGGTTAAAATGGTTAGTAATAAAACCAAAAAATGCCATTTTTGAAGTTTTTCTATACTAGTACTAACAACACACAACGAGACTAAAACAATGACCAACATTCAAGAAACAGCAAAAGGCGACATCCAAGAACAAATCCAACAAGAAGTTGAACAAGCACGTACTGTCTGTGATATCAACGGTAGCAACTCACCAGAGTGTGCTGCTGCTTGGGATGCAGTGGAAGAATTACAAGCTGAAGCTTCTCACCAACGCCAAAGCAAGCCAAAAAACTCTTTGGAACAGTATTGCGATGATAACCCAGACGCAATTGAATGCCGAGTTTACGACGACTAGAAATTGAGGCAAGTGAATTTTTTGTTTGTTTAATCACCAGACAACCAAAATTTATTTACTGATATGTTGCAGCTTGACATCACTCTTGTCTAGAATTGCAGTCTCATTTTTTCACCATCTTTACCAATGGCTAGAGAATTGGTGAAAGAACTAGAGTTCAGGATTTTAATTCGGCAAGTAAACCTTTACACCCCAAAAAAGTTGGGATTTTGTCCAAAACTACCAAATGTATGGCTGGTGGGTTAGTTTTCTAACTCTCCCTGATACTACTACATATAGGGATGTGCAAAATCAAAATTTAGAGTTTTTGAGTTGCTTGTTGTTTTGGCAAATAAATTCACAAAAGCCAATTAAGTAACCAAAAAAGTTTCATTTTGTAATACGTGTTGCAAAAATCTTTGTAACAAATTAACCATCTGTAGGGGCGTACATTTGTGCGCCCCTACTAGCGTATTTTATTGATTACGTGTAAGACTCCATCCCGTTATGGCTGGCGCGGTTGACAGTACAGTTTGTTTAATGTTAGACCTAAAAACCTTCATCTGCGTAGGTGTTAGCTAAGCGATCGCATCCAACCTACAATTATCCTTGAGGTAATCTGGGTCTTGGAGACAGTAGTTGCCACGCTGACCTTCCATGTAGCAAGTGCTATTTTAAACTGATTGTTTCTGAATTCTGCATTCTTCTTCAATTATCATTTGAGAAAAACTATGGATTATAATGTTTGGTTTCGCCCTTTTGTCTGGATTGATTACAGATTGGCAGTATTATTTTTGGTCATTATTCCGCTAATTCTGCTGATTTGGGCATTTGTGCAAAAAGCGGAAGGCATACAACGTTTGTTAAGCATATATTGGCGAGTATCAAGCCTGCTGGCAATCACTGTTTATCTGATGATTGCCCAGTATCCAGTTAGCTTTATTTCTGGATTGATGGCTCGGATTTTAATCCCGATTTCGCTATGGTTTTGGGTGGATCTCAACGATGAAATTGAGTACCAAACCAGTGGTTTTTTAAAGTTAATTTTTACTTCTTGGCGCTGGGCGACAACTGTTTATTGTCTTTTAGGTGCAGTAGCTTCTACGCTTTTTTTAGGTTGTGCTTTTTCTGCCAGTGCGCTGAAGACACCCTATTGTCGCGTCTGGTTCGAGGCTCCGCTAATGTTCAAAGAATATTTTCATGCTAATAGCAAAGCTGAGTTTTTAGGTTTTCTTGGCATAACTACTTTAGTCATTTATGTGCTGTATTTAAGTTATTTTGTCCTTGTGAAGCTAGGCAAACAAGGACGTACAGCTACACCTCAATAATCATTGTTGTGCTGCAATTAAAAATTGAAAATTTCAACTTGAAAAAATGGATTCCATTGGTAAGCGACTGGAACAATATACTGCTAAACGCCCCCAAGAAGTCTTATTGGTAACGGTAGAAATTTCTGGCCAACAAGATACAATTGCTATTTTCAAAGGTTTTTCGAGTTCTTTGATGCACCCGACAGCATTCGATCCAGATGTGCCCGTTCTGCCAGATGGGGGAATTATTCTTAATATTGACCGAGTAGCTAGTCCTTATAATCCTGAAGCACCTCGTTATATTCAACAAGGACTTTCTTGGGAAGCTATGCAAGTTCTATTATTAGAGGTGGGTTAGGATATTGTTAACTCACCCCGCTTTGTTTGAGAGGAGAACTCTTAATCTGAAGTAATTTTGCGTGTAATGATGGAAATTCATGAACTTGTTATTGAGATGAAATTGCTAGAGCGCCGCTTGACTCTTTACGAGGAAAAGTATGGTGTTCTCAGCGAAGACTTCTACAAAGCTCTTTTTTCTGGGAACCTTGCCCGTTATGATGAATATGACGAAACCCGCACCGACTTTAGCCGTTGGAAGGGTATATATGAGATATGGCTCCGCCGAAAGCAGTCATACACAGATCAAATAAAGCAACGTGAGTTAGCTGATACACTTCGTTTTCAGCCAACTTACTAGCCTATGAGCGAAACTCCTCTGAAATCTCTGCCAGAATACAGCCGCTTTGTGTCGCAGGTACTCAGTCACTCAGATGTTGAGCGCTCTACAGTGGTGGTTTGGTCTAACAGTCCCTACACAGGTACAGCAGAAGGTGAAGTGTTCTTCAAAGGGAATTTGAGGCTCCGTATGAGAGAAGAGCTTGATTTTGATGCACAGTTGATTACGTCCTACGGATATGAGGTCTACCGGGGTGATGAAAAGCTGTACTGGTACGATGACTTTCCACATCCACAAGATGCGTCACTTGCATCAACTTTTCCACATCATAAACATATTCCACCTGAAATAAAGCGTAATCGGATTCCAGCACCAGACATAAGTTTTACACATCCAAATTTATCTGTTTTAATCCAAGAGATTGAGGTGTTGATAGTATAGTCATAAACGTGTAATGGCAGCTAACATCGCACTTTGAGAAAAACTAACTTCACACGGTTTGATATATCCTAATGAAAAGCGATGTCGATAGTCTTAAGTCCGGAGATTTGAAGAAAAAAATAGAACGATACAGAGATTCGTACCAAGTTCGTTTTAAGCGTAATCAGTACACAAATAACACAATCATAGGTGCTTCCATTTTATTGACTATTTTGATTGCGATTACTGGCACCAGCCCTGCATTCAAAGACTCACAAAATCCTTGGGCAAACCCTTTGGGTGTGAGTGCTGCGGCATGGTTAGGTTTAATATCTACAGCACTGCTTAGTGTTCAAAAGCTTTATAACGTTCAAGAGAAGATAGCGTTTTATCCAGGGTATATTGTGCAAGCTGAGGAATTAATTGAAGATTTAGATACAGTTAAAACCGAAGAAGATTTACAAAAGATTCGAGACAGATTTAGAAAGATGCGTGCTGAAGAAGCAACTAAACGTCCTATTGAGAATTCCCCCAGTTAAGCCCTTGTTGTTGAATAACCGCAGCCTAACAATCCCGCTGCACCACAACGCCGCGAAGTTATTGGTGAGGGGCAAAAATTATCCGCCTCTGGTGAGTGGGAACGTTACCCTGAGAGAAGCAAGCTACAGATGGGTCTAAATTCTCGTCTGAAACCGTCTTCAATTTTCAAAAATTATTTTGATTTTTAAATCTGAAAAATGTCCCGTTCTGGATACACACTCCCCGTCTTTGCCTGCGCTGCGGCCGTTGCAGCTTTACACTGGTTACACGATCGCCAAACCCTAACTGTAGCATCCATAGATCTAATTGAACCAAGCCAAATCGCCGAAATCCCTATTGAACAAGTAGCAGGACTATCTGAAAATACAGCTTTAGCAATTACTCGCAGCGATCCTGGTGATAATCTCGACCTAACTAGAAATACACCAATTTGGGCAATGGTGGAATGGCGAGAAGAGGGTGAAGAGGCTGTAATTATTCAAGGTGGGGAAGGCATTGGCAGACAGGCGAATGCTGATGATAAGCCGGCGATTTATGCCTATGCTCGAAGGCTGTTGCAAGAGAATTTGCAACGAATGTTGGCACCTGGGGAAAAAATCACGGTGACGATTATTCTACCTGAAGGGCGATCGCTTGCTGTTAGAACTTCCAATTCTGCTTTTGGTGTGGTTGAAGGACTTTCGCTTTTAGGCACAACCGGCATTTCCCAACCTTTGAGTACACCAGATCAACTTGCAGCTTTTCGATCTGAGTTACAAAATAAAGCCAGTCGTTTTGCAAGTTTGATATTTTGTATCGGCGAGAATGGCCTAGATTTAGCGCGAAAACTGGGCATTAATCCCGAACAATTGGTGAAAACTGCTAACTGGCTCGGCCCAATGCTAGTAGAAGCTGATTTGCTAGGTGTCAAAGAAATTTTGTTATTTGGCTATCACGGAAAGCTGATGAAATTAGCAGGAGGGATTTTTCACACCCATCACCACCTCGCTGATGGACGCCGGGAAATTTTAGCAGCCCACTGTGCGATCGCTGGTTTAAAATCACCAGATATCCAAGCTGTGTTTCACAGTCCTACTGCTGAAGCCGCACTCGCACACCTCAGATCCCTAGACGCTTCCACCGGCAGTGATTGGGTAAGTCAAGTTTACAGTGCGATCGCCGAAACTATTGATGTCCGTTGCCAAGAATACATCCAAAGCCATAGCCAAAACGGCACAGAAGTTACAGTCTGTGGCTCTGTTCTGTTCGATCGCGATCGCAAAATTATTGTGAAGAGTAAAACTGGTGGTCTGCTAATGGGAAAATTATGTTAACTTATTATGAATAATCGTAAACAATTCACATAAATAATCTTTTAAGTCATCTCTTTCGGGTAAGTTTATCCTTCTAATACCATCTCCAACTCCGGGAATAGACAAACGCATATAAATGCGCGTTTGTCAAGGTTGTTTATACCATTATCAGCCTGCCCAGGCTGAATAATAGCATCGAGCTATAGATTACAGGGCGTCAAATTATCCTTCACAGACATAACTCTCCCCGTCATGAATACAGCGGTGACTCTACCAACAGAACAGGCTCCCCAAACATTAGAAAACTTTGGGCAGCTGAATCGCCAATTGATTGTGATTTTGGACTTCGGCTCCCAATATTCCGAGCTGATTGCCCGTCGCATCCGCGAGACTCAAGTATACTCTGAAGTTTTGTCTTATCGCACTAGTTCTGCACATTTGCGCCAACTCAATCCGAAAGGAATTATCCTCTCTGGTGGGCCGAGTTCAGTTTATGGCGAAAAAGCTCCCCACTGTGACCCAGAAATCTGGAATTTGGGAATACCCATCTTGGGTGTTTGCTATGGAATGCAGCTGATGGTGAATCAACTCGGTGGGGAAGTGGCAAAAGCTGACCGGGGCGAATACGGGAAAGCATCATTATATATCGATGACCCCACAGATTTGCTCACCAATGTTGAAGATGGTACCACCATGTGGATGAGTCACCAAGACTCAGTTACCCAGATGCCACCGGGGTTTGAATTGCTGGCGCATACAGAAAATACTCCCTGCGCTGCTGTTGCCGACCACGAAAGGAAACTTTACGGCGTACAGTTCCATCCAGAGGTAGTACATTCCCTTGGTGGGATAGCATTGATTCGGAATTTTGTCTACCACATTTGTGATTGCGAACCCACTTGGACAACAGCGGCTTTTGTGGAAGAATCGATTCGGGAAATTCGGGCTAGAGTTGGTGAAAAACGGGTGTTATTGGCGTTATCTGGGGGTGTGGATTCTTCTACTTTGGCGTTCTTGTTATATAAAGCCATTGGTGAACAATTGACTTGTGTGTTTATCGACCAAGGCTTTATGCGGAAATACGAGCCAGAGCGATTGGTGAAGCTGTTCCAAGAGCAGTTTCATATTCCTGTAGAATATGTGAATGCCCGCGATCGCTTTTTAGCTACTATTTCTGGCATTACAGATCCCGAAGAAAAACGTCGCCGCATCGGCCACGAATTCATTCGCGTATTTGAAGAAACATCCAAACGCCTCGGTCACTTTGACTATCTGGCTCAAGGGACTCTTTATCCAGATGTCATCGAATCTGCTGATACCAACGTCGATCCCCAAACTGGCGAACGGGTAGCAGTGAAAATTAAGAGCCATCACAACGTCGGTGGTTTGCCCAAAGACTTACGATTTAAATTAGTGGAACCACTGCGGAAATTATTTAAAGATGAAGTCCGCAAAGTTGGACGTTCCATTGGTTTACCAGAAGAAATTGTCCAACGCCAACCTTTCCCCGGGCCTGGTTTGGCAATTCGGATTTTGGGTGAAGTCACCGCCGAACGGTTAAATATTTTGCGTGATGCCGATTTAATTGTGCGGCAAGAAATTAACCAACGCGGCTTGTATCATAGTTTTTGGCAAGCCTTTGCTGTGTTGCTGCCAATTCGTAGCGTTGGCGTCATGGGAGATCAACGTACCTACGCTTATCCTATAGTTTTGCGGATTGTTACCAGTGAAGATGGCATGACTGCTGATTGGGCGAGAGTGCCTTACGATGTACTAGAAGTAATTTCCACTCGGATTGTGAATGAAGTTAAAGGGGTGAATCGGGTGGTTTATGACATCACCTCCAAGCCACCTGGAACCATTGAGTGGGAATAATTTAGTTTTTGGTAAGGGGAAGATGAGTTTTTCTTTCCCCTTCACTAAATACTAGAATTGGGAAAACATCGCCGGGTTTTGATCCCACATGCAGCTAATCTGCCATAAAATGAATTTTGATACTCAATAAAGTAGCGATCGCAGAATACAGAATAGAGGTTAAAGACCTAAAAGCGTTGGTATATCTGGGTTATGGAAAATACCAAGATTTTTCAAATTACCTGCGGAATGTGGATTATAGGAAAAAGCCTCAAATCATTACCTGGCAACAATTTCAGGCTTGAGTCTCTTCGATTTTATAATTATTAAATCCGCTTTAATATCTGCGGAATGTGGGTTCCAGGTAAATAAACCACGTGACAGATGTGGTTCAAATACATGAAAACTGCTGTAACTTGATTTTGGCTGCTGAATTCCACTACTAAAAGTTCATAAAAATTATGAAATTAGTTAAGTTATGTTGATTTTACGCGAAACTTTCTCAATAAAATGACGAATTTGCTTTGTTTGGGCAGTTGACTAATTACAAGCTTTTTTGATATCTTCAAATTCTTGGTTAATATTGGCTACCGCTATAACTATTTTCATTTTTTGCAAGTTATAGCGATGAATTTTTAATTTTTATAATGGCAGCTTGACAGAAAAGGTAGTTCCGTGTCCAACTCCAGGACTAGCAACTTGAATCGAGCCGCCATGCAATTCTACCAGATGACGAGCGATGGCTAAACCCAGTCCTAAGCCACCTTGTTTGTGAGTGGAATGTCCTTGATGATAGCGTTCAAAAACGTAGGGTAGAAACTCTGGGCTAATGCCGATACCTGTATCCCTGACTCGGATTTCGGCATGAGAGCCATTGCGAAACAAGCTAACTTCTACCTGTCCCCCTGACGGGGTGAATTTAATGGCGTTAGTGAGTAAATTACCGAGAACTTGCAGCAAACGGTTGATATCGCCGGAAATTGTGGAAATTGACCTGTCAATTATCGACTCTAAGCGAATGTTTTTAGCGTTTGCGGATGGGTAAGCGGTTTCCATTGCTGCACCGACAACTGCTCCGAGATTAACTTGGGTGACCTCAAGCTGTAGCTTACCTTGGAGGATGCGAGACATATTCAGCAAATCTTCGAGAAGTTTTTCCTGAGATCTGGCATTGCGTTCGATGGTCTCCAGGGCTTTAGCGAGGTTGGGTGCATCGAATTTGCGAGTCCGTAGCAGTTGTACCCAGCCGAGAATGGCATTGAGTGGAGAGCGCAGGTCATGGGAAACCATTGCGACAAACTCATCTTTAGTGCGGTTAGCAGCTTCCGCTTGGGCGCGGGCGACTTGCTCAAGTTGCAAAAGTTTGTTGCGTTCGGCTTCTAAGTGTTTGCGATCGTCAATATCTGTACTCGTACCAAACCACTTGATGATATTTCCTTGTTCATCCTTAATGGGCACACCTCTTACTAAATGCCAGGAACAGCTACCATCGCGTTTTTGATAGCGGATTTCCTGTTGGTAAAGTTCCTCTGTTTGTAAGGCTTGAGTCCATGCTTTCATCGCTGCTTCGATGTCGTCTGGGTGGATAACTTTTGTCCAGCCAAACCCCATGGCCTCCTCAATTCTTTGCCCAGTAAATTCATACCAGCGTTCATTGACATGTTCGCACTCGCCTTGAGCATTGCAGATCCAAACAAGCTGTGGCATGGCATTGGATAAGTAGCGGTAGCGTTCCTCGCTTTGGCGTAGTGCTAGTTCGGCGCGTTTGCGTTGGGTGAGGTCGAGAACGAAGCAGACGCTATAACCGTTATTTTTTGTGGTTTCTATCCGGGCAATGCCCAGTAAAACTGGAATCCGAGTCCCATTTTTGTGAAGATATTCCTTCTCAAAGGGAGTGCAAATACCAGAGACTTGCAGTTCTTGAATTTTTTGTTGGTCGAGGGTTTGATATTCTGGCGGTGTCATGGAATTCCAGTGGATGATTCCCCTTGCCAAATCTTCACGGGTGTAACCGAAGGTTTCTAAGAAAGCGTCATTTGCCTCATAGACTCGACCGCGAAAGTCACCAAAATAAATCCCAACGATGTTAGATTCGACAATCCGACGGAACTTGGCTTCACTTTCTTGCAAAGCAACTTCGGCAAGTTTACGTTGCGTTGCTTGCCGATAGGCATCGCTAATATCTGTGGTACTACCTACTGCCCTAATTACTCGACCATGAGTATCTCGTATAATCACTCCCCGATCCAACACATATCGATATTTCTGGTCTTTGTGTCGTGCCCGATACTCAACTGTATAATGATTTTCGTTGGCAGAGACTATACTCTGGAAGTGAGCGATTAAACGCTCTCGATCTTCGGGATGAATTTGTTCTTTCCACCATTGATGGGTTGTTGGTATCTCCTTTAAAGAGTAACCCAAAATTTTAGTTATTCCTTCTGTTCTCTCAATTTTGTCGTTTTTCAAATCCCAGTCATAAATTAGACAATTAACTGCCGCTGCTGCCAATTGAAAGCGTTCGTTGCTTAAACGTAGCTGTTCCTGGGTTTGCTTACGTTCTGTAATGTCAAAGGTTGTACCGATGATTTGGTGGAGAGAACCGTCGGGATTTTTGGTGAATATCGTATCTCGACTAAAAAACCAGCGCCATTCTCCATTGGCGTGTCGCATTCGATATTCATTTTCCACAATTTTGCGATCTTCAGTTGAGCCAAGTTCTTGGAATAGATCAACAAATCGAGCTAAATCCTCAGGATGCATAATCTTCGGTAAGAACTGTGTTCCCATTTGTTGAATTTGCTCTGGGGTATAGCCAAGCAACTGACTAACTTGACTATTAATATAGACACTCTGCTGTGTAACTAAGTCATAAACATACAAAATTCCAGGAGTAGTTTCGGCAATGCGTTCGATGAACTGCTGACTTGAGCGCAATCGTTCCTGTGCTTGGTATTTCTCAGTTACATCCCGCCAAGCAGCAACAAACCCATCTCCCATTTTGGTGATGCGAATATCGATGGTTTTGGTTAGCAGCTGATTGCGATCGAAATTTAAAGTGTAGATGAGTGATTCTTTCACCAAATGATTACCCGTTTCTACAACATGGCAACACTCATCAAACAAGCCACTGGCTCGAAAATCCGATAAAATTTCACATAGTCCTTTGCCCAGTTGTTTTTCCTTACTGATGCAGCTAAATTCACAAGCTGCGGCATTGACATAATCGACACAAAAATCCACTATTTCACCCGTCTGGTTACGCATGGCTGAGTAAATGCCAAAGCAGTCGAGCATATTTTCCACTGAGGTACGAAAACGTTCTTCGCTGCGTTGTAGTTGCTGGCGTAACTGAGTGTTTTTAATTGCTGAGTAGACAGTAGAACGCAAACGTTCTGCTGTTGTTTGTCCCTTAATAAGATAATCTTGGACACCGCTTTTCATTGCTTGGACAGCTATGGACTCGTTGCCGTATCCCGTTAACATAATTACAGCTGGCATAATTGCCTTTGACTGCTGCTGTAATTCTGCCAGAAATTCCAGTCCATCCATGTCTGGCAGCAAAAAGTCTAATAAAATCCCGTCAGGCTGCAACTGTTGACATAATGTCAGTGCTTGTTCTCCCAATTCTGCTTCGAGAATTGTATAGCTGTGTTCCTGGTCTTGCAGGAGATAGCGACGATAAACCTGTCGGTCTTCGGGAGAATCATCGATAATTAAAATGGTT
This sequence comes from Nostoc sp. CreGUA01, assembly GCA_034531095.2. Taxonomy (GTDB): domain Bacteria; phylum Cyanobacteriota; class Cyanobacteriia; order Cyanobacteriales; family Nostocaceae; genus Nostoc. Next base: position 4,023 of record JAVRBV020000166.1, on the reverse strand, counting down.
AGCGGTTGTGCCATGACTACTTGCTAACAGCATCAGGGAGAATAACGATATCTAACCAATAAGTTATAAAACTTTGAATAGTTTGTACCAATCTGTTGATGTCGATTGGTTTGAGAATATAACTAGCAATGGAATATCGATAGCATACTTCAATATCTCTAGGGTTAGAAGAGGTGGTAAATACAACTACAGGAATATTTTTCAAGTCTCGATCCTGCTTGATTTGTTCTAAAACTTCTCGCCCATCGGTTCCTGGTAAATTTAGATCGAGCAAAATAATCGAGGGACAAGGAAACTTTTGAGAATCAGTGTAGGAACCGGTGTGGTAAAGAAAGTCCAACGCTTCATCGCCATCAGTGCAGCGAAAGATAGGATTAATTACGGCTTGTCGGCGCATAACTCGACATAGGGCTTCAAAGTCTTCGTCGCTGTCTTCAATCACCAGCAAAGGTTGGGCGGTTTTACCAATCATCAGTTCAGTCTCCTGGTTGTAATGTGAAATAAAAAATACTACCTTCGCCGTAGGTTGACTCTACCCAGATTTTACCGCCATGTCGCTCGACAATTTTTTTCGTAATGGTCAATCCCGCCCCTGTACCGCCACCATATTTGCTTGGCCCGTGTAGCCGTTTGAAGATGCGGAAAATCGCCTCAAAGTGTTTTTCTCGAATTCCAATGCCGTTATCTCGGACGTAGAATGTCAGTGGTGCGGGTGAAGCGGCTTCAATGTAGCCAATTTCAATCCATTTTTCGGGTTTGTCGTTGTATTTAATGGCGTTGGCAATCAGATTGTTAAAGACTTCGCCGACTTGGACGCGATCGCAATACACTGTTGGTAGTGGTCTAGGAATCCGAATTTCTACCCCCATCTCCTCAATTCGGGCGCTCAATAAGTCTAAATTTCGCCCAACAACACTATTAATATCAGTGTCCTGTATAGAAAGATCGACTCTTCCCAAGCGCGAAAAATATAGCAGCGAATCAATTAAATCTTCCATGCGCTGAGTCAAACGAATTAAAGTCTTTAATTTTTCCCTACCTTCTTCGTTGAGAATTTCGCCGTAGTCTTCGATGAGAAAATTGGAATAATTATGAATACCCCGCAGTGGTTCTTTCAAATCATGAGAAGCAATGTAAGCAAAGGCATCTAATTCGTTATTACTGCGTTCTAGCTCAATATTTAGCTGTGCTAATTCATCTGCTTTTCGCAACACCACACCAACAATAGCGCTTCTTAATTCCAGTGCTGCATTCACCTCAAAAGGCTTCCACGCCAGAGATTTTAAGCGCACCGTTTCTTTCCATGACTCAAAGGATTTTCGGGGTGATAGACGCAAATTACCGTTTCCAGTCACTTCTACAGGCTTATTTGGGTTACCTCCCCAATTAACAGTTTGCACTACCTCAGGGCGAAACCATAAAACATAATTTTTCTGAACTTTGGAAAATGAAAGCGTCATCAAGCCACTAGCTACGTCCGCAAATTTTTGTGCCTCTGGATAAATTTGCGATAGCGAATCAGTGTAAAAAATTTCTTCCTCGACGTTTCGATAAATCCATTCGATTAAATTTTCAATATCTGATTTTTCAGGAGTGTCACCAACTGCAAAATATTCTTTTTCAAAAAATACCACTGCTCCTTGGGCATTCACAAGATGAAGTAGATTTGGTTGATGCTGAATTAAACCTTCCATAAAGTTATTTCCGGCTGACATGTATTCTACTAACTTGCTATGAACTGATTTGACTTGAATTTTTGCTTCACTATCTTCGCCATCCTCTTTGGCACTCAGTTCTACGGATGTAATTTGTCCCAAAAACTCACAGGCATGACGAATTTCATATGGAACATATTTAGGTGTTTGATGATGGCAAGCAATTAGTCCCCATAATTTTTGATTTTTCATAATGGAAATTGACATGGATGCTGTTACGCCCATATTATGCATATACTCAATATGTAAAGGCGAAACGCTCCGTAACACCGAGTGACTTAAATCTAAAGGTTGCCCAGTTAAGGGATTATTAAGTGGTAAAATTGCTGCTGGTTGATAGTCAGCATTCGGTATTAGCCTCAGCCAATTTTGGCTGTAAAGTTGCCTAGCTTGTATGGGAATATCCGAAGCTGGATAGTGTAAACCTAAATAAGATGTAAGATATTCTGGCTTTTGTTCGGCAATCACAACGCCATTCCAATCTTCGTCAAAGCGATAAACCATCACCCGTTCAAAACCAGCGATCTTTTTGACTTCTTGAGCCAGAATTTGACTTAGTTCTACGACATTCGTTGCCACCTGTAATTTAGATATAGACTGTTTTACTTGATGATAAAATTTAAAGAATGCATTACTTTTTTCTAAAAATGTCGGTTCTAATTCCAGAATCACAATTTCATTTGCTCGATGAATAATTGCATCATAATGTAAATTTTCTACACCAGATTTGATGGTAATTTCCAGAGGATTCACCAACTGTAAATCTTGGTGCGATAAACAATTTTGCAAAAAATTGATTTGTTCAAATTCCAAGAGATTGTTTAAAGGTTGATTTAGCAAATGTTCTGGATGTATACCAAATAAAGAATAGGTATTATTGCTACATTGAAGGATAGTTAACTCTGGTTCTTTTAATGCTAAAAGAACTCCATGAGGTTGAATATAGCCAGGAATATGAATTGGCTCTCGATCGCAGTTAGTGAGGTCAACTTGAAAGTAAATGCTAATATCGTCAGTATTCACGTCTTAGTACCAATTGATGACTCATGTCTGAGCAATATACGTCAGTCAAAAAATAATCTTTAATTAAGTGACCAAAAATCAGATTTTTTTATCTAAAAACGACAAATAAAGTTTAATATTAAATTTTCTCACGAAACTGCTATTTATGAAAATAAATTTTATTTATCTAAAGAAATTTAAAAAACAGGAAATTTCATCTCGGCAAAAATATCAATATCAGAGAAAAATTAGCTGTAAATTGAATAATAGCTAAAAGAGTTGAGTTATTTTCTAGAAAAATAGACGCGATCGCTGTAAAATTGACCAATGATCTGGTCACTGAGAAAATAAAACAAGCACATCACTAGCAATAATTTTTATTTTATCAACATTAATGGAGATGTTATGGAACCTCCTCTGCCTCTTGCTAACTTAAACATCCTCGTAGTTGATGACGATGATGATAGCCGCTTTTACGTCACAACTGTATTGGAAGCAGATGGAGCATCCGTCACAGCAGTTGCCTCGGCTGCCGCTGCCTTGAAAGTACTACCCCAATTGCAGCCTGATATCTTGATATGTGATATTGCCATGCCTAGTGAAGATGGTTACAGCCTCATCCGTAAAATCCGAATGCTGCAACCAGACATATATGGCAAACTCCCCGCCATTGCCTTAACCGCCTATGGCGATCGCGAGTATCGTAACACCGCCCTAGAAGCAGGCTTTCAGATTCATGTGGCTAAACCAGTCGATCCGGGCGAACTAGTTGCGATCGTCGCAAATTTAGCTAATTCTTAGTAAGAATTAATACAAGATATTGTAATTGGGCATGGGGCAAGCAGGAAGTGTAGGAAGTGTGGGAGGTGTGGGAGGATGGGGAAGCATTAATTCTCTTTCCCCCATCTCCCCCTCTCCCCCTACTCCCCACACTCCCCACACCCCCCCATCTCCCCCCACTCCCCCATCCCCCCCTCCCCCCTCCTCCCCCCCTCTCCCAGATCGTTTGTTCAGACTTATTTCTCCCGGGCGGACCGAGGGGAAAAATGAGATAGAGGGTAGTGGGGGGGGGGGGGGGGGGGGGGGGGGGGGGGGGGGGGGGGGGGGGGGGGGGGGAGGGGGGGGTGGGGGGGGGGGGGGGGGGGGGGGGGGGGGGGGGAGGGGGGGGTAGGGGGAGAATAACTCCAAACTCCTAACTCCTAACTCCTCACTCCCAACTCCTAACTTTTTTTAATTCGATCCCTTGGACTGGTCTCATCTTTGGCTTTATGTGTCTCCCCCAATACTGGGTGGAATTATCGGCTAT
>JAVRBV020000165.1:0-76226 GCA_034531095.2 Nostoc sp. CreGUA01 | reverse complement strand
GGTTAAGTTGACTTGGTGTTTGATAGCCATGATGAATAAATTTTTATATCCAACTTCCGAATGCCTTAATTATCCAGCTTATACTAGGGCAGCGATCGCTCTGGTGTATGCCCAGCAAAATTAATGTGGTGGACTACTAGTGACAGGAATAGCTATATGAATTATGAGTTATAAGTTATGAATAATTTATTCCTAACTCCTAACTCCTAACTCCTAACTCCTAACTCTACTAACCAAATGAGTAATGAAAAACCAGATTGGATACGATTGCATAAAGCTTTGTCAGTAGAAGTAGAACATGGCTTTACAGATTTGGTGGGCAGACAATATCGTTTCAGCGAATTTCTCAGCCTGACTTTGGGGAAATTTCCCGCAGGCTTACCCCAAAGTGAACGCCGCCGTTGGCAAGGGCTAGCGGTGCAATTTGCTAGTTATCCACATCTAGCATTGGAAGAAAGACAAAACTTGGTAGCAGAAACTCGTAGGTATCTTTACCAGCTACAGCAGGAGGAGGGGGAGGAGGGGAGCAAGGGAGCAGAGGAGCAAAGGAGAACTTATCAATCCAAAATCCAAAATATCCCAACTCCGATTGTTGCAGAAGTGAATCGGAGGCTTGCGCCGAAAATTGAGCAAAAACTGAGTGATTTACCGGAAATCGGGTTTAAAAGAGCTGATAATTTAGCTCGTCTTGGTTTATACACTATCCGTGATTTGCTTTTTTATTATCCACGTGACCATATTGACTATGCGCGTCAGGTGAATATCCGTGAGTTACAGGCGGGTGAGACGGTGACCATAGTGGCGACAGTGAAGCGCTGCAACTGTTTTACTAGCCCCAAAAATCAGAAATTATCAATTTTAGAACTATTAGTAAAAGATAACAGCGGTCAAATCAAAATTGGGCGTTTTTACGCAGGTACGCGCTTTAGTAGTCGCGGTTGGCAAGAAAGTTTAAAACGCCGTTATTCCGTAGGTAGTATTGTGGCGGCGTGTGGGTTGGTGAAAGAAAGTAAATACGGCTTGACGCTGGATAATCCAGAATTAGAGGTTTTGGCAAATCCAGGAGATCCCATTGAGTCGCTGAATATTGGACGTGTAGTGCCAATTTATGCATTGACCGAGGGAGTGGTGGCGAATTCAGTGCGACAAGCGGTAATTGCTGCTTTGCCTGCTGCGGCTCAGTTGAAAGACCCCCTACCAAGTGGTTTGCGACAGAAATATGCTTTGATGGAATTGAAAGATGCGATCGCTAATATCCACTTTCCCAAAGACGGCGAAACTCTGCAAGTCGCCCGTCGTCGCTTAGTTTTTGATGAATTTTTCTATCTGCAACTCGGTTTACTGCAACGTCAACAACAAGCAAAGGCAATTCAAAAGAGTGCCATCCTCGCCCCACGCGGTCAACTCATCGAAAAATTTTACGAAATACTGCCTTTTAAACTCACTGGGGCACAGCAACGAGTCATCAACGATATCCTCAACGACTTGCAAAAACCCGCACCGATGAATCGTTTAGTACAGGGCGATGTCGGTTCTGGGAAAACTGTGGTTGCGGTGCTGGCTATCCTGGCAGCAATTCAATCTGGCTACCAAGCCGCGCTCATGGCTCCTACAGAAGTTTTGGCAGAACAGCATTATCGCAAGTTAGTTAGTTGGTTTAACTTACTGCATTTACCAGTGGAATTACTGACGGGTTCTACTAAAACTGTTAAACGCAGACAAATACATTCTCAGTTAGAAACGGGTGAATTACCTCTATTAGTAGGAACTCATGCTTTGATTCAAGACCCTGTAAATTTCTATCGTTTGGGGTTAGTAGTGATTGATGAACAGCATCGCTTTGGGGTAGAACAACGGGCACGTTTACAGCAAAAAGGCGAACAACCCCATGTGTTAACTATGACAGCTACTCCCATTCCCCGCACTTTAGCACTGACGATACACGGGGATTTAGACGTTAGCCAAATTGATGAGTTACCACCAGGACGGCAAAAGATTCAAACAACAGTGCTATCAGGTCAGCAACGCAACCATGCTTACGACTTGATGCGTCGAGAAGTTGCCCAAGGCAGACAAGTTTATGTAGTTTTGCCCTTGGTAGAAGAATCAGAAAAATTAGATTTGCGATCGGCGGTAGACGAGCATCAAAAGTTACAGGAAAGCGTTTTCCCGGATTTTCAGGTGGGGCTGCTGCACGGTCGCATGAGTTCAGCCGAAAAGGACGAAGCAATCACTAAATTCCGCGATAACGAAACACAAATTTTAGTTTCGACTACTGTTGTTGAGGTGGGTGTAGATGTACCTAATGCTACGGTTATGCTCATTGAACATGCAGAGAGATTTGGGTTATCTCAACTCCACCAATTACGGGGGCGTGTTGGTCGTGGGGCGGCTCAATCCTACTGTTTGTTGATGAGCAGTTCTAGGAATCCTGATGCACAACAAAGATTGAGGGTTTTGGAACAGTCCCAAGATGGCTTTTTCATCTCAGAAATGGATATGCGTTTTCGCGGACCCGGACAAGTACTGGGAACTCGTCAATCTGGTGTGCCAGATTTTACTTTGGCGAGTTTGGTTGAAGATGAAGAAGTTTTACTTTTAGCCCGCCAAGCAGCTGAGAAAATCATCGAGATGGATGTTACTTTAGAGCGCTGGAATTTGATGAAGGAAGAGTTGAAATATCGGTATGAACGGTTGATGGGTGGGGCGATTTTGACATAGAAAAATACAGTAATTAGTTCAAAATTTGTGCTAAATTTAACACAAACCCAGGTAAAACATCTTCTCCTGATAAACTAGTAGGCGATTGCAGAATCTCAACATCCTGTCCTGGGCGATAAATTTCTACTCGTTGGTTTTGGGGATCGATTAGCCAACCCAAACGCACGCCGTTGTTAATATATTCTCGCATCTTTTCTTGGACAGTTTTTAAGCTGTCTGAAGCAGAGCGTAATTCCACTACAAAATCGGGTGCCATTGGTAGGAATCTATCAGGATCTGGATTTAGGGCTTCTAATCGCTGGCGACTCACCCAAGACGCATCAGGAGACCGATTTGCACCATTGGGAAGCTTGAAACCCGTTGAAGAGTCAAAAGCCAGTCCTGTACCATCAGCGTCAGTCCAATTACCTAAGCGCTGTGTCAGTCTACTATTGCGATTTCCGCTTTCCCATCCAGTTGGTGGCATGATAATTAATTCTCCCTCTGCCGTGCGCTCAAGTCGCAAATCTCGATTATTTTGACACAGTTGGAAGAATTGCTCATCTGTTAATTCAATGGTGGGGCTGAGGTTAAGAATTAGGGCAGTCATATTTGCCTTTTTATTTTGCTACGTGTAGATTAGCATTAAGGTGATTTTCAGGAGTGTTTTCTCTATAAGTGTTTCTGATTCCAGATTTTATAATGATGGTGCAAATTTCCTTACAAAATTTCATCAAAATCTTGAAATTCAACTAAAATTACAGCTTTTCAAACATTCTCAAAAAATTTATGCAAAATTGGCCTTCTTGGATTCCTACTCCCCGGTTTTGGGTGAATGCGATCGCTCTTATTCTACTAATAATTGGTTTACAACACGCGATCGCATATCTTGGAATGATTATTTTCATGTTGATTAATTTGCTACCCAGGCTGATTTTTATCAAATTAATCTATTTATTTAGTTTGGTAGCCCAACTTTCTCCTATCATACTGGTGGCATTTGTTCACCATTGGCTGCATCGGTTTTTAGATAGCTTCTTCCCAGAAAGTCGAGTAACAGAAATAGAATCAGCCCCAGGAGTTTTTCCCAGTTTGCTCAGTTGGTGGGAAGGACTATATGGTTGGTCGGTAAATATTCTCTCAGCAGTCATAGTATTTGGTATTTTAGGACTTTTCTCGCCATCTCCTGATTTATTTAATTTATTAACTTTATTTAAAAATCAAGCACCACCTCTGTTGACAATTTCAAATTTAATTCAAGTAATTATTGCTGCCTACCTCTATCAATTTGAGTATTTAGTACATCAGCATTTAATAACAGCAGCTAGACAGTAAACTTCCAATTAAATCGTCGTGTAATTTTAACCAACCTCGCCACACTACTTGAATACCAATGGGTGTTTTACTTCGAGGACTTGTCCCCATAACTAACACTCGATTTGATAAATAGACTGCTTCGTAAATATTGTGGGTGACAAAAACAACCGTCCAGTGCTGTTGACACCATAATCTGCTAATAAAAATACCACTAGTTCAAAACCGTCTTGCTTTTGAACGGCAAACGGTTCAGATGTAATATAACCTTGCTGGGCTGAATTTTTATCAGTTAAAAAAGGAGCCGAATTAAAATTGTAAGCACGCTTTTGGTCGTTGTTAAAACCATACTTTGCTTCGAGTAAAGGCCAATAGGTAATATTAGCAGAACCAGAGACATAAATTGGTTTGCCTTTAAGATTGCCAAGAATTTTAATTGCTGTGTTGGGATGGGCGATGAGACACCAAGGATCTTTCTGAAAAATTGCTGCGACTGTGATTTTGGGAATATTTTGTGCAATGGCGTTTACGGCATCAATGCCATAACCCATGAAGAAATCTACCACATCCCCCATCAACAATTGAGTACCACTGCCAACCTGGGGACCACCCATTTTGATGGTGACATCTAAGCCGTAGTCTTGGTAAATACCAGTGGCGGTCGCCTGGTAAAATCCTCCGTGTTCTGCTTGTGCTATCAAGTTTGTGCCGAATGTCACTTTCTCCAATCCAGAACTGTTAGTTGACGGTTGGTTGTTGTTAGCACAAGCTGTAATCAAGCTGCTAGCAATACAGATAGAACTGTATTGAATAAAATCACGGCGAGTTAGGCGATGAATTGTTGCTGATGAGGGTGATGACGGATTCATAAAAAACTATGATACTCTCTCCTATCTACCGTCGTAACTCAATCTAAATGTACATTCTAGAATCAACTTTTGATTCACCAGCGAATAGGGTTGAATTTCCAAAGCACGTTTAAAAGCGCGGATAGCCTCACCATACCTTCCTAGTGCTGCATAACACAAACCCATGCCATGAAGGGCACCAAAATGTATTGGATTTATCTGCACAACCATCTGACAATCTGCCAGAGATTTTTGATAATCTCCAATACTGTAATATAAAAAAGCTCGCCGATTCCAAGCTTCGGCAAAATCTGGCTGTTCTCTGAGTAGTTCAGTCAGTGCTGTTTCTGCTTCAGTAATTTCACCTGCATCAAGTAACTTTTGACTGCGGTCAATTCTTTCCAGCCCATAGATTCCCTTTTGCTGAAACCAGATTCGCCAGATTTTTCTGGTTGCTTGTTCGCGGACTGTAGCATCGGGATTTTTCAATTCTTCAAGTAAGGAACTGATAGATAAAGAATCCATAAATTTGAGATCAGTGAATATACCTTTCTTTTTACTTTCTCACAAAATTTATCTGATAAAACATTTTTAAAGTCATCTTTAAATTTACGGAGATCAATTGCTATTTATGAAATTTATGTGTTATTTTTTGTATTCGACAATATGACTAATGCCAAACTCGACATTAAGAGTCATAAGTGCTTATTGGTAAGGATGTCACACTTTTAAAAATAAAAACTAACTATAGGTAGTTGACAAATCCCTAGTGACTAATAGTTCATAAAAACATTACAAAAAAACTCATGACTATGCCAAAGCAAAACGACGTTTCCAGGCATATTGTTCTTACTTCCCATCCTAGTAGCTTTGGTCCCAAACCAATCCCCATTCAATGGGGGGCAACCGATCCCATGCAACGGGGGCCGATTATTGCTACGCTGACCAAGCAAGCACATCGCAACGTGATTGGGACTCACTCTGGTAGTTATGCGATTTATCGGGCTTTAGCAGTGGCTAGCGGCGCTTTGCAGTCAGATCATCGAGCAGATTTGACAAACACTTCCCCAGTAGAGCATATCGGCCCCTACCCTAGTTGGTTTGATCCCCAAAAGATAGTTTCCCTCGATCCCTTTGGGGGGATGCCATCTGAGGTATTTTCATCCTATTACCAACAGGGCTATGATATTCGTCCCACCATCGCCATTACTCAAGCCCACATCAATATGCCGGAACTGCAAGATGCAATAGACAAAAGGCGCTTGCAGGTGGATGGCAAAATTATGAAACCAGGCGGTGATTTAGTTGTCACCAAAGCCGCCATTGAACCAGTTTGGTATTTACCAGGAATAGCCAAGCGCTTTGGCATTTCAGAAGCCCAATTGCGACGTGCTTTATTTGAACAAACTGGCGGCATGTTTCCCGAATTGGTGACGCGTTCGGATTTGGAGGTGTTTTTGCCGCCAATTGGAGGCGTAACAGTGTATATTGTCGGTGATATCGCTGCGATCGCCGATCCCAACAAACCCGTAGCCGTGCGGGTTCATGATGAATGCAACGGTTCTGATGTGTTTGGTTCAGATATCTGCACCTGTCGTCCCTATTTGGTACATGGAATTGAAGTGTGCGTTCAAACGGCACAGTCAGGCGGTGTGGGTATAATTATTTACTGTCGCAAAGAAGGCCGTGCCTTAGGAGAAGTAACGAAATTCCTAGTATACAACGCCAGGAAGCGTCAAGAAGGAGGCGATCGCGCTGACGCCTACTTTGCCCGCACCGAATGTGTCGCCGGAGTAGAAGACATGCGCTTCCAAGAATTAATGCCAGATGTCTTACATTGGCTGGGCATCACCCGCATTCACCGCATGGTGTCCATGAGTAATATGAAATACAATGCCATAATTCAGGCGGGAATTGAGATTGTAGAAAGAATAGCACTCCCAGAAGATTTGATTCCCGAAGATGCACGGGTAGAAATTGAGGCTAAGAAAGCTGCTGGATATTACACCACAGGCGATGTGTTAGATCCTGATGGCTTAGCTGAGGTGAAAGGACGAGGGTTGGTGGAGTAGGGAGGTGGGGAGATGAGGGGGATGAGGGAGATGAGGAAGTGTGGGGAGTGTGGGGAGTGTGGGGAGTGTGGGGAGTGTGGGGAGTGTGGGGAGATGGGGGAAAGAGAATTAATGCTTCCCCATCCTCCCACACCTCCCACACCTCCCACACCTCCCACACTTCTTGCTTGCCCAATGCCCTGTTTGGCCAATGTGCAATGACTAATGACAAACAACAATTAATTTCATATCTTCGTTCGCCAGTGGCGATTCGGGAACGATGTGGGCAACTGTTTGCATTCGTAAATGAGGGAAAATCGCGTTATTTTAATTGCGATTTGACGCAGTTGACAAAAGTTGCAGATTATGTAACTGAAGTTATGCGCTCTGAGTACCCGGATTTGCAAATTCCGTTTCACAGCCGTTGGCGGCATTTTGAGGCTGGGGGTGTACCGCGTTTAACTGTGTTGGATAATCAGTTAGCGGGACTAACGCCTGTGGAAAAAGCTGCTGCTAAGTTTGATTTGGCAATTGTCAGTGTGTTGTTGGATGCGGGTGCGGGGAACAATTGGCGTTATGATGAACAGGAGACTGGGTTAAAATTGGGGCGATCGGAAGGGTTAGCTGTAGCCAGTTTGCAAATGTTTTGTCAAGGCGCTTTTTCGAGTAGTAATTTACCCCAAGTAAATGCTCAAAAATTGCAAGCATTTACAGAAGCAGAACTCACAACAGGGTTTCAGGTAAATGCAGAAAATCCTCTGGTAGGAGTTTCTGGGCGGTTGAAATTATTACAAAAATTAGGACAAGCTCTATTTTCTTCACCTAATTTGTTTGGCAATCAAAACCCTCGTCCCGGGAATTTGGTCAATTATCTTTTGGGAAAATCTGAAAACAGACAGTTAGCAGCTACAACAGTTTTTAGTGCAGTTTTAGAAGGACTAAGTGAAATCTGGTCTGGAAGATTAGAAGTTGCTGGCGTAAATTTGGGAGATGTTTGGCGACATCCAGCTATTAGCAATGATGGTTTAGTACCTTTTCACAAATTGTCTCAATGGCTGACATATTCCTTATTAGAACCACTACAGGAACTTGGTTTAGAAATTACTGGTTTAGATGCCCTCACAGGATTACCAGAATATCGCAATGGGGGATTGTGTATTGATTTGGGACTTGTTAGAGTTAAAGACTCACAGATTTGGCGATCGCCCTATTCAGTAGCATCAGAAGTTATAGTTGAATGGCGTGCTTTGACGGTGATTCTCTTAGATTATATTGCCGCTACAGTGCGCGAAAATTTGCATATGAGTCCCGAAGAAATGCCACTAGTTAAAATTCTCCAAGGCGGAACTTGGACGGCTGGGCGGAAAATTGCCGCCCAACTCAGAACAGGTGGTACATCACCTATCCAAATAGAGAGTGATGGTACAGTATTTTAAATATGAAATTTTATAGCAAGTAGCTATAGCAATCCTATTTCAGTTGTCAAAAATATCGGTTATGAATGTTGATTATTAACCGTTGACAGTCAACACTCAACAGTCAATAAACTACAAAATATGCACAACCAAGTAACATTAATTCAACATCCATTAATTCAACACAAACTAACTCTGATGCGGAAAGCTGAAACCAGCACCACGAAATTCCGCGCCCTCCTCAAAGAAATTAGCTTGTTGTTAGCTTATGAAGTCACGCGAGATTTACCGTTGAAATCTGAACAGATTCAAACACCATTATCCCCAATGAATGCACCAATGCTGGCTCCTGATAAAAAATTGGTGCTAGTTTCTGTGATGCGTGCAGGACAGGGAATTCTGGATGGTATGTTGGAATTAATACCATCGGCACGTGTAGGGCATATTGGTTTATACCGCGATCCCAAAACTCTAATTCCCATTGAGTATTATTTCAAAGTCCCTCATGATGTTGACAAACGCGATATGCTTGTGGTTGATCCTATGCTCGCTACTGGGAATTCAGCGGTGGCAGCTGTGGAACGGTTAAAATCAACTAATCCCTTATCAATTAAGTTTGTTTGCTTACTCGCTGCACCAGAAGGTATTGAGCGTTTTAGTGCAGCGCATCCTGATGTGCCGTTGTATACCGCCGCCATTGATGACCATTTGGATGAGCATGGCTATATTATCCCTGGATTGGGAGATGCAGGCGATCGCTTGTTTGGCACAAAATAAACTGATTATTTGTGAATCAAAGGCGATAGAGTAGTAATTAAACGAATACTGCACAACTCGTTAATTAACAACTTTTACGCTCCTCAAATTAGGGACTTTTTCTAGATATTCATACTAGATACATTACATGTATGCATTAACTTAATATATAACATCGATAGTTTTTTCAGACTATTCGCCGATATACTATAATATCCACAACTCCGATTTTGAGACTCTAACAATAAATAATTATACTGTAACTGCTAATGAGACAACCTACCATTGGGCAATTAGAAACAGAAATATCTGAGCAAATAAAAAGTCTATATCATGAAAAACTAGGAAAGCCTCCTAGCCAAATAATTTGCCATTTTTTTGATAATGAAATAGTAATTTCTATAGAAAATTCTCTCACCCCAGTTGAGGAAACTTTACTTCAGGGAGGGTGCGATAGTTTAGCGGAAAAAGTGCGATTGTATTTAGATAGAATAATTAAACCACAATTGAAAAAAATAATTGAGGAAATTATTGGTAAATCAGTCCTTGACCTGATGACAAATACAAATTTAGCAACAGGTCGTACCGGAATTATTGTTGTTTTAAAATCCATTAAGTAAGTCGGGGAGAAAAATTTTGGGTGTTGTTCAACAACGGATGATTCTTGTAGAGTCAACTTAACGCGAAACGGGCGGTTAGAAACCGCGTCTACACAAACAAAAGCTACCGATCCTGGGTTTCAAAACGTTGATTTGACATTAGTCCGCGTAGGCGGACGAAAGCCTGTGTCGCCAAGCCACTGCGCCCTTGCGGTTTCCCGACTTGTTCGCGTAGCGTCTCCCCTTGGAAGAAGCAAGTGGCGCGCGAATTCTATTCGCCAAGGCTTAAGTTGGCACCAATGGACAATCGAGACGCCCATCCCACAATAAATTTCCAAAGCTGAGAGTTTGGTTACTCCCGGCTTTGAAAAAATTTAACGACACTGGCGATATTTGATGTGATAAACCAAACCGCGGTGGGCAAGGTCAAAGGAGTCAACAGTGGCCATCCCTTTACCACGGGCGGTCATAGCAGCATTCACCCGCATATTTACACTGTCACCACAGCGTGACCAGACATCAGCTACAGTCACTAGCTGGTCTCGAACATTGTAGTCAGTTTCGCCGTTAAACACCCTAGAAAAAACAGGACCACGCTGACCAGCAAAAAAGTACTCTGCTCTGAGTCTACCAACTGTAGAGGGAGCAACATACCCCCGATAATCAGCATCGTAGAGGGAAATTTGAAAGCCTTGTGGTACTTGAATTGGGATGCTCAAATTACAGTTTTTGCGGCTTTCTCTTGGCTTATTCCCCACAGCGATAAACTGATCGAATAGAATACTTAGCTCTTGACCATCGGGACTGACGCTGACGCTAGCAGAACCATCAGGGCAACCGTTACCACCATATTCGGCGCCTGTAATTTCAACTTTGTCGTTAGCAAGGGCGGGTCCGATGGAAGCCGTAATCAGTGTTGCCGCAGCTAGAAAAGCTTTAACAAAATTAATACTTTTTTTCTCGAAGTTTTGACTATTCATTACTCACCTAACTTGAGTATTTTGTACAGTGTTAGCTCCAAATTTGATATGAATAATTCCGGAAAATTGAACTGGGAAATTTTTATATAAACTGCATTTATTTTGGGAAATCATTTTGTGTATAACTGATAACACTTTATTAAAGTATTGTATGGATAAAGCATCTAAAATTAAGCTACTATCCTATCAAATAACTAACGCATTGACGTAACATTAAACACAAGTTATTTAACTGGATTTTAAACTATCAAATTCTTTATTAAAAGGCAATTTGTAGCGTATAATGTCCTCCTCGACGCCTTAAAATTACCTAAAAATAGACTTATGTGATGTACTTGAGCTATATTTTGCATACTGAATAGAAATATCTCAAGCAAGTTCAGTACCATCAGTCAGAATAAGTGCGAGAATTATGTAAAAATTTTAAATAAATAAACAAGATTTTTACTCACTAAATAAAATATTTAGTGACCTACAATTAGTGATAGTTTTTCCACTAATTAATTATGATGTTTTTGACTTCTGACTTCTTCGTTAAACCTCAATATTCAATCCGTGCTTGCTTAACGACTACAAATTTTTATCTAGTGTTCCCGCAAAAGTAGAGTGGCCGACGATCGCTCTTACAGCAATTTTCAGGTAAATAGACCACGCGGTAGGGGCACAATATATTGTGCCCCTACGAGAGATGTGTTTCAAATAGATAAAAACTGCTGTAACATGAGGTTACATATTGACAGAAAATCCTATTCACTTGTCGTAAAAAGCACATCTATTTTCAAGGGTTAGCATTGCGAAACTCCTACCACACCAATCTATTTACCATCAAATATTGGATAATATCTTCCCCGATCTTCTCCGTGCAAAAATTGACTAACGATCGCGATTTTCAGGCAAGTAAGCAACACCTAATGCTTTTGGGGTTGCCGATTTACCAGTCTTACCGAGCAATGCCAAAATAGCGATCGCATAAGGTAGCATCACCAGAAATTGATAAGGTATATTCGCACCCAACGCCTGAATTCGTAACTGCAAGGCTTCTGTAGCCCCAAATAACAAACAAGCCAAAGCAGTGCCCACAGGATGCCACCTACCAAAAATTAAAGCAGCGATCGCAATAAATCCTTTACCAGCACTCATATTTTCTGTAAAAAATCTTACTTGCACCAAAGTGAGTGTTGAGTATTGACGCTCGGAGTTATTATTTCCCCCATCTCCCTAATCCATCATTCCTGCCTCAATTAACTGACGTGCCAATGCGATCGCCTCTGTTGGTGTTGAGATTTCCCCCTCAGCTTGGGCTATGGCAATTTCTGTTAACAATTTGCCTACTATTGGCGAAGCTGGAATATCTAGTGCTATAATCAACTCCTTCCCGCTGACTATTGGAGTGGGATGAGCAACCAGATCATCAGGGTTTAGGTAGCGGTTGATTAAAGGTGCAAAGACAAGGCAGTGCGTTGCATAGGTTTCCTCTGTTGTAGCGACTGCTGTGTTTAGCTGCTTGTTGCCAGACATCTCCTCTACCAAATTATCAAATGCTATGGCTAGGGCTACTGTGGCAGGAAACACAATATCTGCATCTTGGAACAAAAAGTATTGCTCTCGCAAAGACATATTCGCTACTTTCAGTTGCGGTGATAATTTTAAAGCAGTGGTTACACCGCGAATTTCAGCACGACTATAAGTAAGTTCCTGTAATTCTACTTCTGCTAATTCTGGATTTGGGTTGACAAGACAAGCAAGTTTAGCAATGGCTAACCAAGTAGTTTTGATAGTGTCCCGCACATATGCTTGTAGTTGTACTCCCAGTTGTTGCCAATTTTGGGCGAGTAAAACTGCTGCATCATCAACTGCTGCTAGTTTATTTAAGCTTTCACGGGTGGCGTTTTTGAAGAAAGGGCTAAGTAAACCATCTTCCCAAGCAGTTATGATCCAGGGAGTACCTTGAGAATTTGCCAATAAATAACTCATTTCTACCCGAAATCGTTCTGCTGCAACTTGGCTGATATGTGATGCCAGAGAACGAATTGTGGTTTGGGTAGCTGACTCAATAGTAAAATTCAGTTGGGCAGCTTGGCGATAAGCTCGCATTAACCGCAAAGGATCGTCTTTGAGGTTAGCGGGTGATACCATTCGCAAAACGCCCTGTTGTAAATCTGCATAGCCTTGTAGAGGATCGATAATTTCTTGGGTGTGGGGATTGTAGGCGATCGCATTGATTGTAAAGTCCCGTCTGTGTAAATCAACCTCTAAACTGTCTCCTTCTTGTTGGGCAAAATCAGCTGTGGCCTGGGGAAAAACCACACGGGCGATTTGTCGTTCTGCATCGAGTAATACAAAACCAGCGTTATAATGATGAGCGATCGCTCTGGCAACTTTTACTGCGTTGCATGGTATCACAAAATCTAGATCCAGGTATTCACGAGTTCTGCCAAGGATGGCATCCCGTACAGCCCCACCCACCATGTAAGCGGGTTGTGGCAATAACGCCAAGCTAAAAGGCCAATTTTCGGGAGCTAGGGTAGAAGCAACAAAAGAATCCATGTAATAAAAATCAACCCAGCAACTAATGAATAATAGTCTGGCTTAAGCTAGATTAACAATAAAGGCCCCTGGAGTTGGTTCTATTATGTGTATTTGCGTGAACTGCCACTATGTAGACCGCTGTCTCACCTATCATGCCGTAGAAGGGCAGCACCAACAACCCCACTTGACCGAAACACCAGATTTCGATCCAAATGAACCTTCTATCAACGTCAACATCCGGACTAAAGATGATGTGATTGAAATGGAATGGGACGTTGTTGGTTGTCTGAGCTTTAAGAGGGAAATGGGTAAATGGTCGAAGTTGCGTCCCGGTGAATTAGTACCGACTTAAATTTTGGATTTTAGATTTGCAATTTTAGATTCACTTTCAAGTTTATTCACAAAAATCTTTGCAACATCATAAATCGTCTGTAGGGGCGTACAGCTGTACGCCCCTACCTATTTCTATCCAGCATCAACGATTTCCAATCCAAAATCTGTCTTGAAAAGTTCAGAGCGCCGGAAGCCGGCGCTCCGACTTTTGTCTGCGACACGCACTCGCGTTCGTAAAATCCAAAATCCAAAATTCAGTTAACGAATACCATCATTATCAATTGCACTGTAGCTATCGCTGGGGAAAAGCCCTAACCAAGGGTCAGAACTAGGAGTTAAAAAGAGTTGGGCGTATACTTGCTGATTAAGGGTTTCCACATTCTTTGTTTGCTGACCTTCCATAAACCATTGATGAATTTGGCTGTGCAATACATATTCATTTCTGACTGTATCTAAAGCCATTGCAGCTTCAAAATTTTTCACTATTATTGGCAAATTATTTTTTGCAGTGTTCGCAGGCTGAGACTTTTTAGCTTTAATTAAAGAAATGCTGTTTTCATCTAGCTTGGCATCGCTAGCGTAGAGTTGAGCAATTTTGTTCCAAGCTTCTTGGTCGGTAATTTCAGCTAAAGCCTTTTGATTTTGTTGGGCATTAGGCTGGAGAGCAGTAAGCATTGGTGTTTCAACTATCATTTTAGAAACTGCCAGAGAACTTGCGGTTTGGGCTGTTGGTGGTTGAGTGGAATTACTGGGAGATTCCACCAACTTAGGAGGAGACTGGATACCTAACCGAGATAAATCTGCAAGCCATTGGGTTTGAATAGAATTGTAGCGATCGCTGTGATATTTTGTTAGAAAAGCTTCGCGATCGCTGGGTGTAAGTTGGCGATAATTTTTTGCTACTACTTCAGCCTGCTGTAACTGACGCAGAAATGCCTTAGGGCTATATAATCCTGGAATTGCATCGATTGGGCGACCGGATGCATCTAATATATAGTGAATGCTATTGCCTGTAATCGTTCGTTCCAACTTGCGGCCATCACCGAAATCAATTGTCACTTTCGGTACAGGGCGCACTGATTCCCAGTGCAAAATAAAGCGGTCTTGAAGTAGCCGAGAAATTTCACTATTGGGATACAACGCTACCCTGAAGAACCTACTATTAGCACAACTTAAATCGCGATCGAGTCTGCCCAGTAAGCGCAGAGACAGAATCGGTTTGCCGCTAGTTTTGGCAGCAGCTTTAGCTTGTTCTATGTCAGTGTACCAATACAGACGAGAGGCGTAACAGTCCCGTTGCTGGCAGAGTTCATCCAAAGCCGCCCGCAGTGCTGCAGAGGGTAAAACTGTGCTTGAAGAATTGATGTTTAACTCATTGGCGTGGGATTTGAGAAATACCTGTAACCCATTTGCACCCTGTTTGCGAAGCAGAGAAACTTCTTGAGATAGCTTGGAGGTTTCATTTGCAGGAGTTTGAGCATCAGCTGTCTGTAAAAGAGTGAGGCTAATTAATACGAGTACAAAAGGATTTTTGAAAGTTCTCAATTTCATAAATATTACCATTATTAACCAGAAATATAGCAATCCTATCTGATTTGTCAAAATTCTCGGTGTCCAGATCCCCGACTTCTCAAAGAAGTTGGGGATCTAACTTTTCACGACTGATTTAGGATTGCTATATCTAGTTTAATTTCTCAGATTGAATAGCTGCCATGAAAGTTTCTGGAGAAGACTTAAGTTGATTGGCAAATCATTTTCTCAGTATTTACTTAACAAACTCAGATTTATATCCGTTCGCAAAAGCATACACGTATTCATTTACGGAAGCTACTTCATCAAAAATACAAGTTATTAAAAATCATATGGATAAATTTTGTATCTAGCTTTATTTAATGTCAGAAAAAATAGTCTCGACATGAAGATTAATTTTTCTAAAATCAGTAATATTTCTGTTTGAAATCAAAGCAAATCTAACTAAATTATTGATATTGTCAATTGCGCGATTTCAGAGTCACAGCTAGGAATGGCTAACAGGATTTATTTGAGAGCGCAAAAAGTTATCTGGGTCAAATAGCGATTTTCTTGGAAACGCAGAACAAATACAAGCTCTAAAAGCTGGGAATATTTATTAACCAATTTGAAAAATCACCATGCACAAACATATTTGCAATTTGCTAATGCTGGTATTAGCAACAATTTCGACTTGCGCTCTTACTCCCTGTCATGCTCAAACGGCGGCAAAACCCGATAGTCAAAATACTGATAATATTAGTTCCGTATCTTCAAATTCATCTTCTGCTATCCAATTGCGTGATTTAGCCAATTCTACTGATAGCAAACCGACTATCCTCTCTGAGACAGTTAATAACTCTTCTGTTTCTCAGGCTAATATAACTGCGCCTCAGCCCAAGGTAAGAATTCCGATATTCAGCAGAATATTTCGTACACCTTCGATGCAGCAGTAATGTAAGTAATCAGAAGGTATTGTCGTCAATATTCCATCCGTATGAAAAAAGTAAAAAAGTTCTTTTACTCAGCAGTGTCTCTGTGGCAGTATAACATCTTCTGACCAACCGATTATCTCACGATTAAAGCTATTTTCAGGGGAATAAACTAGGCACTAGGGGCACGGTATTGCTGTGCCCTTACGTCTAATATGGAGTAGCTTAATCATCCTAGAGACATAGGTTTTTCGCTCTAAAATTAGGTAATCTTGTCAACTGGAATGAGCGTGAATAGGTTGCTCTGATTGCAAATACAAATCAAAGCGATCGCTTGAATTCATATTTCTATTTTGCAGCAATAAACTTGATATTTTTCTACCCCCAGTTGTGAAAGCAATCGCTCAAAAGAAAGATGGAATCACCCTAACCTCTATGTCAACCTGAGAATAGCAATAATTCCGAACACTTTGCTAGAGGAGAACTGAGGATGGTAGCTAGTTTAGATGATACGAAACGTAATGCTATTGCTGTGAAATTGGCAAGTATCAAAGCGCTGCAAGAATTGGTCATCGAAAATGAACAACTCCTTTTGAGAGCAGGACTTGATGCCGAAATTGCCGATCGCATCCGCAATTTCATCAAAGATGATGAAAAAAACCTTGGTGTTTTGGAAACTGTAATTACTCAGTATGGCATTCAGGCTGAACCCAAAAAATTTGTCAGAGAATTCATTGAAAAAGCAAGAGAATTGTTTAAAGGTTCTGAGTTGAGCTTATATGAAAAAGTATCTCAACATGAATTGCTGAAACATCAACTAGTAACCAGTGGCTTAATAGTTCACAAAGCTGCTCAAAAAGTTGGTGCTGATGTGATGATGGCGATCGCACCTTTGAATACAATTAACTTTGAAAACCGCGCTCACCAAGAGCAACTCAAAGGGATTCTAGAAATTCTCGGTGTCCGCGAACTCACTGGACAAGATGCAGACCAAGGAATTTGGGCGCGTGTTCAAGATGCTTTGGCGGCGGTAAGTGGTGTAGTCGGTAGTGCTGTCACCCAAACCAGTGACAAAAAGGATTTGAATATCCAGGATGTGATTCGCATGGATCACAACAAGGTCAACACTCTGTTCACCGAACTACTACAAAGCAACAATCCCCAAAAGATCCAAGAATACTTTGGTCAAATTTACAAGGATCTGACTGCACACGCTGAAGCCGAAGAGGAAGTTGTTTACCCCAGAGTACGTTCTTTCTACGGTCAAGACAACACCCAAGAACTGTACGACGAACAAGCTGATATGAAGCGGCGATTAGAACAAATTAAATCCATTAGCCCCTCTGCACCTGAATTCAAAGATCGAGTCAAAGAACTGATGGACATCGTTAGCGACCATGTTCGTCAAGAAGAAAGCACAATGTTTGCTGGAATTCGTAACAACTTGAGTAACGAACAAAGCGAGCAACTCGCCACTGAATTCAAAGCTGCTAAAGTCAGAATTCAACAGAAATTAGGTGTTGTGACTGAATCTAAAATCTAGTTAATAGTACCAGAAACGCGAAACTTTCCGCTTAATCAATCTGACTTAGTTGCAATGTCAAATTGCTAGGTAAATAGAGAAACTCCTAACACTACGTGTTAGGAGTTTTTATTTATTTGAGATGTCCAAATTTGATCGCCTGAAAAAATAAAAAGCATTGTGTTGGTAGCACAACGGTTTTTCAAAAACTCTGGCGAGTGTTTACTGCGGTGGGTTAATCGTTCCTCCTTGGCGTTTACGCTGAATAATTGCAGGTAGTTGATCTGGGTACTCTTTGAGTTGCTCTACTGTTGGGTTCATATCCTCCTTTATTTTTACAAGACTTACACACAGGTAATGGAAAATCGAACCACGTTTGAAGTGCTACTTGTTTGCTGCTAGGCAATTGCAACTGAAAACACTTGTTTTTCAAGGATTTACCCTTGATGCCAATATTTATAAGCTGTGTAGGCCATAGTCACAACCCCGGTAATAATGGCAGATTCATCAACTTCAAATTGGGGATGATGTAAAGGATGGTTAATGATTCTTTCTTTGTAGCCTACACCCAAGCGAAACATCGAACCGGGAGCGTGTTCTAAATACATCGAAAAATCTTCAGCACCCAGGGAGGGTTCGGGTAAAACTTGGACGCGATCGCTACTCCAAGCTTCTTCGGCGGCTGATTGTAACAATTGTGTCAGGGCATAATCATTTTGGACGCTGGGTACGCCCTGACGATAATTAACTTGATAATTTGCGCCGTAAGCACGGCAGACACTAGCTACAATATTTTCGATCCAATTTGGTAGATGGGCACGAGTTTCCGGATGAAGCGATCGCACTGTTCCCAATAACTGTACTTTATCAGCAATCACATTATGCGCTCTGCCACCGTTAATTTTGCCGATGCTCAACACCACTGGACGCAAGGGATTCTGTGTGCGGCTGATGGCTTGTTGCAATGCAGTAATCACTTGAGCCGCAACCCAAATGGCATCAATCGCTTCGTGGGGACGCGCCCCATGTCCAGATTCGCCAATAATAAAAATCTCTAATTCATCAGCAGCAGCGGTCAGCGCCCCATAACGCACTCCAATAGAACCTGCGGGTATGGAAGGGAAAACATGAACTCCTAATATAGCCGAGACGTTTTCCATCGCCCCATCTTTCACCATCCAGCTTGCTCCTTGGGAAATTTCCTCGGCTGGCTGAAACAAAAACCGCACTTTACCACCCAACTCTTCTGCTATTTGGGCAAGTATCATTGCCGTTCCTAATCCCACTGTGGTGTGGACATCGTGACCGCAAGCGTGCATCACACCAGTTGCGCGAGATGCGTATTCCAAATTAGTGCCTTCTTGAATTGGCAAAGCATCCATATCCGTGCGAATTGCCAATAACCGTTCGCTTTGCTTAGTATTTTGCAGTTCTCCAATAACGCCTGTTTTACCGACTCCTTCTTGAACGTGCAAACCACTAGAAGACAAAACACCAGCTACAAAGGCGGCTGTTTGGTACTCCTGACCGCTGAGTTCTGGGTGGGAGTGAATGTGACGGCGAATTTCAATTAAGCGAGGCGCTAATTTTGTTACTAAGTCTTGAATACGAGTAAGCATCGATATCAATTAATCTACAGGCTTGCTTCCATGATAAAGAATTGTTAACAAATGAGCCGAAAATAGTGGTTTTTGGGATTATACCAATTTAAAAAATCAATGGAACAGACGAATTTACAGAAAGCTATTGCCAATCCAAAATCTCAAATCCAAAATCCAAAATGGTATTAGGAACCAGGAACTGTTTTCCTAATACCTAATACCAAATAGCCAATACTCTACCGCCAATCATCCCAGTTTTGGTTAAAAATGGATGTATCGGGGAAGGCAGTAGGGTTACCATTCTTTTGCAACAAGCGTTTGAGCGCTTCGAGCTGTGGTTCTGCTTTAGGTAAATCATCGACTAGCTGGTAAGGTGCGATCGCATTTTTGATCGCAAAGCTAGCAACAGTTCCCGCAGCTGCCCCAGCCGACCATTCAAAGGAATGTACTCGATAAGCAGCGGCGGCAATATGACTAGTACCAATACTTTTACCTCCTACCAGCAAATTGTCAATTTTCTGGGGAATCATTGCTCTCAGGGCAATTTGGAAGGGATAAGCTTGACCAGCACCACGTCTTTCACCTGCACGTTCTGTGTTACCAGGGGCTTCTGGAGGACTGTTGGTCATACAAGGATGGAAATCTATGGCGTAGTGACCAATACCCACAGCGTCGGGGAAGATGGTAGAACGAGTCCGGCGCATTACTTTGTCTGGTGAAACCTCACCGGCAATTACAGATGTAGCTTCTAATCCTGCAAGGGCGGCTGTTAATTGCCGATACATATCTGCTGGCAGAGTTTTGCGGTAATATTCGTCGTTGTAATTGCGGCGAGAAATATCAATTTCCCAAATGGTAAAGCCTCCTGGTTGCCCCCAACTAGGGCGGCCGATGATGCGGCGTCCTTCCCGCATATAGGGATATTTCGATAAGCCATGCGCTGTCCCCATTGGCGAATTTAGCCCGGCCACATAGCGGTTATTAGTTCGCGGTTGCTTCACACCTTCCCCTAGTTGAGAATCTGTAGTTCCAGCCACCAACCAGTAGTAGTAAGATAGGGCATTTTCTTCACCTTTGCGGAGGGCTTCTGTTCGCAGTCCTCCCATCCAACCCCCTGGTTGTAACTGTCCAGTACCTTGTAACTGTTGACGAGTATAAATTAGGTTATCCTTGGCTGTTCCAGGGCGGTAATCGTTACCCCAAGTCCAGTTTTGCATGGAAATATCCCCTGGTGTTGCTGCATTAAAAGCTACACCACCGAATTTTGTTGGTTGCCCTTTGTTGGGACTCCAAATGCGACGGTAGGTGAAAACTAAGTCAAAATTAGCCAGTCGTGTCAATTCATAGCTAAAGTATGGCGAGTATTGTAAATAAAATGGCGGCATTACCTGGGGTTGTGGTTCCTTGGTTGCCTCCATTGCAAAGGTGTAGGTAAAGCCTTGGGTGCAATAAGGATCGTTGGTGGTGCTGGAAGCAGAAGGTTCTAGGTAAGAACGGGCATCAATGCCTAAGCGGTAGGGGACATCAGCAAGGGCGATAATTTCCCCAGTTTCGCTGGCGTCTACAACATACCACTTGGGAGCATCTCCTTTAGTTGGCTTGGGAATGAAACGGAGAATAGTTTTGGTAAATCGAGACGAATTATCGTAGCGATAGGCGTCTTCAATGACTTGGGATAAAGTAAAAGTGTTGAGAACTGGTGCGCCTTTTGCTGGTTGATGTTGGATAGCGATCGCACTATTAATTAATTTACCATCAGCACCGATTTCTAAGTCCTTAATTACCGTGTTGGGAAACCATTGCAGTTTTCCTTTCCCCTGCTTTTCGGCATCTTTAAGCATCTGAGCTAAAATGCCGTGAGCATCGCGGGGAAGAAAACAAGAGTCACTTACCCAGCAATCACCAGGATTCAGTTTACCGTATTTACGCTCAATCCGGTTTCGCAATTCCAAATAACCGCGAGAATAGAATTGCTTCGCCCGTTGGGTTGGGCGTTCATCTAACGCAGATGTGCCTTGGGCAGAAATTTGTCCTCCTAGCCAGTCGGTAATTTCCGTCAGACAAACCGTTCGTCCTGCGAGTAACCCCTCATAAGCCGTGGCGACACCGGATAGTCCGCCACCCACAACTAAAATCTCGCAATTGACACTTTTATCTGGGCTTCTCGGTGGTGTTGCCTTTGCCCCATCAAGTGCAACTAAACTAGATATGAAATAGAGACCGAACAGCGATGTCAAACTATAAGCTACTTTGTGTCTACACTTCATCTTTAAGTAAACCCTTTTAAATCCTCTGTCACCTTGTAGACGGTAGCATCCAAGAAATGTCGATCACAAGTCTTATTGAATTGGGGCATGGGGCATTGGGCATTGGGCATGGGGCATGAGAAGAGGATGGGGGGATAAGGGGATGGGGAGATGGGGGAAAGAAGAATTGCTTTTTCCCCATCTCCCCACCTCCCCACCTCCCCATCTCCCTCATCTCCCTCATCTCCCTCATCTCCCTCATCTCCCTCATCTCCCCCACTCAACTAAAAATTGGCCCGCGCACCCCACTTACACCGGATACTTTCCCAGACTTAGTATTGGCTGCACAGCCTACGTAGTAGCCACCGGCAAAAGTTAAGCCTGTGTCAGTTAGTAAAAAGAAAGCACGATAGAGAACGTCTAACTCTTCTTCTTGAATGACGCCGGAATCATCAATGAAGGGTAATATTGCTTTTTGGTGTTCAACCTGACGCTGGACTACGGCAAGAGTATGACTGGCACGAAGTTCACGCACTAAATTTATCCATTTTTGCGCTCTTTGATAAGACCCAACTTTAACACCTCTGGAGCCATAAGATTGGTCTGGTGTTAATACTTTAATCACAGATTTTTGACGTTCTGGAATTTCCTCGCTAATTTCAGATAACAATTTTATTTCTGGAATAATTGTTTGAGCAATTTCTAGATTTAACCCTGCCTGTTCCCATATACTAGTTTGGCTAAAAATCGAAGCTAACCCTAATTTAGACATTAATATATCAGGATGAGGCTCAATTTCTATTTGACCTTCTACCCAAGACTGCAAGAGCAATTTGAGATTACTTTTTAAGGGTGATTCGGCTTCGGCTTCTATTTTCCAAGGGTCAAAATAGCGGTGAAAATGAAGTTGATTTTGCTGCAAAAATTCTGGCTTTAATTCACTTAATAGATGCACTTGTTCGGGCTTACCAGACATTTCTTGGAGAAAAAAACGGGCATCGTAATAATCTAAATCTTTTTCAGTCAAGAGAATATGAATATTATCGCAGATGTGGGTACGATACTGCTGAGCTAGGGTAGATTTGCAACCCCAGACTTTCTGAAAAAGTGTAATAATTCCCAAGCCGCTGGGATTATGCTCAATTTCAAAAACTTGGGGTGTCCCTGCTAGGGATGTAAAATCAACACGCATTAGACGTGGAGTTTTCGCAGCACCTACTTGGTTTAACTGACTTTGAAGGGGCGTTTGATTAAATGGCGGCCATCTTTGTAAACCTAATTCCCATGCTTTTGGTAAGGTGTCAATAAAGTTTTGCAGAAAAGTTGTGAGGATGCTAATTTCATGATGAAGATACAAAGGCTTGATACCAATGTTAAAGGAACAGTTGCAATCATCTTTGTATTTTTGAATAGGTTGGAATTTCTCGATCGCTTCGTGTTCATCTGTCAATACAGATGCTGTCTGCAATTCGAGCAAGTCCTGAGAATTAGTTGAAGTATATTTTTTATCTGCTGACATTTATACCTTGTTCTTAAGTACACCGTTAATCTGAGTGTAAATCGATTTCAGTATTTTTGTCTATCAATTTTAAATCCAGCTATCAGCTATTGTGTTCAGTTTAACCATTGAGTTTTGCCCACTTGACAAGACTTTAATTTTCTTAACTTGACACCAATAGCAAGATGCCCACCCCACAATATTGGATAATTTATTTCTTCGATTTCCCTCAAGTGTGACAAATTATTTGCGATCGCCATAATCATGCTACTATTATCCCAATAGCAACTCGGTTCTGGTGGGGGTCAGCCATCAGAGGTAACGGGGAAAGTCCGGTGTAAATCCGGCGCTGTCCCGCAGCTGTAATGAAGCTGATGCTTCAAAGTCAGAATGCCCGCCGAAAGTCACACACAAACTCATACCCATCTGCGAGG
Source organism: Nostoc sp. CreGUA01 (assembly GCA_034531095.2). GTDB lineage: Bacteria > Cyanobacteriota > Cyanobacteriia > Cyanobacteriales > Nostocaceae > Nostoc. Next base: position 52,959 of record JAVRBV020000165.1, on the reverse strand, counting down.
TACAGATGAATATTTGCATAAATATTTCAACAACAACATATCAGTTTCAGTTTTTCATCGTGCCAGAGACGCGCCACGGACTACTCATGGCTATGAAATTATAGGCAGTTTATTGATTATTGCAATTAAGCTTTAGTATAACTATCATTTACGCTAGTTTTTCCCTGGCGTGAAAGCTTTTGCAATATTATTTCTGCCAAATTCACTTAATAGCTACGTTGCAGTTGTATGACTGCAACAAGATGTCATGTCTGCGACTCAGACTTATTTCTACACACTTCAAAATTAATGCTTGACAAACAACATACTTTATTCGTTTGCACAACCTGTGCGGGCGTATGGCAAAACGGCAAACGAGTTGGTGAAAGCAAAGGTGAACAACTACTACAACAGCTTCAGCAACTTGCACAAGATTGGGAATTGCAAAATAAATTCCTCATTCAAGGAGTTGAATGCATGAGTGCTTGCAACCATTCTTGTGTTATTGCCTTTGTTGCAGAAGATAAATTAACCCATCTCTTCGGCGATTTACGAGTTGATAGTAGTGCATCTGCTATTTTGCAATGTGCTACTCAATATTATGCTAAACCCAATGGTTCACTGCCTTGGTCAGAACGTCCCGAACCTTTAAAAAAAGGTATTTTGGCAAGTATTCCACCACTGAGTAAGTGGAAAAAATTAAACGTAAATTGTTGTTAATTGCTCATTAGGTAGTATCAAAACTATCTTATTGCCGAAAAAATACCATAATTTACTAATTTGTGTGATAATGATTATCATCGTCACACAAATACACAACGGCTTCCTTCTACCACTACACAAGCGGTGGCTAGTTTCACTATGCTTGTCCTCTTTTTGCTGAATCAAAATCAAATTTCTTAGTTATACAGGTTGCTTAAATTACAAATGCATAGTAATTTCGTTGCCAAATGGGGAATTCAAATTGTTGTGTCTAGTTTGATTGTTGCCCTCAGGATACTATTGGAAAATCACAGCACCAAAGCCACAGAAATTACACAAATATCAGAATTATCCAACCGTGGAAGTTCAGCTAAAGACTTACAAGCAATTGGGGAAGTTATATCTCAAAATGCGCCAGCCTCCACAGCAGAAAAAGAACCCGACATTGAACTGACAGTCATCGACAAGCTATTAAATGAACCTGTGTATTCACCCTTTCGCCGTGAAGGAACAGTGAAAGATTCTACCCGTCCAATTTACGTGATTACGGGTGAAGAAATGGAAGCGCAAGGTGCTAGAACTGTCAGAGAAGCGCTAAAATTTCTTCCTGGTATTTTACCTGATGGTACAGTTGGAACGGAAGTCAATGCTTTAAGCGGTCAATTTATTCGCGGTTCTAACACTGGTCAAGTATTAATATTGCTTGATGGTAGACCAATTAATAATCTTGGTAGCGGTGGGTTTGACCTTTCAGAATTTACTACCAATAATATCGAAAGAATTGAAGTATTACCGGGTGGGGGTTCTACTCTTTATGGTTCCGATGCAATTGGTGGAGTAATTAATATTATCACCCGTCGTCCCATAGAAAAAATTACAACAGAAGCGAAAGTCAACATTGGTGCTTATGGACTAAATCAACAGAGTATTCAAAATAGCGGAAAAACTAGAGATATTGGTTGGGTAATTGGATACAACCGCACTCAAGCCAAATATAACTATCCTTTTGCAATTCCTGAAGCCAATTTTCAGGGAACCAGGGAAAATAATGATACTCTCTACAATAATTTTAATATTAAACTTGATGCCAACTTAGGTAAACGTAACACTCTTGCCTTCTCCACAATATATTTAGGAAAAGAACAGGGTGTACCGGGAGGAGTACCTATTCCTATACCACAATTTGGTCAAGGTTTTTTTAACTCTCTGACCGAGAATAATCGCAAATACACAGACCAAGTTTTGACAGATTTAACCTGGAACTCCAAACTAGGTAGTGGAGATGATTCACTTTTAACAGCAAGAGTTTATAGCGATTTTATCAACACTCGTTTTGACAATCGTAGTGGCGCACTTGCATCTCAGAATCGCTTTGATTCTAACCAAACTTCTTACGGAATTCAAACTACACACAGTTGGAATTTTGCCAAAAATCAAAGCTTAGTTTATGGTTTTGATTATCGTAATGTAAATGTACGCAGTACTTCCTTTAGTTATTCTACAAATATAGAGAGGATAAACTACGATACTAGTATTAGTCAAGGAGCCTTATTTGCCAGATATGAAGTCAACTTAACTCCTAGCTGGATTGTAAATTTAGGCTTGCGGCAAGATTTTAGCAGCTTGATAAATGGTTCAGCAACATCTCCATCTGTAGGTACAAAACTTGCTATTTTTGACTCTACAACTTTTAGAGCCAACTATATCAAAAATTTCCGAGTTCCAACCATCGCCAATTTATTCAATAATAATCCTAGCAATATTGGTAACCCAGCACTTAAACCCGAAAGAGGTGATAGCTTTGATGTAGGAATTGACCAAAAAATCGGCAATATTGGCTTATTAAGGTTAACATTTTTTTACAATCGAATATCTGATTTGATTGCTTTTAAATCACTGATACCACCCGTAAACGGAAATACAGGAACTTGGGAAAATATTGGCTTAGTTGAAACTACAGGATTAGAAGCAACCTTGAATTTACAGATTGCGAAAAATGTCTATGCTTTCGTCAATTATACAGCGAATGATCCCCGGATTTTAGAAAGCTCTAATCCCGCAGAAACTAATAAAGAATTGCGGTTTGCAGGTGCAGATAGTATAAATATTGGAATTAATTATGAAAACCCGGAAGGTTTGTATATGGGATTACTCATGCATTCACTTGGTAGATATCCGACGAATAACACCAACACCGAATTTTTAACAGGATATACGACATTTGATGTGAAGTTACGAGTACCATTGAGCGCTAATTTAGCTGTGAATGGTAGTGTAGATAATATCTTTAATCAAAGATATCAATTGTTTGCAGGGTTTCCTGATGCAGGTAGGGTTTTTCAAGTTGGGTTGAACTGGAAATTTTAGATCTGCTAAAAGATAGGATAGATTTTGGCAGTTTAATTTCTCAAACTATTAGCGTAAATCAAGCTGAATAATATAAAGTTAAAAGCCATGACTGAATTTAATTCCTGGGTAAACCGATTAAATCAATTTGTCACTAACCCGTTATCAGGGGGTGGAAAAATTGAATATGAATATTTTGATTCTAGTACCGATGTTTTATCGTCATTACTCTACACCTTATTTCAGGAAAATTGGCAGCAGGTAGGGGTAGGACATATTGTGCAAGGTGGTGTATTAGAATTAGAATTTAATGCTCCACCTAAAATTTGTATTCTCTATGATGGATATCTCACAGTAGTAGCAGAAGGCTGGCATTTGCATCTATGTATTGAGGCTAATTTAGGTGGTCCTCATTGTAAGACTCCTTTAGAACTAAGGCAAAAACGTCAAGTAAGTCGTGCTGCATTTTATCGACGGTTTAATGCAGAAGGTATCCCTAGAAGTTGGGGAATCGATTTTTGGAATGGTGCAAATGAAAACCTCATGACTATTTTCCTACCAAATCCATACGTAGAAGGTGAAAATTTATTACCAGAAGGTAAGCCTAACTTATCAAAGTTAACTCTCTATCAGGAACTACGAGATATTTATGTTTTAGGAAATAAACCTATACCCTTTACCAAAAATCCCTTAAAAAACTCTTATATCTCAGTTTGTACTTCTACTCGTTGTCTTCCTTCACGGAAATGGCAACCTACATTTGAAGCTTTAAAATCAGCAGTTGAAAAAGCAGGTGTAGACGTAGAAGTTAGAACATCTGGCTGTTTAGAAGTTTGTCAATTAGGCCCGGTAGTATTTTATTCCGATGATAGAACTTGGTACACTCGCGTTAATCCAAATGTAGCTGAAACTATTGTCAATGAACACTTGGTTAAAGGTAACAAACTTATTGAACATTCCTATCCACCAGAACCTGTGTAATTTATCCTTATTAAAATCTCACGCAAAGATATAAAGCCATTTTTGAGCGATTTCTCCTCATACTCCTCTCTGCGCCTCTGCGCCTCTGCGTGAGAAAAATCATATTTCTCTAAAACCCATGAAATTGGTAAAACTCCCTCACTCAAAACCCATTATTTTCTTGTGTCAATTCTTCTTAATAGCAACCTTAATCATTGCTTGCCATAGTAAAGCAATCAACACATCGAGAGATAACAATAATAACGCCTGTATTCAAAACTATGACCCCAATACTGATTACTTCCCTAATAAAATTAAGATTACTCATGCAACAGGCTTGACGGTAGAATATCACAAACATTACAAAATTGTTACCATAAAAAATCCTTGGCAGAATGCTATAACTGGTTTTCAATATGTTTTAGTCCAATGCGGAACTCCTACACCAAGCGGATTTAATCAAGCACAGATAATTCCAGTACCAGTTAATTCTATCGTCTCTCTTTCAACTACTCATTTACCACACTTAGCCAAGTTAGAAGTAGTTGATAAACTCATTGGAATTAGTGACATTAAGCAAGTGAATACACCTGAAATTATCAATCAAATTCAAGCGGGTAAAGTTTCAGAGATAGGCAATAATTCCAATGTTAATATTGAAAAATTATTAGAATTAAACCCAGATTTAGTAACAAGCTATGGTACTGGAAATTACCAAACGGACAGTTACCAAAAATTAACAGAAGCAGGGTTAAAAGTAGCCATAAATGCTGAATATATGGAAGACACACCATTGGGGAGAAGTGAATGGTTGAAATTTACTGCTTTGTTTTTTAATAAAGAGGAACAAGCAGAACAGATATTTGGTGAAATTACGAAAAAATATGAAATAATAGCTCGAAAAGCTCAATCTATAAAAAAGCGTCCGAGTGTTTTTGTTGGATTTAACTTTAAAGGTACTTGGTATATGCCTGGAGGCAAAAGTTATGTAGCAAAATATCTAGCTGATGCAGGAGGAAATTATTTATGGAGTGATGATAAGTCATCGGGTAGTCTACCTCTATCTTTTGAGGTAGTTTTGGAACGTGCTAGTAATGCTGATTACTGGTTAAATTTTCGTCAAAATTGGAGGAGTATCAAAGATTTAATAGCTGAAGATAATCGTTATGCTGATTTTAATGCCCTAAAAAAGAGGAATCTTTATAATAACAATGCTCGTGTTAACGCCAATGGTGGCAATGACTACTGGGAAGGTGGAATTAGTAATCCAGATATAGTTCTATCTGATTTAATTAAAATACTACATCCAGAGATATTACCTGATTATAGATTATTTTACTATCGTCAAATCATTGAATAATGTTAAGCAAAAAAAGTAAATTAAAAACCTATTTAATACTGCACAAAATTGCCAATGGAAAATTTATAATTTTCTCATTTTTATTTGCAGGACTAATCTTGGCATTTTTATTAGACTTAGCTTTGGGGTCTGTTGATATACCCATCGACGAAGTGATTGCTATTTTATTTGGGCAGCAACCAGAAAAAGCGATATGGATTACTATTATTATTAAATTTCGTTTACCTAAAGCTTTAACTGCAACTTTAGCAGGTGCAGCTTTAGGTGTAAGTGGTTTACAAATGCAAACTTTATTTAGAAATCCATTAGCAGGGCCATTTGTTTTGGGAATTAGTTCTGGTGCAAGTTTAGGAGTAGCATTAGTTGTATTGCTAGCAAATGCTACGACACCTACATTATTAGCAAATTTGGGGATAATTGGCGATTTTGGTTTAGTAATAGCAGCAAGTCTTGGTGCAGCATCGGTGTTAGGAATAATGTTAGTTGTTTCTCGCCGAGTGCAAGACACAATGACATTACTAATTTTAGGTTTATTATTTGGCTATGCTACAAGTGCAATGGTGAGTATTCTCTTGCAATTTAGTTCCAAAGAACGGATTCAAAGTTATATAATGTGGACTTTTGGTAGTTTTGCTGGTGTGACTTGGCAACAGTTAGTGATTTTAACTCCCGTTATCTGTTTGGGATTATTAGTAGCAGTGCTGTTATCAAAACCTTTAAATGCTTTTTTACTTGGTGAATCTTATGCACGTAGTCTAGGATTAACAGTCCAACAAACCAGATTTTATATTATTAGCAGTGCATCTGTGTTAGCAGGAGGAATTACAGCTTTTTGTGGTCCAATAGCATTTTTAGGTGTTGCAATTCCCCATCTTTGCCGTAGTCTTTTAAATACTGCTGACCATCGGATATTAATTCCTGGGGTAATGATTTTGGGAGCAATTTTAGCTTTGATTGCAGATTTGTTTTCTCAACTTTGGGTAAGTGAAATGGTTTTACCTTTAAATGCTATTACCGCTTTGATAGGAACTCCTGTTGTGACTTGGGTAATTCTGCGGCGTAATTCTCAAAAATCTTTCCCCTCATGAGTGATGCAATTCTCACAACTCACAATTTGACTATTGGTTATAAAACATCCCGAAAAATCCTCCGGAGTGTTGTGTTGGATATTTCTGTATCTCTGCAACCTGGGGAACTTGTTTGTTTACTTGGCCCTAATGGTGCTGGTAAGTCTACATTACTGCGATCGCTCGCCGGAATGCAACCCCCGATCGCAGGTAAAGTGCGACTCTTGGGTGATGATGTTTACAAGTTAGCACCGCAAGATTTAGCCAAACGTCTGAGTTTAGTACTCACCGAGAAAGTTGATGTGGGAATGCTATCAGCTTACACCTTGGTGACTCTGGGACGATATCCTTACACTAATTGGTGGGGAAAGTTAACACCTGAAGATGACGCAATAGTAAATTGGGCTATCAAATCTGTAGGCGCAGTACACTTAGCACCACGTCAAGTTAGCGAATTAAGTGATGGTGAACGACAAAAAATTATGATTGCGCGTGCTTTGGCTCAGTCGCCTATTGTTATGTTACTTGATGAGCCAACAGCATTTCTCGATTTACCGCGAAGGGTGGAAATTATGCAATTGTTACGCCAGTTAACACGAGAAACAAATCAAGCAATTCTCCTTTCTACCCACGATTTAGATTTAGCTTTGCGGCTTGCAGATAAAATTTGGCTATTATCAAGTAATGGAAATTTAAATGTTGGCGCACCAGAAGATTTGGTTTTGAGTGGTGCTTTTGCTAATACTTTCCGCAGCGAAGGTGTAGAATTTGATATTTATTCGGGAGAATTTCATCTCCACACACCGCACAAAGGAGAAATTAATATCATCGGTGAAGGAATTGCAGTAATATGGACTATTCGTGCTTTAGAAAGAGTGGGGTTTTTGGTTAATCAAAGGGGAAGGTCTTCTCATAGCATAGATGGTAATCCATCAGAAATATTAGTAGAGGTGATACAAAATCAAGAAGAAATTTTATGGGACATTACAAAAAACAAGACTTTATCTACTCATTATTCATTATATGAAATGATTAAATATTTGCATTTTTTGCATGAATAGACTGAGAAACGCTATATATAAAAAAATAAATTTAGGACTTACGCAAACTCTACGAACCCTTGGCGTTCTTGGCGTCTTGGCGGTAGCCTACGGCAAGCCGCAAAGCGTCTACGATAAATTAAGCTTTTTAGCTATTTTTGCGTAAGTCCTGAAATTGTCAAAGCCAATTTTTTTAACGAACCGCAGAGGCGCAGAGAACGCAGAGAGAAGGGAGAAATGCTTAACTGAACCGTATTGGATTAAAGAGCGCTAAGCGTTCAGGTGTCGATAAGAAAATTATCCTAAAAAAAGCCCCTGGTATTTCTACCAGAGGTGAAGCATATAATACCATTTCACTTGATGTTTGTCTGAGATGCCCCTGTTTGTACCTCTGCCTAAGCAAGAGGCTAGAGTGTTCCTAAAATATTACAGCAAAAAGTGATTAGGTATAAATATTAGCCAACATTTGCCAATAGCAACTCTCGTTTTGCTGATTTTTGGACTTTTACTTGCGAGTCATCGTCAACATCGATAACCGCTGTGTCTCCATCTGTAATTTCACCAGATAGCATTGCTTCGGCGAGAGAATCCTCCAAAAGGCGCATTATTGCCCTACGTAATGGTCTGGCACCATAGCTGGGATTATAGCCTTCTTGTACCACACGTTCTTTGAAGCGATCGCTAACTTCTAAAGTAATTCCTTTTTCTGTTAAGCGGTTAGCAACATCACGGAGCATAATGTCAGCAATTTGCTTGACTTCATCCCTAGAAAGCTGGGTGAAGACAATAATCTCATCGAGACGGTTGAGAAACTCAGGACGGAAGTAAGCCTTCATTTCTTCATTTACCAAGTTCCGAATGCGGTTGTAACTAGCTTCGGCTTGGGTGTCAAAATCAAAGCCTAAACCACTACCGCCTTTTTCAATTACCTTGGAACCGATGTTAGAGGTCAAAATGATTAGCGTGTTCTTGAAGTCCACTTTCCGACCTTTGGCATCGGTAAGTTGACCGTCATCCAAGATTTGCAGTAACATATTAAATACATCGGGGTGAGCTTTTTCGATTTCGTCGAAAAGCAGCACTGTGTAAGGTTTGCGCCGCACTAGTTCGGTTAGCTGTCCGCCTTCATCGTATCCGACATAACCAGGAGGCGAACCAATTAATTTGGAGACGGTGTGACTTTCCATGTATTCGGACATATCTAAGCGAACCATCGCTTCTTCCGAACCAAAGAAATAAGCAGCCAAGGCTTTAGCCAATTCTGTTTTCCCAACGCCAGTGGGGCCAGAAAAGATAAAGCTAGCGATGGGACGATTGGGATTTTTTAAGCCGACGCGGGCGCGACGGATGGCACGAGATACAGATGTGACTGCTTGCTCTTGACCGATGAGGCGCTGGTGCAGAGTGTCTTCTAGGTGCAGGAGCAACTCTGATTCAGATTCGGTTAGTTTGTTGACTGGTACACCAGTCCAAGAAGCCACGATTTGGGCGATGTCTTCTTCGTCAACTACAGCAGTATTGACAGATTTTTCGTTTTCTGCTATCCCAGCTTGCAGTTGAGTTGTGAGTTCCAATTCTTGGTCGCGCAGTTGTCCGGCTTTATCAAAATCCTGGACTCTGACTGCTGCTTCCTTGGCTTTGGTGACGCCAGCGAGTTCACGCTTGAGTTCTTTATTGGGAGAAATTTGAGAGTTCCGCAGACGAACGCGGGAGCCAGCTTCATCAATTAAGTCTATTGCTTTATCTGGCAAAAAGCGATCGCTAATATACCTATCTGACAACTTGGCTGCTGCTAGCACCGCCGCGTCAGAAATTGTGACTTTGTGATGCTGTTCGTAAGCACCGCGTAAACCGTAAAGAATTTCTACGGTTTCCTCTACTGATGGTTCACCGACGATAATTGGTTGGAAACGACGCTCTAAGGCGGCATCACGTTCGATATGCTTGCGATATTCATCCAGGGTGGTTGCGCCGATACACTGGAGTTCACCCCGTGCCAAAGCGGGTTTAAGGATGTTAGCTGCATCCAAACCGCCTTCTGTACCACCAGCGCCGACCAAGGTGTGAATTTCGTCAATCACCAAGATGATATTGCCCACAGAACGGACTTCTTCCACGACTTTTTTAATCCGTTCTTCAAAATCGCCACGGAAGCGAGTTCCAGCCACCAATAAACCCATATCCAGGCTGATGACTTGCTTATCTTGTAACGATTCGGGGATATCTTGATTAACAATACGCTGAGCTAGACCTTCTGCGATCGCAGTTTTGCCAACTCCTGGTTCCCCAATCAACACTGGGTTATTCTTAGTGCGGCGACCGAGAATTTGGACGGCACGCTCAATTTCCTTCTCACGACCAACTACAGGGTCGAGTTGGCCTGCTTGGGCTAATTTGGTGAGATTTCTGCCAAACTCTTCCATAGTGAGCGTTTGAGTGCGCTTTTGATTACCACCACCAGCAAAAGCCGGGGCATTTTCACCCAAACGGCGAGTAATGGCACTGCGGACAGACTTGAAGTCAACCCCTAGATTTTGCAGTACTTTGGCGGCCACACCTTCTCCCGCCTCAGTTAATCCTAAGAGTAAGTGTTCAGTATTAATGTAATTCTGTCCCAAACTATGAGCTTCTTTAAACGATTGCTCAAAGAGGCTTTTTACCTTGGGAGTAAAAGGAATTTCTGGTGGTACAAAGCCAGAACCCCTACCAATAATTTTTTCTACCTCGCGGCGTGCGTCTTTGAGAGTAACGCCTAATTCGGCCAGCACTTTAGCAGCAACCCCAGTTCCTTCTCCCATCAAACCCAGGAGAATTTGTTCAGTTCCTACGAAGTTGTGTCCCAGGCGACGTGCTTCCTCCTGAGCTAGCATAATTACTCTAATGGCTTCGGAAGTGAAGTGTTCAAACATAGCGGGTTCTTGCTCCCTTGCTGCTTCGACTTTGGGTGAGATAAAATTCACCCTCATCTAAAGATTTTTGTATTTTCTTAAGAACTAATGTAACTTTATTTAAATTTAACTGGCAGTGGTGAGAGCCGTAAGACCTCAGGTGTAGTTGCCGTCTGGGAGTACTGAGAAGAGGACGCGGGGACGCGGTGACACGGGGAACTAGGGAATGAGGGAGATGGGGAGATAACTTGCAACAAGTCTTTTTCCTTTTTCATCCTCTTGGGTTCCCGCGTCCCCATGTCCCCGCGTCCCCGTGTCCTCTTCTCCAATGCCCCTCTATCAGATAAACTAAAAACTCAGGACTCAGCACTTGATACTCAGGACTCACGATGAGTGAAGCAATGGGCGGAAAAGATCAACAGCACCCTCTTTATAACCGCGATCGCCCTCTTATTGATATTTTACTCGCTCAACAAGCAACGGACTACAATTTGGCAGAATTAGCTAGATTGCGAATTCGTTATCAAGGCTTTCCGGGGGCGAGAGACATTCAAAAAGATTTAGATCAAGTCTTGCAGCAGTGGGGTTTGACGGAAGCCCAGCTTTTTGAAAAAACTCGCCAACTGCACGATGTGGGTGGTATTTATAAAAGTCGCGGCAAAAAAGAAGAACAGGATTGGAATTAGGGCATTGGACATTGAGTAGGAGAAGTTTGGAGTGATTGTTGACCCTCAGAAGCTCAAATGACGCTATTTGAGTATTGACAGTAAATTAAAAAGATGATATACAAAAAATTAAATAAAATTTATAGCAGTCAACTTAAGCCTTGGCGAATGGAATTCGCCGCTACACAGGCTTTCGTCCGCCTGCCTTGTCCTAAGGTCAAATTAAGGTCTTGAAACCCACGTAGGTGGGTTTTGTTTGTGTAGACGCGGTTTTTAACCGCCCGTTTCGCTTTCCCTTTTCTCTACCCCTGAAGTATAAGATCGCCATCCCCCTCTCTACCAGCGAAGAAGAGGGGGCTATGAAATTCTACTTACATCCTAAAGACTCACGGGTATCCACACCAGTTTTAGAATTAACACCACTTGCCTTTGTACAAAGTTTTTTCACTTGCGTTCCATCTAAAACTGCATTCGTGAAATCAGCGCCAGTAATATCAACATTGTCAAATATAGAGCGCAGCATCATTGCCTCACTTAAGACTGCATCACTTAAATCAGCGTTCTTAAATCTTGCTAGATAGGCTATGCCATTAGTAAAATCTACGCCATGCAGATTCACTCCTTCTAAAACAGTACCGTTAAACACAACGCCGCGTAAGTCAGCGTTGCTAAAGTTAGCGTTTTCTAAATCCACATTGGTAAACTCAGTACCAATTAAGCTTTGGCCAGAGTAATTTTTGCTCTGAAAGTCATCTCCAGCAGAACGGGTAATACTGGAAGAACTTGCAGCTTGCGCTGACAGGGGAAAAACAAAGAGAACCATAGCTAAGACAAAGCTAGCTAGTATTTGCCGATAGTTCATAATCTTAAATTAACAAATCTCAACACTTCCACCATTAACTATTAAAGCTTAGTAGAGAGTTCTGTTAGCGGTGGTGGCGCGATGAGGCGCGTGCTGAGTACGGAGGCTTTTTTTGTTCAGGAATTCAACAGAATTTACGTACTGCTACAGTGCGATCGCCATCTAGTAGTACAAAAATATTATTTACCAAGCACTAAAAGGCTTTTATTGTAAGTAGCAATACGAATATAAGTCAAAAAAAGTTATACAGAAATTACTTTTCATGAGAAGATTATCAGAGGATGTTTGAAAACTGATTAATAATGTATCAAATGCTTTCATATCCTCCTGAATACTCCGTTAAAAACGGTGACTTTGATTTCGGTTCTCTCCTTCTTCAGGTGAGCCAGGGACAGGCATCCAGGGGTTTTGCCAAGTGCGGCGACTGGCGTGGGTTATGGATGATCGTAAGTGATTGATATCACAGTAATCTCTTTTCAAATAATCTTGTAGAGAAAATGTATTGAGTTGTAGTCCAAGAATAAATACTGATGGGTATTAACTTATTTGATGCTAATTTCTATCGTCAAGCTAATTCTGATTTAGCAAGCTTCGACAACATTCAAGCAGTGTCACACTTTCAGAATTACGGTATTGATGAAGGGCGGTCTTTTTCTGGATTTGCAGACCTAAATTTCTATCGAGCCAGCAACCCTGACTTGGCTAGTTTCAGTAACCGCCAAGCTTACGATCATTTATCCAACTATGGCGTTGCTGAAGGACGCAAATTTTCCCCGTTTTTTGACCTCAACTTCTATCGTAGTAAAAATGGCGATTTAAATAATTTGAGCAACGAGCAATTGTTTGACCATTTGCGAAGCTTTGGAGTGAGTGAGGGGCGCTCATTTTCCCGCTTGATTGACTTAAATTTTTATCGCACTGCCAACGCGGACTTGAAGAACTTAAATAACCCACAAGCTTTAGAGCATTTACAAAAGTTTGGTCTTGCAGAAGGACGCCGTTTTAGTTCCTTTATTGATTTAAATGTCTACCAGGCTGCAAATCCGGATTTGTTAGCGGCGGGTTTTAACAAAAACCAGTTGTTTGAACACCTAGCAAATTATGGTGTCGCCCAAGGACGTAGATATTCTATTTCCTTTGATAGCAATTACTACCGTAGTAGTTATTCCGATTTGGCTCAAGCAAATCTGAATCCGTATCAGCTTTTAGGACATTTCCAAGATTATGGTTTAGCTGAGGGACGTATTTCTAGTGAATCCTTCAATTCTACTTACTACCTAAATACTTATTCCGACTTAAGAGCCGCAGGTTTCACCAGACAATTGGCACAGCAACACTTTGAGATTTATGGCTACAAAGAAGGTCGTCAGGCTGCACCTGCAAGCTCAGTTTCTCTATCCCCAAACCGTGTTGATAACTCTCTAGACACTGCTGCTAACCTTGGCATCTTAAATGGTAGCCGCAACTTTAGTAACCAGTTTGTCGGCGTTGCTGACCGCAATGACTACTACCGCTTTACCGTGGCTCAGACTAGTAATTTTAATACGTCTTTGACTGGTTTAACTGATACTGCTTATGTAGAACTAATTTATGACGCTAACGGCAACAATCGGTTTGATTCTGGTGAGCAAATAGGCAGTTCTTTTAGTGCCTCTATCAACGAAGCTTTGGGAGCAGGTACTTACTTTCTTCGCGTCTATACCTACAATGCCAACAACAACACTAATTACAGCTTAGGAGTTTCTACAACTCCCGCCCCAATCACAACTCCTAGAGACCCAGGAAATACTCTAAGGACGGCTTATGATATTGGTTTCCTCAACGGTACTTCAGTGTTTAAAGAATTTGTGGGCGCTGCTGACCGCGATGATTACTATCGTTTCAGCTTGTCGAATAACCGCACATTGAAATTAGATTTGACTGAGTTAAGTGCTTACGCTTATGTGGAGCTGATTCAGGATAGCAATGGTAATGGTGTAGTAGATTCTCGTGAACGGTTTGAATCGTTCCTTGGTATTAACTCAATCAGTGAGTCTCTACCTCTAGGAACGGGTACTTACTTCCTTCGCGTCTACAGTTATTATACTGGCAGTAACACTAACTACACTCTCACTTTGTTGGCGTAAGCTGTAATTGACGCTCCCCGGTCTAAAGACCTACGCTGCATACACAAGTTGCAAAAACCTGAACCACAAGAGATTTGAGTCTGGTAGTGGCGTGCCAACGCTAAAATGTTGCAATAAATTTTCTTGTGGTGTGGGCCGAAAAGCCCGCACCGGACGGGCGAGACGCCCATCCCACAAGAGTCAAGTTAATGCACTATTTTAGCCTTGTCACGCTACTAGGGAATATCACTTACTTAGGGACTTCCAAAAAATAAATTGTTCCAAATTATTTGTACATTTGTAGGGGCGCACAGCTGTGCGCCCCTACGATGGGACGTTTTTTTTATTGGAAGTCTCTTAACCAGGATTTAGATCCCCGACTTCTTGAAGAATTCGGGGATCTGAACACAACACTAAGATCCTGTTGTTCGTTGAATTCGGGCAATCGTTCATTGAATTCGGGCAATCGTTCATTGAATTCGGGCAACCACCGAAATAATGCACAACTTTAGCTTTGTCACGCCACTACAAAATGAGATTTGGAGTAATTAAATTACTTGTGTATACACGCTAAAACAAGAAAGCATCTCGTAGGATAGAGAGATGTTGAGGTGCGATCGCAATAAATACCTGTGGCTAATCAAGAAGATAACGCCCAATCTTTGGCGCGGACTGCTTTATATCAATTGGGTGTAGAACTCAAAGCACGCTTTACCACCTTTGGTGGCTGGGAAATGCCGGTACAATTTACTGGCATTAGCCGCGAACACGAAGCTGTAAGAAATTCAGCCGGCATGTTCGATATTTCCCACATGGGTAAATTTACCCTCCAAGGTAAAAACCTCATATCCCAACTCCAGTCTTTAGTACCCTCAGACTTGAATCGGCTGCAACCAACTCAAGCACAATACACTGTCTTGTTAAATCCCCAAGGGGGAATTATTGACGACATCATTGTTTATTATCAAGGTGAAAACACTGGTACACAAAGTGCATTTATTATAGTCAATGCGTCAACCACTGCTAAAGACAAAGCATGGCTATTGGAACATCTCGATCAAAATGAGGTGCAATTCCAAGATCTTTCACGAGAAAAAGCTTTAATTGCCGTCCAAGGACCAAAAGCTCTTAAATATCTCCAACCCTTAGTACAACAAGATTTACAACCAATCAAAGCATTCGGTCACCTCCAAGCAACGGTACTAGGCAAACCAGCCTTCATCGCCCGCACAGGCTACACCGGAGAAGATGGCTTTGAGGTGATGGTAGATCCTGATGTGGCAATAGAATTGTGGCAAAGTCTCCATAAGGCTGGTGTCATTCCCTGCGGACTCGGTGCAAGAGATACTCTGCGGCTAGAAGCAGCAATGGCACTTTACGGACAAGACATCGATGACACCACCACACCTTTAGAAGCAGGTTTGGGGTGGTTAGTTCACCTAGATACCAAAGGCGATTTTATTGGTCGGGCAGTTTTAGAACAGCAAAAAGCTGCGGGCGTGCAGCGGCGCTTGGTAGGTTTGCAAACCCAAGGACGGAACATTGCTCGTCATGGCTACCAAATTTTATCAGCAGGTAAAGTGGTGGGGGAAGTCACCAGCGGTACTTTGTCGCTCACACTTGGTTATCCCATTGCTTTAGCCTACGTTCCCACCAAGCTAGCAAGCGTTGGTCAGCAATTAGAAGTTGATATTCGCGGCAAAGCTTACCCAGCTGTTGTGGTGAAACGTCCCTTCTATCGTTCAAAAAATCGTGTCAATAACTGATAACTGCTGAGGTTTTTGAGGAATAATGTGTTTTCAGTGGTGCTGAGTTTTGAGTGCCGAGTCATATCATGTCCGGTTGAATACTTATCATATAGACTGACGCGGAGAGAAGTCGGAGCGCCGGCTTCCGGCGATCTGAACTTCGGGGGAGGTGGAGACGCGGGGACGCGGAGAATTGTTTTTGGTAAGTAATGAGGCGGACATGATGTCAATAAGTGCAAAATACTTTTTCACTCATTGCTCAATACTGCTTGTGTGAGTTACTCAATTTACAGTAAGGTTCATTACCAGATATGGCTTGGATGACCTTTAGGACAATGATTTTTTTGATAAGGGAGAGGAAGTGATATGTCTTTATATCCTGAAGATTTTAGATACTTGGATTCTCATGAATACGTGCGACTAGATGGCGATATTGCCACCATTGGGATTACTGAATTTGCTGTACGTGAATTGGGTGATATCGTGTTTGTGGAACTGCCAGATGTTGGCGAAGCTCTCAGCAGAGGAGAAAAATTTGGCACAATTGAATCAGTAAAAGCCGTTGAAGAACTGAATTCCCCCGTAACGGGCACAGTCGTAGAACGCAACGATCCTTTAATTGAAGATCCCGAACAAGTATCAGATGACCCCTATGGTGAAGGATGGTTCTTGAAAGTCCGCGTCGATGACCCTGATGAAGTCAATGAAGCCATGAGTGCTGATGAATACCGTGCTTTGGTAGAAGGGGAGTAGGGAGTAGGGCATGGGGAGTGGGGCATGAGGAGTTAGGAGTTAGGAGTTAGGAGTTAGGAGTTATTATTTTTACCTCTGCTCCTTTGCCCCTCTGCTCCTCTGCCTCCCTGCTCCCCCAAAAAGATTAAGTTATGAAATTTAGATATTTTGGATAAATTGATAAATTACACTTACTTCTTATCAGTATTTGTTGCAAAATATTAATATACTATTCTCTGGAGAGTAATTTGTGGTATCAAATCTCCCTATTTTCAAGTCTAGCGATCGCCATCTGCTAAACGAAACAAGTCAAAAGTTAAGTAGTTTTGCCCCAAGACACATTGGCCCTAACTCTGATGACATGGAGCAAATGCTTGAAGTCTTGGGGTTTTCTAGTTTAGATGACCTCATTGACCAAACGGTACCCCAGGCAATTCGGGTCAAGCAACCGCTAAGGTTACCAGAGGCAGAAAGTGAATACGCAGCACTAACATTGTTAAAAAAAGTTGCTGGCAAAAATCAGGTTTTCCGATCGTATATTGGTATGGGATATTACGACAGTATTACTCCTCCAGTCATTGCTCGTAATATCCTAGAAAACCCCGGTTGGTATACTGCTTACACTCCTTATCAGCCAGAAATTGCCCAAGGACGATTGGAAGCACTGTTAAATTTCCAAACCATGATTATCGACCTCACAGGTTTGGAAATTGCCAACGCTTCGTTATTGGATGAAGCCACAGCCGCCGCTGAAGCCATGAGCCTCAGCTATGGTGTTTCTAAAAATAAGGCAAATGGCTATTTTGTTTCTCGTGATTGTCATCCCCAAACCATTGATGTGTTGCAGACTCGCGCTCAACCATTGGGAATTAAGATAATTGTCGGAGATCATCAAACATTTGATTTCCAGGAACCGATTTTTGGCGCCGTTCTGCAATACCCAGCAAGTGATGGCACCATTTACGATTACCGCGCTTTTATTGAAAAAGCCCATGCTCAGGGTGCATTGGTGACGGTAGCCGCAGATCCTTTAAGTTTAACTTTGCTCACCCCGCCTGGGGAATTTGGCGCTGATATTGCTGTGGGTAGCACCCAACGTTTCGGTATTCCCTTGGGGTTTGGGGGACCTCACGCGGCATACTTCGCTACTAAAGAAGAGTATAAGCGATCGGTTCCAGGGCGAATTGTCGGAGTATCAAAAGATGCTCTTGGGAAGCCTGCATTGCGTCTCGCCTTACAAACCCGCGAACAACATATCCGCCGCGAAAAAGCCACTAGTAATATCTGCACAGCCCAGGTGCTACTGGCGGTGATGGCGAGTATGTACGCCGTTTATCATGGTTCTGCTGGACTCAAGCAAATTGCCGAAAATATCCATTCATTGACGGTATTGCTGAGAGAAGGACTCAAGCGTTTAGGTTACAAAATCAGTTCTGAATTTTTCTTTGATACCCTGCGAGTAGAACTAGGAACGCACAATTTAAAAGATATTCTGACAACTTCCGAACAACTGCAAATTAACTTGCGGATTTTCGATACAACTGCTGTTGGTATCTCGTTAAATGAAACCACCACAGTAGATGACGTACTTGACATCTTGGCAATTTTCGCAGCAGACAAAGAACTACCTTTCACCCTAGAAGAATGGTTCTCTCCCTCATCCCCCTCATCCCCCTCATCTCCCCACCTCCCCCTACCTCGCCAAAGCACTTACCTAACTCATCCAGTCTTTAACCGCTATCACTCAGAAACAGAGTTATTGCGCTATCTCCACAGGCTAGAAAGCAAGGATTTATCGCTAACAACATCGATGATTCCTTTGGGTTCCTGCACAATGAAGTTGAATGCAACTGCTGAGATGATTCCGGTAACTTGGGACGAATTTGGCAAAATTCATCCTTTTGCGCCGCCATCCCAAACCCAAGGTTATCAAATTCTGTTTGGGCAGCTTGAAGCATGGTTAGCTGAAATTACTGGTTTTGCCGGAATTTCTCTGCAACCAAATGCAGGTTCTCAAGGTGAATACGCCGGACTTTTAGTAATTCGCCAGTATCATCAAAACCGTGGTGAAGGACACCGCAACGTCTGTTTGATTCCCACCTCAGCACACGGGACAAACCCAGCCAGTGCGGTAATGTGCGGCATGAAAGTAGTGGCAGTTGCCTGCGACTCACAAGGTAACATTGACGTTGATGACCTGAAAGCGAAAGCTGAAAAACACAAGTTAGAACTTGCCGCCTTAATGGTGACATATCCCTCCACTCACGGTGTTTTTGAAGAGTCAATTAAGGAAATCTGTGCAGTCGTTCATACCCACGGCGGACAAGTTTACATGGATGGGGCAAATATGAACGCCCAAGTAGGAATTTGCCGTCCTGGGGATATTGGCGCGGATGTCTGCCATTTAAACTTGCACAAAACTTTCTGTATTCCTCACGGTGGCGGCGGCCCTGGTATGGGGCCTATTGGTGTGGCGTCTCATCTTGTGCCGTTTTTACCCGGACATTGTGTAGTAGCGACTGGGGACTGGGGACTGGGGACTGGGAACCAAGAAATACCCAGTACCCAGCATCTTGGTGCTGTAGCGGCTGCGCCTTGGGGTAGTGCGAGTATTTTGGTGATTTCTTGGATGTACATTGCCATGATGGGTACGGTTGGTTTAACCCAAGCAACGAAAGTGGCAATTCTCAATGCTAACTACATCGCCAAGAGACTGGAATCTTACTATCCCGTTTTATATCAAGGGAAAAATGGCTTAGTTGCCCATGAATGTATTTTAGATTTACGATCGCTCAAAAAATCAGCAGCGATCGAAATCGATGATGTTGCTAAGCGTTTGATCGATTATGGTTTCCATGCGCCGACTGTTTCCTGGCCTGTAGCAGGTACAATCATGGTGGAACCCACAGAAAGCGAATCAAAACAAGAGTTAGATCGTTTCTGTGATGCTTTGATTGCTATTCGCCAAGAAATTGCCGAAATCGAATCAGGCAAGGCAGATGTCCAAGATAATCTTTTGAAGAACGCACCCCATACGGCTGAAAGTTTACTCAGTGGAGAATGGCATCATCCCTATTCCCGCGAACAAGCTGCCTACCCTGCGCCTTGGACACGCGAACATAAATTCTGGCCTGCTGTCAGCCGCATCGATGCAGCCTTTGGCGACAGGAATTTTGTTTGTTCTTGTTTGCCAATGGATGCTTATTGAGTAAATGTAGGGTGTGTTATGCCGTAGGCTAACGCACCGTCAACAATTCAAGGTGCGTTGCGCTATGCGACAACGCACCCTACAAATCTTCTAATTCTTCTTTAATAGATAAAGGGTGATACCCCAAGGCAAATGCTTTAGAACTATCCAAAGAAACATCTGCGGGTCTTGGTGCTGCCATTTTCACATCTTGTTGTCGGCACGCTTTTATTCCACTAGTTGATAGTTGAAAGACCTCTGCTAATAACAGACCAAAATCATAGCGAGAAAGTCGCTCTTTTCCACCTAAATGAATAATGCCGTTGACTTTTTCTAATGCTAATAAAAGTCCTTTTGCCGCACTTTTACCACTGACTGGCGTGCGGAATTCATCAATAAATAAATTTAGTTCTTTACCATCTTTTAAAGTTTGAATAAATGGCTGAATAAAGCTTTTTGCTGTGGGTGTTTCTCTACCAAACATTAAAGGCATTCGGCAGACGGCGGTCATCGGATATCGCTCTAGCATACCTGCTTCAGCTATGGCTTTTTGCTCGCCATAAATGTTTACAGGGCAGACTGAATCTGTTTCGCAATAAGGAGAATTTAAACCATCAAAAACCAAATCGCTTGAAGTGAAAGCACAAGGGATAGAATTATCAGCACAAAGTCCGGCAATATTGCACGATGCTGTGACATTAATTGCGTGTGATTCTTCGGGGTGAGTTTGACAAAAATTTGGTTGTGACTGAGCAGCTGTATGAATCACTGCTGCTGGTTTGATAGTATTAAATATCTGCTGTAATTCTTGAAAATCTGTTAAATTAACTTTTAATATTTTAACGCCAGGAATTTCTAGAGGATGGGATAAAGAAGTACCATAAATTTCCCATTCTTGTTTTGCCAGTTGGCAAATATGCCATCCTAAAAAACCACTCGCACCAGTAATTAATAATCTTTTCATGTTGCATTGAATGAGGTAATGCTACCTATGGAAAGAACCAAAATCTGTTGCTTTGGAACTGAAACCGCCCAAACCCAAGAAATTGACCGTGGGATTTTTCACCCACCGGAAATGCTGTCACCCCGAGTAAGTAAACACCAGAAAAACTGGGATTAATTACGGGGCGGAGGGCAATTGTAACCGTTTGTCCTGGAGTCACAGGAGGGTCAAAGTTCACAGTAATTGTGCGTGTTTTGCGTTCTCTGGTGACTGGGCCTAGTGGTAATTCTGTTCCTTTGCGATCGCGCGTTCCCACAAATGCACGTGTATCATCAAGATAATACTGGATATTTTGTACTCCTTCACGTTGAGCGATCGCTACCTTCTGTAGAGATTCTCCAGCATTTTCCGGCAGATTGATAGTAAAATAGTAAGTCCCACCTGGAAAATTTACATCTTTGTAAATAGTTACCGCCTCAACCAGTTTTGGTGGTTGGACAAAATAGACTTTACCATCTCTAAGTTGCACTGCTTGAGTCACTGGAACAGTAACCTCCGCAATACCAATTGCTAACGAAAGTGTTATGCCAAACAATCTTGCAACGCGCATAGACTGATATAAATTGTGTTGATTGAGTAAAAAAACAGCTTCATTTCAATTCTAATTCTTTAGGAATAAGTGACTTAGGAATAATAGAAGCTTGTTTTTCTAAATCAGCAGGTTGTGTGTACCACCAAGCCCAAGCAATTAAAACCGCTTGAAAAGGAAGTCTGACTACGTGAACCCAAGGTGAATCTGGTATATATTCCAACTTAATATGATTAACCGCCATGTTGATATTGGCAGGATAAACCGCAATAAAAAGAGCAATAAGTCCCCAAGCAGCAGCTTGACTTACAGGCGGGACTAATAACCCAATACCACCCAAAATTTCATAAAAGCCACTTAGATAAACTAATTCCAAAGGGTAAGGAAGTTGCGGTGGCATAATTTTGACATAAGGTTCTGGAATCAGAAAATGCGTCACTCCAACGAAAATAATTGCTATAGAAAGAATGACACGTAAACGTTCCTTATGCTGATTCATCAGTTTTGCCTCATTATATACAGCAGAATTCAGAAGTCAGAATTCAGAATTCAAAATTCATAAGTCAGAATTAAAATAAACTCTGTGCTTAGCTACCAAACCTAAGTAGTGTACTTCACTAACTTGAAATCTGTTTTTTACCCCTATAACTTCAGTGTGACTGATAAATGGTCATCTGCCTTGAATCAATAGGATGAAAATGTCATTAGTCAATTGTCGTTTGTCATTGGTTATTAATTCTTCTCCCTCATCTTCCCCACCTCCCCACTCCCTATAAAAAACATGACCAACGCCTTCAACCGACTCGCACCCTTCATCCAAGAATATATTTACCATCACCAGTGGACTGAATTACGACCAGTGCAAATTGCCGCTTGCCAAGTCATATTTGACACCGATGCTCACTTACTAGTTGCTGCTGCAACTGCCGCCGGTAAAACAGAAGCAGCCTTTCTCCCAGTTTTGACTTTATTACACACCTACCCCGCTAATACCATAGGTGCGTTATATATTAGTCCCATCAAAGCATTAATTAATGACCAATTTGAGCGTCTCAACGACTTACTCAAAGAAGCAGATATTCCAGTTTGGCATTGGCACGGCGATGTTTCTCAAAGTCGAAAAAACAAACTTTTAAAAAATCCTCAAGGCATCTTACAAATTACACCAGAATCTCTAGAAAGCTTGTTAATTAATAAAAACAACGACCTACTTCGCTTATTTGGTGATTTAAGGTTTGTGATTATCGATGAAATTCACGCCTTTATGGGTTCAGAACGCGGTTGTCAAATTATTTGCCAATTACAACGTTTAGCAAAAGCCACACAAAAACAACCGCGCCGTATTGGTTTGTCAGCAACTCTCGGTGATTATTGTATAGCTGAAGAGTGGTTGCGTTCTGGAACAGACAAGGCAGTAATTACTCCGCAAATAGATGGGATAAAACGCCAAATAAAATTAGCTGTTGAACATTTTTATATTAATGATGATCCCCCCAACCCCCCTTTAAAAGGGGGGCAAAATTATGACTCATCCCCCCCTTTTGAAGGGGGGCAAAATTATGACTCATCCCCCCCTTTTGAAGGAGGGCAAAATTATGACTCATCCCCCCCTTTTGAAGGGGGGCAAGGGGGGATCGAAAATGACATAACAGCTTACGAACAATATATTTTTAACCTCAGTAATTCTCGCAAATGCCTAATATTTGCAAATAATCGCACGCGCACCGAATCTATAATTGCATCTTTGCGAAAAATTGCCACAGAACAAAAATTACCAGATATCTATCATGTCCATCATGGGAGTATCTCTGCTAGTTTACGGCAAGCAGCTGAAAATGCCATGCGCGAACGCAACAATCCAGCGGTTACTGCTGCTACTCTGACTCTGGAATTAGGCATAGATATTGGTCATTTAGAGCGAGTCATTCAGTTAGATTCACCCTTGTCTGTAGCTAGCTTTTTACAGCGGTTGGGACGCAGTGGTAGAAGAGGTGAAGCGGCTGATATGCGCTTTATTTGCGCTGAAGAGCAGCCATTATCAGAAGCTTCTCTACCAGAGCAAATTCCCTGGCAACTTTTGCAATGTATCGCTATTATTCAACTTTATTTAGAAGAAAAGTGGATTGAACCAATCAAACCGATTAAATATCCTTTGAGTTTACTTTATCACCAAACAATGAGTATTTTAACGGCAACTGGGGAAATTTCACCTAATCTTTTAGCTAAACAAATTTTTAGTCTGCCACCCTTTGCTGCTATTTCCCAAGAAGATTTTCGATTATTGCTACGTTATTTAATTGATATCGGTCATATTCAACATACTGAACAAGGAAAATTAATCCTGGGTTTGGCAGGAGAAAAAGTGGTGAGGAGATTTCAGTTTTATGCTGTGTTTGCCGAGCAACAAGAATATAGTGTGAAGCATGGTACAACCGAAATTGGTAGTATTGCTGCGCCGGTTCCTGTTGGTAATCAATTTGCTTTAGCTGGGAGAACTTGGGAAGTTGTAGAAGTTGACTTCAAAAAAAGAGCTATTGTTGTGAAACAAGCCGAGGGTAAAGCTAGTATTTATTGGCGTGGTGGTGGTGGGAGTATTCATACAAGAGTTTTACAACGAATGCGGCAGGTTTTATTTGAGGATGTGGAGTATAGTTATTTGCAAAAGAATGCTTTGCAAAGATTACAGGCGGTTCGCAAATTGGTGCGACGGGTGGGATTAGAGAAGCAGAATATTTTGGAGTTGGAAAAAGGTAAATGTTGCATTTTTCCTTGGATGGGTACTGTTGGTTATCGCACTTTGGAGAGATTGCTTAACTCTTTCTGTCGGGAATCGTTGGAAATTAAAAGTATTGGTGGGGTAAGTCCTTATTATTTGACAATTAAATTAGGTAAAGGTAAATTTGAATATCTTGCTCGTGAAATTGCTTCATTATGTGAGCAAAGGATTAGTGTAGAAGATTTAGTTAGTACTTCAGAAGCACCAGAAATTCATAAGTATGATGAATTTATTCCTCATCCACTTTTACGGAAGGCTTTTATTAATGATTATTTAGATATGGAAGAAGTGCGGGAAGAAGTGGCAAAGTGGTAAGCAGCTATGTAGGTTGGGTTGAGGAACGAAACCCAACATTAAGCGTTAATTGTTGGGTTTCACTTCGTTCAACCCAACCTACAATTCTCAAAATTTGCTGGCAGGAATGATGATTAAAGGGAAGCCGAAAAAGTTTTCACCTGGGCAAATGAGTTTACCTTGGGATAAGCAAAAAGTGTGTGAACTTACGGAAGTGCATGAAGTAGCAGAAAAATTTATTCAGGCGAATTGCTATCCGCCCTCAGTGCCAGGTATCGGATCTCTGAAATGTTGATTACTTCGTGAAAAAATAGGCTGTAATTAATATTTACAAATTTATGAAAGCCTTAAATGCTACACTTTACAAGTCTCGATGCGAGAGAAGAGAACTCAAAACAAATACCCCCACCAAACCACCAAAACTTACTAAAATAATAGGGAGGTGTGCCACTGGGGCTGAGGTATCAAAAGTAACTATATTGTAATGTATCCACTTACTATTCATTCTCCATCCAATGCGATCGCCAAACTTTTCCCAAGCTTCTTTGTAATATTTACCATCGGGCTTACCACCAACGCTGAGGTAAATTTCTTTTTGAACGCTGAAGCCAAAGCGCCCATCGCTATATTTTACCCACAAGCGGTCAATTGTGCAGAGGTCTTTGCAAGGAAAGTTTAACAGTTCTTCGTCTCTAATCCAATCACCTTTTTCACGACCTACAGCTTGAATCATTACTAAATAAGTTTCATAATCAGCGTCTTTCCAATTTCTTGCTGCTAGGTAGTCGCGTAATTTTCTGTAATCTATCCCAGCTTCTGAACTCAAATCATCAGATGCAGTCTGGTTAACTAATAGATTTAACCATGCTTGCATAGATTTTGGGCGTTCATTTGCTTCTAATCTCATTCCCTCAATAATTGCCAGATTTAATTGCTTGCTGATCCTTGGGTTATGTTGCTTTGGTTCAGTTAAATCAACTTGATTATATTTACGCTCCAAGGAAGTTGTAGGATATTCACCTGTAACTATATAGTAAAGTGTTGCCGCCAAACCATAAATATCAACTGTTGGTTTTTTGCTGCCGTTGAATTGCTCATAAGGAGCAAAATGTTCATTGCCAAACCTTTTAGAAAAAGAAGTTGCCGGGGCAATATCTCCAGCTAAACCAAAGTCTATTAAAATCGGTTGGTTACCACCCCGCAACATGATATTGCCGGGGTGAATATCACGATGCACTATTGAATTTTGATGCATCGCTGCTAGTGCATCACCAATTTGACAAATGTATTTTATGGCTTCTATTTCTGGTAATGGTGTTATTACTTCACTTTCAATTAAATCAAACAAGTTTTTTCCAGCAATAAACTCCATTACTAAGCAGGGTGTTTTGCTGTCGCCTTCTTCAAAATAATCAATTACCCTCACAATATTTGGATGAGGTGTTTGGCAAAGTTGCCCTAATAATTTAGCTTCTTGGATAAATTTCTCTACATAGCGGGGATATTGTTTATGCCTTTTGAGGCGCATATTAGGAGTTTTAATAACAACTGGTAGGTTAATTCGGTTGTGTATAGCTTTATAGGTAATGCCGAAAGCACCTTGTCCTAATTCGTCTTCAATAATGTATTTACCGTTGTGTAGTTGATGACCTTTATTCCAGTACATATTTTATGTTAGTTATAAGTTAATTTTTTATCTCACGCAAAGGCGCAAAGACGCAAAGAATAAGAGTTAAAGAGAGGAAATTTTTGTATTTTATTTAATTTGGTGGTTTTGTTGGCGGTGTTTTTGGTGTTGATTTTTCTGTAGGGAAAGACAAAAGTTTGATGAAAAATTCTCGAATATCTCCTTGGAAAATTCCTGTGAATATTGCTATTATTGCAAGAATTAAACTTATTATTCCAATCCGTAAACTTAAGGCATCGTAATTAATTTGTGTTGGTAGCTGGACAATAGGTGTCGGTTTTAATCCCAGTGAATCTAGCCAAGCTTGAATTGACTGGGGGCGTTTTTTGAAGTCTAAATCCATTGCCCGAACAATACCAAGATTGATGTTATCGCTAATTTGAGGATTTAATTCTCTTGGTTCTTTTAATGCAATATTATTTTGCAGGCGTTCTTTGGCGTTGGTTGGTAGTTGTCCTGTCAGTAAGTTGTAAAGTGTGGCTGCAAGTGAATAAACGTCGGTATACGCCCCTAGTTCAATTGTGTGTGAATACAGTTCTGGTGGCGTAAAACCTGCTTCGGCTTCTGTTTCTAGATTGCTGACGCTCAGCTTTTTACTGTCAATTCCCCGTGCTAGCCCAAAGTCAATTAAGACGGCTTCTTTTGAACCAGCCCTAATCATAATATTGGCTGGCTTGACATCTCTATGCACCAAGTTATTTTGATGCACTAGTGTTAAAGCTTCGCCGATTTGTTGGATGTATTGCAGGGCGTCTGCTTCTGGCAAAATATTCTGTGGGCGATGGGCGAGATCTATTCCGGCGATGTACTCCATCGCTATGCACCACAAATCGTCCTCCTGAAAGGGATCTTCTAAGAGGCGCACGATATGGGGATGTTTGCATTTAGCTAGTTTGAAGGCTTCTTGGACAAATCTTTCTTGCAACCTTTTGAAGTCTGGTTGGTTCAATAATTGATTGTCCAGGGTTTTGACGACAATGCGATCGCCTTTTTCATCTTTGGCGAGATAAGTAATGCCAAAACGTCCCCGCCCTAATACACTTTCGAGGGTATATTTACCCCCCTGCAACTGCTTCGGAACTGCCCAAACCATCAGCTTGACTGTGAGACACTTGTGTTAATTTTGGCATAAATAGCTCTCACGCCTGTAGAATAAGGCAAAAGTCAAAAGACAAAAGAAAAAACATTTACAGCAGATTTCAACTTGGTGAAGTGACTCAAGCCTGTTTGACTTCTAAATTCTGAATTCTGAGTTAAGGCAAAAATCGATCTAAAGCAGCTTTTAATTGTTGAATTTCAACTTCCATATTGCCTTCTTTTGCGGCTCTAGCAATACATTCAGTTAAATGTTCATCTAGAACAATTCGCGCTACCCGATCTAATGCGCCTCGCACTGCGGCAATTTGTAATAAAACATCAGGACAAGGGCTACTTTGCTGCACCATTGTTTTAATACCACGAACATGTCCTTCTATCCGCGATAACCGATTGACAATTCGCCGTAATGACTCTTCGCTGTGGATGTGAGGATGAGCTAACTCTCCATGCTCAGAAGTATGATCTGGATGTTCGTGGTCTGTATCGTGATTATGAGAGTGTTCTGCTTGCTGGGATGTTGGCAAGGATTCTTTACCTAATCGGTTTGAGCCATTCATGGGTTATCAAAGGACTTGTAGTACTAAGATCCTAGCCTAGTCGTTGACCGAAAATTGGGGAGTGGGGGATGAGAGGGATGAGAGGGAGTTAAAATTTTGTTCATCTAGTTCAAAGTCTCATTAATGGAGTTCAAAGTCTCATTAATGGATTTCAAAGACTCATTAATGGAGTTCAAAGTCTCATTAATGGAGTTCCAAGACTCATTAATGGAGTTCAAAGACTCATTAATGGAGTTCCAAGCCTCATTAATGGAATTCCAAGCCTCATTAATGGAGTTCCAAGACTCATTAATGGAGTTCAAAGCCTCATTAATGGAGTTCAAAGTCTCATTAATGGAGTTCAAAGCCTTATTAATGGAGTTCAAAGCCTTATTAATTTAGCTTACAGCTATTTTCAGGTAAATAGACCACGCCGCGAGGGCACAGCACTGCTGTGCCCCTACGACAGATGTGGTTCAAATAGACATCTGGTAAAAATGACGTAAGGGCGAACGGCCGTTCGCCCCTACCAAGGCTTTCGGACAACGCAGAATTAATTTCTACCAGATGTCTAAATACATGAAAACTGCTGTAAAGACTTGTTAACAGAGTTCAAGTACTCCCTCATCTCCCTCATCTTCCTCATCTCCCTCATCTTCCCCACTCCCCACTCCCCACTCCCCACTCCCTACTGACGATTCGCCCTTTCTTGGGGAATAATCTCCGTGATTACTCTACCGCCGGAATTACCACCTTTGACAACAATATTTTCTGTTTGCAAATTACCAACGGCTGTTTCACCGGTGAAATTTACCGGTGGGTCAATTTGTCGATAAACTACATTTCCTTGAGCTTCAACTAATTTATTGTCTAAGTACCAAGTTAATGTATTAGATCTCAAAGATTGGCTACGCTGACCAACGGCGTTGACGTTACCTGTTAAATAAACCGTTTTTTGGGGTATTTTCATTTCCCCTTGGTTGGCGGTGACGGTGACTTTTTCGACACGCTGGAACATGCGGGTGGGGGATTTTGTGCTGATGGTTTCTGCGTTCATGTTCCAGGTCATAGAGTTACTAGCTATTTGCAATGGTGGGTCTAGTAAATCTAGTTGGGCATTTTTTTGGATGGTGGCAATTTTGGTTTTTAAGTTGACTTCAGCAGCGTTTCCTTTGCCGCGATCGCTAATTTTATTATTTTTATAGCGGTCAATTTCAATGGGGCGATCGGCAATTAATGTTTCTTCTTTAATATTCCAATTCAAATGCTCTGTTCGCATCTGCAATTGGGGATCGGCGGAATTTGCTATCACTCCTCCAGAAAATTCCATCCGCTGTTCGCGGGTTTTCACTCGCGCTTCTTTTGCCACTGCTTGTAGTTTTTTATGAGTCCCGTTAATCTGGTTGCGGACAATCAATAAACCTTCTTGGGGACGCCATTCTAGCTCGTTACCTTGCAAAACAATTCCATTGCTAGGGTCTGTGGCAAATATTTTACCCTTGAGAAATAGCTGTTTTCCATCTTGTTCAATATCTGCTAGATCTGCTTTTACTTGGTAAACAACTTTGCCATCTTGGTACAGTTCCCCATAAGGATTTTCAGCCTGACCAATTTGTTTTTCTTTGGTGTATTTTGCCCGTTTAGCTTGGACTTTCCAAATCGGCCGTCCCACTTCATCTGCTTGTTCTAAGGTGACATCAAAAAATGTCAATTTACTATCTGGGTCAGATGAATCAGCAGTGTTTTCTTGAGAAGCTGTGGGAGATTTACTCCCGCAGCTAACTAATCCAATTCCTAAAAAAAAGGTCAAAAGCAAAATAAAGAAAGAGGAGAGTCGGGGAGTGAGTGAGGGGGATGGGGAGATGGGGAGATGGGGAGATGGGGAGATGGGGAGATGGGGGGAATTTACAACAAGTCTTTCCCCTTGTCCCCTTGTCCCCTTGTCCCCTTGTCCTCTTCCCATGCCCCATGCCCCATGCCCCATGCCCTTTACTCTCTGCCCCTCTACCTCTTTCGTTTGATGATTAAACTGATACTTCATTCTTGGATTTCCAGGTGTCCATCGCTAGTTCTTGGGTCTTCCAAAAATCCCATACTCGATAATGGTCGATATGGATAGCTTTGACGAGGGGTTTTTTGAATGTCCTCTTTGATGGCTTCTAAATCAATGTAGCGATCGCTTACATTAATTAAGCTGTCACTAGTCATGGAACGCAAACTCACCACCTCTACCCTGACACCACGATAGCTCACGGAATTGACTGCATAAGCCAAATCGCCATCACCGCTGACTAAAACTGCGGTATCATAGGAATCAACTAACGCCATCATATCGACTGCTATTTCTACATCCAGGTTGGCTTTTTTAGAGCCATCTGGCAGTTGCACCAAGTCCTTAGCAATTACTCGATACCCATTGCGACGCATCCACAGCAAAAATCCCTGTTGCTTCTCGTTTGTCCGGTCTACACCAGTGTAGAAAAAAGCTCGCAGTAACCGAGAACCTCCAGTTAATCGACACAACAACTTCGTGTAATCGATTTCAATTCCTAATTGTAATGCAGCGTAAAATAGATTGGAGCCATCAATAAATATGGCGACTCTACCCCGATTCTCCAAAACTTGTTCTGGTGTAAATATCGAGTCATTTTCTAAATTATTCAACATTGTTGTCATACCTCAGTTTTTATCCCTGTTATTTTTGATACAAATTAACCAGTTTTACATTCTAGTCACAGCGGTTTATGATAATGTTCCGGGGCTAATTGAGTTCAGCCCCGATAAATTTTTACCAGGAATTAGAAATTGAACAAAATCAGAATTTGATATTGACTAATCGTTTTTTAGCTGTTCTATGCGCTTGAAAATTGGTTGGGCTTTACCCAACTGTTGTTTACTCGATAGTACTCCCCACGTTGCATGGGTAGCAAAAGGAGCATTAAAGGAACTTTGTATGCGATCGTTAAAGTTGATCCCGAAGCCCAGCTGCTGATAAATATCGCTACTGATGTTCGGAATAATTGGAGATAGCAGGTAAGCTGCTAGTCTAACCGATTCCAGAACTGCGTACAGAACTTTTTCGACTTCCTGCTGCTGTCCCTGTTTATATAACGACCAAGGAGCTTGTTCATCAATAAACTTATTACTGGCTTGCACCAGTAAAAGGATGGATTCGCAGGCTTGATTGAAAGCTAGCTGCTCATAGGCTTGTTTTACCTGTTCCCCCAGACGTAAACCAATTGTTTTCAAAGGATTATCGTCAGAGATTGTTTCGTTGCCGATTGGTGGTACATTATTGTCAGCACAGTATTTCTTCACCATGTTCAAGGTGCGATTGAGCAAGTTACCTAAGTCATTTGCTAAATCTGCATTCAGAACATTAATGAACCTAACTTCATTAAAATCTCCATCTTTGCCAAATTCGATTTCCTTAAGGAAGTAATAACGAACGGCATCACTACCATAGCGTTTAACTAGATCTACAGGATCGAGGGTATTACCCTGGCTTTTGCCCATTTTTTGACCATCTTTGGTCAAAAAACCATGTCCAAATACTCTCTCTGGCAAGGGAAAACCAGCTGATAAAAGCATTGCTGGCCAATAAACTGCATGGAAGCGCAAGATATCTTTACCAATTAAATGCAAATTAATTGGCCACCATGTCTGTAGAGCATTTGCTAAAGTTGGTTCGGCATCGGGTTCGAGTAATGCAGTTACATAACCCAATAATGCGTCAAACCAAACATAAAGAGTGTGCTTGGGATCGGTTGGTACCGGAAAACCCCAATCTAAATTCACTCGTGAAATTGAAAAGTCTTGCAAACCTTGATTTACAAAGCTTAGGACTTCGTTGCGTCGAGTTTCTGGTTGGATAAAATCGGGTTTTAACTGATAAAATTCTGTCAGTTTATTTTGATATTTAGATAAGCGGAAAAAATAGTTTTGTTCGTCTCGCCACTCGACTTTTTTATTGGTATGAATTGGGCAAAAGTGTCCTTCTAAAAGTTCCCGTTCTTCTTTAAATTCTTCACAGGATACGCAGTACCAGCCTTGTTGTTGTCCTTGATAAATATCCCCAGATTCCCATACTCGCTCAAAGAATTCTTTGACGATCGCTTGATGACGAGGTGCTGTAGTCCGACTAAAGCGATCGTATTGAATATCAAGCAACCGCCACAAATTCACGAAACTAGGCACAATTTCATCGCAAAAATCCTGTGGGGCTTTCCCTAAAATTTCTGCCGATCGCTGAATTTTTTGCCCATGCTCATCTGTACCCGTAATTAATAGTACTTGATGCCCCAGCAATCTTTGAAATCGCGCTACTACATCAGCAGCGATCGTTGTATAAGCACTGCCTATATGGGGGACATCGTTTACATAATATAGGGGTGTTGTCAGTGCAAATGTCTTTTGTGTTTTATTCACTAGATTCATGCAAAATAAAATCAACTTATTAAAACGTTTTACATCTTAGTTTTGTGGGCAAAACCACGCAATTATATAACATTACTACCATTTTTTCCATTAACACCTTAATATTAGCAAATTTATCCGGTCAGCAATTGTTTGATAATATGCATTAATTCAACTCATTTTTGCCTAAAATACAGAAATTTACTATTAAATAATTTTCCGGAATACTTTTTATTACATAATATTATTGTGTTCAGGAATACATAATACCCAGAACGCAAAAAATTTACCTCCCTTTGTAGATTCAGACATTTCTATCTTAAGACGGTCATGGCAGTAGTAAAGAAATGTAAAAATTAAATTAAGATAAACTACCATATTTACCGAAATATATATTGATTAGGTATGAGTCTAAATAGTCCGACTCTGATTTCGCAAGCTTTGTTAGCGGGGCTTTCAACACAAATGTTTTGCTATTACCAGGATCGGATTCCGCGAGATGCTAGCGTCTTGGTAGTCAGCAATCACCGCAGCTTTATGGATGCACCGATTTTAATGGCGGCATTATCGAATCCAATTCGGTTTGCTTGTCATCACTACATGGGACAAGTGCCGATAATGCGCGAGATTGTTACCGGACAATTGGGATGTTTTCCTTTAGAGTCACCCCAAAACCGCCAACAAAGCTTTTTTGTGCAATCACAGAAGCTATTGCAGTCTCGGCAAATGGTAGGAGTTTTTCCCGAAGGAACAGAACCAATGGTAAAATTTACAGTGCCAAACACAGTGGGTGAATTTCAGCGGGGATTTGCTCATTTGGCATTGCGGGCTGATGTGGAGGATTTAGCAATTTTGCCAGTGGCGATCGCATCTTTAGAAGAAGTCAACACTTCTGGTTTTCCCCTCAGGCTGTTGAGTTTATTCGATCCTTCAGAACCTTTATTTAAACAACCAGGCTGGCATCCTTTGGTAGTTTATCGTCGGGTTGCCGTGTTAGTTGGTCGCCCTTATTGGATTACGCCCCAACATCAAAAAACATATCATGGCAAACA
Organism: Nostoc sp. CreGUA01; assembly: GCA_034531095.2. Taxonomy (GTDB): domain Bacteria; phylum Cyanobacteriota; class Cyanobacteriia; order Cyanobacteriales; family Nostocaceae; genus Nostoc. The sequence continues at coordinate 19,927 of JAVRBV020000165.1, read as the reverse complement.
AGCCAGAACTGTTGTCGCTGAACTAACCCAATATTGCCACAACGAAGTTAGCGACTTACTGCGTCAAGGGTGAGACGATTTTGGATTTTGGATTACCAACAAATATATTATCCAATTTTGTGGGGTGGGCGTCTCGCCCGCCCAGTCCAGAGGGCGGACAAGATGTCCACCCCACAAGAAAATTCTGATGTTTTTTTGATTGAGAAGTCCCTTATTGTCAAGGCTTTGAGTTACTTGCTGTGAGGAATTTTTTGCGTCTGCTCAAAAGCAGGCAACAATCAACAGTCCAAAAGTTTTATACCATTAACTAGTGACCAATGACCAATGACCAATGACTACCCCAGAAGTTGAACTCAAGCCTTGTTTCCTTACGCCCAAACGATTACGACCAGAGTATCCGCTGTTTGTATATTTACCAGGAATGGATGGAACGGGTCAATTATTGCGATCGCAAACCGCTGGATTAGAAGTTGGCTTTGATGTCCGCTGTTTTGCAATCCCCCGAAAAGACCTCACCACCTGGGATGTGCTGACCAACAATGTATTAGACTTGATCCACGCCGAATTAGAAAAAAGTTCCCACAGGCCAGTTTACTTGTGTGGTGAATCCTTTGGCGGTTGCTTGGCGATGAAAGTTGCGATCGAAGCACCGCATTTATTTCAACGAATTATCTTAATTAATCCAGCTTCAGCCTTTCAACTGCGTCCTTGGTTGAATTGGGCGTCGCAAATTACTTACTTAGTCCCATCAGGATTATATGATATTGGCGCATTGGGACTACTGCCATTTTTAGCATCTTTGCCACGGTTATCTCGTAGCGATCGCCATGAATTGTTAAGAACTATGCGTTCTGTACCTTCAGAAACCGTTCTTTGGCGATTGTCTTTACTGCGGGAATTTAATATTGATGAGGAGCAATTAAGCCAGTTAACGCAACCAGTTTTGTTAATTGCCGGTGGTAGCGATCGGCTTTTGCCTTCTGTAACTGAAGTCAAGCGCATAGCAAATATCATACCAAATACTGAGATTGTGGTGCTTCCCAATTGCGGACACGCTTGTATGCTAGAACAAGATGTCAATCTCTATGAAATTCTGAAGGATAACGACTTTTTAGAAAGTAAAGCTGAGAGTTTTACAGAGCAAGAGGTGAGAGGATAGGATGAAGGGCGATATACAGCAGAATTACGAATTCAGGAGTCAGGATGAGAATACACCTTGAGCCTAGCTACTAAATCTAGATTTTGTACTTCACTAACTTGCAGGACTTACGCACAGGTAACGGAAAATCGAATCACAGAGAACGCAGAGAAGCCAGTGCGTTGCGGAAAGAAGTCTGAGCAGAGGTTTCCTCCGATCAGAACTTCGGAGGGGTTCCCCCCGTTGTAGCAACTGGCGCGACACAGAGAGAAGTCTGAGGGGCGGCTTCCGCCGCTGGCGCAGCCCGCCGCAAGCATCAGAACTTCGGCGGAAATAAGAGTTTCAGAGAGTTTTTGCGTAAGTCCTACTAACTTGAAATCTGTTGTAAAACTAATTGAATCTTGTTTAATTTTGTATTCAATTAGCTAAAAATTAAGCAATCATGAAATTAATTAACCAAAATCTAAATACACTATGACTCAAGCAACTGTCAAACTACAAATTCCTTTTGAATCCCTCCTAGATGCCATTGCCAACCTGACTCTAGAAGAAAAACATCAACTGTGGCAATTATTAAATCAGGAAATTAACCAAAGCGAAGTAGATTTACTTCAACAAGACCCTTATGATTGGGGTTCCCAAGGACAGCCAAAAGGCAAGCCAGTAGAGTATATCCCTGGAGTTGGGCTAACAGTTGTTGGTGGCAAAGATGCTCCAACCTGATTTACTTGAGTGTGGTGACGTAGTTCTAGTGAATTTGCCAGTTATAAAGCTATACGCTGAAGCTATCAAAAATTGAAACATATATTTTTGGAGACTATGAAATGCTTACTCTCAAAGAGTTACTGATCAGAGAACTAGAAAACTTCAATGAAGAACAACTCAAACAAGTTGGAGATTTTCTGGCTTTTATTAAATTCCGTAGCCGTGTAGCTAGCTGGCAAATAGATACAAATCAAATAGCTACCCTCTACAATGAATTTGCACAAGAAGATCAAATACTTGCTGAGGAAGGATTGGATGAATATGCCAAAATGCTGAGCCAAGAAGACTAAGAATGACTATCAAACGAGGTGAGGTATGGTTGGCAGACCTAAACCTAACCAGAGGTTCTGAACAAGGAGGTACTCGACCTGTTATTGTCTTTCAGAATGAAATAATTTCTCAATTTTCAACTACTGTTATAACCATTCCATTAACTAGTAATTTACGCCGTGCTTCTTTGCCAACATGCCTGTTAATTCAGAATGGTGAGGGGGGATTAGAACTAGATTCAGTTGCTCTGTGCCACCAATTGCGCGTAATTGACAAAATTAGATTGCAAAGTAAACTGGGTGTCTTAACTCCAGAAACATTCGCTATTTTAGAAGGTAAAGTGTTATTGACATTGGGTTATTAGTTGTAAAATAATAACTTTAGATTAATACCGAGTATTGTTTAGGTCTGTTCTGGTAACTTGTACTTCTGGGGAGATGTCAAGCCGATCGCACTTTGCTACAAACTAAATAGAGAGGCTTTAAAGAATGGTGTCAAGCAATGGCAGACAAATCCCCAGAAATAGATGTCAACAAATTAGTTCATTCATCCACAGAAACAAACAAAGTAAAAATTCAGGCTCAATCACCAGTAGAAAATCAACCGTCTATATTAGAGTCTTTGGCGAAAACTGTTGCTGACACGGGTAAAACAGTTTTAGACACAGCAATAGGTGTGGGAGAAGAAGCAACGAAACAAGCACACAAATTAATTGAACAAACAACTCAAACTAGCGGTCAGTTTGTCAATAGCCTGAGCGAAAATTGGCTAATTAGAAAACTATCTGGAGTATTAAATCTCAATTGGCTGTTTGGTGTCACTGATGTTGTTGATTTAGAAAAAGCAGAATTGACGGTAAAGAAGCTCAAAGAAAAATATCCCAACGAATCACCCAGCCAAATTGCTCACCGCATCATGATTGACAAAGCAACAAGAGCAGGTGGAATTGGTTTAGCAACTAGTATTTTACCAGGATTTGCAGTAGCATTTTTGGCAATTGATTTAGCAGCGACCACAAAATTGCAGTCAGAAATGGTTTATGAGATTGCATCTGACTATGGTCTAGATTTAAAAGATCCTGCCCGCAGAGGCGAAGTTTTGGCAATCTTTGGTTTAGCTTTGGGTGGAGGGCGTCTGTTGAAAGCTGCGGGATTAGGCTTGTTGCGAAATGTGCCTTTTGCGGGTGCCGCGATCGCCGTGAGTTCAAATGCGACGATGATCTATTCATTGGGGTATGCTGCTTGTCGATTTTATGAAGCCAAATTGGATGAATCAACTTCCCTCAATTCTCCAGAAACACTAGCAACATTAAAACAACAGAGTGAAGAGTATCTCCAAAGTGCGATCGCTCAACAAGCAATTATGGATCAAATTTTAGTTCACACGATCCTCGCCAGTCATCCTGAAAAAACTTGGGAACAAATTTTGCCAGAATTGCAAGTTGTAAATTTAAGTCCTACCTCCCTAAAAGCCATTGCTGAAAACATCAAATCACCCAAGCCTTTAGATACACTGCTCAATCAGCTAACCCGTGATTTTGCTATACCATTGTTAGCTCAGTGTCAAAAAATTGCCCAGCTTGACAATCAGATTACACCAGCTGAGCAAGAAATAATTAGTGCGATCGCCAACAAATTTGATTTGGGCACGGGGCATGGGGGAGGCAGTGCGGTCTTGGGGTCTCCCTAAGTGGAGCAACTGCCGTCATAGGGCATGGGGCAGAGAAAGTAAACATTTTTAATAAATTTCAAGCTTGCCAAATCGTTGGAGTTTGGCAGGCTTTTGTAATTTTTACTAAATTAATGTTTGATCGTTAATATTTCCAAAGATAATGACCTCTCTTTGTTTCAAACCTTTTTTCTTTCTAACTCGAAGTTTAAGTTGCTGTTTTTCTAGTCTAAGTTCTTGTCTAGTTAATTCCTGAGCTATTAATTCCTGAGCGCGGCTTTCAATTTGAATTTGGCTTTCTATTGGCTGTTCTTTAATTTTTTCTCTTAAGCTTTTACCCATTTTTCTTACCCTGACTCTTTTAGTTTTTTCAGATGACTGTTGTACCGTACATCAGCCTTTTGAATTAAGTGTTTATAAAAAAGTTTTTGGCTAACACCGGATTTGTCACCTGCTACCAATAAAATCGCTTGTCTTAATGGGTCAAAAGCAAACGCCACACGCCAAACACCACCAAAAGCTGAGAATCGTAACTCTTTCATGTTTTCGTACTTTGACCCTTTGAGCGTATCAACATGAGGACGTTTTGCTTGCGGACCAAACTTTTCTAATATCTCAGCTGTAGCAAGCAACTCATTTTTTACTTCTTGAGGTAGAGCATCGAACTCAGACTCGAAATCATCATGAAACTCAACTTGCCATTCCACTAATTTATTATGGTTAAAATGTCATACATTTTCAAGAGTATATCGTTATATCATCACCATAGATATTCTGAATTCCTAATACTCTTGACAATGGTATAAATTTACGGGCGATCGCACGCTAAATTATACTTATTAGCCCCTGCTCCCTCATCTCCCTCATCTCCCTCATCCCTCACTCCCCTCAGCCCGAAATAAGAATTTTGAGCAATACTGGTACAAGAACGAATATTTAGATAAAATCACGAAATGAAAATTCAACCTAGTGATACGCCTTTGCTAGAGTGGGCAGGCGATAGTTTGGCAATTGGATTATTTGAAGATGCAGTAGAGTTAACCGGAGAACTGGCAACTTTGGATCAAAAGTTTGCCGGAGTCTTGAAAGAATTGATTGCTGAAGAGGAATTTAAAGGTAAAGCCAATAGCACCATTTTCACCCGTGTGGGTACTGGTAGCGGTGTTCGGAAAGTTATTTTAGTGGGTTTAGGAAAACCAGAAGCACTCAAACTAGATACACTGCGACGCGCTGCGGCTGCGGTAGCCAGGGTAGGCAAAAAACAAAAAAGCAAAATTCTCGGTTTTAGTTTTCCACTATGGAATAACGATCCAGCCGCAAGTGCCCAAGCGATCGCTGAAGGTGTAGAATTAGCACTTTACCAAGATGTTCGCTTTAAATCAGAACCAGAAGATAAAGGAACACAAATAGAAACCGTAGAATTACTAGGTTTTGATGGACAAGAAGCAGCCATCAACCGCGCCCATCAAATCGTTTCTGGGGTAATCTTGGCACGCCAGTTAGTAGCAGCCCCAGCCAACGCAGTAACACCGATTACCTTAGCAGAAACGGCTAGTGCGATCGCCAATGAACACGGTTTACAACTACAAATTCTGGAAAAAGAAGACTGTGAAAAACTCGGTATGGGTGCTTTTTTGGGAGTAGCCCAAGCTTCCGATTTGCCGCCAAAATTCATTCACCTCACTTACAAGCCAGAAGGTACAGCCAAAAAGAAACTGGCAATTATTGGCAAAGGTTTAACCTTCGACTCCGGCGGACTCAATATTAAAGGTGCCGGTAGTGGCATCGAAACCATGAAAATTGACATGGGTGGTGCAGCTGCAACCTTGGGTGCGGCAAAAGCCATCGCTCAACTCAAGCCAGATTCGGAAGTTCACTTTATTTCAGCGGCCACCGAAAACATGATTAGCGGTCGTGCCATGCACCCAGGAGACGTTCTCACAGCATCAAACGGCAAAACAATCGAAGTGAACAACACCGACGCAGAAGGGCGTTTGACCCTAGCAGATGCCTTAGTGTATGCCGACAAATTAGGATTAGATGCGATCGTTGATTTAGCAACCCTTACAGGTGCCAACGTCATAGCTTTGGGTGAGGATATTGCCGGATTATATACTCCCGATGATGCACTAGCTTCTCAATTGGAAAAAGCAGCCCAAACATCAGGGGAAAAGATTTGGCGGATGCCAATGGAAGAAAAATATTTTGAAGGCTTGAAATCTGGCATTGCCGACATGAAAAATACCGGTCCGCGTCCAGGTGGTTCCATTACCGCCGCCCTTTTCCTCAAAGAATTCGTGAAAGAAACCCCTTGGGCGCACTTAGACATAGCAGGCCCAGTGTGGACAGATAAAGAAAACGGCTACAACAGCGCCGGGGCAACTGGCTACGGCGTGCGGACACTGGTTGATTGGGTAATGGGAATTGGGGAGTAGGGAGTGGGGAGTGGGGGAGATGAGGGAGATGAGGGAGATGAGGGAGATGAGGGAGATCAGGGGGATGAGGGAGATGGGGAGGTCGGGAGGTCGGGAGGTGGGGAAAAAGTAATTCTTCTTTCCCCCCATCTCCCCATCCCCTTATCTCCCCATCCTCTTCTCATGCCCCATACCCAATGCCCAATACCAAATGACAAAATATGTTAGAAGCTTTAATTGAACCGCTAGAGTACGGCTTTATGCAACGATCGCTTGTGATTGCGGTTTTAGTTGGTTTGTTGTGTGCAGTGGTTGGTAGTTACTTGATGGTGCAGCGATTGGCATTGCTGGGTGATGCAATCAGTCATTCAGTTTTGCCAGGACTGGCGATCGCTTTTATGGTGGGAGCAAATATATATATTGGGGCGTTTATTGCTGGAGTTATCAGTACAATGGCCATCGCCTGGATTAGAGTGCGATCGCCAATCAAAGAAGATGCCGCAATGGGCATTGTTTTTTCAGCGTTCTTTGCCCTTGGTATCACTTTAATTACTGTTATTCAAAAAGATAATAAAATTGACCTTAACCACTTTTTATTCGGCAATCTTCTCAGCGTAACTATTGACGAAGTGCGCGATACGGCTATTATTGCTGCTATTGTTTTAATAGTAGTTATTTTGATATATAAAGAACTCTTATTTTACACCTTTGACCCATTAGGCGCTCAAGCCGCAGGTTTGCCAGTCGATCGGCTCAACTTTGGACTGATGTTATTGATTGCTTTAACAATTGTCGCTAGCATGAAAGCTGTAGGTGTAATTTTAGTACTTTCACTTTTGATTACACCGGGAGCCACTGCTTATTTACTAGTGAAACGTCTCAACCAAGTAATGATTTTAGGTGCGGTAATTGGCGTCTTTTCTAGTATTAGCGGCATGTATCTCAGCTACTATTATAATTTGCCCTCTGGCCCAGCAATTGTTTTGGTAGTTTCGGGATTATTTTTGTTAGCTTTATTATTTAGTCCCAAACATGGGGTTTTGCTACCAAAAGCGAACCAAAAATAGATCTATCCTATTGATTATACAGCCCATAAGATGACTTGACTTCCCACTCTTCACCAGTTCTTTCCAAATAAAGCAAATCACCACACTGGGGTGGCCCCGCTGGACAATGGGCAGTTATTTGAATTAATGCTTGTGAAAAATCTACAGATAATCCTGGTCTAGTCAAAGTATGTATAATAGACCATCTATAATCGTAATCATTTAAAATTTGATCGGACTCTTTCTCGGAAATCAGAGTGATTTGAGGATTTGTCAGAAATGGAGTTAATAAGCAAGGTTGATTGTTGATTGAAATCCAATTGTCGTAAGTCTCTTTTTGAAGATTAGGGAAACCTATAATCCTCATCCCATGAATAAACATTTCTGGAATTCGCAAAAATTCCCAAGAAATATTGGGCTTCAAAGAAGTTTGAGTTATCAGATAACTATTAGACATTTCAACTAAAAAATCTTCTTTCCTCATTGAATGTTTGATTACAGCAGAAATAACTTGTGATTCAAATGGCGATCGCATATTGTCCTAGATAAAAGTTTTTCCAAAATAACATAAAGCTATTTTCAGGTAAATAGACAATATAGATATCTGCCGAAGTGAAATATGCGTTACCCAAAACCCTTGTAGAGACGTAGCATTGCTACGTCTCTACATTCATTTTCACCTGATGTCTAATAATCAATCTTTTGTAGAGACGCAAACAATCCCATCTTTTGATTAATCGTTCAGCACTCCGGCAAACTTGAGAAAATCACTAATTGTGCGAATTTGGTCGCCATTTGGCAGCTTAACACCCAAGGAAGGGTTCCAAACTTCAAAGAAAAAATGGCGTTTGTTGAGGTACGAAGATGGGTCATTCTTAATTAAACCGATGATGGTTTCAGCCACAATACGGCTACCAACTTCGCCCAAGGAATCCCCATCAGCGCGAACCTCAGATTCCTTGAGGACGTAATACCACGCTGGAGTCTTTTCTAGGAAAGGTTCGAGGGCTTTATTCAATTCTGCTGAATTGTCTTTTTTAAGTTCCTCTACTGTCAGTAGTTTGACACCTAACTTCTTAGCTAAACTCTGTCCGGTGGGAATGCTGAGGAAATATCCACGCAGTAAGTTGCGTTTTGCAAGGTGCTTCAGAAGTTCTCGAACAGGAGGTTGTTCATCGTTGCCTTCGTTAATTAGATCTGATAAAGGAAATGCAAGATGGGTGTCGATTTTGCGTGCAGAATTTCTCTGCCTTTGGGCAGCTTTTTGTTTGTCAACAAACCGATCCCACTCAATAATCCAGTTAAAGGGCAGAGTATTGGATGGACCTGGGCCTTCTGGTGGTTGGCCGCCTAGATTACGCCTTCCCGTAAACACAAAAAGTAACCTCAATGTTGCATCTGTCAGCGCTTCCGGTTGGTCTGTAAAATTACGGTTGTAGTCATAAGCACCCCTGATCATACTGTGTCCGAAACGGTAAGCTGCAACGGAGAATTCTAGAGGCATGAAAAGATTTCCGTTACGGGGATAGTAGAGTTTCGGCCCGTAGCGCAGGATGCTGTCTACTGTTCCCGTTGCAGTTATTGTTTTGAGGAAATCATTGATGACAAGCCATTGGTAGTGCCAACGAACCAGATTCTGCGCCCGAACAAAGAGTTTTTTATTGTTTTTGGCATTCTTGGGTTCATACTTCCGCACCCAGTCCACTACTGCATTGTGGAAACGCAAAAAGGCAGTGTGAAACTGTGCCACAATCAGATTTTCGTCGTTACGACTGTCACCGATCGCAGCTATTCTGTTATTGCGTGGTAAATCCCGCGATAAATCGTTTTCTGGCGGAATTTTGACTCCAGGAATTGGCCCGCCGTTAGCATTTTGTTCGGCATTTTGCCCAACTTTCAATTTTACCGGGTCATCTTGTTGATAAAAATCTTTTGCTTCGGTGGGCTGTTTCGGGTTGAGGGTTGGCCCGTCACCATAAACACTGTCAAGATCGAAAGTAGGGCGACGCAGATTTTTGAGCTTATCAATTACGAAGTCGGGTGATAGAGGCGTGAAATTGTCTTTGGTGATATCGGTTTGTAGGTCTATAACAGCCCGATCGGTATTGGCAGTAATATCATGGTCGATAAACTGTCCCCAATAAGTATAAACTGGAGGTATCTTCGAGTTAGCATCCTCAGGTTCAGACTCGTTTGCATCGATTATTCTCTCACCTAAATCTTTAAGTTTGCTAATAATATCTTCGTTGTTGTCTGCCGGAAGTAAACTGTTTGGATCTCTAGCAAGATCTGGGAAGAGGTAATCGAAATCTGTCTCTACATCAATTGCCCCAGTCATTGGTGGACGTGAGGCAATTCTTTTTTGCACATTCTCTTCCTTGATATATCCGCCGTGGCTAAATTCAAAAGGGAGATTTGGCATTGTTTTTTCCTTTAATTACATTCTTTCTTCTCTTCAAGACTGGCGCACTGTACGTCCCTAAAGCCGATTAGGTTATGTTGCAAGGATTTGGGGATATAGTATTATCTAAATTAGGGTATGTAGCAGGCGATCGCTAAGTATGAAAAAAAGCACTTTCTCTACTTTCTGAGCAGTCAGTAGATTTACACCCAGGAATTTACATTAAAATATTGACACTTCGATTACCAAAGTCATAGTACCCCTGCGGGTACTATTGGAAAGCAAAAAGTCAAGGTGCTTGGGAATCATGAAGAGTTACTCCCAAGGGAATGATAGAGCAGATTATTTTTCCTGCTAGAGTCCTGATACAAAAAATTATTGCTAATTCAGTTAAGCTGACAACAGCAGTTTCATCCTCAAAACAATGATACCAAGTAGTCCCACGATTTTAGCCTTAGACTTTGATGGAGTGATTTGCGACGGACTAATTGAATATTTTGAGGTAGCATGGCGTACCTACTGTCAAATTTGGTCGTCAGCTAACGACACACCGCCAGATGATTTAGCTTTGAGATTCTATCGCCTGCGTCCTGTAATTGAAACAGGTTGGGAAATGCCTGTTTTAATCAAAGCCTTAATGAATGGAATTTCTGATGAAAAAATTCTTCATGAGTGGGTAACTATTACCCCACAAATATTGTTAGACAGTAAACTACAGGCAAGAGAAATTGGTGCAAAACTAGACAATCTCCGAGATGAATGGATTGCCACAGATTTAAACGGCTGGCTAAGTCTACACAGATTTTATCCGGGTGTAGTCGAAAAAATTAAATTAACTCTTGCCGATGGAATTAAGCTATATATCGTCACAACTAAAGAAGGGCGTTTTGTACAGCAGTTGTTACAACAAGAAGAAGTTAATTTACCAGCAGCAGCAATTTTTGGCAAAGAAATAAAGCGCCCTAAATACGAAATTTTGCGAGAATTAAAGCAAGCAGAACTAGATAAACCAGTCAGTCTGTGGTTTGTAGAAGATAGACTAAAGACTTTGCAGTTAGTTCAACAGCAAACAGACCTTGAAGATGTGAAACTCTTGCTTGCAGATTGGGGCTATAATACCCAAATGGAAAGAGAAGCTGCTCAACAAAATCCGCGCATTCATCTATTATCACTGTCTCAATTTGGTAAAGATTTCTCGAATTGGGTTTAAGATGTTAGAAGAGAATTCTGAATTCAGAATGTAATTTGTTTACTGATATTCCGCTAGAAACTTACAACAGTTTTCATCTATTTGAACCATATCTATCTGTGTACCTCATTTACCTCAGGACTTACGCAAAAGATAACACAAGTAGCGGTAATTCATGAATTACCGCTACCCAAGAATAAGGCTTTCGGTCACATCTTGCGTAAGTCCTGTACCTGAAAATTGCTGTAAGTTTCTTCAGATATTTATTAAAGATGTATGTAAACAAGAAAAAATTAAGTAAACTCTTAACTTAGCACTTACGTTTATGCTTGACCTGAGAAAACTAGCGCGACAAATGCAGGGTTTAAGTCAGCATCTTTCTTTAGAAGCTGCTGCTAGCCGCCAGCGTTTAGAATTGGCGCAACAACATCTAAACAATGCTTACGAGTGTCAACAAGATTTAATCGATCGCCAGGAAAAATGGCGCGATCGCATTTCCTTTGCTAATGCTACCCCAGTTGAGCCGCTAGAAACCCGCATTGATATCCCAGTTCCACCAAAAATTCATACTGTCATCGCTACCGATGGTTCCCAAATTGCCCCTAACCACCACGAAATTGCTTACTGTTATCTGTTAAATATCGGCAGAGTCGTCTTGCACTACGGACAAAATCGCCATCCCCTACTCGATAGTTTGCCAGAAGTGTTTTATCGTCCGGAAGATTTATACATGTCTCGGCAATGGGGAATCCGTACTGAGGAATGGATGAGTTTTCGCCGCACCGCCTCAGAAACAACGGTTTTAGCGGAATTAGCCTGTGCAGCCAAAGCAGAAGCACCGGCGCTGGCAATGGTAGATGGTTCCTTAATTTACTGGTTTTTGGAACAATTACCGATGGATGCACGCGATCGCATTTTACCTCCCATCCTCGAAGCTTGGGAACAAATGCGTCATGCCGAAATTCCCTTGATGGGCTATCTTAGCGCCTCCCGCAACATCGAAGCCATGAATTTTTTACGGTTATTAGCTTGTCCCCATCCAGCGCCAGACTGTAAAAGTCATTGCCCAAATCAGCTAGAAAAAGTACCTTGTAAAATTTTTGAACAGCTACGAGATACCACCCTGTGGGCGACTCGACTCCAACCAGGACAACGCAGTGCCCTATGGCGCAGTAATAATCCCATTCTTGAACTCTACGGCGACCAAATTATTTACTTTTGTTATGTCCATGTTGGTACCGAAATTGCCCGGATTGAAATTCCAGCATGGGTAGCAGAAAATACAGCTATGTTAAACCAAGCACTGGGACTGATGTTAGCACAAGTACAAAAAGGATACGGATACCCAGTAGCGATCGCTGAAGCCCATAATCAAGCAGTGGTAAAAGGTGGAGATAGAACGCGTTTCTTTGCCCTACTCGAACAACAAATGATTAAAGCTGGTTTAAAAAATGTTGGAACTTCCTACAAAGAAGCCAGGAAGCGAGGAAGTATTGCCTGAACTTTTTCGCCACATAAGATATTATTGATTGGTCACATCCACAAATCACAATTTTTTGTTATTCCAACAGATGTAGAGACGTTGCAGTAGAGACGTTGCACTGCAACGTCTCTACATTGCATTTGCAAAATTTTCTGGCTAATAGCTAATAGTTTGTCCCATTAAATATGATGGGTAAAAATGTTCGTAGTCAGGACTTTAGTCCTTAGATTTTTAAGCACTGAAGTGCTTACTACAAACTCATCATATTTAATGGGACAGACCACTAGTTTTGTGGGATGGGCATCTTGCCCGTCCCTTATATTTCTAGGTGGGCAGGATGCCCACCCCACAAGAATCATCCAGCGTTGGGAGTATTAGGATTTACTGGTTGTTTGTTGATAGCATATCCATTTTTTGGTTGCACAACAAAACCCAAAGTTACTCGTTTCATAATCCAGTAGAGTCCCACAAGGATCGCAAAGGTGATAGCGATAATTACCAATGGCTGTTTACCAAGAATTTCCTCAACACCTTTGGTTAATACAGCATCAGGTTGAGTAACAAAATCCCAACTGTTAAAACGTAAGAAACGCCCCCAATAAATACCAACGGCACAGAGGGCATGGGTAATTAATTCCAGTCGCCAAATCCACTCACTCTTGCCAATACGATGTAAGTAGTAACCCCAATTTATTAACGATATTACATAAGCTTGAAATCCAGCTAAAATTACTAACAAATACACGGGAATTAGTACTAAAGTAATCATCCACACTGATTGGATTGTGCGGATATCGTGTATGAGGTGAATTACATCAGTCAACAAATATGGTGCATTGGGTAAGAATGCATAGAAAACTAAGAATCCTAGCCACCAAAGCCAAGTGCGACCACGCTTAATGCGAAATAGCCATACACTCAAAGCTAAAGGTATAAAAGCCAGAAATAAATTCCAAGTCATCCAACTCATATTAATTTGCAAGGCCTGTAAAACTCTGGCTATCAATTCTTCTTTCATAGGTGCTAACTCAGAAGACGTTTAATCGATGTAAATTTACTTTGTAGTGTTAATGAGATTGATTCATCAAGTTTCTTTAATCACAAGAAAGGGGATCGGGTATTGGGTACTGGGTATTGGAAAATAGTATTTTTAATATTATTACCTATTCTCTAGTCGCCAGTCGCTAATCCCTTTTATTCAATCGGCTTAAGCCACTAGTATAGCCAGAAAATCATGGGGGTAAATCTACCACAGAAAGGAAGTCTGACCTGCATAACGCCACAGAATAGCTTATGGTGGACTTTTTGAAATGGAATATTAATAATATTATTCCGTCCTAGCTATTATATTGATTTCATTGTGCCGTGTTAGAGTTCCAGAAGTACTCAAAAGTTTTTGTAAAAATTAGGACTGCGGAGTGGGAAAAGGTTTTTTGGCGATCAATTTTGTCCCCTACTCCCCACTGTCCCTCAGGTGAAAGTTACGGTAAAGTCTGCAAATTGGTCTAAATACACCATATTTCAGTTCAGAAGGCAGAAGTACGAAGGCAGAAGGCAGAAGGGAACCCACGTTTAAAAACGTGGGATTGAAGCAATGACGCTTTGTATCTCGCGCTACGCGTCTCGTACCAGTATCTTTTTTTTAAACTGGGCTTTAGACCCTGAAACTTTAGTTTTTATTAATACTCCTTTACTTCTGCCTTCTGCCTCCTGCCCTCTGCCTTTCTTGTAAATGAGGTACATGGGTAGGGGCACAATATATTGTGCCCCTACGATTATCTGTAGTTCACCAAATTGCAATTTGCTGTATCTAACGCACTAGGACTCGACTGCGCGGACCGATCGCTTGTTTGGGTGCAGCAGGTTTTGTACAGCTATTGACAGAATTGTTTGAACAAGCTGTTTGAGCTAAGGTTGCAGGGTTGACAACTACTTGATTAACTGTTGGAGAATTACCACTACTGAATTCTATATCAGGTGTGGTAGACAGCGATGGAGAATTAGACCCAGATGTGTTACTCGTAGTCGTCGGCGAAGCGATCGCATTACCACTATCAACGATTGGTGCAACGGTTATCGCATTACCACCATCAACGATTGTTGGGAGAGTCGGTGTGCTACCACCAGCAACTACCGGTGCAGGAGTAGGTGTGCTACCACCACTAACTACGGGTGCAGGAGTAGGTGTGCTAGTATTATCGACTACAGGTGTGGGAGCGATGAGAGTTGCATTTGCAGGTACTTTGATTGTCAATCTCGCTAGAGGAGAGTTAGTCATTTCCAAAGATGTCACCGTTGGTGAACCTGGGAGATCGGACTTGAAATCAAAGACTGTGGGGGTTGCACCACCATTGCGATCGCTATACCTGACTCCATATCCACTCACTTCAAAAGTTCCCTGATATTTGTTTCCAGTGTTTGGGTCAGTAACAATACCAGTATAGTAGCCTCTTGTGAGATTAAATTCATCCTGAACTACTCCTTGAAATGTAGTTCCGTCCAATCTTCCCTGATATTTATAAGGTGTTAACTCGCCATCAGAGAGAACAGGCGAATTCAGAACGCCGTTGAAGGAGACTATGGGAATTCCTTTAAAGTCAACATAATAATGTAAACTTCCATCATTACGTGTTCTGACTTGCACATAGTCTGACTTATACACAGGAACATAATTAGGATTGTTTCTAGTACCCAAGTTCCGCGAGTAAGTCCCCGTGTCGTCCGTATCAACACGAGTAGTGCTTTGATTAAAATTCGGATTAATGCTGGGAAGTTGAATGGTACCAGATAAAGCCCCAGTGCTTTGAATTGTGATTTGAGCCAAAGCACTGGTTCCACCCAAACCAATGATGATTGCGGCTAAACTACTGCTGCTAAAAACTGCACAATAGAATTTTGGATTGGTAATTTTGTTGCGATCGCTGCCAAGTGCATGTAATTTCATCAAAATTTTGCTCCTTTAATTACCTATGAAAAAATACGCATAAGTTTTTCCTTGCTTCCATTAAGGGATGAAAGCATTTCACTACTGAAATATTCAGTAATAAAAAAGCGTATTTGATTACATTTACATCAGTACAAAACTAAAACCGGAAAGTTGCTCTTAATGCTCCAACTACTAAAGCATCGTTAGCAGCATTGTGATCGGGGTTGAAAATAACGAACAAGCCTGGAGTCAGGGCGATATTGTCACTCAGTTGGGCGCGGTAAAAAAGTTCTACGTGAATTGATGTGTCACTGCGTCCGCCTGGTGTTCCGCCATCAGAAAAGTTGGGAAAGTTAAATCCTTCAGGTAAAGTGCTAGAAGTAATTTTTGGCGGTTGTCCTACAAGAACGCCTCCTAAATTCCCAGGACGCAGCAAATTGGGAAAAGCCGCAAACACCATCCAGTTAGTGGTTTCTACACTTCCAGAAAGATTTGATGGTTTCGAGGAAGTGAAGCCACCCCAACCACCCAATTGCAAGTTAGGGTTAATTCGCCAAGCAACGGTAGCGCCAATTGCTTGGGTATCAAAAGCTGTAGCATCTGCAAAAGGGGAAATCAGTTGAGCATCGCCGATACCATTTCCCAGTAAGCCATCTGGGGAGTGGGAATAAAGATAGTGTACGCCGACATCAATGTTATCACTAGGTGCTAAACTTAACTGAGCGCCAGCCGTAAATCTACCACCAAATAATCCGCCTTGGTTGCTATTGCCAGGAAAACTGGGAATTTCTGCACTATAAACGCCTTGCAAACTAATGCGATCGCTAATTTGCCAGTCAAAACCTATACCACCAGTGCCGTTACCAACGCCTAAAATCGGGTTACGCTGACCAAATAGAGAAATTGCACCATCGCTAGAACCTTCTAAGGGGCTAATACCACGAAAAGTGTTGATGGGATTGACTCCCGCAGTACCGACAACAATTCCCAAGTTATCCCCGGCCAGAAATCGATAAGATAAATCACTAATAACTAAATTGTTGTCGGTATTGGACTCGAAACCCAACCGCCCCATATTGCTAGATACCAACGACGCATTAGAACCCAAATTCCCAGCAGACAAGCCTGTTAACAGCAAATCTCGCCCAGTAAATGAAGTTGCTAAAGTTAGTTGGGCGCTACTGGTGAAAGTTAGATTGGTTTTTCCCTGGCGTTCAGGTATTCCATCTCTGGGAAACAAATCTGCATCAGCGGTGTTGGTTCCCTGAACGCTAAAAATGGCTTGACCAAATAATCTCGTAGTTGTGGAAAACTGATTGGTTTCTAATTCACTAGTCCGATTTTCCACAGCTTCGACACGCTGCTGTAATTGTTGCAACTCTGCTTGGAATTCACTTTGTAACCTTTGCAGTAGAATTAAATCTTCATTGTCAACAGTGTTAAGTTTATTGTTAGCTATCGCTTCCTTAATCTTCTCTAAACAAGCATTTAAACCAGCCGCAAATTCATAACGGCTGATGGTACGATTCCCCAAATAAGTACCATCAGCATATCCCGCAATGCAGCCATACCGTTCTACCAAAGACTGCAAAGCACCAAAAGCCCAGTCAGAGGGTTGCACATCGTTCAGTTGTGATACCGAGGTGACTTGAGACATTGGATTTTCTGAGTCTGAGGAATCATGAGAGAGGGGGAGATGGGAGGATGGGGAGATGGGGGGATGGGGATAATTTTCGTCAGATTCCTTTGTTAGAGGTTGGGTATTTTTCGATTCAGGCGGCGTAGAAGAACTGATAAATTGAATTTTTTCTCTACTTTTTTTCAGTATATTTTCGTACTTATTTTTTCCAGATATTGGGGTAGTTATATTTGGCTGTACAAATTCAGGCGGTGTAATTTCAGCAGGTGGGACTACTGGAGATAAATTTTCTTGTGTTGACTGCTGCACCAGAATATCAGGCTCAATTACGGACTGTTCTGGCAAATTGAGCGCAGATATCGGCGCTGTTGCTAGCACACTCGCCATCAGTAGACTCATATCACTCCTGGTATTTCATTTGACTTGTACCAACATTTCTTTTGACAGTCAAAGTTGGCGTGCATCAGGAATATTTTTTAAAAAAGAGTGATAAAAGTTACTGTGATTCGAGAAGGAGATGAGGGGGATGGGGAGATGAGGAGATGGGGAGATGGGGAGATGGGGAGATGGTGAGTTGGGGGAAAGAGAATTAGTGCTTCCCCATCCTCCCACACCTCCCACACTCCCACATCCCCCTCATCCCCCACATCCCCCTCATCTCCCTCATCCCCCTCATCTCCCACACTTCCTGCTTGCCCCATGCCCAAATTCGATTACTCTGGCTGGCTGCAATATTTATTCATTTCATCGACTAACTTATCTGACTGCTTGCCAATAGCTTCAGCGGTTGTCAGTGATGAATCAATTTCGACTCTTGCGTTTTTAATCTTCTCCCTGCCAGTTGCCGAGGCTTCTGCTATTTTAGTCGCACCCAGCGCTTTTCCAGCTTTGGCGATCGCTTGGCTGAGATTCTGGAAAATCTTCACAAAACCGCTTTGATATTCTTTCAACTTGGGGTCTGTTAAATTCAGTTCCTGAATTGATTTAGTAATAAATTCCAAATCTTTAGACAGCTGGATGCTGGTTATGACTTGGGTTGCTTTATTTTTATCAATCAGTGATGTTCCTTCATTGACAAGTCGAATCAGTCGCTGGCACTGGGAGACTTTATTTTCAGTGCAACTGGTAATCAATAAAGCAATGCTTAGGCTAACAGGAACAAGACCAGTATATTTATGCGAAATAGACATTAACACCCCAACAGCAATAAAACCGAGAATATAGTATCTAATATTACGAGCAAATCATAGGACTCAGGTAGAGGGGTATGGAAATCATATTTGATTGCGTGAAAAAAATTAGGTACTGTAGGTACTGTAGGATGCGTTAGGATGAAATCCGTAACGCATCCTTGGTAAGGACTTGTGCGTTACGCTTGGCTAACACAACGCCACTGCCCACATGACTGGCTCCCCTACGTATCTTTTCAAAAATCAAATAGTAATCCTATAGTCCTAGCTAGTACCGCAAGGCGGAATTCGTAATTCGTAATTCAGATTGCGTAAGGGTTATAGACATTTCAAGTGGGTGGTTTATTTACGCCGTGTTGTACTAGGTATACATTATTCTGCTGTCAGTTGTTAAACAATCCACAATCCCCTAATGCTATACAGACGATTTGGACGCACAGAATTACAGATGCCGATGTTTTCTTGCGGCGGCATGAGATATCAGTTTAAATGGCAAGATGTTCCTGAGTCGGAAATTCCTGCTGATAATCAGGCTAATTTGGAAGCAGTTATCAAAAAAGCTCTGGAAGTTGGAATTAATCATATTGAAACTGCCCGTGGTTATGGCACTTCCGAAATGCAATTGGGAAGAATTTTACCAAAGTTTCCCCGCGAAAAATTGATTGTTCAGACCAAAGTTGGACCAAGAGAAGATGCGAAAGAATTCCGCGAGACGTTTGAAAAATCATTAAAATATCTTCGACTAGATTATGTTGACCTTTTAGGTTTGCATGGTATTAATACTCCTGAATCATTAGACTATAGCATTCGTCCCGGCGGCTGTTTGGATGTGGTACGTCAGTTGCAAGCAGAGGGAAAAGTCAGATTCGTGGGCTTTTCTACACACGGACCAACAGATGTAATTATCCAGACAATTAATACTAAACAATTTGATTATGTCAACCTGCATTGGTATTACATAAATCAATGGAATTGGGCGGCAATTACAGCAGCTAAACATCACGATATGGGAGTATTTATTATTAGCCCATCTAATAAAGGAGGCTTGTTGCATAAACCACCGCAAAAGTTAGTAAATCTTTGCGCTCCTTTGAGTCCAATGGTGTTTAATGATTTGTTTTGTTTGAGTCACCACCAAGTACATACTTTAAGTTTGGGGGCAGCAAAACCAGAAGATTTTGATGAACATCTCAAAACTTTAGAATTAGTAGATAGAGCATCAGAAATTCTGCCACCAATTTTGGCACAGTTGGAAGCAGAAGCGATCGCCACTTTGGGAGAACATTGGGTAAAAACCTGGGAAGATAATTTACCCCCACTTGAGGAGACGCCAGGTGAAGTAAATATTCGGGTGATTTTGTGGTTGTGGAATTTAGCGATCGCCTACGATTTGGTAGAATATGCCAAAATGCGTTATAACCTGCTTGGTAATGGTGGTGATTGGTTTCCTGGAAATAAGAGCGATCGATTAAACGAATTAGACTTGCGCCAATGTCTCGCCCGCAGTCCCCACGCTGAGAAAATCCCCCAAATTCTGCAACAAGCACATGAATTGTTAGCGGGTCAAGAGGTAAAAAGATTATCTAGCAGTTGAGTACTAGTATCTTAGATACGTAGGATGCGTTAGCGACAGCGTAACGCATCGAACCCTTAAGAATAGACCTCTTGCATAAATAATTTCTTATCGGGCTACGCCCCGCTTCTCTACGAGACGCTACGCGAACGCTAACACGCAAAGGCGCAAAGACAAGGCAGCGCGGTCTTGGGGGTTTCCCCCATGAGCGACTGCCGTGCAAAG
>JAVRBV020000164.1:0-19223 GCA_034531095.2 Nostoc sp. CreGUA01 | reverse complement strand
CCTCTTTCCCCGCCCCCCTTTTGGATGGGGTGGCTGAACCTTGACCCCCAAAAGTTTTCCGCCTTTGGGAAAAAAATTTACAATTAAAGGGGTTAGGGAGTGGGGGGTGGGGGGGGGGGAGGGGGGGGGGGGGGGGAGGAGGGGGAGAGGGGGGGTGGGGGGGGGGGGAGTGGGGGGAGGTGGGGAGGTGGCCAAGTGAGGGAAAATTTCTTGCCCCGTCACCTCATTAATTTGTCCCCTTGTCCCCCCATCCTCTTCCCATGCCCCATGCCCCATGCCCTAAACCTGATAACTGTTAATTGTTTTCGCTAAGTGCGAAAACTTTAGGTGATTCAAGTTTCAGCAACCCATTCAACAGCGAGGCCGGACGTTGGGTGTAAGGCCAAGCAAAGGCATGGCGAAAAGCTGCATCCTGACAAGCTTGGAGTTGTTCAAAATTAATAATGTCGTAAGTCAAGAGGTTTTCATATTCCCAAGGCAAACGTACATTGTGTAAACCAGCATTATCAGTACAAATAGCGATATCAACCCCGGCATCAAAACAGCGGTCAAAAACTATTTTCAGTTGACGTATATCCTGTAAAGTACCAGTTTTCAAGTAAGTTGTCGGGCAAACCTCCAAACACTGCCCGCGTCTTGCTACATCGTTAAGTAATTCTGGATACAACAAAGGAATTTGGATGCCATGACCAATTCGCATCAGGTAGGGTAACAGTTCGGGATAACAACCAGCGGTGGTTTCAAATAAATGTCCGGTGGTGTTAACGCCCTGCGATCGCGCATAATCATATAGACTAATCCATTCTTCGAGGCGATCGGCATAATAGCTATCACCCCCCGCTACATCGACTCCACAAACATACTGCTTATTTTGTACCGCCAAATCAATAATCGCTTTGTTCACCTCATAAGGTAAACGTGTGTGCATACAAAGGATTTGGCTAGTAACAATCGGATATTCTGGCAAGCGGCTAGCTTCTCCTACTACCCGCACAATTTCTGCCATCTTGTCAATTCTGTCTGATTGACTCAGATGCTCAGGTGTCCGTAAATAGGGTGTATAGCGCAGTTCCAAATAAGCCAAATTTTCAAAAATGTAAGCACCCCGCAGCAAGCGATAGATAAAGTAAGGTAAAGTCTCTACGGTTTGGACACTTTCTACCAGGGTGTGCAATTCTAAATACTCATCTAGAGTGTTGCGTGGACGGGTGTAAAAATCTTCAAATTCTGAATAGTCAGCAAAGCGGGAAATCAACTCCGAAGAATGTCGCTCGAAATATCGCCACAATACTCTGGGTACGACCGAACCGCCTAGATGTCTATGTAATTCTGCATATAAAGCCATAATGGTATTTTTAGGGAAAAATTTCAATAATTGTAACAAAAACATCGAGAAAAAAATCTCTGCTCGCAGCAAAATTCTGTAGATCTACGTTAATTCATTCTAAATATTATAGTTATTCCTGTAAAAACTCTTTTCTCATCAGGATTTCAGACTAAAATGCTCTGATACCACTCTCAGCACATGCCGCAATATTTTGGTCTGACAACAGCAAACTACTGACGTTAATTTTTACATTTTTTTCTAAACACTTCTTTCAAATTCCATCTTTCTCATCCCCCCACTCCCCAATTCACCCTTTTCCTTTTCATCTGATGTTACAATTTGTTGCTACATTACAACACAGGAGTTGTAAAACACTTTCTCCCTCATAATGCAATACAGTTCAGTTAAGCATTTCTTTCTTCTCTTTGCGTCCTTGGCGTCCTTGGCGGTTCGTTAAAAAAATTGACTTTTACAAAGAGTTTTGTCAAATTCTAGCTAATTCGCAGGTTTTTAATATTCCAAAAAGTTACTTTTTTTCAAGAATCATCTAACCCTCTCCTATAACTGATTCGAGTTCTTGGGAAAATGAAGGGGTTTCTCTAGATGTTAAAGCTGGTAAGCACACTGTAAATTGAGTACCTCTGCCCACCTGACTATAAAGATTGACAAAACCACCGTGATTCTTAATGATACCCAGCGTCGTGGAAAGTCCTAAACCTGTACCTTTGCTGACATCTTTGGTGGTGAAAAATGGTTCAAAAATTCGTTGTTGGACTTCTGACGACATACCAATACCAGTATCCGTCACCACGATCGCAATATAAGAACCTACCCTAGCATCAATATTAATTTGCGGAGAATGTTCGCTAATTACGACATTTTCCGCCAAAATTCTCAAGATACCGCCATCAGGCATCGCATCGCGGGCGTTGACAACTAAATTCATCAGCACTTGATGTAATTGAGTTGCGTCTCCCCGGACATGCCAAAGATTTTTGGGAATATCTATTTGACAAATAATACAATCAGGGAATGTTTGAGTGATAATTTGCTCAATTTCTGCCATTAAAGGCTGAATTTCAACAATTGTGCGTTTGTTTTCCATACCGCGTGCAAAGGTGAGGATTTGCTTGAGCAAATTAGCACTGCGTTTAACATTATTTTCTAGGGTTTGTAATACTTTCTGGCTTTGGGTGTCAGGAAATTTTTTCTCTAAAAACTGAACTGACATTAAAATCGGCGATAGTAGATTATTGATATCATGGACGATACCGCTAGTTAGAGTACCTATACTCTCCAAACGTTGCGATCGCAAAAGTTGAGTTTCTAATTGTTTTTGCTGTGTAATTTCGGTGTTCGCACTCAAAATAGATTTGGGTTGTCCATTATCATGGCGTAACAATACCCACCGACTTTCAACGATAATTTCCTTACCTGCTTTTGTCAGTTGATGCAACTCACCCCTCCACTCACCAGTATTCATCACGCCCAAATAAGCATCTTCTAACTGTGGTGAATTTTCTGGATACAAAATTTCCCCAATATTTTTACCCACAGTTTCCTCAAATGTCCAACCGTAAAGACTCTGGGCACCTTGATTCCAAAATAAGATTTGGTTGTGGATATTTTGCTCTAAAATTGCGTCTTTTGCTACATCCAGCAGCAACTTTTGTCCGCGAATTTTCTCTTGTGCTTGCTCTAGTTGTTTAATGTAATATGACAATAATTTATACAGTAACCCTATCAACAGCCAATGCACAACAACTACAATAAAAAATGCGATTTGGGATGTAATTAAATAATTCCGTTGTGCGGTTTCAGTATTTTGGAGTGTAGCTTGTATAGCTTGAATTTGAGTAATAATTTTGTTATTGGATATCAGATATTCGCGTTTATCAATCAGCTTAATAGTGTTGTCAGAGAAAATTAAAGTATTAGTAAATACAACTGCCAATGCCAAGATGAATATTGCTTTGTGCTTTTGGACTGTAGACCATTTTTTTACCATGCGATCGTCCTTTTTGCCGCAGATGACCTCCATTAGTTACAATTAAAGACTGAAAACAAATACTGAGAGTATTTGAAGAATTTGGAAAACACGAGTAATAAAATACAATCGGTTAAAGTTGTAAATATCTTGATTTTTTGGAATAATCATCTATACATAAGAATTAGCAAGCAAACCGCCAGTTTTTAATATAAATTAATTTTTAATATTACCATGCAGTCATTTATCATTAGTCATCGATCTAAATAAATGACATTCATAATCAACGCTGATTTATCGCGCCTGGTGCCTTAAGGGACTTCCAAGGAAAAAAATATTCCATCCCTGCCGGACGCTTTGCGAACGTAGTAGGGGCGCACAGCTGTGCGCCCCTACAAATGTAGAAATAATTTGGGATAATTTATTTTATTTATGGAAGTTCCTAACTGAACCTATTAGGGTATATTCCTTATTCATGTTTGGTTGTGAGATTTTCTTGTGAACGATCCAATTGAAAACAGCCAGATTATTTTTTTTGCAAAGCCTTGACATTTTTTCCAAAATATGTTGATAATTATAGTTTGTGGAAACTTTACCTCATAATATAAACGCTTGGCTAACGTAATTGTCATAGGTGCCCAATGGGGCGATGAAGGAAAAGGTAAAATAACAGACTTGCTCAGCCGTTCGGCAGATGTTGTCGTGCGTTACCAAGGGGGTGTCAATGCTGGACACACAATTGTAGTCAAAGGTCAAACCTTTAAACTGCACTTAATCCCCTCAGGTATTTTGTATCCAGATACCGATTGCATTATCGGCTGTGGCACAGTTATCGATCCACAGATTTTGATAGCAGAACTGGACCAACTAAAAGAATTAAATATTTCCACTGACCACTTGCTGATATCTGAGACAGCCCACGTAACGATGCCTTATCATCGGTTGATAGACCAGGCATCAGAGGAACGACGGGGAAGCCATAAGATCGGCACTACAGGTCGGGGCATTGGTCCGACTTATGCTGATAAATCTGAACGTACAGGCATTCGGGTTTTGGATTTGATGGACCCCGATGGGCTACGCGAGCAGCTAGAGTGGACGATTAATTATAAAAACGTCATTTTAGAAAAGCTTTACAACTTGCCGCCTCTAGATCCACAAGAGGTGATTGACCAGTATCTAGGGTATGCAGAACGCTTGCGGCCTTACGTGGTTGATACATCTTTAAAAATATACGATGCAGTCCTGCGACGGCGCAATATTTTATTTGAAGGGGCACAAGGCACACTTCTGGACTTAGATCACGGAACTTATCCCTATGTTACCTCCTCCAACCCCGTAGCCGGGGGTGCTTGCGTGGGTACAGGGCTAGGGCCGACAATGATAGATCGGGTGATTGGAGTATCGAAAGCGTATACCACAAGAGTGGGAGAAGGGCCATTTCCCACCGAACTGCACGGAGAGATGGGAGAATTACTGTGCGATCGCGGGGCCGAATTTGGTACAACTACCGGACGCAAGCGGCGCTGCGGCTGGTTTGATGCCGTCATCGGTCGTTATGCCGTGCGAATTAACGGCATGGACTGTATGGCACTGACCAAACTGGATGTCCTCGATGAATTAGCAGAAATCCAAGTTTGTGTCGCCTATGAAATAGACGGCGATCGCAGCGAACACTTCCCCACCAGTTCCCGTCAATTTGCCAGATGTCGCCCCATCTATAAAACCTTACCAGGATGGCAAGTGTCAACAAGCCACTGCCGCACCTTGGAAGACTTGCCACAACAGGCGCTGGATTATCTAAAATTCTTAGCAGAATTGATGGAAGTCCCGATTGCGATCGTTT
Source organism: Nostoc sp. CreGUA01 (assembly GCA_034531095.2). Classification (GTDB taxonomy): domain Bacteria; phylum Cyanobacteriota; class Cyanobacteriia; order Cyanobacteriales; family Nostocaceae; genus Nostoc. Next base: position 14,063 of record JAVRBV020000164.1, on the reverse strand, counting down.
CACTAGGAGCTAGCCGCGATCAAACCATCATCGTAGAAGACCCCATCCACGGCCCCAAACGTGCTTTATTGCACGCCGACGGTACACCTGCTACCTTGCTCAGTGCTTAGTTAAAAGTTAAGAGTTAAGAGTGAGGAGTGAGTAATTAAATCAAAACTCCTAACTCCTAACTCCTAACTCCCAACTCCTAACTCTAATTAAAAACAACAACTTCTATGGCGATTACAGTCGAATGTCAAAAGCGACCAGAAGGTAGCAAGCCCAAAGCTTTGCGCCGTTCTGGAGAAATCCCAGCAAATTTATACGGTCACAAGGGTACAGAATCAATCTCTTTGACCATTAATGCCAAAACTGTTGAGCGTTTGCTCAAAAGAGCATCAGTCAACAACACTTTGATTGATTTAAACATTACCGATGTACCTTGGCGCGGCAAAGCTCTAATCCGGGAACTTCAAGTTCATCCAGCAAAGGGTACGCCTTACCACCTCAGCTTTTTTGCAGTTGCAGGTCACGGTAACACAAATGTGGAAGTACGGCTGCGTTTCGTGGGAGAGCCTGTTGGTGTTAAACAAGAAGGTGGTGTCTTAGACACTGTTGTTACCGAATTGCAAGTAAGTTGTGCGCCTGAGAACATCCCAGAGTTCATTGATATTGATGTCACTAACCTGAAAATTGGAGACAACTTGCATATCAGTGATATATCTTTTCCTCAAGGTGTGACACCTCTAGCTGAATCAGAGCGAGTTCTTGTTAGCGTTTTGCCACCACAAATCAATGCTGCTGCGGAAGAAGAGAGTGAAAGTGAACCACCCTCTTGAGGCACGCACTCATAGAACGATGCAGCTGGTAGAAAGTAGTAATTGCAACGTCTCTACATCTATTTGAATAGCGAAAAATTGTGGGGTTCAAGACCTCTCTACCCAGTCTATAAAATAAACCTCAGACCGTATTGTTCGTATTGAGCAATCCGGTCTTTTATTTTTGAGACAAGAATCTGCACAAATTGTTGATTGTTTTGTAGCTGAAAACAGCCTTTTGCCCATATTATTTATAAACAAATTTCGCAATTTTTTGAATTAATTGATGCAGCAGACTTATTTTAAGCATCAATTCTGCATAGCTTAGAGCTTTTCTTAGTGCCATTCGGTAAACTATGTAATAATTTTTGATGTCACCAGGGGAAACTCCTGGTTTTTTTGTATTTGAACCGCAGAGGCTAAGAGATGACAGAAGTAACTCTTCCGGCTTTAATTGAGCAAATGTTGGAGCCTGGATTTTATCCCCATGAGGTAACAGAATCTATTCAACTCATTCAAACTCACGTTTCTTATGTACTACTGACTGGGGATTACGCTTATAAGTTAAAAAAACCAGTTAATTTTGGGTTTTTGGACTTTTCGACTTTAGAGAAGCGCCAGCATTTTTGTCAGGAAGAGTTACGGTTAAATCAACGGGGAGCAGGTGAGCTATATTTGGAAGTTTTGCCCATAACCCTGGTAGGAGAACAATACCAGCTAGGGGGAACTGGAGAAGCGGCAGAATATGTGCTGAAAATGCGTCAGTTTCCCCAAGAGTCGTTATTAAGCACATTTTTTGAACAGGGTAAGTTAAATGAAACACACTTAGATGAGTTGGGACGGGTGGTGGCTCAATACCATGCTCACGCGCAGACGAATGATTATATTGGCGGTTTTGGTGAGGTGTCAAATGTCCGGGCTGCCTTTGATGAGAACTATCAGCAAACTGAAAAGTATATCGGTGGTCCCCAAACTCAGGCGCAGTTTACACAAACAAAGGAATATACAGATAAGTTTTTTGCCGAACGTCCAGAATTATTTGCTAGCAGAATTCACAATGACTACATTCGTGAATGTCACGGGGATTTACACCTGAGAAATATTGCTTTGTGGCATGATAAAATCTTGCTGTTTGATTGTATTGAGTTTAATGAGCCGTTTCGCTTTGTGGATGTGATGTATGATGTGGCATTCACGGTGATGGATGTGGAGGCGCGAGGGCGCAAAGATTTGGGTAATGCGTTTTTGAATACTTATGTTGAGCAAACAGGAGACTGGGAAGGTTTAGAATTACTGCCCTTGTATTTAAGCCGTCAAGCTTATGTCCGAGCCAAGGTAACTTCTTTTTTGCTAGACGATCCAAGTGTACCTGCGGCGGTGAAGCAAGAAGCGACAAAAACGGCTGCTGAATATTACAAACAGGCTTGGGAGTATACTAAACCAAAACAGGGACAACTAATTTTGATGTCGGGGTTGTCTGGTTCTGGTAAAAGTACAACAGCGAGACTTTTAGCCCGTGAACTAGGAGCAATTCACCTTCGTTCCGATGCTGTGCGGAAGCATTTAGGGGGAATTTCGCTGTGGGAGAGAGGCGGCGATGATTTGTATACACCCGAAATGACTGAGAAAACTTACAGGCGCTTATTGTCATTGGGGATTATACTGGCTAATCAAGGTTTTTCTGTTATTTTAGATGCCAAGTATGATAAACAACGCCTACGACAAGAAGCGATCGCTGAAGCTAAAAAACACCAAATTCCTCTCCAAATTATCCAATGCACCGCACCCCTAGAAGTCTTACAAGAGCGCTTGAATAAGCGCACTGGCGATATTGCTGATGCCACCGCTGATTTATTGGACTCACAACTCAAACAAGCTGAACCCTTCACTGAAGAAGAAAAAACATACGTAAAGATTTTGGATACAACCCAACCACAACAGGCACAATTAAAAGTAGTAATTCCCCAATAGCTTTTTTGACCGTGGCAATTTTAGATTTTAGATTAAAGTTTTGTAGTGAGGACTTTAGTCCTCTCATAAGGACTAAAGTCCTCACTACGAACTAACCCCCAGATTTTTTACATTACTTAATGTACTTTGATTTATTCTCGCCTACTTGCTTACATGCTTTGCTCTTAGTAAGCCCAACAAATCTAAAATCCAAAATTTAACTCCCAACAGTAGTCTGTTTCAATCCAAAATCCCAAATCCAAAATCTAAAATTGATTGACTTTATGGCAGACAAAAAGAACGACTTTTTCACGATTTCTCCCAGCTTTTTTTCTCAACTATTATTTGGGGCATTTCTAACATTTATATTAATCATGACCGGCTCAGCAGTACCCCTGAGCATCTTCTTAGGAATTTTGGGGGGTTTCATCTTAAGCTGGATTACAAGTGCAACCAACAATAGTCCTCAAGCCCCAACTGTAGCTTCCTCTGATGGAGTTGATGCAGGGCTGAAATATTGGTTATTTTTTATGCTCGGCTTTGTATTTTTGGGGTATCCTGCACCCATGAGTATCTTCCTCGGTGGAATAGCCGCTTTAGGTGGAGGTTGGATTACTGCTTGGTGGGGAAGTAAGGAAGAAGCTAAAACTCAACTACAAATTGAAGACTCACAACAAACTGATATTGAACCATCCAACGAAAGGATCAACAAACGCCAAAGAAGAAGACCCACCCGCCGTTCCCGTCGTAATACTGGAAGTGTTAACTTCAGGTTTTGGGAAAGGTAGTAATTGGGTATGGGCATGGGGCATGGGGCATGGGGAGATGAGGGAGATGAGGGAGATGAGGGAGACAAATTGCAATAAGTCTTTCGCTTGTTGCGCTATCCTCTTCCTTAAGAGTGTCCCCGTGTCCCCGCGTCTCCGCGTCCCCGTGTCCCCGCGTCTCCGCGTCCCCGCGTCTCCGCGTCCCCGTGTCCCCGTGTCCTCTTCCCATGCCCCATTTTTCTAATATGTTTTTATATCTATCGAAATTACTACCACTATTTTTTTATCCACTAGGGCTAGCTTGTGTAAGTTTGTTAGTAGCATTAGTCACATTGTGGAAACGTCCGCGCATTGCAGCGATCGCCATTACTCTAGCATTAACTTTACTGCTGTTTTGTGGTAATGCTTGGATTGCGAAATCACTGGTGCGATCGCTAGAATGGCAAAATCTCCCAGCCGCCCAAATACCCAATGCAGAAGCAATTGTGGTTTTGGGTGGTGCTACCAAATCAGCTTTTCCGCCAAGACCTACCGTTGACTTGAGTGAATCGGGCGATCGCGTCATTTACGCCGCCCAACTTTATCGCCAAAAAAAAGCACCTATAATCATCCTCAGTGGCGGCCGCATCGATTGGCGTGGTAGCGGTTCAGCAGAATCGGCAGATATGGCAACAATCCTCACATCTATCGGTATTCCATCCCAGGCAATTGTCGAGGAACCTGAGTCTTTAAATACTTATGAAAATGCCGTTAATGTCCGCAAAATTATGGAAGTCCGCGGCATCAAACAAGTATTATTAGTAACTTCAGCAATGCATATGCCGCGATCGCTGAAGATTTTTCAACGTCAAGGTATTAACGTGATTCCTGCACCGACAGATTTTCTGGTCAGCCAGGGCGAACTCCAAGAACTGGGTAGCACTCCCAAAGCCGCTATACTGAACTTATTACCAGATACCGATAACCTGCACCAATTTACCACCGCTTTAAAAGAGTATATTGGTTCTTTTGTTTATTACTTACGCGGTTGGCTTTAATTAAGTTTATGTCTAAAAACTTACCCCATATCATTCCATCGCCTCCGCCCCCAGTTGACGAAGGCTTTGCGACTTACCAAACAACTCACCAGTTTTATCATGAAGTTCAGACGCGGGCAGAGTTTCGGCGTTATTGTGAATGGTATTACTCGACAGCAGAACGCAACCGCCAAGACCTACAAAAAATGCGCGGCGAACTGAATATTTTCCAGTGGTTTCGCCGCCGATGAATGATTTAGATGATTTCTAATTCATTTTCACGTAAATGTGCTTTAAACTTTTTACTAAACTGGACTACAATCGGCAGATTAGCGCTTACGGGTCTGTCTCGCCATTGGGTAGCAATACCTATAACTTCGCCTTCTGTGCCTTTGATGTCAAAAGCCTGATTCCGATGTTCAGGATGATGATAGACTACCACCGAATCTTTAACGCGGACGCGATCGCCAACTTTCATAACAACATTTACACCTTGCATTTGCTTTTCCACAAGTATCTGCTACAAAATATATGATTAAATCGCCCAAAATTTGATTTAATCAGCTATTTCTTGACGCTTCATAGGGGTGCGACGACGCATTGAACCCTCAGCGTCCAGGCACGTTTTAGCCATACGCGCATACTTCTCCAAGTTTTTTGCCGCGTTAATGTGTATCGCCCTCACCCTCCGCTTTTACCTGAAAACCAGGGAAACGAAAAAAAATCAAGCGATATCAGATGTCCTGACTGCTTTGGCAAGACATATAACCTTTTTATCTTCACTCCAGGATGTTCCTTAGGTCAACTCTCTCACCAATTTTCACCCATAATAAATGTCTAACTATTCCATATTGGTAATGAGTTGAGAGTGCGAATAATTGCGATCGCACTCCAGAAAACAGTTTGACAAGGGGCTAAAATTGAGGTACGTGTAACCAAACCAAAGCGTCATAAAAGCGATCGCCATCAACTTTAATCAAGTGTTATGGGACTTACGCAAACTCTACGAACTCTTGGCGTTCTTGGCATCTTGGCGGTTCGATAAATTAGGCGAAGTTGGCTATTTTTTTAGTTCGTAGTAAGGACTTTAGTCCTCAAAATCAGGGCTTCAGCCCTGACTAAAAACTAAAAATTTTAATTTTTTGTGACACTTCGGTAAGTCCTATAGCAGTTCCCATTCAGATGCGGTACAACATTATATCGCCAGGTGTAGGGGCACGGCAGTGCCCATAGGTGTCAACTTAAGCTCAAATCTTTGTCCCACGCGCGTTTTACCCCACCCCTCAATCCCCTCCCCTTGCCAAGGGGAGGGGAGGTTTTGCGTTAGCAAAGCCGGGGTGGGGTAACGCGGATCGTGATGGTAAGTGAGCGATGTCTACGACGGGCTACGCCTACGCATTTGGGCAAGGGTTTCACGTTAAGTTGACACCAATGGGCAGTGCCGTGCCCCTACAGGTGTACCTCAGTAGGTCGGGAAACGCTATAAATTAATAATTAATAATGATAACGAGCTTGTAAAAAATCTATTTCATCATCTTTTACAAGGTATACAATTCTATGTTCCTGTGTTAATCGACGCGACCAAGTATTAGGATCTAAATATTTTAAGGGTTCAGGTTTACCTTTACCCTTAAAAGGATCTCGGCAGATATCTTGGACGAGATCCAAAGCTTTAAGGGCAACTCTTCGATCCATTTCAACCCAAAATTTTAGGTCTTCTAAAAATTCAGGTTGAAACACTGTTCTTCTTTCTTTTGGAGTTGCTGGAATTTCTTCTTTGGGTTGGTTTTTGAGGTTCTTCTTTTTTGTCAAATCCTAACTCCTCACGAAGCTCGTCCAAATTTTGAGGTTTTACAACTCCCGATTTAGCTCTATTTAAAGCCGTTAGCAAACGTTCAGCATTGCGCGGGGAACGTAAAAGATGAGCAGTTTCTAAAAGACTATAAAGCTCATCAAGAGCTATTAAAGCTACATCTTCAGCGTTACGGCGAGTAATGATTACAAAATCACGTTCTGAAGTAACTTTTTGGCATATTTCAGAGAAATGATCTCTTGCTTGTGTGTAAGTATAAGTAGCTGAAACCATAAGTATTAAAAGCTCCCTTTGTACTTTTAAATTGAATTAAGTACATTTTTGTTCAAGATGTACAGAAACTCTGTACAGTTCGATGTTTTCATCGTAGCACGATCAAATAATTCCGGTTAATGAACTCCTAAGGGACTTCCAGTTAAAAAAATAAGTGGTTATATCATGTCCGGTAAATTACTTGTGATATGTCATTGCGAGTGGAACGAAGTGGAACGAAGCAATCGCAAGGATTCTGCGATTACTTCACTTCGCTATCGCTACGTACCCTTCTCTTCTCTACGAGACGCAAGCGAATTGCTTCATTCCGCTTCGCTTCATTCGCAATGACAAATGTATATTTAATTTTGCATTAGTACTTATCCCGTCGTAGGGGCGCATAGCTATCATTGGTGTCAACTTAAGCTCAAACGCTTATTCCACAACAGCCCGCCCTGTAGAGACGTTGCAGTGCAACGTCTCTACAACGATAAATCAAGGGTTTTAGCGTCTAATCCACATAATGCGTAAATTACCATTTTTTAGCGCCATCGAATTCACGTTAATGCAATTTCAGTTTCTTCTCCAACAGTGCTTTTACTTGCTGGGCATGGATATTTTCAGGAAACACCCGCAGCAAATCCTTCAAATATTGAATGGCATTTCGGATCTTGGATTGCAAATGGGTCTGCTCAAGTGCAGTCTGATATAACTCTTGGGCGCTTGAGGGATTGCCTGCAACGAGATGATACAGTGCTAGGTCGAAGGTGTTTTCGTAATTGTCTGGTTTTTCGGTGTGTTTTTGCTGGGCGATTTCGATGGCAATGTTTAAATCAGCTTCGGCGGAATTGGCTTGCTGGAGGGCGAGGTAGACAATGGCACGAAGGTATCGGTGGGAATCATCTTTAGAGTCAAGTTCAATGGCGCGGTTGAAGTCTTGCAGCGCATCTTCGTAGCGTTCGATCAAGAAATAAGTATAGCCTCGATGTGCGATCGCCCAATCATATTTGGGGTTAAGTTCAATGGCACGGTTGAAGTCTTGCAGCGCATCTTCGTAGCGTTCCATTAAGTGGTAGGTTATGCCTCTATGTGCGATCGCCCAATCATATTTGGGGTCAAGTTCAATGGCGCGGTTGAAATCTTGCAGTGCTTGGTCGTAGCGTTCCATCAAGCGATAGGTTTCGCCACGACCTGCGATCGTCCAATCATATTTGGGGTTAAGTTCAATGGCGTGATTGTAGTCGTGCAGCGCTTGGTCGTAGCGTTCCATTAAGCGATAGGTTTTGCCTCGCTCTGCGATCGCCCACTCATATTTGGGGTTAAGTTCAATGGCGCGATTGAAATCTTCCAGCGCTTGGTCATAGCGTTCCATTGAGCTATAGGTACTGCCTCGAGTTGCGAACGCCCGCTCATCTTTGGGGTTAATTTCAATGGCGTCGTTGAAATCTTGTAGTGCTTCCTCGTAGCGTTCCATCAAGTGGTACGTAATGCCTCGATGGATCGCCCATTCCTCTTTGGGGTTAAGTTCAATAGCGCGGTCGAAGTCTTGCAACGATTCCTTGTCGCGTCCCATTAAATAATAAGTACGGCCTCGACCTACTATCGCCTCAACATATTTGGGGTTAAGTTCAATGGCGCGATCAAAGTTTTGCAATGCTTTATCATACTCCTTCATTGAACGGTAGCTTTCGCCGCAACGAAAGAAAACTTGAGAACTAATTAGGTGTGGATGGGTGTCGATTCTATGTAGAGCAAGAGAGTGCCTTAACAAGTCATGTATAAAGCGATAGCGACCACCAACACGCTGAAGCAATAGCCGTTCTGTAGCATAGTTGAGAAAACGAGCATAGTCCCAAGGGATCGAGTTAGTGCAATACAAAGATAAACGCACTAGAAAATGATAGATGCAGACATATCCCCCTCCCAGATCAATCCATAGTAGGGGAGCTATGGACAGGGAAATTAGCACAATGTTATTAACAGAAGACGTTGAACGTAGTACAAGACAGAGTATTAAGGTATGCAAGGGCACAAATATTAACGTAATCGGGATTGCATTTCGCCACAAATTCCTAATTCCTTGATTTGGCACTGATAGAGTTTTAATTTTGAAGCGCCACTGTTCAAAGTCGAAGCACCATCTTGAGATGGTTAGTTCATTCAATTTATTAATTAGTACTCTAATTTGAGTAGGGACTAATATAGTCTTCCAAGACGACAGCTTGCGTAATAGTTTTTGTGCCTTGAGACTTGACACTGAGATTTCGATACGTCCAAAAACTAATTGTATGTGTGGCAAATTTGTTAAGACACATATTCCAGGCACCAAGCCATACAAAGAGCCAATCACCAATCCGAGCCAAAAACAAGAGCTAAACCCAATCCGAGGTAGATCGATCAACCTATAGAATTGTCCCCAAAAACGTACAGCAACGATTAGCCCCCAAAAACTTACAGCAACGATTAGCCCCCAACAAATTACGGCAAAAATAGTAAATAGCCATTTTTGAAGGGTTGTTGACAGCCATGTTGTTCCAATTTCCTCGATCAAAAACTCGGTTTCTGATTCTTGCAAAAGCTCTAAAGCCAGAATTTCCAGCCACTTCTGACTCTGTTCGGGGTTAGGAATCTTTCCGTAACGATAGGCGCGGCTAGGGGTATCCTGTGTCAGCATCCGTCGCACATAGGCATCTAACAGTAGATTTAAGCGATCGCCCCCCGAAGTCGCTTGTCGCCACTGGGTTGGGTCTAGTTCTTTATAGGCAAGTACCGCTATTGACAGTAACAACGGTCTGCGAATCAGCGCCAGGAAATTCGCATCTGCCACCAAGCTGTGTTTGAGTTCATTTTGGTTCGTCTCTGCCAAAAAAGTCTCGATCTGTTCATCCGTCAAGTCTTGAAGATAAACGGCTCCATCGAGTTCCAGCTTTTGAGTATAAGCCTCATACTGTTCGCGCCGACAGCACAATGCTACCTGTCTGGGACGCAAATCTGATTTTAACCACTCGTTAATTGCCCGCACGCAATCCTGCTGATACTCTGGGCGCACTTCATCCAGTCCATCCAGCAAGGGTATTAACCGTTTCTCTTCTAGCCATTGGTTAATTTGGCGTGGCAAAAAGCCATATCTCTCTCGCACCTTGGTAGCCAGCCAATTGGCGATCGACCAAACGGGGGCTTGTTCGGGAAGAGACTCAGAGAGATTTTTCTGGGAAAATCCCCGGAATCTAGATGTAGCCCTACTCTGCCTGGAATTTGATTGAGATGTAATTGGTTGCCAATCGGAAAGATCCACCAGAACAGGAATGCGCTGTTGGGGATCGTCCTTTGCCCTTTGCAGTAGTTCTACAGCTAGGTCAAGCAAGCTTGTGGTTTTACCTGCCCCTGGTTCGCCCAAAATCAGTAACCGTCCCGAACATTGGTCAAACACTTCCCCGATAGTCGTTTCCGGTGACAATAGCCGACTTGGTTGAGCGATCGCTACCTTCATCTCCATGCCCCAAGGACGAACCTGTTGCGGCTGCGTCTCCTTTTGCAAATTTAGCCTGACAGCATGGTGCAGTTGTCCCTCAAGTCTGGATTCAACCCATTGTTTGACTGTTGCTAGCAAGTCCCATTCGGCGGAAGGACGCACCGTTTCTTGTGACTTGAGCAGTACATCGCCATCCACCTGCTCGATAATAATTTGGTCGCGTCCTTGGTTGCCATACCCCCGCCTACCCCGTTTTCCCATGCCTATGACCCGCCAATCCTGGGATTGCCTTCAATTTTTTCAATATTGATTTGGTCGCGCCCGTAGTTTTTATACTCCCGATTGGAGGTAGTTTGATTTTGAATATTAATAATCTGCTGCGCCATCTGCCGTAACTCCGTCGCAAATACAGTATCATCGGCCATGGCATCATCTAAATAGACTTCCAACTTGCTCAGCGCTGCTGGAGAATGGTCTGTTTCTACTGCTGCGATCGCTGCTTCTGCTTTGGCATTTCCTTTAAATTTAGCAGTGATTTTATCCCGTAGCCCCTTGGCCAAGGAAATCGCCCCGCCTACAGTCTTCTTCGCCACTTCCCCAGCCCCCGACTTAGCAAATTCCTGAAATGCGAGGTTGAGAATTGCCCCTGCTGCGATGGTAGTTACTGGATCGGTCATCTCAATTCCTCAAAGTCACCACTTTTCCATTATCCTATGACCTCCGTGGTGGCTATAAGATTTTCAGTAAAATCATGAACATTTTACAATTTACATAAATAGCTAGCGATCGCGCTTCCCAAAGTCATGTAGATTTATCTGTAGTGCTTTTTCTCACGCAAAGGCGCAAAGAATTAACCTTCAGCTTTGTCTAGAAGTCTGAATTCATCCCGCAAATATGCAACGCCAGCGAAGCCGCTATTGTTCCGAGCATAGCCGCTATCGTTCCGAGCATAGCCGCTATCGTTCCGAGCATAGCCGCTATCGTTCCGAGCATAGCCGCTATCGTTCCGAGCATAGCCGGTATTGTTCCGAGCATAGCCGCTATTGTTCCGAGCATAGCCGCTATTGTTCCGAGCATAGCCGCTATCGTTCCAAGGATAGCCGCTATCGTTCCAAGGATAGCCGCTATCGTTCCAAGGATAGCCGCTATCGTTCCAAGGATAGTGCTTGTGAGAGATACGGGCAATGCCCTATTTTCCACCCGAACACACTTGCTGTACTCTTTGGGGAAGTTGCCGACACATTTGCTCAAAGCCTTGAGGGTTAATTTGCCACCAAGCAAATAATCCCAGACTTGTACCCCCCGCAAGCAATACCAAAATTCCCCCCAGTATTACCAAACGCTGACGCAACTTCGGTTTTTCGATTAAAGTTGGTGGAATTTCTGGGCTTGTAGGGGTTGTAACTGGTTCCTCTGAAATATCCAAATCTAAATCCAAGTCTAGTAACGCTTGGGAACTTTCTGTAAAAGCAGTTGGTTCTTCTTCTAGTTCTTGTAATTCCTCTAGTTCTTCTATTTCTGCTTCTATAATTTCTACTGGCGTGGGAGTAACAACTGCTAAATATTCTGGGGAGACACGGCAATAAGTCAGAACCACCGAGGTATTATCACGCCCATTTTTTTCGTTTGCCAGATTAATCCAATTGCGGACAGCATCTTCAACTGTGATTTCACCCATCAACACAGGTTTGGCATAATCGTGCCAAAATTGTTCTACCAAGTTGCGATCGCTTAAACCATCAGAACACAGTAGCAAAATACCATCTTCTTCTACGATCAAACGCTGAATCCGCACACGCAAAGATTCAGCATCTCTTGTTCCCAAAGCTTGAGTTAAAGCAGTGGCATCTGGTCTTAAAAGTGCCTTGCGATACAAGCTTTTAGCAAAACGTACTTCCCGCGTTGCCACATCATCATCGATTGTTAATAGCTGACAATAGTTAGAAGTAATCCAATAAGCACGACTATCGCCCACATTAGCTAAGTATAATTCATGGCCATTGCTTGATTGCGAGCCAGAAATAGTCTCAATTCGTTGTGGAACTTGCACAGCCATGACGATGGTTGTCGCCATGCGTTCTCTGCCTTGGCGTTTTTGCTCATTATTGCGAACAGAAATCACATTATTCACCACCCGCAAGCTTGCTTCTAGTTGTTCTTGCAACAACTCTGGTGATACAAGTTGATTTTGTGCTGCAACCTCCGCTAACAAAACGCGAATTTGCAACTTCACAGACTCCACTGCTAACCGGCTAGCAACTTCACCGCCTTCATGTCCCCCAATACCATCGCAAACAATCGACAAGTGAGGTAGTAAGCGATCGCCCAAGTCACTAAAACCATTAGGATAGCAAGTGTCTTCATTTTGCGGCATTACTAGTCCGGTATCTGTGGAACCTGCTACCTTGAGACTTAAAGGTAACTCTGCCGCAGATGCTAATAATAAATGATTGAGTTGAGTAGCGATCGCATCTAACTCCACCTGAGTTTCACACATCTGCCGCACTATATCCTGCAACCGTTTGGCTATGGATGTTTTTGCAGACGCCACCCAAGGCTGCCAACACAGTCCTAAATTCTGTAAACTCAGCTTCTCATCTGCTGGGGTTTCGTAGAGTTGCAACAGTCGCACACACCAACCTTGGACTCTCAAATTCTCTCGTACTAATAAACTGCGGCTAAGTCCCCATTCTGATAAAGGTGTCCAAAGCTGGAGAATTTGCCACAGCCAATAAACTTGTCGTACCGCCGTTGCTTCTTCCCATGCCTGGGCAATAGCTGGGAAAATATGTCCCGTTTCATCTATCGGCACATTTTCTAATAAGAGAATATCACTTGCACCCTCGTCAACATCACTAGCAAACCCATAAACCTGGGGTAAATGTAACCGTTCTTGATATAACCGTAAATAAGGAATTACAGCTTTTGGTAATTCCTCAGGTACATCTGGCAACAGTCCTGGTTGAGTATCCAGCCAAACTTGATACTTAATTACCTCATATCTATTTGCTACTTTTATACCTGGTGGTATTTTGGCAGCCAATGAGCCAACAGCCCGAAGATAGCGGCGAACTAGGGGAGTTTGACAACTAGCACAAACAGTATTTTCATTAGGATTAATGGGATGTTCACAGTTCGTATTTATACAATAAATTATTGATTGAGTAAAAATCATAAGGGTATAAATTTAAGAAACAAATCAACTCATGAATTTCGATTAAATTTAGCTGCCAACAACTTGAAGGCTAGAATAGACTGAACTTGTGTACCCCTGGCTACACCTTGTTACTGAAATTAATCAAAATTATTGGTAAAAAAACCAAATTTTGCTTTCCGTTAATAGCCTACGTCTGGGTGTATCTAATCGTATAAATGTATTTACGTCAATGTAGAGTCTTAGGATAGCGCTATGCCAAGTTTTACTTTAATTTGGCTTCTTGCAGGAGCAGTTCTCTGTTTAATGGAACTGTTCTTACCATCGGCGTTCGTCGCCTTCATGATGGGAATTAGCGCTTTTATCGTGGCGCTGCTGTCTGGAGTCGGTTTGACAAGTTTATGGTTGCAAGTTGTGGTTTGGCTGTTGCTTTCCATAACACTAATTGTGCTTTCTCGTCGCTTTTTGCAACCGCGACGACGCAAGTCAAAAATTCAAGATGCAGTCATAGCTGAAACCCTCACAGAAATTCCACCTGGGAAAACAGGGCGAGTACTGTACGAGGGAAATTCTTGGCAAGCACGATGTGACGATGACAAATTCAGCATAGCGCCCAATCAAAGAGTTTATGTGGTCAGGAGAGAAGGCACCACCTTGATTGTGATACCAGAAAATTTGTTGAGTTCTTAATTATTGGGAGTGGGGAGTGGGGAGTAGGGAATGGGGCAAGCAGGAAGTGCGGGAAGTGTGGGAGGTGTGGGAGGTGTGGGAGGATGGGGAAGCATTAATTCTCTTTCCCCCATCTCCCCATCTCCCCATCTCCCCACACTCCCCACACTCCC